>NZ_CP081496.1:3158616-3790339 GCF_019774615.1 Streptomyces sp. BHT-5-2 | reverse complement strand
TGGAAGTCGAGGTTGCCCGGCTCACTGCCCTGGGCGCGAAAGTCATCGAGAAGCGGTGGACGAACCGGAGTTGCGGCCTGGCGGTGGTGGTGCTGGCTGACCCGGAGGGTAACGAATTCTGCGTCGAATCCAGCGACCATGAGGTCGCCGAGGCCGTGCGACGCTTCGAAGACGCTGACGATGATCTCGAAGGGCTGGAGCCGGAACCGGAGTCCATCGGAGTCGTGCGCATCGGTACTCCCTAGACGCCGGGTGGTGCCGGGCCTCCTGGCAGCAGGCCCGGCACCGACGTCGGTCAGCCGCAGAAGAGCTCGACCGACGGGCTGTGAAGGATCTTGGAGGCGTACTGTCCGCGCCACTCGATCGCCGGCGGCCGGCTCCTTCACGAGCGGGTAGATCGGTACGGATGAGGATCTTGGTGTCGCACCGGTGGGTGTCGAGGACCTGGGCGAGCGCGCCGCCGCGCGCGACCTTGCGGCGGCCTGTGCGAAGCTGAAGCACGTCGACGGTACCGGCGAGAGCCGGCCCGCACGCAGCACGTCTACGGGCGGCGCCCCTCCAGCGACCTCATGCCATGCCGACCGCCGACGGTTCGTAGACGGGGACCGGTCATGGGCGCAGCCGAGCCCGGCATCCCCCGGAACCCGCCCTGCCCGGTGATCTACACCGTGGCCCACGGCCGCCGATCAGCGCGAGGTTCCCCAGCGCGCCGCCCCGCCGGTGTGGGGGTAGGCGAAGCTCCGCTGACGCTGGCTGTCTCTTCATGGTGTGGGCGGCAGTTGGCCGTCAGGGCAGGGTCAGGTCGTTGTCGAGAACGGCGGTCGGGTCGTCACGGCACTCCCGAAGATCCGCAGGCGGTGCCCGTGTCGACTTCCGCTGCGAAGAGGTCCCCGGATGTGTCCCGCGCGGGGGACCACGGCCTAGACTTGCAGAGTTCTTCAATTCGCTAGTTGTCGTAACAGTGAACCGGTTGCGTGTGGAGGTTTGGGTGGGCGGCTTCACCGAAGCAGTGCTGGAGCGGGTACGTCGGGCGCGGGCCGCGGTCGCGGAGGCATACGAGGCCGAGGACACGTACGAGGCGGCCGTGGCCGAGGGCGAGCTCGAAGACGCACTGCGGATAGCGCGCGACCTCGGCGTGGATCTCGGCGTGGATCTCGGTGTCGCTTCGGAGGGCGAGAACGGGGGCGCGGCGTGAACGGGGTGCGGGTTCCGCTGTATCAGGCGAAGGCGGAGTTGTTTCGGATGCTGGGGCATCCGGTGCGTATCAGGGTGCTGGAGTTGCTGCAGGACGGGGCGATGCCGGTGCGCGACCTGCTGGCGGCGATCGAGATCGAGCCGTCCAGCCTTTCGCAGCAGCTGGCGGTGTTGCGCCGGGCGGGGATCGTGTCCGCGACGCGCGGCGGTACGACCGTGGTGTATGAGCTGGCGGGTGGGGATGTGGCGGAGCTGTTGGGGGCGGCGCGGCGGATCCTCGTGGAGCTGCTGGCCGGACAGCAGGACCTTCTCGCCCAGCTGAGGGAGTCTGGCGCGGGTGTGGGGGAGGGGGCGTCGTGAGGTGGGTGGGTCGCTTCCTGCCGCGGCGGCAGGAGATCTCGCCCACCGCTGCCTGCGAGCACACGTTGCCGCAGGTGCGGCGGCATGTGTTCACCGTGGCCGTCGAGCCCGGTGCGGTGCGCATGGCTCGGCGGGAGGCGGACGCGAGGCTTGCCGAGTTCGGTATCGCCCCGAAGTCGTTGCTTTCGGACGTGGCGCTGCTGGTGGTCAGCGAGCTGGTGGCCAATGTGCTGCGTCACGCTGCGGACCGGTCGCCCTCGGCGGATGGGGGGGTCACGGTCGGTGCCGGGCAGCTCGTGATCGGTGTGGCCGACCGAGACCCTCGGATCCCGAAAGTGGAAGGCGATGCGGTGGGCGTGGGGCTGCGGACCATTGCCGAGCTGACCGCGTGGTTCAACGGCACACTCACCGTCGAGCCCGACTGGGCCGGCCACGGCAAGGACGTCCTGGCCCGTTTCCTCATCCCCGATGCCGATGCCCGGTGAGCCATGGTGGAAAGAGGCTTGTTTCCTGCGCTGTGCGGTCACGTACCTGCGTGCGGACGAAGACTGTCCGTCGCCTGAGGCGGAGCTCGACGAGGTCACCATGCTGGTCACGGTGGGCCGGACAGACGGGGCCGCCGGTCCGGATACAACCCGTTACTGGATCACCGGGCCCTGATATCCAACACCCCAGGAGAGCAGCCATGCCTGACAACCAGGCCAACGATCACTCGATACCCGAACCGTCCTTCGGCGGTGGGATGTCCGAAGAGCGGAAGGAGCGGGGTGCGTCTTGGCGGGTGTTCATCTACATCGCCGGCAGTCACCTCCTGCTCGGTTTTCTGGCGCTCCTGTTTTACCTCGGTAGTCACGCCGGCAAGTAGGTGGCCGAGCCCAATCATGCTGGAGAAGGGAAGGCGCAGGACGGTGATCGCTGTCGTGGGTCACACGGACCTCACCCCGCAGACGTGGAAGCCGTTGGAGGCCGAGCTGGGCGACAGCCTCGAACGTCTGGCCCAGCCGGGTTCGATGGTCTTGGTGCGGGCCGGTCGGGGACTGCCGGTTGTGGCCGGGCGGGCCGCGCGCAAGGCCGGTCTGCCGCTGGTGGTCGTACTGCCTTCGCAGGGCTCGGTGCCCGCGCTGCTCCCGGCCCCTGACCGGGCGGCGGCCGGGGAGTTGTTGTTCCTCGCCGCGCATGTGCGCCTGGTTCCGTACGACCCGGTGGATCGGAGCGCATGTAGGAGCGCCGATGAACGTCTCGTTTGTTCCAGCCGTCAAGTACTGGTGGTCTGGGACGGCTCGGCGTCCCATGCCCAAGACGCCACAGCGCATTTGATCACCTATGCCCGCAGCCGAAGCATCGCGACTGAGACTCTCCGAGCGCGCGACTGCATACGTCGCAGCACGCAGCCTTTGGACCTCCCTGGTGAGTCCTCGTGAGCGCCAGGCCAACCGGACCTGCGCGCAGGATTGAGCTTTCGCGTGCGCAGTGCCTGGACAGGCTGGCCGGGGTCGCGGCGGGGCATGTGGTCTTCTCCCATCAGACGCTGCCCGCCATCGGTCTGGTCCATCATCTCGTTGACGACGGCTGGGTGGTGGTGACCCGTAGCCGCAAGAGCCTGTCCCCGGTGGGATCGGACGCGGGCTGCGGTGTTGTCGCGTATGAGGCCGACGAGATCGCCCCGGCCACCCGGACCGGCTGGTGCGGGGCGTTACCGGTACGGCGAGTTTGGTGAGTGACCCTGCGGAACTGGCCCGCTAACGGGACCTGTTGACTCGGTGGGTCGACGGTGGCGGTGGCATGGACCAGATCGTGCGCATCAGCTCTGACATCGTCACCGGGTATCGACTGGTCCGCACCGGACCCGCGCCGGCATGGCGACCCAACGGCGACGAGCTCACAGTCGTGCCTTGAACCCCTGGGTCCGCCGATCTTGCGAAGAACCAGCTCAGGCCAACGTTTGGAAGGTAGCAAAAGCTTGGAGTTCATGACGCGACGCGAGTATCCGCTGCTTCCGGACTGGGATGGCTGATTGTTGTACGGTCCCCAGAACGGCCTGGTGCCGAGTGACGCAGAGGGCGAAATTCACGCCGCTGGTCAGGTCAAGTCGGGGCAAGGCGTCGACCTCGGCTCGCGACTCTATTTTTCGAGCCTATTCCGTGGTCATTTTTCGGGCACCGCCCTATTTTTTCCTTGGCTTCGTTCTCGCTAATCGTCGGCCCGGGCCATCCTTAGGGCGTCGCGGAGGGCTTGTCGCTGTTCCGGTGACATCATGCCGAAGAAGGCGACGAGTGTGGCGGCGGGGTTGTCGCTGGTGGACCATGCTTCGTTCATCAGTGCGGCTGCGTAGGCGGCGCGAGTGGAGACCGCCTTGTACCGATAGGCGCGGCCTTCGGCTTCGCGGCGGACCCAGCCCTTCTGATGGAGGTTGTCCAATACGGTCATGACGGTGGTGTAGGCGATCGACCGTTCCTTCTGGAGATCCTCCAGAACTTCTCGAACGGTGGCCGGGCGGTTCCATTCCCAGATCCGCGTCATTACCACGTCTTCCAGATCACCCAAGGGTCTCGGCATGCAAGAAGAATAGTGGGAGGCGTTGTGAATTCCGATTGTTTTCGCTGTGTTTGGCGAAGGGCGGTGGGGGCCGGCGTCGGGGCGCATGGGGTACCAGCCTTTGGGCCGGTGGAAGTGGCGGACCAGGCGCTGGGGCAGGGGGTGGTCCAGGGGGACGACGCCGTGCAGGTCGCGCATCTCGCGTTCGAACCGGCCGGTGGGAAAGGAGAGGCGGGCGAGGGTGGGCAGCTCGGGCCGGTCGACGTCGAGGCGGACGTGGAGTTCGGTGCGGACATCGGGCGGGCCGGAGGTAAAGAGGTAGACCACCCGAACGGCCCGGCCGCCAGGGGCCTGCTCGGTGTCGTGGTGGGCGGCGACCAGGGCGATGCGGCGGCCTGCGGCGAGCAAGTCACCCGCGTACTTGGGGAGTTCGGGTGCGGCGATGTGGGTGCAGCGGCTCGGTCATGTTCCGCTGGAGGTGCGGTCCGCGGCCGTGGCGGAGCGGGCTCCGCCACCCGCCCGGTGTCACGGATCTTGCGCAGCAGGCTCATCACAGACTCCTGCACGTCAGGGATTCCAACGCCTCACGATGCGCGGAGCGGCCGCTCCTCCCTGCCCCCAGGCGCAGGATGCGCATGAGGAACGGCCGCCGATCAAGGGGCTACGACGGTGCGCGGCCCGGCTTGCCTTGCGCAGTATTGGCCCGCAGGTCCGCCAGCAGCTCGGCCTGCCCGGTCAGCACCCCGGTCAGGATGGTGCGCGCCACCTTGAGCAGCTCCGCCACATCAGGACTGGTCAACGAGTAATAGACGGCCGAACCCTCCCTACGGGTTACGACCAGATTGGCGCGCCTGAGAACCGCGAGCTGCTGGGACAGAAACGCCGGCTCCACATCCATCTGCGCCAGCATCTCCGAGACCGCATGCTCACGCTCGCTCAACAGCTCCAGTACCCGAATGCGTACCGGGTGCCCCAAGGTCTTGAAGAACTCCGCTTTGAGCTGATACAGCGGTGCGCTCACCGGACCTGCCTCCCGCCAGTCCTCAACGGCCGTGGCGACCGCTCTCCCGCGCATCGAGTCCACCCATTCGTCAACGTCATACGGCCATCCTCACCCAACTTGCCTGGGTCCATGACCTTGCGAATTGCTAAAGTTAGCAACTCCAGAAGTCTTCGGAGGGAGTTTCGTGCGGATCACGCCCCTGCGCGGCGCAGGCGCCACTCTTCTCAAATGCCCGCCTGCGGTCTGACCTGCCACGCTGCCGCCCTGGCCGCGCAGGGCCACTGCCCCGGCTGCGGACACGAACGAGTGATCCGGCTGGATCTCGCCCGGGGCGGCCGCGAGGTCGTCGCCACCGCACCGAACCGTCGGGCACGGGCATGAGTCCGGACTGGCAGTACACCACCCATCGCGACGTGACGGTCCTGACGTTGACCGGCCACCTCGGCGGTGAAGCCCTTGTCCGCTTCGCCGGCGCCATGGTGTGGGTTCGGGCCCGCAGCGCCGGCCCGATCCTCCACACCGCCCTGGACGCTCTCGCTCCCCAGGACTGAGAACCTCCTCCTTCCGTGGGGAGAGGAGCGGAGGCCATGCCCGGCAGTGACATGCTCCGGAGTCGCTGCCGGGCCACTGGTCGCGTTCGGCGGAGCCGCGTGCTGCGGACGCGGACGAATGTCGGTCCCCACCGGCACACTGGACAGCATGACACCGTGGAGCCTGATCGGTATCGACCGTGCCTTCCGCGCGAGTTGGGCCGCCGACACCTGCTCGCCCGATGATGTCGCCGACTGGCAGCCGGGCAACCCCGCCTGGGGGCACTGCGACATCACCGCTCTCGTGGTCCACGACCTCTTCGGCGGCGACCTCATGCTCGGCGACGTGCACCATGCCGGAGAGCCGGCCGGCTACCACTGGTGGAACCGCCTGCCCAGCGGCATCGAACTCGATCTCACCTCGGAGCAGTTCACCGACGGTCAGACCGTCACCGGGGCCCGCATCGTCAAACGGCCCCTCGGCCCGCTGCCCCGCCGCTGGAACGAGTACCTGCTCCTGCGCGACCGCGTCGCCACCCACCTCGGCCCCCTGCCCCCGCGGCCTACGGCCCCGCAGGCCAGCCGTGGCTGATCAGGGCGTCGGTCGGCCAGCCGGTGGTACGCCACTGCTGCCGCGTACCCGACGCCCCCGCGATGGGGCGGGCGAGCAGGGCAGTGTCCAGGTTGTGATGCACCGGCAGCGCCGGGCACGTCTCATCGGGGACGAGGGAGCCGTCCGCGGGAATCGCGGCGAGTTCCAACGGCCTGCCGTGTGCGGCCAGTTGCCGGGCGGCCTCGGCAATCGCGGCCTGGCCGGCCACCGTCCACCCCTCAAGCGCGGTCACGTCCAGGACCACCGGGCCGGCCCCGCGTGCCAGCACCCAGGAGATGGCACCTGCGAAGCGGACGGTGTCTTGCGGGCCGAGGTAGCCGGACAGCGAGAGGATGCCCAGGTCACAGCGGCAGGGTGATCCATACGCTCTTGCCGCCGCCGTCCGCGTCCGGCCGGACCGTCCAGGTGCCGCCCCATTCGGCGGTGAGTTCGGCGACGGTGGCCAGTCCTCCGGGGCTCTGGGGGAAACTGAGCGGATCGGGTGCGTAGGGGTCGCGGTCGTGGACGGCGAAGGCCAGCACGTCGGCGCCTGCCGCGTAGGTGACAGTGATCTGGGGCGAGCACTCAGCGGCGTGCTGGACGCTGTTGGTGACCAGCTCGCTGAGCACCAACAAGGCCGGCCCAAGGACGGGATGACCGAGGCTGATGCGCCAGCCCGCATAGGTCAGCTCGGCCGTTTCGCGGGCCAGCCGGACCGAGGCGGGAACATTCGGCGCAACGAGCACAGAGCGCATCGGCAGGACAACGGGCTGGGCGGTCACCGGGACGAGGGCCTTCCTGCGCCAGGCGGCGCCTTTGCGGGACCGGCGGCGTGTGCGAAGCGGTAGCCGTTGACGGTCTGCGGATGGATACGCAGCAGCGTGTCGTGCGGGCCGTGGACCCAGCCCGACAGGGTGCGCCGGTAGTGGCCAGTCTCGCCGGGGTCGGTGACGACCTCGGCAAGTCCGGATGCACTCACTGCCCAGCCGGTGCCCGTTGTCGGGTTGATCTGATCGGCGTGGTACGTGACGGTGACCCGGGCGGCCAGGGTAGCCGCGGGGACAGGCGTGCGGACGATGAGCCGCCCGTACTCCAGGACATGCACGGCCGGGCGAACGGCGATCACATCCCGCTGCTCGTACACCAACCGGCCCAGCGAGGCGCCTGCGAGAAGGTACAGGGCTTCCTCGCCGGAGATGTCGACCATGCGGCGCGCGGCGGTGGGTGGGGTGGTCATCGGGGGGACTCCTCGGTGATCACGGGGACGGGAGCGGCCTTCTGGGCGGGGATCGGGAGGACTCCGGCGCACTGCAGGTGGGCGCAGGCGCCGGCGATGGCCTCGGGGGTGGTGTCGTACTCCCGGCCCTCGTGGCGCAGCAGGTCCAACGCGCCGACGGAGTCCAGGACTTGACGCTGGCCGGGCCGTATGCCGGAGGTCATCACGATGATGCCGCGCCGGTTCAGTTTCTCTACGGCGTCCTTGAGGACGAGCGCGCCGGTGGCATCGATGGTCGTCACCCGCGACATGCGCAGGATCACCACCCGTACGTCGGCGACCTCGGACAGTTCCAGCAGGAAGCGGTGGGCGCCGGCGAAGAACAGCGGCCCGTCCATCCGGTAGGCGACGATGTGCTCGGCCAGCAGCGGGTGTTCCTCCTCGCGGTCCTCACCGGGCAGGTGCGGTGCGAAGGGGACCTGTTCCATCCGGGCCTGCTTGGCCACTGCCCGCAGCGCCAGCGCGCCCGCCACCACCAGGCCGATGATCACCGCGTACACCAGATCCAGGGCGAGGGTGGCCACAGCGGTCAGCACCAGGACGACGGCATCCGAGCGGGTTGCCCGCGCCATCGCCCGCAGTGATCCGACTTCGACCATGCGGACCGCGGTCGCCAGCAGCACACCGGCCAGCGCAGCCAGCGGGATCTTGGAGACCAGCGGCGCAGCCGCGAAGACGATCACGGCGAGGACGGCGGCGTGTGTGAGGGCGGCGAGCCGGGAGCCCGCGCCGGTGCGCACGTTGACGGCGGTACGGGCGATGGCTCCGGTGGCCGGGACGCCACCGAACAGCGGGGCGGCGAGGTTTGCCAAGCCCTGCCCGAACAGCTCCTTGTCCGGATCGTGCTTCTGCCCCACGGTCATGCCGTCCGCCACCGACGCCGACAGCAGCGACTCCAACGCGGCCAGCGCCGCCACCGCCACCGCCGGGGCGAGCAGGGAGCCGAACGCACCCGGGTCGAGGAAGGACAGCGACGGTGCGGGCAGGCCGGCCGGAAGGTCACCGATCGGCTTCGCAGCGTCCAAGTGGAAGAGCTGCGCAGCAAGAGTCGCGGCGATCACCGCGACGATGGAGAAGGGGACGGCCGGCCGCCACCGGGCACCGATCAGCATGATCGCGGCCACGGCGAGCGCGAGGCCGACGGCCGTCCAGTCGGGGTGCCGTACGAACGTCTCGGCCGCACGCCAGGCCACCACCAGGACCTTGTCACCCTCCGGCTTGGCCACACCCAGCGCGTTGGGCACCTGCTGTAGGCCGATGACGCAGGCGATCCCGAGCGTGAAGCCCTCCACCACCGGCGCGGGCACGTACTGCATATACCGACCGGCCCGCGCCACGGCGAGGGCGACCAACATCAGCCCCGCGATCAGTCCGACGGTGAGCACACCGCCTGGCCCGTACTGCGCGACGATCGGTACGAGGACCACGGTCATCGCCCCGGTCGGCCCGGACACCTGCAGGTTCGAACCACCGAATAGCGCGGCCAGCGCGCCCGCGACCACCGCGGTCGCCAGCCCGGCCTCCGCCCCCAGCCCCGAGGAGACACCGAAACCCAGGGCAAGGGGCAGGGCCACAATGGCCACGGTCAGCCCGGCCAGCAGATCCCGCCGTGGATTGCGGCCCATCGCCGCCAGATCAGCGCGACCAGGCAGCAGGGAACGGACCGGGCCCCAGGCCCGGCCCAGCAGAGGAGTGCTCACTCGGCGCCGACCTCAGCATCCCGCAACTCGGCCAGCAACTCGTTCCGCCCGGCCAGCATCTCGGTGAGGATCCGCCGCGCCGCCCTCATCAGTTCCGCGACATCGCCACCCGCCAGCTCGTAGACGACGGTGGAGCCCACGCGTGCCGAGGTGACGATGCCCGAGCGTCGCAGCACCGCCAGCTGCTGCGACAGCGCCGCGGGCTCGACCTCGATCTCCGCGAGCAGGCCCCGCACCGGCATAGGCCCGTCCTGCAACAGCTCCAGCACGCGGATACGCACCGGATGCCCCAGCATCCGGAAGAACTCTGCCTTGGCCTGATACAGCGGGACCAGCACGAACGCCCTCGATCACTCAAATCACAGCCCCGCCATCGACGGGGCACTCCATAGGTGTCGTGCCCGCGGCTACTACGGGCACGACCGCTACAGCATGTAGGCAATTGCATATTTTTGCAATTCACGATCCCGCTGCAACCTGAAATACACTGTCCCCGTGACCGAGAATCTGCCGCCGTGCCCCGAGTGCTCCAGTGCGTACACCTACGAGATGGGCGCGCTCCTGATCTGCCCCGAGTGCGGACACGAGTGGTCACGCGCGTCCGCTGAACCCGCCGGTGAAACCGGGGGCAAGATGATCCGGGATGCAGTCGGGAACGTCCTCGCGGACGGCGACTCGGTAACCGTGATCAAGACCTTGAAGGTCAAAGGCAGTCCCGCCGGCATCAAGGCGGGCACCAAGGTGCGCAACATCCGGCTCGTGGACGGAGTGGACGGCCACGACATCGACTGCAAGATCGACGGATTCGGCCCCATGCAGCTCAAGTCCAGCGTGGTCAAGAAGTCCTGACCTGACACTTCGTCATTCCTAGTGGCTCTGCACGGACGGTTGACCAGGTGATCAGTTGGAGCCGCGGAGTCTCCGCCGGCCACGCTTCCTGGCATGAAACCGTGATCGACGCCCTGGCTTCTTCCGAGGTGGACTGCCTGGAGCACCGGTGGGGTCAGCTCCGCCGCCAGTACCCCGGCGTGACGTGGCCGTTGAGGTAGACGATGGGGATGCCGGGGCCGCCGGTGTCGGTGACGGCCAGGGCCGTGTCGTCCACCGGCAGCATGCCGGTCCACGGGAAGTGGCCGAGGACGCCGACCGGCCGATCGCCCACCACGAGGTCCCGCTCTCCCAGGTCCGCACCCGATCCGCCGATCTGGCCGCCATGTTCGAGTACTTCACCACCGTCGGCCTCGATGTCGATGTCGCCGGGCTGCGACGCGACTACCCCGAAGTCGGCTGGCACACCTTCACCGACTGGGCCGCCGGCCAGGACTGGCCCACACTCACCGCCGCCATCGACGCCGTGCTCGTCGAGAGCTGGGCCACACGCCCCGCACCGGACCGACTCTCCCTCACCCCCGACGGACGTCAGCGCCTGGCCCGCATCGCCGAACACGTCGACACCTTCCGCACACTCTCCACCGCCGGCATCTCCCAGGACGAGTACTGCACGGCCGTCCACGTCCTCGAACGCATGACCCGCAACCTCGAAACAGCGACAGACACCACCCCCACGCCATAAGCCCTCACGAAAACGCCCAGTTAGCCGGTCGTTGCGCGCCGGGCGCACGAGCGGTGGGGCGCGCTACCTCCTCACTCCCGCACGCCGGCCACGTTCCGCCGCGAACCCCGACGCCCTGTGGAACGACGCCGGCACCCTGTGGAATAACGGGGACGCATGCGCATCGCCTTCCTGATCCACCACGCCTACGGCATCGGCGGGACCATCCGCACCACGTTCAATCTGGCCAACGGCCTGGTCGAGCGGCACCCGGTCGAGATCGTCTCGGTGTTCCGATACCGGACGAAACACCAGCTCTTCCTGGACCCGCGGGTGCGGCTGCGATCCCTGGTGGATCTGCGGAAGAAGAGCGCGTCCTACATGGGTGACCATCCGCTCGCCAAGCGCCCCGCGAAGGTCTTCCCGTGCGAGGACGGGCACTACCACCGGTACAGCGAACTGACCGACGAACGGCTCGGCGCCGATCTGCGGGGCCTGGACGCCGACATCGTGATCGGAACCCGGCCGGGCCTGAACATGCACATCGCCCGGCAGGCCCCGCGCCGCCTGGTGCGGATCGGTCAGGAGCACCTGACGCTGAACACCCGTCCCACCCGACTGGTGCTCAGGGTGCGACGGCTGTATCCACGGCTGGACGCGATCACCACGACCACCGAGGCCGATGCCGCCTCCTACCTCCGCCGGTTGCGGCTGCCGGGTGTGCGGATCCAGGCGATGCCGAACAGTGTCCCGGATCCGGGGATTCCGCCCGGCACACTGGACGCCAAGCATGTCGTCGCGGTCGGCCGGCTGGCTCCGGTGAAACGGTACGGGGACCTGATGCTGGCCTTCGTCAAGATCCGGGCCGAGCGGCCGGACTGGGGTCTGCGGCTGTACGGCGGAGGGCCTCAGAAGGAGGAGCTGTCACGGCTGGTGAGCCAGCTGGAGCTGGACGACGTCGTGACGTTGATGGGCCCGGTCACGCCCGTCGAACCGGAGATGGCCAAGGGCTCGATGCTGGTGGTCTCCTCAAGCATGGAGTCGTTCGGCATGACCATCGTCGAGGCGATGCGGGTCGGTCTGCCGGTCGTGAGCACCGACTGCCCGCTGGGGCCGGGAGAGATCATCGAGCACGGCGTGGACGGGCTGCTGGTCCCGCCGCGTGATCCCGGGGCGCTGGCCGACGCGATCCTGGAGTTGATCGAGGACGACGGGCGCCGCAAGCGGATGGGCCGGGCGGCCCTGGAGAAGGGCCGCCGGTATGACACGGCGCGGATCGTCGCGAGGTACGAGGCGTTCCTCCAGGAGTTGCTGGACCGCAAGGCGGGCGCCCGGGGACGCTTGCGCGGACTCGGTCATCAGGCGACGGCGTACGGCGTGGGGGCGTGGTACGTGACCAAGGACCGGATCAAGGCGGTGGCCGCAGGGCCCACTCGCGCTCGGCGGCGGTGTCTCGGTTGAAGCACCTTGAGCCCCGTCTGTGAGCGAGCGCAAGGCTGGCGTCAGACTGGAGGTTTGCTCCTCCTGAACGGACCTTGGGTGTCCGTGGCCCTGCACTGATCTAGTTGATTAAATAAATCAACTAGATTACGGTGATGGCATGCGACCAAGCAGAGATGACGTGGCACGGTTGGCGTTCGCGGTGAACGCGGTGGCCGCCGGTGTGGAACGGGCCCGACGCAGGATTCCGGAGGCGGCGTCCCTCGCCGTCCTCCAGGTGCTCGGCTGGGCGGAGCGGGAGGCCCCGGACAAGGCGGTGCGTCCGTCCGATCTCGCCTCCGCCCTGGAGGTGCACCGATCGGCCATCACCCACCAGCTGAAGGCGCTTCAGCAGGCCGGCCACGTGACCCTGACGACCGATCCGGCCGACCGCCGCTCCAGCATCGTCACGCTCACCGCCTCCGGGCGGCACGAGCTCGACCGGCTGGCCGAGCAGGGCCTCGACCGCTTCACGGCCTTCGTCGCCGACTGGGACGCCGCGGACGTGCGGACCCTGGCCGAGCTGCTGACCCGGTTCGAGGAGTCCAAGGCGAAGGTGGGCAATCCGCACCTGGATCGGTGATCACGCGGCGGAACACACGACCAAGAGCACACCACCTGGGGGATCGCGTGACACTGCGGGTACTGATCGCCGGTGCGGGCGTGGGCGGCCTCGCCCTCGCCCAGGCACTGCGCCAAGCCGGCCTGGCCGTGACGGTCTTCGAGCGGGCGCCGACGGTGGCGGCCGGCCGGCGGGGATACCGGATCAACATCAACCGCGTGGGCGGCGATGCCCTCGCCGCCTGCTTGCCGGAGGAACTGTTCCGGCTGTACCTGGCCACCTCCAACGACGAGGCGCGGGCCCGGGTAGCCGTCTTCGACCACCGCATGCGCCCGCTGTACGCGACCGACGTCGGTATCGACGGCACTGCCGTCCCTCGGGACCACACCGGGGTCAACCGGCTGACGCTACGCCAGATCATGCTGGCCGGCCTGGAGCGGGAGGTGCGCTTCGGACAGGAGGTGGTCGGCTTCGAGCAGACCCCCGACCGGGTACAGGTCCTCCTCGCCGACGGCTCGACCGCCGAGGGCGATCTGCTGGTCGGAGCCGACGGCGTGGGCTCGGCCGTGCGCGCCGGACTGCTGCCCGACGTACGGACCCGCGACACCGACGTCCGCTGCCTGTGGGGGCGCACGACACTGAGCCCCGCACTGCGGGACGGGCTGCCCGCGCCGCTCTTCGACCGGGTCGCGGTGACGGTTGCCCCGCAAGGCCACATCGGGATCTGGGGGGCCTACCGCGCCCGCCGCCGCCGTGACGCCGCCGGTGTCACTGGACCCGGAGCCCGACTACGTGATGTGGGTGCTCAGCGGCGGACCGGGGGGACCGTTCGCCGGCGAGGAGCAGTGGCGTACCGCGTCGCCGGCCGGGCTGCACCGGTACGCGGCTGACGCGACCACCGGATGGCACCCCGCCTTGCACCAGGCCGTGCGGGAGGCCGTCCCGGAAGACTGCTTCGTCCAGAACGTACGGGTCGCCGACCAGCCGCCCGCCTGGCCGGCCGGCCGGGTCACCCTGCTCGGCGACGCGATCCACCCGATGTCGCCGGCCGGCGGCACCGGCGCCAACACCGCGCTGCGCGACGCGGCCGTGCTCGCGGACAAGCTCACCGCCGTCCGGCATCCCGCCGGGCTGGTATCGGCGGTGGCCGCGTACGAGACAGAGATGCGCCGGTACGGATTCGCCGCCGTAGCGGAGTCGCTGCACTACGGCGAGCGGTTCGCTCAGGCGATCCGCGATGCCGGAAGGGAGACCCAACGATGAACAGGACCCTGCGGGCCCTGCTGCCCGTCCTGTCCGACCTGATCGTTCCGACAGTCGTCTACTACGTGCTGCACCGGCTCGGCGTCCCCGACGTGCCCGCGCTGATCACAGCCTGCGCGGCCACCGCCGGGTACACCGTTCCCTGCATGATCCGCGGCCGGCGGGTGGATGCGCTCGGCCTGCTCGTCATCGCCGAACTCGCAGCGACAGCCGCGTTGCTGACCGTCTCGGGGGACGCCCGGCTGGCGCTGCTGCGCCCCAGCGTCTACCTCACCGTCGCCGCCGCCGTCTTCCTGCTCTCCTGCTGGCGCGGTCGCCCGCTCACCTACACCACAGCCACGCCGATGGCCACCAAGGGCGATCCGGAGCGGGCCGCGGCGTACGAACGCAGTTGGCACAACTCCCCGCAGATGCGGGCCACCCACCGCCGGCTCACCGCCGCGAGTGCCACAGCGATGCTCGGCTACGCCATGCTGAACGTAGCGATCGTCTACTCGTTTCCGGTCAGCCGGGCCGACGGGCTGCAGAAGGTGCCGGGGATCGCTCTGATCCTCGCGATCGTGGTGATGCTCCGTTCACGCGTACCGCGACTGTCCCGCATCGTCGACGCCGAACAGCAGCGGTCCGCCGATGCGCACCAGCCGTCCACGGCCGCACGCGCATAGGAGAGTTCTGAAGATCTTGCGGGGGGGTGCCCCTATGGGTTTCGTCAACCCGTGGGGGCTGGTTGGGGTTGGTAGAAGGTGCCGTCGCGGAGCATGGCGAAGAGCACGTCGGCTCGTCGTCTGGCGAGGCAGAGGAGGGCTTGGGTGTGGTGTTTTCCCTGGGCGATCTTCTTGTCGTAGTAGGCCCTGGAGACGGGGTCGGCCAGGGCGGCGAACGCGGAGAGGAAGAAGGCGCGTTTGAGCTGTTTGTTTCCTCTGCGCGATGGCTGTTCGCCGCGGATGGAGGACCCGGAACTGCGGGTTGCCGGGGCGAGGCCGGCGTAGGCGGCGAGGTGGGCGGCGCTGGGGAAGCTGCTGGCGTCGCCGATGTCGATGAGGATGCGTGCTCCGGTCCTGACGCCGATCCCCGGCATGGACGTCAGGACCTTGGAAAGAGGGTGAGCCTCCAGCAGTTCCTCGATCCTTGTGGCGAGGAGTTTGCGCTGGTCAAGTACCGACTGGAGCGAGCTGGCGAGGCTGGGGACGATCAATGCGGCCGCGGCCGTGCCTGGCACGACCACTGTCTGCTCGTCCAGGGCGGTGAAGATGTCATCGACGAGCCGTTCCGCCATCCGTGGTGCCTTTGGGCGGATCAGGTTCACCAGCCGACGCCGTCCGGCCTTGCGGACCTGGGCCGGCGAACCGCACTGGTCGAGCAGCTTGAGCACGGCTGGGTGCTGCATTCGCGGTCCCAGTACCCGTTCCAGCGACGGGTGGATCTGTGTCAGCAGTCCCCGCAGTCTGTTGCTGATGCGGGTGGCTTCGCCGGCCAGGTCGTCGTCGAAACCCACGATCATTTCCAGCTCGGCTACTGCCTCGTCGGCAAGCTCGACGGCCCGCAGAGTGTGCGGCATCGACCGGGCCGCGTCCGCGATGATGAAGGCGTCGCGGGCGTCGGTTTTGGCTTCACCGGGGTAGAGGTCGGCGATCCGCCGCATCGTCAGGCCCGGCAGGTAAGCCACGGGGCAGTCCATGTCGCGGGCCACGGCCAGCGGCAGGGCGCCGATGGAGGCGGGCTGGTCGACGACCACGAGCACGGTGCCGTGCTTGGCTTTCAGCTTGGCGAACACGTCGCGGAGCTTGGGTTCGCTGTTGGGCAGCCGCTTGTCGAAGGCCTTCCTTCCGGCCGGAGTGACGGCGGTGGCGTGGTGTTCGCTCTTGCCGACGTCCAGGCCGAGGAAGGCGCCGATCTCACTGACGTCGATCACGTGCGTCCTCTGGTCGTTCCCGCCCGGCCGTCCCACGGCACCGATCGCCACATCCACATTACGAAGAGCCTCCCGACCTGCGGACAAGCCGGTGGTCATGCCCCTAATCAGCGGTCTGTCGATGCCTCCGGAGCCGGTGACACCACCCCCCAGGCCATACGTTCGACAGGGGGAGAAAGTCATGCCAACTCCGAAGGCCGGGCGCCCCATTGCGGGGCCACCAAGAAGGTAATGGGGGGGCTGGCTGTGGGCCGGGGAGCCTCTAGGGCGTGTTGTGAAAGTGGGCGGGATCGCTGTCTGACGGCTCACAACCCACGGATGGCTTCGGCCAGGTCTGAGCCGTAGGCAGCCCAGCAGATGACAGAGCCGTCGGTGCCGAGCTGCCCCATGAACCACTCGTCGCCGGCTCTTGCAAGGCACAGGTCATGGAAGGAAAGGATGACGTCAGGCTGAAGGACGTCATAGTCGGTGGAGCCGTGCTCTTCGACAACGACGAGTCGTTCAAGCGAGAGCAGATCCGCTTCGGCGTCACCTGATGCGGAGCGGACCTGCTCGATCGTCCACCCGTCGGGAAGTTCTGCGTTCACCGCCCCATGATCGCAGCAGGTGGTGTCTCACAACCTCGTTGATTGCGGCGACCAGCACGGTCGCGTGATAGCGGACGGCGAACTTGTCATACCTCGTGGCGACCGCGCGGTGGCGCTTGAGCTGGTTGATCCCGCACTCGACCGCGTGCCGCTGCTTGTAGTCGTCCTCGTCGAACTTGGGAGGGCGGCCGCCTCGGGAGTCGAACTTCTGGCGGTTGCGGATCTGGTCCACCTTCTCCGGGACGGTGCACTTCACGCCGCGTCGGCGCAGATAGGCGCGGTTCGCACGGGAGCCGTACGCCTTGTCCGCGCGGACCCTGTCCGGCTTCGTGCGAGGTCGACCAGATCCGATTCGGGGCACCCGGATTCGGTCGAGGACCGGCTGGAACTGGGGACTGTCGTGCCGCTGGCCGGCAGTGACAAGCAGGGAAAGCGGCTTCTGTCCCTGCTCGACCGCCAGGTGCAGCTTGGTGGTCAGCCCGCCGCGCGAGCGCCCGAGGCCGTGATCGTCCGGCTCGGTGTCGATGCCTCCGGGAGGCTCCTTTTGGAGAGCCCCTTTTTACGCGCCCCGGCGGCGTGCTGATGAGCGCGAGCGATGGTGGAGTCCGCGGAAGCCGACTGAGCATGGGCGCCTCCCAAGCAGCCGAGCGGATTGCCTGGACTCCCTACTCCCGCAAGGCAATCTCTATCGCCGAGGGACGATCCGAGCAGAACAGCTCCGATCGCATCGACTGCGACGATCTCCTCATCGGCCTCGCCCAGGTCGGCCGCGGAGTTGCCGCCTCAGCCCTGACCGATGCTGGCTTCGACCTGGCAACCCTCGACAGCGCATCAGCGGACGCCTGCTGATCGAACCGGTCCCAGACTTGCTGTCTGTCTCAACGAACCGAGTCCGCGCGTCTCACCCAATCCAGTCCATGCAGGTCAACGCCATCCGGGCGACTCACTTCGTTGAGACAGAACAGTCCTCCTCGCGTGTGTGGTGCCAGTGCTCGGCCGAGGTGAGCCGCGCCGGCTGCGACATCCAGCACTTGTGCGTCGGCTGAGGGGGCGAGCTGTTCGAGGATCCAGCCCGCCGGCGGCGAACCCCTCATCGGTGAAGGTTGTGGCCTGGATCCTGAACTGTTCCCGGACCGCATCGTTGTGATGTCCCGTCATGTGCGTCTCTACCTCGACGATCAGTTCGACCTGGTCGTGTGCCGACTCGCACTCCATCAAGTCGCTGATCCGGCGGCGCTGGTAGGGGAGATGGTCCACGTCACCCGCCCAGGCGGCTGCATCGGTGTCACCGACATGATCGCCGATGAGGACTCGGAGCTGGCCGAGGAGACCAATCGACCGGAACGCCTGCGTGCCCCGAACCACAACCGGACCCTTTCGCTCACCGAGGTGCACGCCTTGCTGGAGGCCGCTGGCGCTTCGGTGGCCTCGACCGCCGTCCGTGCCCACGATCTGGACCTGAAGGACCGGCTGACCTGCAGCCAGACACCGGCCCCGGTGCGCGCACAGATCCGGACACGCCTCGAAGAGGAACTCGCCGGCGGCACGGCAACCGGCCTGCGCCCCGCATGCGGCGACGACCAAGCCATCAGCTTCACCCACGCCTGGGCCACCGTGACCGGTACCCCGCGGGATTGAAGACAGCGGCTGAACGCAGTTCGAGACCGGGAATCTTGGCCGCCTTACACCGCTTCGCTCCGGGCCTCGGCGGGGTCGGCGCTGCGATCGACTTCAGCCGCTGAGCCCGTGCTCTGGGCGGTGCTTCAGTCGGGTGCGGTCAGGGGGCAGGGTTCAGCGGGCGCCCGCAGTGCAGGTTCCAGCGCGCGGAGCGGCCGGTGAGCGTGGTGAGTGAGAGCGGTAGCACGTCGAGCCGTCAGAAGACGGCCTGCGGCAGGCCGAGCGCGTGCACGACCGCTGCACGTACCACGGCGGGGTCGACGTCGGCGAGGACGCGGTCGTCCTCGGCGCCTTGCGCCTCCAGCCAGGCGCCGATCCGGTCGGTCAGCGCGACCATCGGCTCGCCCCCGTGCGGCGCGGCTGCCGGGTCCGCCAGCCAGGCCGCCACCACCCGGGGGTCCGTCGCGGCCACCTCGTCCAGCATCCGGCCTCGCCAGGTCCCCACGTCCAGATCCCGCAGGTCGGCTGCCGGGAGCGCGTCGAGTCCAAGGGCGAGCGCCGTCTCGCGGCAGCGCGGGGCCGGGGCACACAGGTACCGATCGGCAGCGAGATCGCCGCGGCGCGTGCCAGTCGTAGTCCGGTGGGGTCCAGGGAAACCCCTTCGTCGAACCGTGGTTGCCGTACGGCCGGGTTCATCGCCGGCGCTACGAGCATCACGCGCACCGTCATGGCGTCTCTCCCTTCGATATCGGCATCACGGAATTCGTGATGGTGGCCTGCTGCTCGGCGATCTACGGCACTGTGACCGTTGCTGCCATCCGCCTCTGGCTCCGCTCATGACCCGCCGGACAGGCCATAGTCGCTGGACGCGCCGGGCAGGTCCTGGGCCCTGTGGGTCCGCTGCGCGATCCAGCCCGTCATGGCCCGTACGCCGATGCCGATGGCGCGCTCGTCCGGGGCGAAGTCGGGGTAGTGCGGATAGCTGGTGGTGATGGGTGCGCCGGGGGCACGGACGCCAAGGAAGGTGTACGTGCCGGGGATTTGGTCCAGGTAGAGGGCGAAGTCCTCGCCGCTGAAGGGAGGGAACGCGGCATGGAGCACGGTGACCGCGTCCCGGCCCCGTGTGCGGCGCAGGCGGTGGGCGAGCATGCGGGCGTCGCGTTCCGGGCAGAGCATGGCGGGGAACGGCTCGGTGGGGAAGCTCACCCCGGCCCCCGCGTGGGACATGGCCAGTCGGCGGATGCCCTGGCGTACCTCCGTGTAACGCTCCTGCGGCCAACAGCGGTAGGACACGCTCACCTTGGCCTCCTGTGCTCTGGCCCGGATGGCCACGAACCGGGCCAGCGGCCCGTTGGGCGTCTGGGCGTCGGCGACGATCCGCTCGATGTCCGCGGGGGTCTGTGGAAGTGGCACCGTGGCGAGCGTGCCGATCTCGGCGGCCAGGCGCCGCGCGGCATCGTGCGCGTCCGGCCCGGTGAGGGTCACCTCCGCATTGTCCTGGCCCGGCATCCCGTAGCCGGGGGTCACGGCGAACCGGCCGACGGGGAACGGCCCGCAGTGCAGCGCGTGGATCTCCTCGACGCCGGTGCGCTCCAGAACGCCCGCGTCGATCACTGCGCGGGCTCCGGCGAGGGTCTCCTCGGCCGGCTGGAAGAGGAACACCACCGTTCCGCTCAGTCGCTGCCGCAGCCGCGCCAGGACCTGCGCGACGCCGAGGGCCACCGTGGTGTGGATGTCGTGCCCGCAGACGTGGGCCGGCGCCGAGCCGCCCCCGACGATGTCCTTGGGCGGCACCGCGTCCATGTCCGCCCGGTAGGCGACCGTCCGGCCCGGACGCGAGCCGCGCAGGACGCCGACCACGCCGTGGCCGCCCACCCCGGTGGTGACGGCCAGCCCGGCCGCTCGCAGCTCCCGGGCCACCACACCGGCGGTACGCCACTCCTGCCCCGGCATTTCGGGATGCCGGTGTATCTCCCGCCGCATCTCGATCAACCCGCGCTCCAGGCAGGCCACTTCGGCGTCCACCGCGCCTTGTGCCACCGGCTCCCGCCACCCGCCGGCGACGGCCCTCCCCGCAGATCCCCACACCATCGCCGCACCGGCTGCCGCCGTTCCGGCCAGCAGCGTACGGCGCGCCAGAGCGTGCTCCGTGGGACGCTTCACTGTTCCCCCTCTGTGATCCGTCAAGTGGTCTTCCGGATCGTCCGCCGGGAAAGTCGACTCTCTCGGCACTGTGTGTGCCGTCGCCGCCCGGGGGAGCGGAAGACCTGTTGGTACACGATCACTCCATGCGGATGGCGATGCCCATCCGGCGAGCCACCACTTGGGGGTGGGGGTAACCCCAGCCCGGGGACTGCTGCCAACGCGGACCGGTCAGTCGACCCGTCGGACGCGCTCTAGCCTCGATCTTTCGTGATGGCTTGTCAGTTCAACTGGCTGGAAGTTCGGGTTTGTTGGGGTGGCTGCGGGCGGGGTGAGAGCCCGGCTGTCGCGTCGGGCGGGCGCCGGGTTCCACGGCTCCGGGAAATTCGTTCAGGCTCGCCGGGACGGGACCGCGCTGGTCAGCCGGGAATGGGCAGGGCGTCGAGCCGGGCCAGGGCGCCGGTGAGAGCGAGCAGGGGCATCCAGGCGAGCAGGTCGAGGGCGATCTGGACGGTCTCCAGCCAGAACTGGTTCTGCGCGCTGTCGTGCAGGGGCAGGTTGCGCAGGCCGGTGGTGCGGGCGGCGCGGGTGCGGTCCTCGGCGCGTGCCCGCCGGCGGTGTCGGAGCTCCAGCTCCGCGATCTTCTGGCCGGTGGCTGCGCGCCGGCAGGTAGAGCAGCTCCACCCCGATCTTCGACAACTGCCTGTGGCGGCCCTTGAACGCGTTGGCCGTGTGCGCCGAGACGTTGTCCAGCACCACGGTGCATGGCCTCGGGCGCGCCCACACCGGTATCGCCTCGGCGCCGAGGCCGTCGGCGGCCAGCTCCAGGGCACCGTCGCCGCCGGGCAGACCGGCCACCTTCGAGCAGACGAACTCCACCGCGCGTTGTCCGGTGCGGGACCAGGTGTAGCCGGTGGGCATGGTGGGAGCGAAGCCAGTCTCATCCAGGAAGAGCAGGTCACGTTCTGCGGCGTTTGCCTTCTGCCGCAGGACCTCCAACTGAGCCCGGGCGGCCTGCTGGAGGACGGGATCAGCCTGGTGCCGCACGTTGTCGCGGGTCCGTTTCCAGCGGAAGCCCGCACGGTGCAGCAGCTCGCCCAGCCAGCCACCGGCGGCCCCCGGGACGTGGAGGTCTAGTCCTCGGTCCACTTGTTGGTGTTGCCGCCGGTGCCCGCACCTCGCGGTCCCGGGCGGCTCCACCACCGACCAGACGGACCTGACTTGGCCGAGGGCTGGTGCACGAGAGGCCGGTCGCGGCGTCGGCCGGAGCTGTGCAGCCGGTGGATCTCCCACCAGGCCACCGCCGTCACCGACACCGGGCCACCGAGGAACGCGCGGACGGCGAGCGGCACCGGGCCCGGCGGCAGGCCGCCCGCCGACAAGCCGAGGAAGGCGAACACCCAGACGAGGACGGTGGTGACCAGCGCGGGCAGCGCCGCGTGCAGGGTGGACAGGTGGAAGGCGTGGCCCAGCGCCGGACCGGAGGCGAAGCAGAGGAAGAAGATCAGCCACCAGAACGGTGCCCAGCACACGACCATCACGAGCATCACGAGCACCCAGAGCAATAGCCCGGTCGGCCGGTTGGAGTTGCTGGACAGCAGCCCCATCCCCTCGATCGCCGCCATGAACCACAGCGGCACCAGCGTCCAGGCACCGAAGTACCACAGGGCCGACCGACCGGCCGGCCACAGCTGCGTCCGCATGGCCCGCCGCATCCCGGGCCTGGCCACACAGAAAAGCAGTGCCACCACCACCGCCGCGCTCAACAGCGCCAACCAGGGGGCGAACAAGAGCCGTTGCAGGAACTGCTGCTGTGCGTCCGCCACGTCCTTCCAACCACCGAACACGGCCAACAGCGCCCCCGACATGACGAGGCCCGCCCAGGCCCGCACCCGCTGTACCCGCAGCACCTCGGGATCCTCGACGAGCCCTTCCGGGCGTACGGGGAAGACCCGGCGTGCCATGCGGCGGGCCGTACCGGCCAGTTGGTAGCCCACCAGCAACGGCACGGTCAGCCACCACAGGCACGGGAGGAACAACACCAGCAACACCCACGGGGACATCTGCTCCCGCCGCCCCCGCAACACCTCACCCAGCGGCGGCCATTCGTCCTCACGCAGCCGTCGCCACAGCGGCGGGTACGGCCGCGGCGGGTCGCTCGTGGGTCGCGGACCACCGTATGGCGACCGCCCGGATGGGCGGGAGCGTCGATGCTCATGGCGTCCCTTCCACCGGCCCCCGGAAAGGGACGCGCCCGGGGCGGCCACGGTTCCCGACCGGGCGTCCTGTGGTGCTGAGGCGCGCCGCGCCGGCGTTCGCGGGACGGTAGCAGAGACGTGAGCCCGGGCCTCTCGACGTGATCACATCTCATCGAGCAGTTACGGGACAACGCCAGTGCTGCCTTGGGCCACGTTCGCCCTGCGGACCACAGCTCGTAGCCCTTGATCGGGAGGCCGGGCCCGGGGGATCACACGGTCTTGAGCTGTCCGCCGTCGACGACGAAGTCGGCTCCGTTGACGGCCCTGGTGCGGCCGGAGGCCAGCATCCGGACCACCTCGGCCACCTCCTCCGGTTCGGTGAGCCGGCCGGTGGTCAGCCCGGCCATGCCGGGGAAGCCCTCCAGGAACTCTTCGAGGGACTTGCCTGCGGCGGCCGCCAGTCCCGCGCCGAAGCCGTCGGCGTCCGTCCAGGCGGGGGTCCGGGTGGGGCCCGGGGAGACAGTGTTCACCCGGACGCCCTTGGGGCCGAGTTCCATGGACAGTGCCTTGCTCAGGTTGGTCAGCGCGGCCTTGGCGGCGCCGTAGTCCACCGTGGGCGGCTGCGGCCCGCGGGCACGTGCGGACGAGACGTTGACGATCGCGCCCTGGCTCGCCACCAGGTGCGGCAGTGCGGCCCGTATGGTGCGGACGACGCCGAAGAAGTTGAGCTCGAAGGTGTGCTGCCACTCGGCGTCGTCGATGACCGCGAACCCGCTGGTGCGTGGGGAGAAGGCGCCGACGTTGTTGACGAGCACGTCCACTGAGCCGAAGGCCGCGTGTGCCTGCCGGATCAACTCGGCCGGCCCCTCCGGGGTCGCCAGGTCCACGGAGACGGCGAGCGAGGACGCCTCCTTCAGCTCCTGGGTGACGGTGCGGGCGGCGCCGACGACCCGGAAGCCGTCCTCCTCCAGGCAGCGGGTCACGGCGAGGCCGATGCCCTTGCTCGCGCCTGTCACCACGGCTGTCTTCACGGTCATTTCATTACTCCTCGGATAGCGGTGGGGAACATCGCTGTGCTGTGCGTTCGTCAGCGAAAGGAGGGCCGCAGGGGTGATGCACCCCTTGGACCTGCTTGGCCCTCGGACTCGCTTGCAGGCGTGCCGGATGCGTACCTTGAGCAGTTCAGGCTCGATGGACGTACGGCTCAGGCCCCTTTGTCATGGCCCTGGTGCGGTGAAGCGGTCACTCGGGCAGTGCGGTGAGTGCCGCGTCGATGATCGAGACGAGCAGCTCCCGGTCGGGCACGGAGATGCTCATGATGCGCAGTCCCTGCACCATCGTGGTGAGGAACCCGGAGATCGCGTCCACGTCGGTCTCGTAGGGGATCTCGCCGGCGGCGCGCGCGGAGCGCAGGGCGGAGGCGAAGGCGGCCAGGGTTGCCGTGATGGCGTCCCGCGCGATGCGGGCCGCGCTCTCGTCCTGGGCCACGCGTTCGACGATGGCGCCCACGAGGAGGCAGCCGGGGCGCTCCGTGTCGGCCAGTGATCCGTCGACCCGGTCCAGCAGCAGGTCGCGCACGGCCTGCCGTACTGGTACCTGCCGGGCGAGTTGGTCGCGCAGGTGCCGGTTGGTGCTCTCGACGTAGTGGCGCAGGGAGCGCTCGTACACCTCCTGCTTGCTGCCGAAGGCCGCGTAGAGCGAGCCGCGCCCCAGGCCGGTCGCCTCGCACAGGTCCGCGATCGAGGTCGCTTCGTACCCCTTCACCCAGAAGATCTGCATGATCTTGAGAAGGGCCTCGTCCGTCGCGAAGCCGCGCTGTCTCGTCATGGCCCCGACCGTAAGGAATCTTGAACGTTCGGTCAAGTAAGTGGCCTGCATGGATCCCTTTTGCGTCATCGCTCGACGCAAATGCACTGGATTAAGCCCGGTTCACGGGTAGTTGCGCGGCGCGGCTTCACTTCTTACTGGACTGATCGATCCAGCATGGCTAGCGTGATGTCTTGTCGGTCGGGCGTCCTTGCCGGGCTGGGCTTGACCCTTCGCCGAGGCGCGGCCGGTCCCGGTGCACTCGCCCACCGACCCCGTACTGCTGCCGGGCACTCCCTTGGTGCCCCTCCCGGAGGCGAAGCCCGTCGGCAGCAGTCGGTTCCCCTCCAGATCCCCTCTCCGCCCGTGGAGCTTCATCGTGCCCATTGCCCTGTTCGTCCTGGGTCTTACGATCTTTGGCTTAGGTACCACCGAATTCATGATCGCCGGGTTGCTCCCGGAGATGGCCGACGCCTTCGACGTCTCCATCCCCACCGCGGGCATCCTGATCTCCGCCTTCGCCGTGGGCGCCGCCATCGGGGCGCCGGCGGTGGCGCTGGTCTCCGCGCGACTGCCCAGGAAGGCCACACTCGTTGCGATCCTCATCGTGTTCCTGGCCGGACAGACCATGGCAGCCACCGCGCAGAGCTACCAGGTCCTGCTGGTCGCCCGGGTGGTCACCGCCGTGGTCCAGAGCGCCTTCTTCGGCATCGGCGCCGTGGTTGCGGCGGACCTGGTGCCGCCGTCCAAACGGGCCAGAGCCATCGCGGTCATGTTCGGCGGGCTCACCATCTCGACCATCGCGGGCGTCCCGCTCGGCGCCTTCCTCGGGCAGCACTGGGGCTGGCGCTCGCCGTTCTGGGTGGTCAACGGGCTGGCCCTCATCGGCCTCATCGGTGTCATCACCTTGGTGCCCTCCCACAAGTCCAAGCAGGAGGCCGGCGTCCGCAAGGAGCTGTCGGCCTTCCGGAGCGGCCGGGTGTGGCTGGGGCTGGTCACCACAGCTCTCAGCCAGGCCGCGCTCTTCGGCTGCTACTCCTACATCACGCCGCTGCTCACCGACATCACGGGCTTCTCCTCGGCCGTCGTTCCCGTGCTGCTGGTCCTCTTCGGCGTGGGCACCTTCTGCGGCAGCGTGTTGGGCGGCCGGTTCGCCGACCGGAACCTGATGCGGACCCTGTGGATCGGCATGGTGTTGCTCGCCACGAGCCTCGCCCTGTTCTCCGCCACGGCGCACAACAAGGTGCTCATGACGGGCACGGTCATCGTCTTCGGCATCGCCGGCTTCCTCATCAACCCCGGCCTGCAGACCCGGGTCCTCAACGAGGCCAAGGGCGCCGCGACGCTGGCGAGCGCCGGCAACATCTCCGCCTTCAACATCGGCAACGCGGCGGGCCCATGGGTGGCCGGCCTGGCGATCAGCGGCGGCCACGGCTACCTGTCGCCCAGCTGGGTCGGACTGGTCTTCGCCCTCGGCGCCCTGGCCACGGCCCTGGTCGGGACAGCCGCCGACGCCGCGGAACGGCGCCGCGGCAGCGCGGCGCCCGGGTGCATGGACGAAGAGATCCCGTTGACCGCTCCGGCGGGCACCGCCCGCTGACGCCGCCTGATGGCCGATCGGAACTGACCGTGAAGGGGACACCCGGGCTGCGGGGACGGCGACTTCACGGCCACTGATCTGCGGCCCGGCGTGGTCACGATCGAGTGGCCGGGATCGGCCGACGCGCTCGGTCACCAGGCCGTACACCAGGCATTCATGCGCGCGCCCGGACACGGCGACACCGTTCCTTCGAGCGCCACGGCTCAGGGCGTGTCCGATGGGTCCCGTGACGGGTCTGGCGGTGGATCCGTCAGTGAGAACGAGGAGGGAGAACAAGCTCAGCGCGTGAGCAGGCACCCAGCCGCGACGCCGAGGAAAATCACGGCTCCGAAGAACAGGCCGACGATCCGATGTAGGCGGTACTTCCGGGTGAATACCCGTGCGCTTTTCGGCCTTTCGGGCAGGTAGGCGACCGGTACATGGGTTCCGAGGGCCAGCCCCGTCCCCGTGGTGGGGGGCCGGAACCTGACGGGTCGGCCCTGCCGGTCGGTGAACTCGATGACGGGCGTCGAATAATCGTCCGCTGACGTGTGCTCCTGGTCCACCACCACCCCCTCGGCGTGCAGCCCGTAGCGGCTCAGCCGTATCTGCATCCGTGCCTCCCGGGCACTGGCCCACAGACTCACCAGGCCCGCCAATACGGCCAGCCCGATACCGATCGTTTCACCTGTCATCCGTCCCCTGCTTTCCCCGCGCAGCACCCGCCCGGCACGGGCCGCGCATCAAGGGGACGCGGCACGCGGCCCGACGGTTCACGAAGGTGCGCGAGCATACCGGCTCCTCGGGCTCACGTGGTCGTGGCGAGGGGGCACGTAGGGCCGATATCCGCCTTCGCCGCCAGGCAGGCGACTGGCGCCCCTGATGAGCCTTCGCTGCGTCGAGCCAGTCAACTGACCAGGCGCGGCGGGCCCGTTGCCCCATCGGACAGCCCCTGACTAAGAAGTCGTCTCATTCGGTGAGTCTGCGGTAGCAGATGAGGGTGCAGGCGGTGGCGGTGAGGGTGAGGAAGTGTTCGGCCTTGCGCTCGTAGCGGTGGTGCAGGCGGCGGCAGCCGGCGAGTCAGGACATGGTGCGCTCGATCGTCGAGCGGTGTCGGCCCGGTCGGGTGGAGGGCTCGGTGCCTCTGCGGGCGATGCGGTGTCGGATGCCTCGCCCGCGGAGCCATCGACGCGGGTCGTCGTAGTCGTATCCCTTGTCCGCATGGAGCTTGGCGGGCCGTCGTCGGCGCGGTCCTCGTCGCGAGCGGATCGGTGGGATGCCCCGGACGGGGGTGCTTGAGTGCCCGACTGTCGTGCAGGTTCGCGTTGGAGATGCCGATGGATGGGGGTAAACCGGTCCGCTCAGTGCTCAAGTGGTTCCTCGACCCTTGCTTGCCCCGGTCGACGGGGTTCGGACCGGTCAGCTCCCCCCTTTCAGGGCCCGCATGTTCACCGAGTCGATGGCGCAGCGCGACCAGTTCAGGACCCGACGTCTCGGCTCTCTGCCCCTTCGACAGCGCCTCCTGAAGAGCGGTGTCCGTCTCGTGGTAAGCCCGCGCCGTCGCTTCCAGACCCTCGTGAAGTGCCACCTGGGTCTTGATGATCTGGCCGATACCGTAATCCCATGAGTCCCTGAAGTCGGACGCATTCTCATCAATGTCCGCATTGCCAAGGTCGTTGACGCCTGCCTGCTGCAGACTCCGTGACGCGTGTCCCATGGACTCCGCACTCTGCAGCAGCTTCCGGGACAGTGACCCCAGCCCGTCCACATCAGCCTGAAATCCGTCAGAAATCGCCATCAACTATCCCATTGGCGTGCCCATATGACACAGACCGAGCCGACTTTACCTTACCATTACCATTTCGTTGCCAGTGGAACGGGCCCCATAAAGCGGTCGGCTGGACCGTGGCAACCCGCGCATTCGCTCGCCGGACTTCCGCGGAGGCGGGCGCCGAGTTCAGTCCTCACGCCAGTCAAACACCTCGCATCGCGCTGACACTGTGACGATGGTCTCCCGGATCGTCAATGCCGCGTCAAAGTAGGCAGGTTGAAACAGGAATGCAGCCAAGCGAGTGTCCGCATCGGCCACCACAGTTGAGCCATGCAGCTGTCGGCGGTTGCGTCCTGGGAAGTGGTGTACGGGTTCGGCCTGGCCCGGGGGTTGCTCCTGCTCAGGTCTGGTCTGCATCGCGTGAACAAACCGCTCGTTCTGCCATTCGAGGCTCCGCCAGCATTCGGGCGACTTTGCCCACCCACAACTCCTCGATGAGGAATGGCCGCCGTCCCATACCGGTCACGCAGCACCGCCGGATGCTCCCTCGAGCACGCGGTGAGGAACCGTCGGCGTGCCTATCTCGCGTGGCGCGTGGTGAAGGGGCAATGTGGCCGTCTCCGGCGGCGAGTTAGGAGCGAACCGCTCAAACCGTCGCGCGCGAGCACGACGGACTTCACAATGCCGCTCTGGGTCCAGGATCGATGGACGGATCCAGAAGCGGTTATCGACCGGCCTGACAACGCGCTGGAGGAAGCGAACTGGCTCGTGACTGCCCTCATGCATGAGCGGGGCTATGCAACCAGGGCGAAAGAAGAGCAAGTTGGAGGCAATTCCCCCTGCGCAAGCCTGTGTGCTTGCGCAGTACGGTGCGACCCACGAGATCGTCGTCCGCAATCGGCGGCAGCAGGTCACCACAACGAGCTGCGGGGCGCGATAGCAAGTTCGACTCGGGTGGGTGCCCCGATCGAGACGGGCCGTACGTCCTGACAAGAACTCGGCACGGCTGCTGACGGTGGACACTGGGAATCCGACGCTCGCGGACAGGCGGAGCTTCCTGGGTGCGGTGGCGTTCCGTGACTGTCTTCGGCGGGGCTTGTGCCGCCGTTGTCCTCAGGCCCGGGCAGTCGTGCAGGTCTGGCATGGGCGACTAGCGTGATGCCTTTGTGTTCCTGTCGTTGCGGCAGCGTCGCAGCACGACGAACAATTCCACGGCCGCAAGGCCGGCAAGGACGCCGCAGGCCACGGTCAGGACCAGGCGCACCGTGAGGGTGGGATTCGCTCGGGACACTCCGATTGCGAAGCGAAGGGTTGCGGTGGTGAAGACCACCAGTGCGACGGATGCCAGGATGAGCCTCAGCCGTAGGGGGCTCCGTGCAGTGCCCGCTTCGACCCCTGTACGTGGGCGCTTCATGGCTGTTCACCTCCGGCGGTGGGGAATGTACCCCAACACTTCGCTCAGGGTTGGGAGTCGGCTCGTCCGGGCCTGCCGTGACGTGGACACCCGCCCTTTCACCTGCGTACGGACAGGGCGCATACGGCTTCCACCCTCGGCCGTGATCGTGGTGAGGTTCCGTACGGGCTTCGAAGCTCGATGACGGGCTGTGCTTTTGCCCGTGCTCGCGGACGTGCCCGCGTGGGGACATGCGGGCATTCGGCGGAACTGAGGCTGCTGCGAGAATAGCCGGAAGGTTGGGCGGCGTTTGTTCCGACATGCGAAAAGCTTGTGTGACGGGTTGGAGATCCGGCGTCGTACGGTGCCACGCGTTGTCCCGGCGGTTAGAAGCCGTTGTCGTATCGATCGCGAGGCTTGTCGGTCGAACGGGTGAGCCTGGACGCCCGGGTATCTCGGTGGCGACAGATGGTCTGCGCTGCCAGAGTGCGGTCGTGCTGAATGAATCCGATGTACTCGAAGTGCTGGACCTACTCAAAAGCGCAGGGGCAGCAGCCTGGGTGGACGGCGGCTGGGGTGTGGACGCCCTCATCGGAGAGGTGACCCGAACCCATGCGGATCTCGATCTGGTCGTCTTGCTGGACCAACTCGACGTAGCGCGGGATGCGCTGTTCGAAGCCGGGTTCACGCAGGTGTTGCGGGACTGGCTCCCCACGGCGCTGGCCATTGCGGACAGCGCAGGCCGGGAGATCGACCTGCACCCTGTCCTCGGCTCTTCCGAAGGCGGAGAGCAGTTTCTCCCGGACGGTGAACGCTTCCACTATCCAGCACCGGTAACCGGGACCATCGGCGGGCGCCGGGTCCCGTGTGTCGACGCGGCGACGCAGGTACGTTGCCACCTCGGCTACGAGCCCACGGACAAGGACCGACAGGACATGGCACGGCTACACGCCAGCACAGGAGTTGAGCTTCCCCTGGATTACATGCCTACGCCTTGAACGGTTGTTGTTCCGGTTTTGAGCGGTTTTGCTAGCGCGAGAGTCTCGATTGGGTGACTGCGGTGGCTGCCGGCCATGAGAACAGGGCCTTTTGGTAACTCGAAGGGTGTCTACGCCAGAAAGGCTCGGCAGCAGCGCCTGAAGCCGTCGCCGCTGCCGAGCCTCACTGCACCCCAACAGCTCCCGCGTTGGTTATGGCGGATGACGCGGTCACCCGGTGAGGCCGGCTTCTTCGAGATCGAGTGCGCGCTGAAGGTGACGTCGGGTGGTGTTGCTGATCTTGTTGTTCTCGTAGAGGTGTTGCAGTTCGGCGGTTTCGATGGCGATCAGTGCCCGGCGTATCTCGCCGTAGGCGTCGGCGGGGCGGTTAACTGAGTCGTCGGTGTCCGGGGCGCTATCGGCGTCTGCTTGGTGCAGGCGGGCTTCGAGGTGGCGGCGTACGTGTTTGAGCACGGTCTCGGAGGCGGCGTCGGCTTCTTCGTACCGGTCCAGCTCGGCCAGAGCGGCGCTTGCCAGGTGGCGACGGGCCTGGGCTTCCTCGCGGGCCGTGTGCTGCGGCTCCAGGGCGATGCCCGAGCGGCGGACGACCGAGGTGAGGGTGAAGCCCTGGACGACAAGGGTCAGGGCGATGGTGCCGGTGGTGAGGGTGAGGATCAGCGCCCGGTGCGGCAGCGGAGCACCGGCGTGGGTGGTCAGGGGGATGGACAGCGCGGCGGCCAGAGGCATCACCCCGCGGGTACCGGCCCAGGACAGCACGGCCGGGACTCGCCAGGAGATGCGGTTGTTGCCGCGCCGGTACTGCATCAGTGCGGAGAGCGGGAAGACCCACAGCAACCGGATGGCCAAGACGGTGAAGGCGACGGCCGGGACCCATAGCGGCCACCCGCGCTCGTCGGTGGCCAGCTGGCGGACCAGGGTCGGCAACTGAAGGCCGATGATCGCGAAGACGACGCTCTCCAGAAGAAAGACGACCGTGCCGTAGACGGCGTGGACCTGGAGGCGGATGTGGGCCGTGGAGAGTCGGTGGCCGGTGCTGCCCAAGACGACACCGGCGACCACGACGGCGGTCACCCCGGAAGTGTGCAGGTCCTCGGCCAGGACGTAGGACGCGTAGGGGGTGACCAGCGCGATGACGGTCTCCAGCACCGGGTCTTCCGTGCGCCTGCGGATGAGCATCACCACCCCGGCAACTCCAGCGCCGATCAGGGCTCCGCCGCCGCCGAGCAAAACGAACTGCCCGGCGGCCGACGGTATGGACACCGCCCCGGCGGCCACCGCGGTCCCCACGGCGACCTTGAACAGCACCAATGAGGTGGCGTCGTTGAACAGGCTCTCGGCCTGCACCATCGACTGCACCCGCGGCGGCAGCGCCAGGCGACGTCCGAGCGCGGTGACTGCCACCGGGTCGGTGCTGGCCAGGACGGCACCCAGTACGAACGCCGTCGCCGTGGTGAGCGGGGTCAGAGCCGAGGCGATCATTCCCACGGCAACCGCCGAAGCCAGAACGAGCCCGAAGACAAGGATGGTCACCGGGCGCCACACCGCGCGCAGCTCCCTGCCGGATATCTCCTCGGCCGAGGCGTACAGCAGCGGAGGGAGGACGAGGACACTGATCACCTGCGGTGCGACGTGGATGTCCGGTACCCATGGCAGCAGGCCCACGGCCAGTCCGGCGATGACCAGGAGGGATGGGGCGGGCAAGCTCCAGTGACGGGCGCCTGTGGCAACGGCGGTGGCCAGGACCACGAGCAGAAGAACAATGGTCAGGCCCGTCATGAGAGCATCCCTTGTCGGCAGTGATGTGCGATCTTTTCGCCGACCAGACTTCCCGGCACTCCTGCCAGGAACTTTATCGGATTTTAACGGCCCGCAGTCGGGATTTTGTCATGCGCACCTTCTGAACGGGTGAGCGGCGCCCTGTCGCCTCCCACACGCTGCTGTGGTTGCCGGACGACATGACCAGCAACCCGAGAACTGCATCGCCATGCCGAGCACGGCGGAGTGGCAGCCCCCGTCCAGATGGATTCTGCTGACCACAGGCCCTCGCCCTGGGAACCGACCCCGGCGGCAACGCCACCGCGATCGGCGCCTCCGCCAACGTCGTCGTCCTGGGCATCGCCGAACGCAACCGCCAGCCCATCGCCTTCTGGCAGTTCACCAAACACGGCCTCGTCATCACCACCGCCACCCTCGCCGTGTCCGTCGGCTACCTCTGGCTGCATACTTCGCCTTCGCCTGACCGCCCTCTTGGAGGTACTCGTGACGCCGCTGCTCTGCGGCTCACTTACGCCGTTCGAGCACACATTGGCGGCCCGGTGGGCGGGTGCCCCGTCCGGTGCGGTGCTTCGGCAGAGTACGGCTCGTACGATCCGGGCGTATGAGGGTCGCCTTCCCCAAACGGTTTTTGCTCGGTCGCCCCTTGAGGACGGCCCAGATGGGGGAGACGCTCCTGCCCAAGCGGCTGGCGCTGCCGGTCTTCTGCAGTGACCCTCTCTCCTCGGTCGCCTACGCCACGGAGGAGACGCTGCTCATCCTGGCGCTGGGCGGCACCATGTTGCTGCATCTGACGTGGTACATCGCCGCGGTCATCGTGGCCTTGCTGCTCGTGGTGATCGCCTCGTACCGGCAGACCTGCTACGCGTATCCCAACGGCGGTGGTGCCTACGTCGTGAGCTCCGAGAACCTCGGCGAGACCGCGGCGCTGACGGCGGCGAGCGCGCTGCTGGTGGACTACGTCCTGACCGTCTCGGTCTCGGTGGTCGCCGGAGTGGCCGCGATCACCTCGGCGGCACCGTCAATGGCTCCGTACGCGGTGCCGCTGTCGGTGGGCTTCGTGGTGCTGCTGGCACTGATGAACCTGCGGGGGATCAAGGAGTCGGGCCGGGCGTTCGCCATCCCGACCTACGGATTCGTGCTGGGCATCTACGTGATGTTCGTCGCGGCAGCGGCACGGCTCGCCTCCGGGCACACAATCCGTGCGGAATCCGCACACTGGCCCATCCACGCCACCGGAACATACACCGGACTGGCCCTCGTCCTCCTCGCGATGCGGTCGTTCGCCTCCGGGTGTACCGCGCTGACGGGCGTGGAGGCCATCAGCAACGGGGTGCCCGCCTTCACCAAGCCCAAGAGCCGCAACGCCGCCACCACCTTGCTGATCATGGGTGCGCTGTCGGTGTCCATGTTCATCGGCATCACCATCCTCGCGCTCGTCTACCACGTGCACGTGGCGCAGAGCCCGACCGAACTGGGACTGCCGCCGGACGCCGCACCACCGACCGCGCTGGCCCAGATCGCCAAGGCCAGCTTCGGCAGCGTCACGCCGCTCTTCTACTACGTGCAGGCGTTCACCGCCGGCATCCTGATCCTGGCCGCGAACACCGCGTTCAACGGCTTTCCGATGCTGGCGTCCATCCTGGCGCAGGACGGATACCTGCCACGCCAGTTGCACAACCGCGGCGACCGGCTGGTGTTCTCCAACGGCATCGTCCTGCTGGCCCTCGCCGCCATCGCCCTCATCGTCATCTTCGACGCCAACGTCTCGGCGATCATCCAGCTCTACATCGTGGGCGTCTTCGTCTCCTTCACCCTGTCGCAGACCGGCATGGTGCGGCACTGGCAGCGCGAACTGGAGACACCCAGCGAAGCCGTCGAACCGGCACGACGGAGGCACATCCGGCGCTCCCAGGCCATCAACGCCACCGGCGCGTTCTTCACCGGGGTCGTCCTCGTCATCGTCCTGATCACGAAGTTCACTCATGGCGCGTGGATCGTCACCATCGCGATGCCGCTGCTCTTCCTGGCGATGAAGGCGGTGCACCGCCATTACGAGAAAGTACGCGAGGAACTGCAGGTCCCTCCTGGCGCACGCCCCGAACCGCCGTCCCGCAACCATGCGATCGTGCTGGTCTCGAAGATCCACGCGCCCACTCTCCGCGCGGTCGGCTACGCCCGGTCCATCCGCCCGGACAGCGTGGAGGCGGTGACCTCCGGCATCGACGCGGCCGAGACGCAGTCGCTGTCCGCCGCGTGGGACGCCCATGAGATGGGAGTGCCGCTCACAGTTCTGGACTCCCCGTATCGGGAGGTCACCAGCCCCGTCCTGGAGTACATCCGCCGCCTGCACCGCGAAAGCCCCCGCGACGTCATCACCGTGATCATCCCCGAGTACATCGTCGGCCGCTGGTGGGAGCAGTTGCTGCACAACCAGAGCGCACTGCGGCTCAAGGCCCGCTTGCTGTTCATCCCCGGGGTCACCGTCACCAGCGTGCCGTACGTCCTGCGCTCGGCCCGCCCTACCCGCACCCCCTCCTCGCCGTCTACCTAGCCGCCTACTGCCCTGCAGCCGGCAAGGGGTGGCGTGGGGAGGGCACGAGCATGACCTCAAGCCGGTGAGGCGTGGGGCTGCGGCAGGGGCACGTGATGACCGGATAACGGCCACCAACCCGGTCAAGGAACTGCATGGACACGTACCCACCACAGTCCGGGCTCATGGACGCGTCCCATGCCGCTGCGGGTCGAAGAGGGCCCATGCCCGATCCCACTGCGTCGGAGCCGCGCTTGAGCTGATTGCGCCGCCACCGCCACTGCCACAGCCGGGCGTCCAAGGCCGCTCCCCTTCCGACAGCGCCGCAGACAGCATGATCTGTCGGTTCGCCACCCGCCGGAAGTGGCCTCGCGGGGGCTGTGTCAGGGGGGCCGCGCCGTGTCGCCCGACGGCGTTAGGAACGCGTCAATGTCGCGTTAGTGGCCGTAAGGAGCCCGTCAATGGTGGTCGAGAACGAGCCATCTTCGCGGTTCGCTCTCCTGGTCCGTTCAACCGAACCTCTTCTGAGGAGTTCACGTGGCCGATGTGGCTTTCGTGGTCGCCACGATCGCGGTGTTTGCGCTGGTGGCCCTTGTCGCCAGGGGGGTGACGAAGCTGTGACCGTCGAGAATCTGATCGGTCTGATCGTGGCCGTCGCCCTGCTGGGCTATCTCGTCCTCGCCCTTGTGTTCCCGGAGAGGTTCTGAGCCACAGACATGAGCCCCGTTCTTGCTGATGTGCTACAGGTCTCCGCGCTGATCGTCGCGCTGGCCCTGGTGCACCGCCCGCTCGGCGACTACATGGCCGCCGTCTACTCCTCCAAGAAGCACCTGCGCGTGGAGAAGTGGATCTACCGCAGTGTCGGTGCCAACCCGGATGCGGAGATGCGCTGGCCGGCGTACCTGCGCGGCGTCCTCATATTCTCCGCGGTCAGCGTGCTGTTCCTGTACCTGCTTCAGCGCGTGCAGGACAAGCTGCCGCTGTCGCTCGGCTTCAAGGCGATCACTGCGGACCAGGCGTTCAACACCGCCGCCTCGTTCGTCTCCAACACCAACTGGCAGTCGTACTCGGGTGAGGTGGCCATGGGCCATGTCACCCAGACCGCCGGTCTGGCGGTGCAGAACTTCGTCTCGGCCGCCGTCGGCATGGCCGTCGCCATCGCGCTCGTGCGCGGCTTCGCCCGTTCACGCAGTGGCGAGTTGGGCAACTTCTGGGCCGACCTGGTGCGCGGTACGGTCAGGGTCCTGATCCCGCTCGCCGCCGTCGCCGCGGTGATCCTGGTGGCGTGCGGTGCGATCCAGAACTTCGGCGACATCCACCACCTCACCACGCTCACCGGTGACGGGCAGTCCCTCAGTCCGGGTGCGGTGGCCTCCCAGGAGGCCATCAAGGACCTGGGCACCAACGGTGGCGGTTACTTCAACGCCAACTCCGCGCACCCCTTCGAGAATCCCAACGGGCTCTCGAACCTGCTGGAGATCTTCCTGCTGCTGGTGATCCCGTTCTCGTTGCCTCGGACCTTCGGCAGGATCGTCGGCTCGATCAAGCAGGGCTACGCGATCGTCGCGGCCATGGGCCTGATCTGGTTCGGTGCCGTGATTGCCGTGACGTGGCTGGAGTACGCGCACCCGGGCACCGCCTCGCAGCTCGCGGGCGGCGCGATGGAGGGCAAGGAGCAGCGGTTCGGCGAGGGGGCCTCGTCCCTCTTCTCCGTCTCCACGACGATGACCTCCACGGGGTCGGTCAACTCCTTCCACGACTCCTTCAGTGGTCTGTCCGGCGGTGTGCTGCTGCTGGGCATGATGCTCGGGGAGATCTCTCCCGGCGGTGTGGGGTCGGGCCTGTACGGCATGCTGGTGATGGCGATCATCGCGGTGTTCATCGCCGGCCTGATGGTCGGCCGGACGCCGGAGTACCTGGGCAAGAAGATCAGTACGCGTGAGATCAAGCTCGCCGCCTGCTACATCCTGATCACCCCGGCGCTGTGCCTGATCGGCACGGCTGTGGCGATCGCCCTGCCGGACGGCAAGGAAGCCATGACCAACATCGGTCCCCATGGCTTCTCCGAGGTGCTGTACGCCTACACCTCGGCCTCGAACAACAACGGTTCGGCCTTCGCCGGGTTCGGGGCCAACACGCCGTTCTTCAACACCACGCTCGGTCTGTGCATGCTGCTGGGCCGGTTCCTGCCGATGGTGTTCGTCCTGGCGCTGGCCGGCTCGCTCGCCGAGCAGCAGCCGGTCCCCGAGACCGCGGGCACCCTGCGTACCGAGAAGCCGCTCTTCACCGGGCTGCTGGTCGGCACGATCCTGATCATCACCGGTCTGACGTTCTTCCCGGCCCTCGCGCTGGGCCCGCTCGCGGAGGGACTGACGTCATGACCACCCGGACAGACCAGACACAGAAGCATGAGGACGACATGGCCGCCAGCTCAACGGGTTCCCCGACCCGGGCGCCGCACAGCGATGTGCCGACCGGCCACAAGGACGAAGGCCGGGTCGGCGCGGGTCTCTTCGAGCCCAAGCAGTTGCTGAAGTCGCTGCCGGACGCCTTCCGCAAGCTCGATCCCCGGGTGATGGTCAAGTCCCCGGTGATGTTCGTGGTGTTGATCGGCTCGGTGGTCACCACCGCACTGGCCGTCACGGATCCGGGTGACTGGTTCGGCTGGGCGATCGCCCTCTGGCTGTGGCTGACCACGATCTTCGCCAACCTGGCCGAGGCGGTCGCCGAGGGCCGCGGCAAGGCGCAGGCCGACACCCTGCGCAAGGCCAAGACCGACACCGTCGCCCGCCGCCTGAACGGCGACGCGGAGGAGCAGGTCCCCGGCACCGAGCTGCGCGTGGATGACCTCGTGGTCTGCGAGGCCGGCGACATCATCCCCGGCGACGGCGACGTCGTCGAGGGCGTCGCCTCCGTCGACGAATCCGCCATCACCGGTGAATCGGCGCCTGTCATCCGGGAGTCCGGCGGCGACCGCTGCGCCGTCACCGGCGGCACGAAGGTGCTCTCCGACCGCATCGTCATCAAGATCACGACGAAGCCCGGCGAGACCTTCATCGACCGGATGATCAACCTCGTCGAGGGCGCCGCCCGTCAGAAGACGCCCAACGAGATCGCGCTGAACATCCTCCTGGCGTCCCTGACCATCGTCTTCCTGCTGGCCGTCGTCACGCTCAAGCCGTTCGCCCTCTACGCGGGCGCCGACAAGCAGACCTCCATGATCGTGCTGACCGCCTTGCTGGTCTGCCTGATCCCCACGACGATCGGCGCACTGCTCTCGGCGATCGGCATCGCGGGCATGGACCGCCTGGTCCAGCGCAACGTCCTGGCCATGTCGGGACGGGCGGTCGAGGCCGCCGGCGACGTCTCGACGCTGCTGCTCGACAAGACCGGCACCATCACCCTCGGCAACCGCCAGGCCGCGGAGTTCGTGCCTGTGCGCGGGACGACGGAGGCCGAGGTGGCGGACGCCGCCCAGCTCTCCTCGCTGGCCGACGAGACCCCCGAGGGCCGCTCGATCGTCGTCCTGGCCAAGGAGAAGTACGGGCTGCGCGAGCGGCACCAGGGCGAACTGGTCGACGCCGAGTGGGTGCCGTTCACGGCACAGACCCGGATGAGCGGTGTCGACCTCGTCGAGGACGGGGTCAGCCGCAAGGTCCGCAAGGGCGCCACCGCTTCGGTGATCGCCTGGGTCCAGGAGCAGGGCGGCCGCGTGGCCGAGGACGCCGACCAGCTGGCCAAGCAGATATCCGAGGCCGGCGGCACGCCGCTGCTGGTGGCCGTCGAGGACGACAAGGGCGCCCGCATCCTGGGCGTCATCCACCTCAAGGACGTCGTCAAGGAGGGCATGCGCGAACGCTTCGACGAGCTGCGCCGCATGGGCATCAAGACGGTCATGATCACGGGTGACAACCCGCTGACCGCCAAGGCCATCGCCGAGGAGGCCGGCGTCGACGACTTCCTCGCCGAGGCCACGCCCGAGGACAAGATGGCCCTCATCAAGCGCGAGCAGGCCGGCGGCAAGCTCGTCGCGATGACCGGTGACGGGACGAACGACGCCCCGGCGCTGGCCCAGGCCGACGTGGGCGTGGCGATGAACACCGGCACGTCGGCCGCCAAGGAGGCCGGCAACATGGTCGACCTCGACTCCAACCCGACCAAGCTCATCGAGATCGTCGAGATCGGCAAGCAACTCCTCATCACCCGGGGTGCGTTGACGACGTTCTCGATCGCCAACGACGTCGCCAAGTACTTCGCGATCATCCCCGCGATGTTCTCGGTGGCCTACCCGGGTCTGGACAAGCTCAACATCATGGGCCTGGCCTCGTCCCAGTCGGCGATCCTGTCGGCGGTCATCTTCAACGCGCTGATCATCATCGCGCTGGTCCCGCTCGCCCTGAAGGGCGTGCAGTACCGGCCGATGAGCGCCGACAAGATGCTGCGGCGCAACCTCGCCCTCTACGGACTCGGCGGCCTCATCGCCCCGTTCATCGGCATCAAACTCATCGACCTGCTCATCTCTCTGATCCCCGGAATCGGGTGACCGCCGTGAACAACTCCGTACGTAGCACCGCCCGGTTGACCTGGGCCGCGGTGCGCATGCTGCTGGTCCTCACGGTCGTGTGCGGCGTCATCTACCCGCTGGTCGTCACAGGCATCGCGCAGGGGCTCTTCCACGACAAGGCCAACGGCTCCGAGGTGACGGTCGACGGCAAGGTCGTCGGCTCCGAACTCATCGGCCAGAGCTGGAACATCAAGGGCACCAAGAACCCCGACCCCAAGTGGTTCCAGGGCCGCCCCTCCAACAGCGACTACGACCCGATGACCACCGGCTCCAGCCAGCTCGGCGCCAGCGACCCCAAGCTGGTCAAGAACGTCAAGGCGGCCAAGAAGCAGGTCGCCGAGTTCAACGGCGTGCCGCAGTCCGAGGTTCCCAAGGACGCGGTCACCGGCTCGGCCTCCGCCATCGACCCCGGCATCTCGCCCGCCTACGCCGAGATCCAGGTCAAACGCGTGGCCCAGCACAACGGACTCAGCGTCGCGCAGGTCGAGAAGCTGGTGCAGGACAACATCACCGGCCGGACCGCCGGATTCCTCGGCGAGCCAGCGGTCAACGTCCTCAAACTCAACGTCGCGGTCAGGGAACTCGCCAAGAGGTGAATCAGTCACCGCAGGAGTAAGAGACCGAAGAGTTGAGTGACGGTGTCGCGGGTGGTCGGGTCGGGGCCCGACCACCCGCGAACCGCACTCGTCACGTAAGAGCGACAGAAAGGTGACACCGATGACCCGGGTGCTGGTGGTCGAGGACGAACCACCACTCGTACGGGCTCTGGAGATCAACCTGAAGGCGCGCGGCTTCGACGTGGACACCGCACCCGACGGAGCACAGGCCCTGCGCTCGGCCGCCGCAAGCGCACCGGACGTCGTGCTGCTCGACCTCGGGCTGCCGGACATGGACGGCATCGACGTGATCAAGGAACTGCGGCAACGGAACCGGGCCTCGATCCTGGTGGTGTCGGCCCGCCGGACCTCCGACGAGAAGATCACCGCCCTCGACGCGGGCGCCGACGACTACATCACCAAGCCCTTCAGCATGGACGAACTGCTGGCCCGGCTACGCGCCGCCGCCCGCAGAACCGATACTGCGAAGCCGTCCGACGACGCACCGGTGATCGTGACCGAGACCTTCACCCTCGACCTCGCGGCCAAGAAGGCACGGCGCGACGGACGCGATGTCCGGCTCACCCCCACCGAGTGGCACCTGCTGGAGGTGCTCGTACGCAACAGCGGCCGACTCGTCGGCCGGCACCAACTGCTGGAGGAGGTATGGGGCACCTCCCAGCGCACACAGACGAACTACCTCCGGGTCTACATGGCACAGCTCAGGCGCAAACTGGAAACCGACCCGGCGCACCCCAAGCACTTCTTCACCGCGCCCGGCATGGGTTACCGCTTCGACCCCTGACCAGGCGGGCCCTGGGCCCTGACGGCCCGGGCCTGGTGCCCTGAACAGAACTTCTCAAAGGCGGGACCACGTGGGACGCGGCAAGCTTCGGATATACCTCGGCGCGGCACCGGGCGTCGGCAAGACCTACGCGATGCTCTCCGAGGCGCATCGCCGCGTGGAGCGCGGCACGGACTGCGTGGTGGCCTTCGTAGAACACCACGACCGGCCGCGCACCGAGGTGATGCTCCACGGTCTGGAACAGATCCCGCGCAAGGAGATGGAGTACCGGGGCACCACCTTCACCGAGATGGACGTCGACGCCGTCCTGGACCGCGCCCCCGCCGTCGCCCTGGTCGACGAGCTCCCGCACACCAACGTCCCCGGCTCCCGCAACGCCAAACGCTGGCAGGACATCGAGGAGCTGCTGGAAGCCGGGATCCACGTGATCTCGACGGTGAACATCCAGCACCTGGAATCCCTCGGCGACATCGTCGAATCGATCACCGGGGTACGGCAGAAGGAAACCGTCCCCGACGAAGTGGTGCGCCGCGCCGACCAGATCGAACTGGTCGACATGTCCCCCCACGCGCTGCGCCGCCGCATGGCCCACGGCAACATCTACCAGTCCCACAAAGTCGACGCAGCACTCTCGAACTACTTCCGGCCCGGAAACCTCACCGCACTGCGCGAGCTGGCGCTGCTGTGGGTGGCCGACCGGGTCGACGAATACCTCCAGGAGTACCGCAGCGAACACGGCGTCTCGAAGATCTGGGGATCACGTGAGCGCATCGTCGTCGGCCTGACCGGCGGCAGCGAGGGGCGCACCCTCATCCGGCGCGCCGCCCGCCTGGCGGAGAAGGGAGCCGGCGGCGAGGTGCTCGCCGTCTACATCGGACGCAGCGACGGCCTGGCCGCCGGCTCTCCCAAAGAGCTCGCCGTCCAGCGCACCCTCGTCGAAGACCTCGGCGGCACCTTCCACCACGTCATGGGCGAGGACATCCCCTCCGCCCTGCTCGAATTCGCCCGCGGCGTGAACGCCACCCAGATAGTCCTGGGGTCCTCCCGCCGCAGGGCATGGCAGTACGTCTTCGGCCCCGGCGTCGGTGCCACCGTCGCCCGCGACTCCGGCCCCGACCTCGACGTCCACATCGTCACCCACGAGGAAGCCGCCAAGGGCCGTAGCCTGCCCGTCAACCGCAGCAGGGGGCTGGGCCGCTCCCGGACCATCTGGGGATGGCTGGCCGGCGTAGTGGGACCCGCGCTGCTGACACTGCTGCTGACCAACATCAACACGGACCTCGGACTCGCCAACGACGTACTGCTGTTCCTGACACTGACCGTAGCGGCGGCACTGCTCGGTGGCTTCCTCCCGGCACTCGCCTCAGCAGCCTTCGGCTCACTGCTGCTGAACTGGTTCTTCACGCCACCGGTGCACCGCATCACCATCGCGGACCCCAAGAACATCCTCGCCCTGGCCGTCTTCGTCCTGGTGGCGGTCTCGGTCGCCTCCGTCGTCGACCTCGCCGCCCGACGCACCCACCAAGCGGCCCGCCTGCGCGCCGAGTCGGAGATCCTCTCCTTCCTGGCCGGCAGCGTCCTGCGCGGCGAAACCACCCTCGACGCCCTCCTGGAGCGGGTCCGCGAGACCTTCGCCATGGACGCCGTGGCCCTCTTGGAGCGGGAGTCCGAGACGGCCCCCTGGACCTGCTCCGGCAGCGTTGGCGACACTGGCCCACTGGCCCGCCCGGAGGATGCGGACGTCGACATGCCCGTCGGCGACCACATGGCGCTCGCGCTGTCCGGCCGCGTGCTGCCCGCCGAGGACCGCCGCGTCCTGGCGGCCTTCGCCGCCCAGGCAGCCGTCATCCTCGACCGCCAGCACCTGCAGTCCCAGGCCGACCACGCCCGCAAACTCGCCGAAGGCAACCGCATCCGCACCGCCCTGCTCGCCGCCGTCAGCCACGACCTGCGCACCCCCCTGGCGAGCATCAAAGCCTCCGTCACCTCCCTGCGCTCCGACGACGTCGAATGGTCCGAGGAAGACCAGGCCGAACTCCTCGCGGGCATCGAGGAAGGTGCCGACCGCCTCGACCACCTGGTCGGCAACCTCCTGGACATGTCCCGCGTGCAGACCGGCACCGTCACGCCCCTGATCCGCGAGATCGACCTCGACGAAGTCGTACCGATGGCCCTCGGCGGAGTCCCCGACGACAGCGTCGTCCTCGACATCCCCGAAGAGCTGCCCATGGTCGCCGTCGACCCCGGACTGCTGGAACGCTCCATCGCCAACATCGTCGAGAACGCGGTCAAGTACAGCCCCGACGGCGAACCCGTCCTGGTCTCCGCAAGCGCCCTGGGCGACCGCGTCGAAATCCGGGTCGCCGACCGCGGCCCCGGAGTCCCCGACGACGCCAAGGACCGCATCTTCGAACCCTTCCAACGCTACGGCGACGCCCCACGCGGCGCGGGCGTCGGCCTCGGCCTGGCCGTCGCCCGCGGCTTCGCCGAGATCATCGGCGCCACCCTCACCGCCGAAGACACCCCCGGCGGCGGCATGACCATGGTCCTCACCGTGCCCACCGCCGCCGGACACCTACCCGCCCGACCCGACCTCCCAGCGGCGGTCACTTCCTGACCAACGGCCAACTCGCCCTTACCGCATCCGGTTTCAACTCGGCGGGATGGTGCTTCATCGCCATCTGTACGGGATTCCTGACCACCCAGACCATCAAGATCCAAGCGCCTCTGGTGTCCAAGCTCCAGGGTCAGGGCCGCCGACGCCGGCGAAGACGGGTCCGCCGCTGTCGCCGTTGACCGCCGCGACTCCATCAGGGGTCAGACCGGTGGCGTAGGCGAGGTCGGTGATGGGCCGATAGGAACCATCGCCGCCCGTGATCCCGATGTCGGTCTTCGCGATCTGGTCCCGCCGACTCCGGCCGCCCGAGCAGTTCACGACGAACGGCGCCAGAAGCGGCCACTGCCGCAAGAGGGCCTAGCGAACGCCCCAGTTGGCCGCCGGACTGCGCCACGCCAGCCAGAGGACGGTGAGCGCACCGAGACCGCCGAAGGCGGCGATGACGAGACCTGGACGAGTGTGGGATCCCAGCGCACCCGATACCGCGATGACCACACCCTGCACAGTCATCAGTCCACTGGTCTGGATGGTGAACAGCCGTCCGCGTAGAGCCGGTTCGCTCCCCGCAAGAATCAGCGGGTCGATTCCCTGATTGCAGGCAAACCCAGCACCGGAGAGCAGGAGAAGGGCCGCCGCCATGGGCAGAGGTGGACCGAATGCGAAGCAGATCAGGGGAAGTTGGGAGAGCAGCACCAGTGGCAGCACGAGGCTGCCGCGGGTCTTGGGACGCATCCGGGCGACGATCAGTTCGCCGAGGACCGTCCCGGCCGCGTAGCCGGTGAAGAGGACTCCGGCCGTGGTGACCGGTGCGCCTGCCTGGGCGGTGTAGGCGACGGCGAGTCCGTCGCCCACCGCCGAGAAGCCGGGGACGGCCCAGGTCAGTTGGATCAGGCGGCGCAGGGGTGGGTTGGCGCGAAGGTGCCGCAGCCCGTCTGCGGAGGCGGGGATGACGGAGCGGAGGGTGCGTTCGCCGTCGGGGTCCGCGGCCGGGGTGGCCTGGGTGCACCAGCCGATGAGCGCAGCGGACAGCAAGAAGCTGGTCGCGTCGCAAGCGAGTAGCCACAGCGGGCCGATGGCGGCGACCAGGACACTGCCGAGGGCGAAGCCGGAGACGACGGCGGACTGGCTGATGGTGCGGAGCAGCGAACGGCCGACCGGGAAGAGGTCGGCGCCGAGCAGGTGGGACAGGCTGGCAGCGCGGGCTCCTTGGAAGAGCGGGGCGACGAACCCGGTGACGAGGAGCAGCGCGAGCAGCGCGGGGACTGGCAGGCCGGGGATGAGCATGGTGGCGATGCAGGCGGCGCTCAGCAGGTCGCAGCAGACCAGCACGCGGCGGGGCGGGAATCGGTCGGCCAGCGAGGACAGCAGGGTGCCGCCGACGGCGTATGGCAGAAAGGAGCAGACGAGGACCAGTGCGGACAGGAACGCGGAGCTGGTGCGCTGGAAGACCAGGATGGACAGGGCGACTTCGGCGGCCAAGGTGCCAGCCATGGACACGGCATGTGCGGTGAAGACCGCGGGCATGCCGGGGACGCGCAGCACTGCCCCCATTCCGGTGTTCCCTCGGGTGGACGTCAGCGTCCGGGCCACGGGTTGCCCCCAGTGGTGTTTTCGTGAGGTGACCTCGTGGGGCCTGGTGCACCGGGCCCCACGAGGTTCCCCAAAAGTCCTGCTCGGTGGTGCATTCATACCTGTACTCGTTGCGCTGAGCGGTACTCAGTCGCTTCTGCTCGGGCCCGGCGTCGCGGCCGCCCCGGCGTCAGTGGTGTCAGTGGACGTGGCGCATGATGCTCTCCTCTCCGTGCTGACGGCAGGCACATCGCCGCGGGGCTCGCCCCATGCGGGAGCGCACCCCGCGACGAAACTCGGGGTGGTGCGGCCGGGGCTCAGAGCGCCACGTGGAGCTCGAACATCCCGTGTTCGGTGACGTTGGGCCGCGGGTGCGGCTCGGCGACGAGCCGCGCGTTGGGGTAGCGGTGACCGAGGGTGCCGAACACGATCCGTGCGATCACGGTGGCTGCCTGGGCGCCCAAGCAGGCGTGTGGTCCGCGGCCGAAGCCGAGGTGGCGGTTGGGGGTGCGGTCCCAGCGCGCCGCATCGGGGGCGTCGAACGCCCTCGGGTCGCGGTTGGCGGCACCGAGGAACATGGACACGATCTGGCCCTTGCGGATCTGCTGACCGCCGAGCACGGTGTCCTCGACGCAGGCGCGGCTCTCGACGTGGACGGGGCTGGCGAACCGGACGAGTTCGTTGACGGCGAGATCGCTGTCCACCGGCCTGCGCAGTTCTGGTGGGATGCGCAGCAGTGCGTACAGGCCGGCGGTGAGAAATCGGCTCGCTGTCTGGAAACCTGCCTGGAGCACGACGCGCAGCGAGTTGTGCAGCACCTCCCGTTCGACACCGGCCTCCTTGGCGCGGCGCACCACATGGGCGGTGAACCCTTCCGGCAGCGGGGCATCGAACCATTCGCCGACGAGCGCGGAGAGCTCGGCGCGCGCTTGGACCCCGGGCTCGTAGCATTCGGGCCGTAGGCTGGAATCCATGCCGTCGACGATGGTGTGCGAGCGCGGGACGAACCAGTCGGGGTCGACGCGCGGGACGCCTAACAGCCGGGTGACGGCGTGCAGGGTGAGCGGTTCGGCGATCCTCGTGACGAAGTCGAAGTCGTCGGCCCCCTCGACCTCGGCGAGGGACTCGTCGAGGTCGGCTCGGATGCTGCGTTCGAGGGCTTCGAGGTCCGCGGCCTTGAACCCCTCAAGCATCAGGTGCCGGATGCGGGTGTGCTCGGGCGGGTCGAGTGTCTGGAGGCTGAGCAGGGAGGCCGGGGTGTCCACCCCGACCCGGCGCCAGTCCTGGCAGAACCGTTCGGCGTCACGCAGTGCGGTGAACGCTTCCTCGTAGCCGGTGATGAGCCAGGCTTCGATTTCGGGGCTCCACAGCACCGGCGAACGTCCGTACCATTCACGGTAGATGGGATGGGGGTCCAGCAGCGCACTCGGTTCGAGCAGACTCCAGATGGTGGCTCCGGCCATGTTCCGTACTCCCTTCATGCGCCGCTCCAGCAGTCGCCTCGTGGTGGCGTTGTGTCCTTGCTTCAACAGAGGGGCAGGGGGGCCGCTGGATACACGAGGGTAGAGATTCTTTTCTCGCACCGGGCACGCGAGGGCTTCTCGGGTGGTCGGCAGGCCGATGCCGGGTGTGGGCACGCCGTAGGCGAGGCCGGCAGCTCCGGCCCGACAATCCACACCGATCCGCGCTGATACCTCGCGGGCGAGGAAGCTGCCGACGAACTCGATGGTGGCGTCCGTCCGTATCCTGATCCGTCGCTCCCCGCCCCGGCCGCCGGAACTCAGGGCCGTTGAGGCCCTGCCTGCGGCTGACCGTAAAGCGGTACAGTCATGGAGTCGGCTGGGACACAGCCACAGCACGCTTCGCGGAACCGGGGGCCCGAAGCCCCACAGGGACGAACTGCGATGAATGACATCGACTGGACCGGCGAACTGGCAGCCCTCCACCAGGAGGAACATCTCTACGAGCAACTCCGCTCAGACGTCGGCCTCCCACCGGACTCCACGGTGGACCGGGCTATCGCAACTGTCCGGGAGGCCCTGCGCCCGTATGGCCCGCAGCCGCACCAGTCGCCCGACGCCCCTGCTGCCAACACCGAACCCGAGGTCGTTCCCACTCCGGTCCGCAGTAGACCGACGCACTCGGCCCGCCGTGGCTGACAACCGACCGGCGTACGGACGGGAGCCGGTTTCTCCATGGTCGCGGCGGATCAGCAGTCGGTGGCCGTCGGCCCGCGGTTCGGCCAGGTCGACGACGGCCCAGTTGTAGCGGCCCCCTTGGGCGCCGTCACCGCCCGCGAATACGGCCCCGTCGCCGAGTCCGGCGGCCCGGCAGTGGTCCGGACCACACCGCCCGCTGACCGAGGTGGGGCGGATTTTCCGGATGCACAGGTATCACCGGCGGCGGAAGGTGTTTCCCATGGTCTCGGCGCGGCGGTAGGCACGCAGGGCGTCAGGTCGGTGGGGGAGAGGCGGATGCTGGCGCCTTCACCGGCCTCGACGACCAACATGTCGCGTGTGGGCCGGGTGCGGGAGGGCGTAGGTTCCGGCATTCGCCAGACCAGGGTCGTCCATGACTCACGGCCGGATCGGGCTCGTCAGCTGGTCCGGCCGGCTACAGATCGCGATCTACGGCTGAACTACTGATCAGGGTCCGTATTCGCCTTTAATCTGGCTCGTATTGTCGCCAGAATGCGGCGCCGTGTCGGCCCGATGGAACCGCGGGCCATTCCGGATGCCGCAGCGATATCGTCGTAACTGAGCGCGGGCTCGGCGAAGAGGAGAGCCAGCAGGACCTGGTGCTCGTCCGGCAGGCTCCGGATGGCGGCCCACAGCCGGGTGCTGTCGACCTGGGCGAGCGCCTGCTCCTCCGGCGAGGAGGCGGTCAGTGTGGCGGCCACGCTCAATTCCGCCGGGTCCGACACGCTCAGGACACGGCGGCTCTGCCGGGATCGGTTGACGGCCTCCCGCTTGGCCACGGTCACCAGCCAGGCTGCCACCCGGCCGGGTTGCTTGAGGCTGCCGATGTGCTCGACCAGGCGCTGCCAGGTGAACTGGTAGACGTCCTCGGAGTCCGCATGGCTCAGGCCGTGCGAGCGCACCACGGTCCACACGACGGGGCTGTAGAGGCGGATGAGGCGCTCCCACGCGGTGGCGTCGCGCGCGCGGCAGCGGCCCACCAGCACATCAAGGTCCTTCGTGCCGCGCTGCTCCGAAATCCGTATGCCTGCGCTATCAGCGTTCTGGACCTGGCCTGCGTTGCCGCCCCCCATAAAAGCCTCCCCTTAGGCCTGAACTCGCACCAGCTGAGCACTCTTGATTGCGCCTATCAACGACGGCTGTTGGGGATGCCATCCGCACTCACCAGCGCGGCTGCGGCACCGTGCACCCACACGGGGTGGCCCGAGCCGGCTGGCGTGGGAACAGACACGGGATCTGCGCTGCAGTCCTCGTACTCACCGGGTCACGGTACCCCGTTGGACCGACCGGGCACCCCCGACCGTGACATCTGACCACGCACACTCCGGTAGCAGGAGTCCCATGACCACGTCCTGCTCGACGCCACGCTCGCCGAGTGCGACCGCGTGGGCGACAGCCGGGCCGACTACCCGGCGGCGGCTCGCACCCACCGGATCACCAGGAACTGCGGGTGCTCGGGCGGTGGTTGACGCGCATGCCCGGAACGCCGTCCACCGCCGCGGCCTTGGAGCCGAAGTCGTGGTGCACCGCGAAGGCGGCGACCCGGGCGCCCGGCCGACAGCTCCGTGCCCGGAAGGCGCCGATGTGCACGCGGACTCCGCCGCTGTCGACGAACTGGCCGCAAGCGTCGGCCTGCTGGCCCGGCATGGCCGCAACGTGTTGCTCGCCGGGCTGCACACCACCCCGGTGCTGCCCGCCGCAGCTGCGTGTGGAGGAGGGCTCCGTCATCGGCCTCGCCATCACCCGGACCACCGCCGGAACCACCGTCCGCTCAGCGCCTGTTGGCCGTCCCGAGGCAGCGCCGGTGCCGTGTAGCCAGGAGCGCGCGATGCGGCGGGAACGCGCCCTCCTCGTCATCGCCCACCGGATGTCCACCGTCGAAGCAGTGGACACCGTCGTCATGCTCGCGAACGGTACGGCCCGCGCCACGGGTACGTACGCCGAACTCCTGCGCAGCAACCCGGGTTTCCAGCGGCTCGTCGATCGCACCGCCGGCGTCAACGGGGCACGTCACATGTCTTTCGTCAAGCGAGGTGTGGGGTTCCCGACGAAAGGCCATCCCCTCAACAGGGGGACACAGTCATGCCAGGTCCGGAGGCCGGCGGCCCTCTTGCAGGACCGCGAAGAACATAACGGGCGGCGCGGCCTGACCGTCCCGCATCGGCGTCACCTCACACCGCGTTGCTTCAGTTCAGACGCAGGGACCTCCCGGGGATTCCGCACCGGGCGCACCGCTCTGGTTCCCCCTTCATTTCCTGTGCATCCTGTTCTGTGCACGCCACGGCGCATCGGGAGGACCGCGCGGCGCCGCCGACGAAGGGAATGCGTCATGAACGTCCGCAAGCGCATCACCGCAATCACAGCCACCACGGCCCTCACAGGGTTGGCGGTGGCGGGCCTGACCGTGCCGGCCCGGGCGGCACACCGTCCGCACCCCGGCCGCACGGCCACATCCACCGCGGTGACTTCCCCTACCGTCCTGTTAAGCGGCGGGCTCAAGCTCGTGCCGGCAGGCGCTGGGTACAACTACATCGTCAATGAGCACAGCGGGAAGTGCCTGACCGTCGACGGATACAGCAGCAGCAACGGTGCTGCCGTCAACCAGTACACCTGTGTCGGGCAGTACAACCAGCAGTGGATCGCCTCGATGTCGAAAACCGGCTTCCAGTTGCAGGCTCGGCACAGCGGTCGCTGCATGAGCGTCAAGGGCGGGAGCAAGCGCAAAGGAGCCCCCGTGATCCAGTGGAACTGCAATGGATCGCTGGATCAGGCGTTCATCGGCGCAAACAAGAGGCTGATTCCCCAGCACAGTCGTGAGTGTCTGAGCATCCAGGGTGGAAGCACCGCCAACCGCGCCCCGCTCGTCCAGTGGAGCTGCAACGGCGCGTCCGATCAGAACTTCCTGCCGCGACACGCCTGATCAGTCGTGAGCCGCCTTGATCCGTCCGTCACTCGACGCCCGATGCTGTGACGGGAATGATCAACGTGCGGACGTCGCCCCGGCAGGATGAGCAAAGCGCTCCTCCTCGCCCGGGACTCCCACACAGGCCAGGGTCGTGTCGTCGGCCGTGCCGGTAGGGGCCGAGGAAGGCGCGTCGGATGAGGTTCCGGTCCCGGCGCGACAGGGCGGAGAAGTCCTCCATCAGGGCGGTGGTCAGGCCGTTCCAGGGGCCTGAGTGGGGTTCACCGCCCGCGAGCACCTGCTGGAGAGGTAACGGCTATGAACCCGTACGGGAAGCCCCGCTCAACTTCGGCTGCGCAGCCGCCCCTTCCGTCCGCCGGTCGTAAAGGTCCCCGACCCGTGGTGCAGAGCACTGGCTGTCACGCTTGGGTAACTGTTGGTGCGGTGAGTGGTGATGGAGCCTCCACGCGGAGGTTATGAACAAGCCATGGGGTGGTCAAAAAGGAGCGGTGAAAGCGGCTTAAATCGCTTCTTTCGGGGCCTGGTAGTGGCCGAATAGCGACTGGCCGGCGAACATCGGTGGCATTTTCAGGCAAGGCTTACCTAAGTACGGTGAGTCTGCTTTGTCGATGGTGGGCGTGTGCCGTGGGGCGGCTTAGGCGGCCCGTGTGTGTCACTTCGGAGGTCTCATGTCTCGTGTTGTCCTGTGGTCCGCGCGCCGGTCCGCCGTGCTGGCGGCGGCGGTGTCGCTGTCGTCCCTGGTGCTGGCGGGGTGCAGCGGTTCGAACGACTCCCCGAACGCGTCGTCGGGCAAGGCGTCGGGCGGTTCGCTGAGGGGGCAGACGATCACTGTCTACAGCGGTCAACATGAGCAGACGGTCAGCGCGCTGGCGAAGGACTTCCAGGCGCGGACCGGTGTCAAGGCCAACGTCCGCTCCGGTGACGAGGCAGAGCTGGCCAACCAGATCCTCACCGAGGGACCGGCCTCCCCGGCGGATGTGTTCTTCGCCGAGAATCCGCCCGCGCTCACCACCCTGGAGAGCAGGGGCCTGCTGGCGAAGGTGAACGCCTCCACGCTGGCGGCGGTCCCGTCGGCCGACAGCTCGGCCAAGAGCGACTGGGTCGGTGTTTCCGCCCGTGAGGCGGCGTTCGTCTACAACACCGGCAAGCTCAAGGCGCCCCAAGTGCCCGCCGGCGTCAAGGACTTGGCCGGCCCGGCGTGGAAGGGGAAGCTGGGGATCGCACCGAGCGAGACGGACTTCACCCCGATCGTCACCAGGATGATCAAGACAGGCGGCGAAGCGGGCGCGAAGAGCTGGCTGGAGGGGCTGAAGGCCAACAGCAAGGTCTACGGCAGCAACGAGGACCTGGTCGCCGCGGTGAACCGGGGCGAGGTCGAGGGCGGCGTCATCGACCACTACTACTGGTACCGGCTGCGTGACGAACAGGGTGCCGCCCACGTTCAGAGCACCCTTGGCTACTTCAAGCAGGGCGACCCCGGAGCCCTGGTCGACGTCTCCGGAGCCGCCGTCCTCTCCCATGGCAAGCACCAGGCGGCCGCCCAGGCGTTCCTCGCCTATCTGACCAGCAAGCCCGCCCAGCAGATCATCGCCACCTCCGAGAGCTATGAGTACCCGCTCGCCGCCGGGGTGAAGAACACGAAGGTGAGCCGGGCACTGACGGCTTCGGGACCGGTCGCCCCGGCCGGTGACCTCGGCGACGGCAAGGACGCGCTGCAACTCCTGCAGTCCGTCGGCCTGCTGTGAGGACGCTTCGTGTGGCGCCGGGCCCGCTGCCGCTGGTGGCGGGTCTGGTCGCGCTGTTCGTCGCCTCGCCGCTGGTGTTCGTCGGGCTGCAAGCCGCCCAGGCGGGTAGCGGCAGCGCGCGCCGCCAGCTGGCCCGCCCGGTGGTGGGCACGCTGCTCTGGCACACCGTCGCCCTCACCACGGTCGTCACCGCCGGCACGCTCGTGCTCGGCTTCACCGCCGCATACCTGGTGGAGCGCACCGACCTGCCCGGACGCCGGGCGTGGACCGTGGCGCTGGCCATGCCGCTCGCGGTACCGGAGTTCGTCCACGGCTACTCCTGGGTCTCGCTCTTCCCCCAGGTCCAGGGGTACGGGGGCGCGGTGCTGGTGATGACGTCCTCGCTGTATCCGCTGGTGTTCCTGCCGGTGGCCGCCACCCTGCGGCATACCGACGCCTCGGCCGAGGAGGTCGCGCGCAGCCTGGGCCGTGGCCGGCTCGCCACCCTGTGGCGGGTCACGCTGCCGCTCACCCGCCCCGCCCTGGCGGGCGGCGCGCTGCTCGTCTCGCTCTACCTCTTGGGCGAGTACGGGGCGTTCGCGATGCTCCGCTACACCACGTTCGCCACCACGATCTACAACGAGTTCCAGACCAGCTTCGACATGGCCTCCGCCAGCCTGCTCACCCTCGCCCTGGTCGGCCTCGCCCTGCTTCTCGTGGCTCTCGACGCGCGCGCGGCGCGGCGCGGCCGGGTGGTGCGCGAGGGCGCCACCGGGCGGGGCTGCGCCCCGATGGCCTTGGGGCACTGGAAGCCGGTCGCCGTGGGCGCGTTGGCGGCGGTGGTGGGGGTGACGCTCGGGGTGCCGGTCTTCGCGCTCGTCCACTGGCTGGTGCGCGGCAGCTCCACCACCCTGCCGTCCGCCTCCGTCGTCACCGAGACGGCGACGACGCTGGGATACTCCCTGTCGGCGGCGGCCCTCGCCACCGCCGCCGCGGTGCCCGTGGCGCTCTACTCCTGGCGCCGCCCCACCCGCCTGGCCCGCACCGTGGAACGTGCCGCCTACCTGACCAGGGCGCTGCCCGGCATCGCCGTCGCCCTGTCGGTGGTGTACTTCGCGATCCGCTACGCCCAGCCCCTCTACCAGCAGCCGTCACTCCTGGTGGCCGGATATGTGGTGCTGTTCTTCCCGCTCGCCCTGACCTCCGTGCGGGCCTCCCTGGCCCACGTTCCGCACGGAGTCGAGGACGTGGCGCGCTCGCTGGGCGTCCGCAGGATCGCGGTCCTGGGCCGGGTCACCCTGCCGCTGATCCTGCCCGGACTCGGTGCGGCCTTCGCCATGGTCACCCTCACCGCGAGCACCGAACTCACCGCCACGCTGCTGCTGCGCCCGACCGGCACCGAGACCCTCGCCACCCAGTTCTGGATCTACACCACCGGGCTCTCCTACGGGGCAGCGGCGCCGTACGCCGCCGTGATGGTCGCCCTGTCCGTGCCCGCCGTCCTGATGCTCACCCGCCGCACTCTCGGCACTCGCACCACCACCCCGAGGGAGAACTGAGATGACCGGCCAGCCGGGCCTGTTGATCGAACAATTGGAGGCGGCACACGGCCGCGACCTGGTGCTCACCGGACTCGACCTCACCGTCGACGACGGCGCGCTCGCCTGCGTCCTGGGACCCTCCGGTTGCGGCAAGAGCACCCTGCTCCGTGTCGTCGCCGGCTTCCACTGCGCCACCCAGGGGAGGGTCACCCTGCACGGCCGCCGCCTCGACGACGGCCGCACCAGGGTCCCCGCCGAGCGCAGGCGCATCGGCTATGTACCGCAGGACGGGGCGCTCTTCCCGCACCTGACCGTCGCCGCCAACATCGGCTTCGGCCTGCCCCGCGCAGGCCGTCGCGAGAGGGTGGGAGACATGCTCGAACTCGTCGGGCTCGACGGCCTCGCCGACCGCCACCCGCACCAGCTGTCCGGCGGCCAGCAGCAACGCGTAGCCCTCGCCCGTGCCCTGGCACCCCGTCCCCAACTGCTCCTGCTGGACGAGCCGTTCGCCGCCCTCGATGCCGCGCTGCGCACCGAACTGCGTTCGGAGGTCGCCGCCACCCTGCGGGGTGCGGGCGCCACCGCGATCCTGGTCACCCACGATGTGGACGAAGCACTCGCGTTCGCCGACACCATCGCCGTGATGCGGGACGGCCGCATCGTGCAGGCCGACACCCCCGACACCCTCTATCACCGGCCCGCCGACGCGGGCATCGCCAGAGCTCTGGGCGAGGCCAACCTGCTTCGGTGCAAGCCCGCCGACGGGTACGCCATCACCGCGTTCGGGCCCCTGCCGCTGACCACCGGTACCGGGCGAGACGGTTTCGTCATGCTCCGTCCCCACCAGCTTCGGACGACCGACGAGCCGGGCCCGCACTCCGTCCGGGCCCGCGTCACCGCCTGCCTCTTCCGAGGGCACGACCACCGCGTCGTATGCGCCCCGGAAGAGGCTTGCCCGGACCTGCCCGAGCGCCTGGTGTTCTACACGGACACCCCGCCACCGGCGGTCGGCAGCGAGGTCCACCTCCGCGCCGAGGGCCCCGCCCACCCTGTCCATACCGAGATCTGGTCGGTGCCGACAGCAGCCGTCGGTCGCTGACCAGCTTGGTTGCCCTCGGCGCTGTCACGCGGCGCCGCATGTCCGAGCCGATCCGGCCAGAGCGGCGGCCGGTGACACGTGAGGAGATGGCCGACAGCCTTGGCAGCTCCGGCAAGTCGGCCGCCTTCCATCCGGACAAGCCGGTGGTGGCCGGCCTGCTCCCGTCGCGCGTCGAGCCGCTCGTGGGTATTCGTGACATCGGCCGTAGGCCCAAGGTGTACGAGCCGGTGGACGAGGCAATCGGGGTGACCATTCCCGAGCGTCGTTACGGCATGCCGGCCGACGTCCTCACCGCGGCCGCCTTCAGGCTTGCGGGTCGCCGTCTCCTGGGTGAGCCGATCGTTTCCCACTGCTTGCGGGTGAACCACGAAGCCACTCCCTCGTGCCAACCGAAACTGGACGATCGTGCCCGTTATTGTCCGTCCTTGTGCCGTTGAGTTGTGCGTTTGTGAACCTCAAGCCCGGCGTCGGAAAGACGACGAGTGCCGTGTGGCTGGCCCACGCGCTTCATGAGTCGGGTATGTCGCCGCTGTTGGTCGACGGTGACCCGGCCGCTTCCGCGCTGCGCTGGAGCGAGCTGGCCAGTGGCTTTCCGTTTCCGGTGATCGCCCTGCCGGTGGGGGACGTCCACCGTCGCGTGAACGACTTCCTCGGAAACCGGCAGGCCGTCGTGCTCGATGCGCCCCAGCTGGAGGACCATCCCCGTATTGCCCGCAGCATCATGAGGTACGCCGGCGAGTGGATCGTGCCTGTGACCCCCGCCCCCATTGAACTGGACCGGATGGCACCCATCCGTGGCGAGATGGCGGACGTGCAGTCCCTGCGTGCCGAGCCGGCCCGCGCGGCGGTCCTGCTCAATCGCACCAACCGTCCCGATGCCACGCGCACCGGGCCCGATGCGGACGCTCGCGAGGCGCTGACCGAGGGGGGATTCGAGGTGCTGGACACCCAGATCGCGCGGCTCGACCTGTACTCCCAGTCTTTCGGGAATCCGGTCCAGGCCAAGGGGTCGGCGTACATGGACTTCGCAGAGGAACTGATCAAGCGTCAGGAAGCGGCATGAGTCAGCGCAAGGAGAGCTACCGCGCCGCATTGCGCCGCGAGCAGGATGTTTCGGCACCCCGGTCCACCAAGGTCACCAGGCTGCAGAGCAGATACATCCGAGTGACCGTCGAGGTCGATCCCGACCTGCGAGGCGACCTGACGCGATGGATGGGACGGCCGATCTCCTCGGTCGTGCTCGTCGGCGCGACCGTCCTGCGCACCCTGGCCGCCACCGCCGGCTGGGTGTCTCGGCCCGGAAACCAGGCTGCGTCCGGCCCGCGTGAGGTTCCGGATTCGGGTCGCTGACCAGGTGGCTCGCACGGCAGGGCGGCCCTGCCTGAGGCAGCTGTCACGCAACGCGTCACCACCAAGATCGACTACTGTCAGGTGATCCCCGTAGGGGAGAGCATCGACATCCCGATCAAGTACTACCTGCCGATCACCGGCCCGGCCAATGCCACCTTGACCACCTCCGGCGGCATCTACGCCCTGGCCTCGGGCAACCGGCGCGGCGCGGAAGCTGCCGGCGAGATCACCGACACCGGCTGCTACGCCCCGGCTGGGACGCCGCCAAGGCATACGACCCGCCCGGCCACACAGTCACACGAAGACGTCACCGTCAAGTGCAACGGCCACTACTGTCGCGCGAAGTGGTGGACTCGGAACAACGCCCCCGGAACCGGCCCTGACGCCGACCACGAACCCTGGAAGGACCTCGGCCCCGCCTCCTGACTGGGGGTCTCCAGCCCGGCGGAACAGCGGCCTCAGACCTCGGCGGATGTGAGGCCGCGCGCCGGATCTGTAGTCCTCCACAATCCGGAGCGATCGCCGACCGGCTCCCATCACCGGTGCGCGGCACCCCGCCTTGGAACGGGGTATCGGCGGCGTCGGCAACGGCCGATCTGGGTTCCGGTGCTTCGCACGAGCTGCCAGCCGATGCGCCCCGGCGCGCTGGGACCGCCATCAGGGGCGATCGTTGAACCGGTCGGTATCCATAGCCCGGGCTCCGGGAGCACCGCCACTTCCCGGGGCCCGAGGCGTGTGAGCGGGGCTCGACCGATCCTCGGCGTTCCGCGCTTCACGAAGTTTGCTGCCCAGGTTGATCAGCACGTAGGGATGGACGCCGTCACGGAGCTGGGGGAAGAGGTTGTTTTCCTCCTCGTCAACATGCGCGAGAACCTCCAGGCGCAGTCGGCCCACCAGCTCGTCAAAGCCAGCCTCGCCGGGCTCGCGCTCCCGCAACTGCGCCAGGAGGTGTTGCACGCGGCCATGACTTGCGCCTGCCTTGGCTGCCAGTTCTTCCCCCTGGTCCAGGTGCTCGCGCATCACCGGGCACAGGTGCTGTTCCTCGAAGGCCGTATGCCGCGCCAAGTTCTTGATGAGCGCGTCGACCAGGCGTCGGCGATCGGCACTGCCAACCGGTGCGTCGTGGAACTGGACGAAGAGCCCGTCGACCAAGCGGTGGTCCATGGTCAGTTCATCGATGACATCGACATCGCCTTGCACAGCGCCGCCTCCACGACCGAACCCGGGCGGCTCGCCGGGCCGCCCGCACCAGGATTCCCATCTCTACCGAGTGTGCAGCGGCTGGTGCCGTCAAGCGTTGACAGACATGCTGGCAGGGTCCTGTTCGCCTGGATGACGGTGCCTCTGCGGCGCAGCCTGAGGGCCTTCAGCGCGGAGCGACGATACCTCGATCGCCGCAGCACCGCAGGGAGTGGACCCGCAGCGACAGCTGCGGGCCCGTATTCCGTTGCGTCGTGGGAACGCGCGCTGCCCAACGAGAATCTGCTGTGGTGGTTCCTCGTCACCGCCACGACTGATCCACCAGAGCCCGGAGTTGCCGCGGTCGGTGGACCGGGGCGGGACGCCCCTGTCGGCCGGCTCTGATCTCACTGGCCCTGCCGGCGGAATGGGTCTGGTAGCAGCGACGGTCACGCCTCGCGGTGCAGCTCAGGCATCGTTGCCCACGCCGGCGACTCCGGGATACAGAGCCGGAGAGCCTGTTCGCAGGAGCAGCGGCATATGCTGCCGGATTTCGCCCGAAGTTCACTCCTCAGGGCACAGGGACGCATCTGACTGGCTCAGCACGACCGCGCGGAGCCGACTGATGCCTGGTGTCGTGGTGCGCACTGGTCACTGCTGCCCCAGGAGAGCCATGCACCGTCATATCCCGGCCGGCGCACCTCCCGGTATGAGCCCCACCTGTTGCCGCCCGAGCGCCGCGTCACCGTCCTCCCGGCGCCGTCGCCTCTGTCTGGGCCTGACCTGTGCCTTCATGCTGAGCGGCGCGCTGGTCGCGGCCGGGGCGCCGTCGCACGCCCCCACCCGGCGCGCGGGCGGTTTCCCCGTCCGCGTCAGCGCCTACGTGGCCAACAGCGGTGGGGAGATCGCCTCGGTCTACGACACCCGGTTGGAGCACAAGTTCGGCGCGGTCCAGGTGGGCTACGGCCCGATCGGGGTGGGGGCGTCCCCGGACGGCGAGCGGGTCTACGTCGCCAACGGGCGCTCCGACACCGTCTCCTGCGTCAACACCGGCCCCCGGCTGGTCACGGCCACCGTGCGGGTGGGGCGCCGGCCCTTCGCGGCGGTGCCGAGCCGCAACGGCCGCCGGGTGCTGGTGGCCAACTTCGGCTCGGACACCGTCACCGTCCTGAGCGCGCCCGACTGCCGTGTGATGGCCACCGTGCCGGTGGGCCCGCTGCCGCACAGCATCACCACCATCCCGGACGGGCGGGCCTATGTGACCGACAACGGCGCCGGCTGTGTGACCGTACTCGACCCGAGCTCCCGCGCGATCCGGCGGATCCGGGTCGGGGACTTCCCCAGCGGCATCAGCTCGCCGCCCTCCGGCCGCCTGGTCTACGTCTCCAACACCGGCTCCGGCACGATCTCCGTCATCGACACCCGAAACGACACCGTGGTGGGCCGTCTGCCGGGCGGCCGGGCGCCCCTGGGCAGCGCCGTCAGCCCCGACGGCCGGCTCCTCTACGTCGCCGACTCGGCCCGGGACTGCCTGCTGATCATCGACATCGGCGGGCACCGGATCATCGGCCACGTCCACGTCGGCGTCCAGCCGCAGGGCGTCGCGGTGACCCCCGACGGCCGACGGGTGTGGGTGACCAACGAGCAGTCCGACACCGTGTCGGTCATCGACCCCTACGCCCGGCGGGTGCGCGCCACCCTGCCGACCGGACACGAGCCCGAGGGCATCGCCATCACCCCGCGCTGAGCCGGCGGCCTCCCCTCACCACAGTGCCGTTCCCACCGGGCAGGGTGGGAGCGTTCTCCGCGAATCCCCGCACACGCATAGCCCCGCTCCCGTTCGACCGGCGGACTACCACCACACAGGGTGGCAAGAGAGCCAACACCCTGCCCCTCGTCAACGACAGTCCTTCCGGTGCGTCGGTCCGGCTGGCACGTACTTCACCATGAGGTGACCGTGGTGTTGCCGACGTGCTCGGTCTGCTGGTGGGCAGGGCGCGGCCAGTCGCCGCGTGCCGAAGCGGGCTGTCGGCAGTGCGCCATTCACATCGAGTCATATCGAGTCACATCGAAGACACCGGCACGATCGGCACCTGGCCTCGACGTGTGCGGGCAAGCAGGCGTTCGGCGGCATCGCTGCCGGTGCAGGGAGGGGCGCTGGTCCGGTTGTGCTCATCTGCGCGCGGTGGTGTTAGCGACCTGGCCGTTCGGGAACGCGTGGGGCGGGAGCCGGGAAGCCGGTCGCTCACCATCACAGACGGAGGCGGACGCGTATGGGAGACAGCGGAGATGTCATCGCCGAGCTGACCTCCGACCACCGGGAGGTCGAAGAGCTCTTCTCACAGTTCGAGGGCACGCCACCGGACAGCGAGGAACGCAAACGCCTGGCGGACGAGATCACGATCGAACTGGTGCGACACGCCGTAGCTGAGGAAGAACACCTCTACCCGGCAGTGCGCGAACACCTGGAGGGCGGCGGTGCGTTGGCCGACCAGGAGATCGCCGGCCACGAACGCGTCGAGCAGCTCCTCAAAGAACTGGAAGGCCGCGAATCCGGCGACTTGGAATTCAACCGGCTCATGGTGAAGCTGAGGACCGAGGTGACCGCGCACGTCCGCGACGAGGAGAACGACCTGTTCCCCCGGCTACGCGAGGGCGTCCACTCCTTCATCCTGGAAAGCCTGGGAAGGAAGGTTCGCGAAGCGAAGAAGTCCGCCCCGACCCGACCCCGTCCGTCGGCACCGAGTACCCCGCCGGCAATCAAGCTGCTCGCTCCGGGGCTGGGCCTGGTGGACCGGACCCGCGATTTCCTCACCGGCCGCGGTCAGGGGCGCCCATGAGCGGCACGGACCATGCCTCGGACGGATCGCAGGACGGGCTGCAATACGACGCCGGCCCCTACCTGCCCCGGCGCGGAGGGCTTCCGGCCCATCGGCGTGCCGCGGCGGACTGCCGAGGTTGCCCGCTCTTCCGGGACGCCTCGCAGACCGTCTTCGGTACGGGGAGCTCTTCGGCGCGCATCATGCTCGTCGGTGAGCAGCCGGGTGACCAGGAGGACCGCCAGGGGAAGCCGTTCGTGGGGCCGGCCGGCGGCCTGCTGAGGAAGGCGCTGCGGGACGTGGGCCTGGACGAGGACCGGGTGTATTTCACCAACGCGGTCAAACACTTCAAGTTCAGCTCGGCGACGCGGGGTAAGCGGCGTATCCACAGGTCTCCCAGCCTGCGGGAGATGGCGGCATGCCGCCCCTGGCTGACCGCCGAACTGCGCCTGGTGGCCCCTGAGGTGGTGGTGGCCCTCGGGGCGACCGCAGGCAGGGCGCTTCTGGGCCCTTCGTTCCGGGTGTCGAAGGACCGGGGCGTCCCGATTCCGCTGGTCGAGGAGGGCGTTCCCGGGGGCAAGACCGTTCCGGGAAAGGGGGGCGGCGCTTCGGCATGCGTCGTCGCGACACTCCACCCCGCGGCGATTCTGCGTGCCGAGGACCGAGCGGCACCCTACGCGGGACTCGTATCCGACCTCCGGGTGGCTGCCGGGACCCTGGAACCGGATTCCTGACAGTCATCTTCGGAAGCGGTGGTCACGCCGGGGCGGGCTGCGCGTCCGGAGGGCACCTGTCCAGCCGGCAGGCCGGGAAAGCCGGCGTGACGTACTTCGGTGGCCGGATGTCGGAGGGGAGGCCATGGTGGAAGTGTGGCGGCCGATGGTCGCCCGTCGTGGCGACGGGCCGCCGATGCGCGCCTGGGAGAAGTGTCGTCGGAATGCGCTCGGGTAGCGGGGGTGACCGGCACACACAACGGTCCCGAGCCCGAACACAGCCTGCGGCGAACGGGCCCCGCGCCCGGACCGAGCCCGGCACCCGTTCCCGACCCCGTTCCGACGCCCTTCCTCTGACCCGAATTCGTCGGCTTGCCCGAAGACACCGAGCGGGTCTGAAGACCGTGTTGAATATGTGTCGATGGCCGTCGCTTGATGAATTCCCGCGTTCGGCAGGTCATGGCCTGCGCTCTGCTCGTAGCCGAAAACAGTCGATCGGCGGCACGCTGTGGGGATCCGCAACCTGTCCTCCGTCACGGACGGCTGCCGGTCATACAGCCAATCGGTGGTAGGTCGCGCGATACGGGACAAGGTGTCAGCGCGTGCACCCTCGTGGTCTGGCTGTGGGGCGATAGACCTGGCGGAATGAGAAAGAATCGCGGGGACGAGCTGCGGGCGGCAAGGGAAGTGCTGGTGTGGTGGGGCCTGTTGCTGGTGCTCGATGTCATCTTCATCAGCTCCGTCACACCCCTCGAACTTATGGTTGGAGCGGCTGCGGCCGCTCTCGGCGCGGTCGGTGCTCGTGCCGTCCGCAGGGCCTCCGATGCGAGGTGGGGAGGGCTCGCGCGAGGGGTTCTCGCGGTGTGGTCGTGGCCTTGGGCCTTGTTCGCCGACACCGGGCGGCTGTTCGCGTTCGTGGTGCGCAAGGGCCGCGCGGGCACGCTCCGGACCGTAGAGCTGAGCGACGGTGTCGGTCCGGCGTGGGCGTGTGCGCTGCTCTCGGCCACTCCCGGTGCCTATGCGGTCGACGTCACACCTGCCGGGCGGGAAGGCCGTCTGGTCACCGTGCACAGCCTCTTCGGGAGCAGGACCGGGCTGGAGAGAGTCCTGACCGGCAGCGGGGCGCCGTGAACGCCTGGTTGCTCGCGGCGGCGGTCCTGTCGACTGCCGGCCTCGCCCCGTGTCTGTGGTTGGGATTTCGCGGGCCGGCCCAGGAGCGGCTCGTCGGGGCCAATCTCGCGGGGACGCAGATCGCCGTGGTCTTCCTGCTGCTGGCACAGGGCTACAGCCGTCCTTCCTATGTGGATCTCGCCCTCGTCCTCGCCGTGCTCGCCCCGGCGGGCACGTTGGTGTTCACCCGCTTCCTGGCCGGGGAGCAGTACTGATGCCACATCACCTGCTGTCGCTGGTCCTGTTGATCGCCGGTTCGGCTGTGATGTTGTTGTCGGCCGTCGCGCTGGCCGTGCTGCCGGGCCCGTATGCGCGGCTGCATGCGCTGTCCCCTGCCGCCTCGCTCGGCGCGCCCCTGGTCGCATTCGCCCTCGCCGTGGACACCGGGCCGGGCCGGGCGGCGGTGAAGCTTCTGGTCATCGCCCTGCTGCTGGCTGCCGGCGGAACCGTGACCACGATGGCCATCGGCCGGACGACGTTTCTGCTGGAGGAGTGTTCGACGGAGAGGGGCCCGGGACGGTGAGAGACGTTCTGGTCGTGATCGCGTTGCTGATCGTCGCGGCAACGGCAACCGCGGCAGCCCTGGCACGGGACCCTGTGCGGCAGGCCGTGGTGCTCTCCCTGCTCGGTCTGAGCCTGGCACTGCTTTTCACCGTCTTCCAAGCGCCTGACGTTGCGCTCTCGCAGCTCGGCGTGGGCTCGGCAGTGACCCCTCTGCTCATCCTGCTGACAGCCCGCAAGGTCAGGCGCGACGGCGCGGAACAGCGGCGGAAGACAGGCCGGGGGTGAGCCGCACCGCGCGGCTGTGGCTGTTCGGGGCGGCTGCCGTCGTCATCGCGGCCTGCTTCGCCGCGGCGTGCAGCGGACTTCCGAGTTTTGGTACGACCACCCACCCCTACGGCGAGCGGGCTGTTGCTGCGGCGTTGCGGCAACGCACGGCCAATGCCGTCTCCTCCGTCAACTTCGACCTGCGCGCCTTCGACACCCTGGGCGAGGAGTCGATCCTGTTCGCCTCCGTACTCGGCGCAACCATGCTGCTGCGCTTGGCCCGTGACGAGCGCAAGAATGTGCCCGGGCCCGAGCGGGTACTGCCGAGCACCCGCTTGTTCGGCGCACTGCTCCTGCCCGTCACTCTGCTCGTCGGCGTGTACATCGTCGCGCACGGGCAGCTCAGCCCTGGCGGCGGATTCCAGGGCGGGGTTGTCCTGGCCACCGGACTGCACCTGGCGTACGTGGCGGCGGACTACCTCGTTCTCAAACAGGTACGGCCGCTCGAAGTGCTCGACATCGCCGATGCGCTCGCAGCCGGTGCGTTCACCGCCCTCGGGGTGGCGGGACTCATCGTCAGCGGCGCCTTTCTGCACAACTTCCTGCCACTGGGGACGTTCAACCAACTCTCCTCCGGCGGGCTGGTCCCAGTGATCAACGCAGCCGTCGGGATCGAGGTCGGCTCGGGCGTCATCGTCCTGCTGGCAGGCTTTCTCGACCAGGCCGTCGAGATCTCCGAGGCCGGTCGAGGACCTGCCGCCCCCGACGCAAAGGATGCCTGATGGCGATCTTCCCCTTCCTCGTTTCGGGATGGATCCTGCTGGTCGGTGTCTTCGGCCTGGTTGTCAGCCGCGACCTGATCCAAGCGATCGGATGTCTGTCCGTCGCGCAGTCCTCGACGTATGTTCTGCTGCTTGCCATCGGATACCGGCGGGGCGCGACCGCACCCGTGTACGCCGACCTGCCGGTTGGGTCCCCGGTTGTCGACCCGGTCGTGCAGGCCCTGGCACTGACCGACGTGGTGGTCGGTGCCACCGTCACGGCACTGCTGCTCGCCCTGGTCATTCAACTGCGCAAACGGCACGGCACGGTGGACCCCGAGCAGCTGACCGGGCTGCGGGGCTGACAAGGTGCCGGGCACCGAGGCGCTGCTGCCGCTCGCCGTGGCTGTCCCGCTGCTGGGGGCAGTGGTGCTGGCCCTGGCCGGGCGGTGGCTGCCCAGGCTCGCCATCGATGGGCTGACCACCGTCTTGGCAGCGGCCGACATGATGTGCCTGGCTCTGCTCTGGGCGCGGACCGGCGACGGCCGAGCCGTGTCCTGGCTCGGCGGCTGGACACCCAGCAAGGGCGAGAGCGTCGGCATCGTGCTCGTCGCCGACCGCCTCGGCAGCGGCCTCGCCCTGCTCGTCGCCACCCTGGTGCTCGCCGTGGTCGCCTACTCCTGGCGCTACTTCGATGAACCGTCGGGCGAGAAGAGCGGCACCTTCCCGGCCCTGCTCCTGCTCTTCGAAGCCGGCATGTGCGGGTTCGCGCTGACCGGCGACCTCTTCAACGCCTTCGTCTTCTTCGAGCTCATGGGCGTGGTGGCCTACGCACTCACCGGCTACCGGATCGAGGACCCGCGCCCGCTGCACGGCGCACTCACCTTCGGCATCGTCAACTCCCTGGCCGCGTACTGCTCCCTGCTGGGCATCGGGCTGCTGTACGCGCGGACCGGCGAGCTCGGACTCGCCCAGCTCGGCCGCTCGCTGGACAACCATGGCCGGGACGCACTGGTGGTGTGCGCGTTCGTGCTCGTGCTCACCGGCCCTCTCGTCAAGGCCGCCGTGGCGCCGTTCCACTTCTGGCTGCCCGACGCCCACGCCGTCGCCCCCACTCCCGTCTGCATGCTGCTCTCGGGCGTCATGGTGGAACTCGGCGTCTACGGCACTGCACGGATCTACTGGACCGTCTTCGCCGGCCCCGGCGGCATCCCACAGCCGGCCGTACGCACCACCTTGCTGGCCCTCGGGGTCGGCACGGCCCTCATCGGAGCGGTGATGTGCTGGCAGCAACGCAACATCAAACGCCTGTTGGCCTTTTCCACCATCAGTCACATCGGCCTGTTCCTGAGCGGCGTCGCGCTGCTCGCGCCGGAGGGGCTGGCCGGCACGGCGTTGTACGTGGCCGGCCATGCGGGCGCCAAGGCGGCGTTGTTCGCTCTGACCGGTGTACTCCTCGACCGCTACGGCTCGGTGGACGAGCACGGCCTGCACGGCCAGGCACGCGATCTGCCGGTGCTCGGCGTGCTGTTCGCCCTCGGGGGTCTGGCGCTGGCCGGTCTACCGCCCTTCGGGACGGGGTTGGGAAAGGCGATTGCAGAGAACGCCTCCGAACATGAACTCTGGTGGTTCCCGGGCGTGTTCATCCTCGTATCAGCTGTCACCGGCGGAGCGGTGCTGCGGGCGACATTGCGCGTGTTCACCGGTGCGGGCCCCTCTCCGTCCGAGCGGCCCGGCGAGCCCGAGACCACAGGGGAGGGCGAGGAACCGGAGATCCAAGGCCCTTCGCGGAAGATCCCCCTCCCGATGCTCGCCGTACCGGGCGTACTCCTGCTGGGGAGCCTGCTGGTCGGCGTGCTGCCGGCGGTCGGACGTTCGCTGGCCGATGCTTCCCGGCTCTTCATCAGCCGGCCCGGATATACCGGGGCCGTGCTGAGGTTCGCCGTCCCCTCGGCCCAGACGCCCCCGTCGACCGGCTGGACCAGCTCGGGTGTGCTGCTCGGTTTCGTGTCATCGGTGTTGGCGGTGGCGGCGGCACTGACAGCGGTCCGGGCATCCCGTGGACGCCGGAGCGCTCAGCTCAACCACCGTCTCGTCCTGCCGTTGCGTCGACTGCACTCGGGCCTTCTCGGCGACTACGTGTGCTGGCTCGCGGTGGGAATCGCCGTACTGCTGACCGCACTCACGGCACAGACCCGGTGGTAGGCGTCACCCTTCGTCGTACGGAGGTGCCAGGCGACGGGGGAGAGGCGAGCGCTTCGGACACGCGTGTTAGCCTTCTCCATACCAAACCTTTTGGTATGGAGAGGACGGAGCCAGGGTGAGCGCAGAGAGATCGGCATGGCTGGATCAAGGTTTGCTGCTGCTGGCGGAGCAGGGTGCCCCGGCGGTCACGCTGGAGCAACTGTGCAAGCGCATGGGCATGTCGAAGGGCGCCTTCTACCACCACTTCGGATCGATGCCGAAGTACCGGACCAGACTGCTCGACCACTTCGAAGCCAGGTGCACCACGGCGATCATCAATGGGGTGGAAGCGTCCGACACGCTGCCCGCCAGGGAGCGGCTGGACAGGCTCATGGCGGAAGCGACCAAGGGCGCCAGTCCGTCGCTGGAGGTCGCGATGCGGGCCTGGGCGAAACAGGATCCGGAAGCGGCGCGGGTGCAGGAGCGTGTCGACGCTACCCGCATCGGATATCTGCGGGATCTGTGCGAACAGGCCGGCCACGGAAGACCGGACCAAATGGCCAAGATGCTCTATCTGATGTTGGTCGGGGCAGAGCATCTCCTGCCCCCGCTCCCGAAATCAGAGCTGCACGGCATGTACGAGCTGCTGCTGCCGCTCCTGGACCGGCCGACCTCCTGACTTCGCAGGCGACCGAGGTGCGTCCCCCGTCCGGAAGGAACACAGTGTCATGAATGCCTACGCACGCCCGGAATCCCGTAAGCCCAACGCCAGAGGTCTCCGCCTGTGGGTGCCCCGACTGATGCTCGCTGCGGCTGTGGTGCACATGACGGTGGGCGGCATCGCCGCGTACTCGCGCTGGAGCGGCATCGTCTCCGGCGGGCTGTGGAACACGGTCCGCAACGACGACGATGCCCGCATGATGGCCCTGTGGTTCATGATCAGCGGGATTGCCTTCTTCGGTCTTGGGCTCCTTGCCAGGAGGTCCGTGATTGCCACGGGCACGATGCCGGTGGAGGCCGGATGGATCCTGCTGGCACTCGGAATCCCGGTGGCAGTACTGGAACCGGTCTCGGGCGGCTGGTCGCTGATCGCCATTGGCGTGCTGGCCGTTGTGACATCACGGCGTGACCGTTTCACGATGAGCCTCGACCGGGCGGCTGCTCAGCGAGCCCGAGAGACAGTTGTGTCGAGCGCGGCCTCGCGGGATACCGCACCCTCCGAATGAGTACTCTGCACGGGCGTTTACGCCGATCCGGTCGCGGCGGCGGGACGCGGCACGTCTCGTGGAACAAGTTCTCGGAAGGTTCCAAACGATCACGTGCGGAACACGGATGACGTCTCAGGCGCCGAGCAGGCCCGGGCCGGACTCCACACCGAGATCACAAAATTTGACGTTCCCCTGCGGCCGACGGATCTCGATTTCATCGGGGATTCATCGCTTGCTGGCAGACTGCGAGCCGTGGAGCGATGGCTACGGGTATGGATCATTGCGCGGCCATGGCATTGGCCGTCAACGCTTGGTGCTGGCGGCTGTCAGTCGCCGTGACGCGTGGAAACGTCCCGCCCGCCCAGGTGGTTGAGATCGCAGATCCTCAATCAGACATTCGCGTCCTCTTGCTTCAATCAGCGGTTCGCGTCTCTTGCCTGACACCCCAGTCCCACCCTCCGAAGGGCAGTCCATTGAAATCCCTCTTGTCTGCCTGGCGTTACCGTGCCAAGACGGCCGTCATCGCCGCCACGGCCGCGGTCATGACCGTATTGGCACCACCCGCCGCGCACGCCGACGCCTCGACCCCGCCCCCTCTGGCCGACGGGTTCGGACTGACCCAGGTCGGCACGGCGACCGGAACCGCCACCAACTTCGTCATCACCGTGACCACGGGCCAGGTCGCCGGCGCCCATCACATCAAGATCATTCTTCCGGGCGACTACAACGCCAACCCCACCAAGCGCTACCCGGTGCTGTACTTCCTGCACGGCTCACCGGACGACCCGGTCAACCAGACCTACCCGGCACTGACCACCTCCAAATCAATGATCACGGTCATCCCGGACGGCGGTCATCGCGGCTGGTATGCGAACTGGCGTGACCAGAACACCGCGTTGGGCCCGCAGAACTGGGAGAACTTCCACCTCGATCAGGTGATTCCCTTCATCGACGCCAACCTGCGCACGATCGCCACCAAGAAGGGCCGCGCCATCGCCGGCATCTCGATGGGCGGGTTCGGTGCCCTGCATTACGCCCAGGACCGCCCCGAACTGTTCAGCCAGACCGCATCGCTTTCGGGTGACATCGACCTGTCGGCCGACTCCATGGACCTGCGCCTGGCCGCCGTCGCCACAGTGACCGACGCGCTCGGCGCGATCTGTGCCTCCGCCTCCGGACCCGACGCCTGCGACAGCGCCCACGACCCCTACAAGCCCGGCGTGGACAGCGATGCCCTGTTCGGCTCGCCCTACCCGGTGTTCAACGCCGACCGGATGTGGAACGCCGTCGACCCCTCCACCCACATGGGCAAGTTGGCCGACGTCGGGGTCTCCATCTACGTCGGCAACGGCGGCGGCAACCCCACCGATCTGGAATTCTGGGTCGAGGGTGCGTCCAAGCACGTCAAGGACCACATGGACGCCCTTCGAATGCCCTACTACTACGTCGACTACGGCAACGGCTCCACCTGGGGCACGCACTGCAACGGTGGCCACAACGGCTACTGCTGGCAACAGGATCTCGTCGACTACATCCCGCGCCTGGAGAAGACCTTCGCATCCGTCACCTGACACCGCCCTCTTGGCGCAAGTGCGGCCCGTCTCCTCGATCCCCGTCACGACTCAGCCCGGCGAGGGCTGTTGCAAACCACGGTGTTTCCTCACCGATGCGCCTCCGCTGGTATTCGGGATGACCAAGCGGCTGCACCACCGGTAGCACGGCAACGATCGCGGTGGACTGCCCACGTCGGCCGACAAGACACACGTGGGCCGGATCCTGGCCAAACCGGCGGCACGAGACCGCGCCCGCTCGGGTGCTGTCGTGCGGATTCCCGCTGATCCTCGCACCGGCCGCTGATGGCGAGCCGTCGTCTACGCTCGATCTGTTCATGTACCGACAGGAGGGGGTGAGGTCCGTGCTGCGCACAGACCTGGTCGAGGTGACGTCACCGGACGAGCTGGGGGAACTGCTCGGCGAGCCGACACCGGGAGCGCTGGTCAAGGTCCGGCCGAGCCTGCACGAGCACGACCGCCAGTGGCTGGCCGCGTCGCCGCTGTGCGTGGTGGCGACCTCGGGCGCCGGCGGCAGCTGCGACGCGTCACCGAAGGGGGACCCGGCCGGGTTCACGCTCGTGCTGGACGACACGACGATCGCGATCCCCGAACGTCCCGGGAACCGCCGGGCCGACGGGTTCCGCAACATCCTGGCCAATCCCCACGTGGGGCTGCTCTACCTGATCCCCGGCCGCCCCGACACGCTGCGCATCAACGGCCGCGCGCGCATCCTGCGCGATGCGCCTTTCTTCGACGACATGGTGGTGAAGGGGAATCGTCCACGGCTGGCCCTGCTGGTCGAGATCGACCAGGTCTTCTACCACTGCCCGAGGGCCCTGCTGCGCGGCGGAGTCTGGCAGCCGGAGACCTGGCGGCCGGAAGCGGCACCGTCCCGCGCGGTGCTCGTAAAGGCGCACGATCGCCGTTCGGAGAGCGTGGAGGAGTTGGCGGCGTACTACGGCTCGCAGTACCTGGAGCGCCTGTATCAGTAACTGATCGTGCCAGGCACGGTGGAGCGGGAGCCGGGCTGCTTCCGCGCGGGAAACGCCGCAGCGCCCGGGCACCCGCTACCCGCGCGCCCGGGGGCTGCCGTTTGCCACACATGTCTGCACCGCGCCTAACGCTGTCATCGGCGCAAATGCTGAATGGCACTGGATAAGCTGTGTCCAGCGGATGGCGAATTGGGCAAGCCGCGTGGAACCGCTGGTCGGCGCGTTCACTCCTTCGGGCTGCTCCGTGGTCTTCGTCAGGACAGGGGTCACGGCCTGGAGTCACCGTGGGTGTTGCAGCTGAAGCGCGGCATCAGGGGGCGAACGACTCGTGTCCTTCGGAAGCGTTGCTTCGTCAACAACCGTTACGCACGAGGCAAGTTGACGGAAGCGAGTCGGCGGAGTGCGCTTTCGGCGAAGCGTCGCCGAGCAGCCTTTTCGACGCGTCTCTGGCGCACGTTTCGCTGGCACCTGAGGCAGAAGCACTACTCGGGGTCTGTCTGGTCGGCGACGGAGCAGGAGCTGGTGATCTACGAGTCCTGACTGGAGCTGGCGCGGTTGCTGTTCGCGGATTTCGACCCTGATGTCTCCCGGATCGTCGCACAGCCGTTCCTGATGACCGCGTACGTCGATGGCGCGGTGCGCAAGCACATCCCTGACTTCCTTCTTCGTACCACCAAGGGCCCGCTGGTCGTCGACGTCAAGCCGGCGCACAGAGTGTCGCGCCCGGACGTCGCCTTCACCTTCGGCCGGAGTCGACTTGTCATCGAGTCGCGCGGCTGGGGCTACCAGGTGTGGAGCGAGCCGCCGGTGGAGCGGTTGGAGAACCTGCGTTTCCTGGCCGGCTACCGCCGGGCTTGGCTGTTCGACCCGGTGATCCTGGAGGCACTTCGGCTGGCCGATCTGGACGGCGCGACGCTGGCCGCGGCATTCACCTCGGTTCCGGTCTTCGAGCCCGACGCGGTGCGCTCGGCGGCGTTCCACCTGCTCTGGGCGGACGACATGGGCCTGTCCTCCGTTGTGCTGTCCCAGCTGGGTCTGGAGGAACGGCGGCAGCTGCTGGAGAGGGCCGAGCACGTCCGAGAAGTCCTCTATGGCTACCGGTCGGGCAGCTGTGAGCCGGCCCGCGCTTCGCGCAGGCGGGGGTCGTCGTCGCCGGCCTCGATGCGACCCAGCAGTCCGTTGATCCATTCCTGCGCGTCGAGGACTGGGCTGTCCGGGGGCAGCGGAAGGACCTCGCTTTGCGTCAGGTTGGTTCGGCAGGTCCGTCCGTCGCGGGCCCGTGCCGGGCATTCGTGCTGGCGGACCTGGTGGCTGATAGAGGGGCAGCGGTGCGGCCATCGGCCGCAGGCCGGGCAGGCGTGCGCGAGCAGCACCCGGTGCCGGGTGCAGGCGATCGACCAGGTGAGGCGCCAGCGCCGGGTGGTGCCTGGCTGTGCGCCAATTCGCGCTGTTCCCGATGGCAGGTGAGTGGCGGTGCCGCAGTCGTAGGAGCCGACCGGGACAATTACGAGAGATCGAAGGGGGCGGGGGAGTGGCCTTCCCAGATCTGGCGGGATGTCTGTTCGGGGTAGGGCAGAGTCTTCGACTCGGTGTCCAGGACGCGGGTGAGGTGCCCGCCGGGCCGGTGGGCGGACCAGCCCGCGTCGCCGGTGGTGACGAAGCGGACCCATGCCTCCTGGAGTTCGCGGGAGAGCGCGACGGCCTCGGGAGTGGGCTCCTCGCCGATGAGCTGGGTGCCGACGGGGCTGTCCAGCGTGCCGAACGCCAGGGGGACGTCGAGGCTGTGGCAGGCGCCCAGGATGCCGCCGAGGGCCGGGGCGGCCCAGCACAGTTCGAACAGGTACGAGGTGCCGCCGGCTGCGGCGTTCGCCTCGGCCAGCTTCTGTGACGGCATGCGGAAGAGGGCGTCGGAGTACACCGTCTCCACCAGCTCCTCCGGGCCTGCCTGCGGGAACGCGGCACGGTAGGCCCGCGCGCCGTCCGGCTGCGGGGCGAGCAGTTCCAGGGCCGCGCGGGCGTCCTCCTCGGTGAAGGTGCCGTACCGTCCGCTCATGACGCTGAAGTACCGGAATTCGTCCCGGGTGTGGCCGACGAGCAGTTCGGTCCCGCTCGCGCGCGCTCCGGTCAGCGCGAGCCAGGGCGTTTCCGGGAGGACCTCGCCGTCGACGACGGGGCACAGCGCGGTGCCGGTCTCCGTGAGGCGTCCCCAGCTCTCCCGGTGCGCGTGGAGGCCGGCGTTGAAGGAGGTGAGCTCGGCGGCGAGGTGCCATGGGTCGATGTCGCGCAGGGCCTCGGCGGTGGGGGCCGCCGCGCCGAGCCGGTCCGCGAACGCGGCGGTGACCTGCCGTGCCAGCGCGGGGGTGCTGTGCAGCCCCGGCACCGAATGGGCGATGGCCCGCCGGAACAGGCCGCGCGCGGACTTCATCGTCAGCAGGGCGGCGACCGAGCCCGCCCCGGCGGACACCCCGGCCACGGTGACCCGGCCGGGGTCGCCACCGAAGGCGGCGATGTTGCGCTGCACCCACTCCAGCGCCGCTATCTGGTCGAGGAATCCGCGGTTGGGCGGCGCGTCGTCGAGGAACGCGAAACCCTCCGCGCCCACGCGGCAGTTGACGGTCACCACGACGACTCCCGCCTCGGCCAGCGCTGCCGGGTCGAACATCGGGTCGCTCGACGCTGCCGAGAGGTAGCCGCCCACGGGGATCCACACCAGCACCGGCAGTCCCGCCGCGCCGGGATCCGGAGTGCCGACGTTGAGCGTCAGCCAGTCGGTGCCCTGCGGGGACACGTCGATCGGCAGCGACAGCGGCACCACGGGGCCGAACTCGACCGCCTGCCTCGTCCCCTCCCAGCGGTGCGGCGGCGCGGGCGCGGCGAAGCGGAGCGCTCCGACCGGGGGCTGGGCATAGGGGATGCCGCGGAACACCGCGTGCCCCTGTCGCCGACGCCCCTGCACCACGCCTTCTGTGGTCCGTACCTTTGGCTGTTCGGACATGACGATCCCTTCCCTCGAGTGGACCTCAGGATTATGGGTCAGTTGTATTATGTCAACCGTATTGGAACAGGTCCGGGGTATGGGGGGAGGGGCCGGCGATGCCGAAACAGGTGGATCACCGCGGACGCCGCGAAGCGATCGCCCGCGCACTGTGGCGGGTGGTGGAGCAGCGCGGCGTCACACAGCTGACGATGCGCGTGGTGGCGCAGGAGGCTGGCATGTCACTCGGGCAGCTGCAGCACTACTTCGCCTCCCGGACCGCCATGCTCTCCTTCGCCATGGACTTCGCGTCCGAGCAGACCTCGGTGCGCGTCGACCAGGGGCTCGAAAAGCTCGGTGACCGTCCGCACCTCCGTGACGTGCTGCGCCTGACGCTCGTGGAAATGCTCCCCCTGCATGCCGACGCCCGCGCGACCAGCCGGATGAGCGCCGCCTACGTCCTGGAGGCGCTGCACGACGAGGCCGTGCACGAGCAGGCGCGCCGTGGCCTCGTCCAAGGGCGGGCCCTCGTCGAGCAGTTGGTCCGCCAGGCGATCGCCGACGGGCACATCGACTCCGGCCGTGACCCGGCGACCGAGACCAACCTGCTCCTCGCCCTCACCGGCTTCACCTCCCTGATCGAACTCGACGTGATCGAGCCCCAGGACGCGCTCGCCGCGATCGACGTGCATCTGGACCGGCTGTTCAGGAGTACGTGACCTGCCCCCGGACACGGGGGCAGGTGGGGGCAAGATCAGCTCTACGTCCTCCACGCCGACCAGGACACCCTCCGTGAGGGCATCGCAGGCGACACTGTTCTTGGCCCCAACTCCCCGTTCCGTCTCACATACCTTGGGCCCTATGCCGAGGCGGCGCGCACACGGCTACACGGTGAGGCCGAGGTCATCGACACCACCCACCTCACGCCCGCACAGGCAGCCCTGCAGATCGCAGAGGCCGTCAAGAGTTGAGGCCCGCCCGCCACGCGAAACAGGCCCGGCGAGGATGGGACACGGTCCTGCGGAACGCGTTCGGAGACGCGAGCATGGAATGCCGAAACCCGCAGGTCACGGCGAAGCCGTTGGACACCGAAACACGGAACCTACACGAGGAGTGTGCGGGCTTCGGTGCGGTGCGGCCGGAGGTGCTCGGGCCGGTCGTTGGTGTCTGCCTGGCTCCTTACGATGTGGCGGGTGTTGCTGGGAGTTGTGTTGCGCGGCGGCCCCATGCGGAGATGGTGACCTGTGGGATGTCGATGAACGCCGGGTCGTCCAGCAGCGCGGAGAATTCGCCCAGGTCGCCTTCGGTGACGAGGCCCTCGGCGAGGAGGGCGGGGGCTGCCTGGGAGATGAGGGGGCGCCAGCGGTCCTTGTCGAGTCCTCCCATGCAACCGAGGTTTCCGGTGAAGGACACCTCGGTCAGTCCGCTTCGGGCGAGCAGGGCCGGTAGGCCGCGGGCCCAGGCCATGTCGGCCCCGTGTTCGCGGTACATGCGCTGATAGGCGGTAAGGAGCCGTTGGACCGCGGGGAAGGGGGACGTCTCCGCGGGCAGGTGGTAGGGCTCTTCGATGACGAGCCAGCCGCCGGGTGCGAGCCAGCGGGCAGCCCGTTCGACCATCGCCTCGCGGGTGGGCAGGTGGCAGTAGAGGTAGCGGGCGTGGATGAGGTCGAAGCTGCCGGGCTCGTAGCCGCCGCTGGTGATATCGGCTTGCTGGATCTGAAGATTCGCGGCCCGGCCGGCGTCGAGGTGGCGGGTGTCGAGGTCGACGGCGACGACCCGGCCTTGTGGGCAGTTTTCGGCGAGCCAGTAGGCGATGGAGCCCGCTCCCGCGCCCAGTTCCAGGCAGTGCCAGGAGGCTTGAAGCGGAAGGCCCTGGAGGATCCCGGTGGTGAACGCGTCCACGTTGCGTTGGATGGCCTCCAGACGGTCGCGTTCGTGTGGGGTGTCGTTGCTCAACATTCCGGTGCGGTAAGGGTCGGGAGAGGCTGGCTGCTGTGCCATGGGGTTCGCCTGCTTCGTGGCTGTGGGGGTGGTCGGAGTGTGGCGGTCGGGAGCGTGCCCAGTGGTGGGGCCGGTCCGGGTGAAGGAGCGTACGGCAGACAGCGGCGGCCGGCCCGACCTGTTCCTCGGGCAGGGCACCGGCGGCGACCCGGCGCTGTGCGCGTGCGACGGTCGAGGGCGTCACGTGGCCCTCCAGGGTGAGCAGCGCATCGCGGATCTCGATGACTTGCCGGTAGAGACGGAGGTGCATCGCGCGGGGGCTGCGGAGCAGAGCGCCGATGGATGTGAGCGGCCTGTCGGGGGTGATGCGAGGGACGGCGGCGGGTGAGGTCGTTCCACAACGGGCGCAGCCGCCACAGCGTGCGGGTGGTGCGGGCCGTGCGGTGGGCGGTGAGCACCAGGGGCAGCCGGACTGCACTCCGGAAGGGGCGTCCTCGATGACCAGGCAACCACCGCGCCGATCAACGTGCCATCGACATCGAACAGGACGTACTTCATGCGGTCCGGCCGTCCGGGTCCACTGGTCACGCGTCGCTCATGCCAGGTGGCGCGCGGACGACTGGGTGCACGGCTTCACATGTGTTGTGTGGCCAACGAGCCCGCCCTTCGATGCGGAGGCCCGTCAACTCGGCAGCGGGTGCAGGGGCATCGCGTCCGCGACTGGCGAGTGTGTAGCGGTATGGCCACTCGTGCCGCAGCTCCAAGTCGCGGAGGCGCCGGATGATGGCGGTGGCGTACGCCTCCCCACCGGTTGCGCTCCCGTCTCTGGGCATGACGACACAGTCCGGGAAGTTCCCGGAGCACGGTGCTTTCTCCAGCGCTGCTGACTGCCGTAGTCGGGCAGTCGCGCACGCACTTACCGTCGGGAGTACAGGCGCCCCTCTGACCACAGCAGGTCTACGCGACCCCAGCGCGCCGCCGCTCGCACATCAGGGAAGAAGCCGCATCCCTGGTCGTTGGCGCTGGTGTTGCACAGCACCGGTACGCCGCTGAGCTGCTCGTAATCCGTGAGCACGGCTGCCAGCAGTGGGTTGTCGCGCTCGGTCACGGTCTGGAGTCGGGCTGTGCCGTCGAGGTGGACGACGGCCGGGATCTTCGTGTGCCAACCGGGGCGCACCTCGTGGTCGAAGAGCATGTACGGGTCCGGACAGCCGGGGGAGAAGATCTCCGGTGCCCGGTGTTCCAGGCAGATCGGGGCGACCGGGCGGTAGTTGGCACGGCCCTTGATGTCGTTGAGCCGGTCCTTCGTCTTGGGGTCGATGGCCGGGGCAATGATGCTGCGGCCGCCGAGCGCCCGGGGCCCCAACTCTGCTCGCCCGTTGAGAACGACGACCGGCTCCGCAGTCTCGTGGAGCACCTTGGCGAGCCCGGCGGCGTCGCACGGTTCCCAAGTCCACCCCGGCACTTCGGTCGCCGGCGGCAGCTGAGGGCCGCGGAACACGTCCCAGTTCAGGGCGGTTCTGCCCTCCCGGCACACCATCTCCGCGACCGCCGTGCCGATCGCGGCGCCGGAGTCGTTCGGGAACGGCGGAATCCATACCTCGCGGAAGAGTTCGCTGTTCCGGATCTGACTGTTCCACTTGATGTTGAGGGCGCACCCGCCCGACAGGCACAGATTCGGGCTGCGCACGTCGGGAGCGAGCTCCGCCAAGCGCTCGCGCAGCGCGGTCAGCAGTCTGGCGCCGAGGTAGCCCTGGAAGCTCGCGATGAAGTCGGCGTCCGAGCCGCCGGGGCATACTGCGGCATGGTGCTCGCGGCACCACTCGGCCAGCTCGATCCCGGTGTCGAACGTGAGCGGAATGCAGTCCAGTTGGGTGTCGAAGACCTGGTACAGGGTCGGCTCGTCCCGTCCCAGGGCTGCATACGCCATCGCCTTGCCCGCCACGTCGAGGTTCCGGGGTACGGCGGCGTTGCAGATGTCCGGCTCGCCTTGGAGTGAGGCCGCCTTGGAGCGGAACGGGTCCCACTGGGCGCAGTAGTCGGCGAAGGCATTGCCGTAGAGGGGGAAGAGGGGCCCCAGGCTCTGTACTTGGAACGGGACGGGGTCCACCCGGTACAGCCGGGGAACGGTGCCGCCGTCCCAGACCATTCCCAGTGCGGACTCGCCTCGGGCTGCGAACGGGCTGGTGCAGTAGGCACCGAGCAGATGCTGCGTTACGTGGTGGTAACTGGTGTATCGGATGACGCGGTCTCCCAGCGGCAGGCCGTCGAACTCGTAGCGGTGCAGCGCCGGCCCGGCGGCGCCGTCCGCCTCGGAGTACGGCGCGACCTCGACGGCTACGGGTCGCCCGCGGTGTGTCAACTCCCGCAGCACGGGCGCGGGCTCGCCCGGCGCCGCCATCCACCCGTCGACCACAACGGCATCGAGGTCGGCCAGGTCGATCCCCTGCCTGGCCAGAACGTTCTCGACGGCTTCCAGCCGGTCCAGAGGCTGGTAGCGCGGGTTGCCGTCCAGTTTCTCCATCTCGATGCTGCACAGCAGCGTGCCGTCCTCGACGACGGCGATTCCGCCGTCGTGTGTCAGCTTCAGCCCGCAGATCAGCATGACTTGCAGCCTCTCTTCTCCGAGGTGTCTCGTTGTCTCCGACGTCTTGAGCGGATCGGATCACGATCGGGCGAGCACCCGTGTGTCGTGGTTCGTGGTGGGGTCCATGGGCCGCGGGTCAGGTGTTGAAGACTGGGACGTCGGTGCATCCGGACTGGTCGGCGAGGGCGCGGGTCGTGGTCGCGCGCGGAGAGCCTGTGCGCCTCTTCACGGATTCCCCGGGATTTCCGCGAACCGGGACTCCGGTCCGACCCCGCAGTGTTGCCCCTCGGCGTCAGTGGCGAACCGGGGCTATAGCGGTTTTCCCGTGCGTGCGTACTTCATGTCCCGGAGTTGCCGGGTTCATCCGACTGGTCGAGCGTTGCGAAGCTGACTTGCGGGTTATTCTTAGACCTTTTGCGCCATTTTGGGATATTTGCCTAGACTATCCAGTGGTGCCGGAAACCGCCGGTGCTTTCAGCTCTCGACACTCTCGAATTCGAAAGCAGGAAGGTGGCACCCGAGATGACGATGACGAGCGACGTCACTCAGCTCTATGAGAGCTTTCCCTTTCCGTCCCCGGCGGAGGACGCTCCGCTCATGAACATGATCGCCGACCAACTCCCTTTCGTCGTAAGGGAGGATGAGCTGGAGGGCTGGGAGGTACTCGACGCCGGGTGCGGAACCGGCTCCATCCTGCTGGCGCTCGCCCGGCGGTATCCCCGGGCCCGGTTCACGGGGCTGGACGCCTGCAGCCGCTCCCTCGAGATCGCGCAGCGGTCTGCCGAGTGGTACGGGGTGACCAACGTCGAGTTCGTTCACGGCAGCATGCCCGAACTGGGCCTTGAGCGCCGGTTCGACCTGGTGGTCTGCTGCGGGGTCCTGCACCATCTCCCCTCGCCGCGGGCCGGCTTGCGGTGGCTCGCCGAGCGCCTCGCGCACGACGGGCTGCTGTATCTGTGGCTGTACGACGCGGTCGGCGAACACGGCCGGATGATGGACCGGGAGCTCGTGCAACTGCTCACGCCACCCAACAGCCCCGAGACCGGGCTCGCCACCATTCGCGGCCTCGGACTCGAACTGTCCCTCGCGGACTACGGCTTCCCCGTCGGCTGGAGCGGCACCGCGCTCACGGCGGCCGAACAGGACGTCGCGGACGCCGACGCCTACCTCAACCCCGTGGTCCTGCCGATGCGCTTTGCCGACATGCCCGAGTTGTTCGCGGGCCTGCCCGTGGACTGGCTGGCCGCGGACCGGGTCTTCCACCCGGGCGGTATCGGCCTCGTCGATCTCGCGGGCAGGGAGACGGAAACCCACGACAGTGCAGTGTTCGTACGCCCCGAGGAGCTCTTCGACCAACCTGCCCTGCGGGACCGAGTGCGCGAGTTGGGGAACCTCGACCGGCTGCGGGCGATCGAGTTGCGGCTGCGGCCGACCGGCTTCGAGGTCCTCGCCGGACGCGAAGCCGGGCTCGACCGATGCCTCCCCCGCATCGCGGGCAATCTGCTGCCGTTCGGCGACGGAACCGAGCCCCGCACTCGCTGATCGCCGCGGCGACGCTGCTCGACGTTTCGCTCGCTCAACGCCGGCTTCGAGCAGGTCCACCCGCACCAGGCGTGTTCAGGAGAGTGCGGGTATGGGCGGCGGCGCGGATACCGGTTTCGACGGCTCCGTCCATCCACAAGGCGTTGAAGTTGGTGGAGGTGTCGCCTCCGGCGAAGGCGATGCGTCCTTCGGGGGCGCTGATGGCGGGCCCGTGTGTGGTGAGCCAGCCGGGGCGGTAGGCAATCCAGGTGCCGCGCGAGTACGGGTCCTGGTTCCAGTCGTGGCTGTGCACCGCCTTGACACGGGCCTCTGGTGCGTAGGCGGCCAGGGCCTTCTGCGCTCCGGCCTGGGTGTAGAGGTCGGGTGAGGCCACGGGGTCGCCGAAGCCGGTGAGCAGGCTGCCCTGGGCGGTGACCCGTTCGGTGCGGATCCACTGGAATCCGTCCGGAGTACCCGCGGCGAAGAAGGAGGGATCGGGCAGGCCCTCGGCCAGCAACCAGACCTTCGCGAAGTGCCCGGCGTGCCCCTGGGAGGTGACGGCCTGTTTCGCGGGGTGCAGGGCCGGGTGGAAGTCGATGCCGTGCCAGCAGTTCAAGGGAGTAGCGACGATTGCGGTACGGGCGACGAACCGCTTCTCGGCGTCGGTGACGACCTCCACGTGGTCGTCGGTCTGGGCGACGCGGCGAACGGGGGACGACAGGTGGACCTCGGCGCCGGCATCGGTGATGAGGGCCTCCAGGAGGGCCTTCGTCCCGTCGCGGAAGCTGTCGAGGACGTCGAGAGCCAGTGTCTGCGGCGCGAACAGGGTGTAACGCGTGGCGATCTCACCGAGCAGGTAAAGGGCGGAGATCTCGTCGGCGGGGGCACCGTAGTGCACCGACGCCTGCTGACTGAGGGTGGTGAGCGCGGTGGCGGACAGGCCGAGCGTGGACAGGTACTGGCGAATGGACACGTCGAGGGGACGGGTGCGGTCGGGGTCGTGGAGGTGGGGACGAGTGGCCTGCGCCGTATCGGTCATGCGCCGGATGGCATTTTCGATTTCGGCACCGTAGCCGGGGGGCAGGGCCTGCGGGTCGGTGTGGCGAATGCCGTCGATGAACAGGCTACTTACGGTCGTGCTGGGGCTTTGGACGACGGGGAGTTGGTAGCGGCTGGCTTCGGCGTAGATGTGGCGGAAGGTGTCGCGGCGGCCCAGCCACATGCCGCCGAGGTCGACGGGCGTGTCTGTGCCGGGGAAGGTGCTGGTCCAGGTCCGTCCCCCGAGGCGGTCGCGGGCTTCCAGCAGCACCACGGAATGCCCTGCTGTCCCCAGCTCGCGGGCGGCGGTGGCACCGGAGATGCCGCCACCGATGATGATCACGTCATGCATGTGTGTGCTCCTAAAGGGTCGGCCGAGGATTCGGCGTGTGGTGCGAAGCGGCTCGGGTGCCTGGTCGGGCATCAAGGTGCGGCTTCGGTGTGCACCGCGGTGGCGATCCGGTCCCAGGCCAGTCGCACGTGCCGCGGCTCGGTTCCGGGTGCGCCGATGGCCATGCGCAGCAGTACCCGGCCGCCTGCCTTGGTGTGGGTGAGGTACAGCTCGCCGGAGTCGTTCAGCCGTTGCATCACCCGCTGCGTGGCCGCGTCCGCCTCGGTGGCGGGCAGCTGGGGCCACAGCGGACGGAAGCAGACCAGGCCCAGCGGGTGGTGGGGGTGCAGGTGGAACGCCGCGTCGGCCTCGATCCACCCGGCCAGCTGCTGGGCAAGATCGATACCGGTACGGATATGAGCACGTAGCCCCTGCGCCCCGTACCAGCGGACCACCGACCACAGCTTGAGCGCCCGGAAGCGGCGGCCGAGCGGGATCTGCCAGTCGCGGTAGTCGATGACCTCGCCCGAGGCGGTGGCCTGGTTGCGCAGGTACTCGGGGAGGACCGAGAGCGCGCCCACCAACGACGTGCGGTCGGCCACCCACAGCACGGTGCAGTCGAAGTTGGTCAGCATCCACTTGTGCGGGTTGGTGACGTAGGAGTCGGCGTATTGGGCCAGTCCGTCGTTGAGCCACCGCAGTTCCGGGCACACCGCCGCCACGCCCGCATACGCCGCGTCCACGTGCAGCCAGGCGCCGTTGCGGCGGCACACCGCGCCGATCTCGGGTACCGGGTCGATCGCGGTGGTGGAAGTGGTGCCGACGGTCGCGCACACCAGCAGCGGAACCGCACCGGCCGCGCGGTCCCGGGCGATCGTCGTCGCCAGGCAGGCCGGGTCCATCGCGAGGGTCTGCTGATCGACGTCCACCATCCGCACGGCAGCTGCGCCGATTCCGCAGATCCGCGCGGCTTTCTCCAACGAGGAATGGGTCTGTGAGCTGGTGTAGATCGTGTACGGCGCGGTGATGCCGTCCCGCCCCACCTTCCCCCCGCCCGCTCGGTGCAGTGCGGCAACGACCGCCACCAGCGAGGCGCTGGACGCCGAGTCCTGGATGACACCGTTGCCCAGGAACGCGTCCGGCAGCCCCAGCAGCTGCACCAGCCAGTCGACCACCCGGGTCTCCAGCTCGGTGCAGGCCGGACTGGTCGCCCACAGCATGCCCTGAACGCCCAGCCCGGACGAGAGAAGGTCGCCCAGAATCGCCGGGCCGCTGGCGTTGGCCGGGAAGTAGGCGAAGAACGAGGGATGCTGCCAGTGCGTGATGCCTGGCATCAGCACCCGGTCCAGGTCCGCCAGGAGCCCCTCGAAGCCCTCGCCCGTCTCCGGTGGGCTCTGCGGCAGCGCGTCCAGCACCTCACCGGGTGCGACCTGGGACCGCACCGGATATGACTCGATCTTCTCCTGATAGGCGGCGATCCAGTCGATCACCTGCCGGCCGTGACGGCGGAACTCATCCGGCGTCATGTGCCCACGCACGACTCTGCCTCCCAACACAGTGCTCCTCCCAACACAGTGCTCCAAAAGGCTTGGCACGTATTTCCAGCCCGCCTCCCGCCAGCGGCCGGACCGCCTTTCGCGCCATTGCCTCCGGCGACCTCTATGTGACTGGATGCGGTACTTCAGTCAAGCAAGGCCATGCAAGAAGACAGCGCCCGCAAGGGCAGAGTTCGCTCGATTGGCCGTCTGGTGAGGCGGCAGGTCGCCCGCCGCGAGATGCTTCAAGCGAGTGCCCCAGGCAAATGTCGCCGTATGCAGGACTCTGAATCATTGGCACAGGGGAGTTGGTGACCGTCCATGAGTCGCGCGAACGAGCACCATGTGGAGGAGGGGGGACGACTTGACGAGCCCTGCGCTCGGCGCAGGGAAGAAATATCGGAGGCGATCCGCAGAGCGGGCGGGCTCAACTCGAACCCGGTGGCTTACAGCGCGGAGGAAGACCGGCTGTGGAGCACGATGGTGTCGAGGCTCAACGCCATCCATCCCCGCATCGCCAGTTCGCGCTACCTCCAGGCCAAGGACCGGCTGCCGCTGCCCGCCACCCACACACCCGGGATCGATGACGTCGGACGGCGCCTCAACAGCTCCACGGGTTTCCGGTTACTCCCGGTCGACGGACTCACCCGGGTCGGGGACTTCTACGGGCGCTTCGCCGACGGCGTCTTCTCGACGGCCCTGTTCCTGCGTTGCCCCAGCCGGCCCCACTACAGCCCGGAACCCGACATGCTGCACGAGCTCGTCGGGCATGTCGTGATGCTCTCCGACCCACTGTTCGCCGACCTCTACCGACTTTTCGGCGAAGCCACGAACAATGCCACCTCCGCGCAGGAACTCCAGGCGATCAGCCAGGTTTTCTGGTTCACGATGGAGACCGGGCTCGTGCAGGAGGACGGCCGTACCAAAGCATATGGGGCGGCTCTCCTGTCGTCGAGCGGGGAACTCGCCAAGATCGACGCCTGCCCGGTCGAGAAATTCTCCATCCAGAAAATGATCGAAGCGGAATACGACATCTCCACTTACCAGGGAAAGCTGTTCGCCGCGCAATCTGTCAATGAAATGGCAAGCGAAGTCCGCTCCTTCTTGACGGGCGTTTGAAATCGGTATTCGCTCGGGTGAGGATGGTGCGCGGGCGGAGGCGCGCGCCGTGGTGGCCATAGGGCGTGGACGCCGATATCCACGGTGCGGGCCTCCCTGTCAAACGCACATGTATATCTCGGATTTGTAACCCATTGTGTGTCGGGAAGGCGGTGGCGAATCGATGACCACGACAAATGCCGGAAGTCGGTCACACGACAGCGGAGAACAGGTTCACGACCCGGCCGCCGTGCGGTTGGTGGAGCTCACCCTGGGGTTCTGGATCGGGCAGGCCGTGGGCGCGTTCGCACGACTGGGCATCGCGGACGCATTCGCCGGTCAGCACCGGACCGTGGACGATCTGGCAGCCCGAACCGACTGCGAGCCTCAAGGACTGCGCCGGTTGCTGAGATCGCTGACCGGCGTCGGGGTCGTCCGCGAGGTCTCCCCAGGCCTGTTCGCCCTCGGCGACCTGGGGCAGCACCTCCGCACCGACCACCCCCAGTCGATGCGGGACCTTGCGGTGCTCCAGAGCGAGCCGTGGATGTGGCGGGTCTTCGAGCAACTCCAGCGCGCGGTCGCCACCGGTGACACTCCCATCAAGAACGTCCTCGGGTCTGACTACTACTGGACCTGGCTGCACGATCAGCCCGAGGCGCGGCGTGTGTTCGATGCCGGGATGGTGTCGGTCGCCAAGGCTCTCCAGATCCCCACCGCACTCTCCTACGACTACCGCGACGTACACCGGATCGTTGACGTCGGCGGCGGCCTGGGGCAGGTGCTGACCGCGATCCTGACCGCCAACCCGCACATCAGCGGCACCTTGTTCGACCAGCCGAGCACCGTCGCCGACGCCCAGCAAGCGCTGGCGGACGCGGGGCTGGCGGACCGGAGCTCCGTGGTGGGAGGCGACATGTTCCAGGCCGTACCCGGGGACAGCGACACCTATCTGCTGTCGTTCGTGCTGATGGACTGGGACGACGAGCACGCGGTGCGGCTGCTGCGCAACGTGGCGGCCGTGCTCCCCCCGCAAGGGCGGGTCCTGGTCCTCGACTGCCTGGTGGACCACGGCACCGACACCGGCCCGTCAGGGCACCCCTTCCACATGGGCCGTACGGTTGACCTGTTCCAGATGTGCATGGGCAGCGCCCGGGTCCGCAGCCGCGCGGAGTTCGAAGACCTCTACGCCCGCGCCGGGTTGCGACTCCAGGCCCTCCACCTGCCGCAGGCACCGGTGAGCCTGATGCAGCTGTCCCGTGTCTGATGGGGACGTCCCGTGCGGGTGGAGTACGCCGCCCTCGGCGCCGCCGCCAAGCCGGTGGAGGATCCGGAGAAAAGGCAGCCCCGGCCGCGCTTCCCCTCGTCCGTGGTCCCAGGTCCGGGGCCAACACGGCGTCCTGCCCGAGCAGTTGCTCCGCGCGCCGGTGAGTTCTCCAGCCGACCGGGAGAACCGTGCCGCACCCCACGACAACCGCTGGCATGGCCATGTATTCCACACCGGTTAAGGTGCTCCCGCAACATGTTCAAGCGCGCCGGCGCGCGAAGAAGGCGAAGGTCTCACAGTGTCCGATCTGGGGCGGCTCATAGCCGGCCGCTACCGGCTCGCGGAGCGCGTGGGCCGCGGTGGCATGGGCACGGTGTGGCGGGCCGAGGACGAGTTGCTCGGCCGGCACGTCGCCGTGAAGAAACTGCACGTTCCACCGCATCTGCACGACGACGAGATCCAGAAGCTCTATGAGCGCACCCGCCGTGAGGCCCGAAGTGCCGCCCGGATCACCCATCCTCACGTGATCGTGGTGCACGACGTCGTCGACGACCAGGGCCTGCCCTGCATCGTCATGGAGTACATCCCCTCGGTCACCCTGAGCGATGTCCTGAAACGGCGGGGCGCACTGCCTCCTGAGGAGGTGGCCCGGATCGGCCGCGGCGTGGCCGCCGCGCTGCGTGCCGCACACGACGCCGGGGTGCTGCACCGGGACGTCAAGCCCGCCAATGTGCTGCTCGGCAACGGCGGACGCATCGTCCTCACCGACTTCGGCATCGCGGTGGAGCCCGGCACACCCTCGCTGACCAGAACCGGCGAGCTGGTCGGGTCGATCCAGTACCTCGCACCCGAACGCCTCCGCAGCGGAATCGCCGAGCCCGGGCCCGCCTGCGACCTGTGGTCGCTGGGCGCGATGCTGTATCAGGCGGTTGAAGGCAGCCACCCGTTCCAGCGCGACACCCCGATCGAGACGGCGTACGCCATCGCCACCGACGCCTACGAGCCCCCGCGCAACGCCGGGCGCCTGGCCCCGGTGATCGAGGGGCTGCTGGTCAAGGAACCCGACCGGCGGATGGACGTGCACAAAGCCGAACACCTCCTCGGCGAGACGACCGGCACACGGACCGTGCCCGTCGATCCGCCCACCCGACCGGAACCTGCGCCGGCGCCCCGGGCCCCGGCAGGAGGCGGTGGGCGTGGCCGTCGTACGGCGCTGTGGTGTGCCTCCGCGGCGGTGATCGCCGCCTTGGTGACGGGCGGTGTGCTGCTGTGGCGCGGGGACGGCGCCGCCTCGACGGCGGGCCACCCGTCCCAGGGGAACACCGCTCCCCGCCTCCCGAGCCCCAGCCCGTCCGCACCGCCCCCGCTCCCCGACGGATACCGTCTCCAGACGGCCGGCCAAGGCTTCTCCGTGCCCGTACCGAACGGCTGGAAGCCCAAGAACGTGCCTGGTGGCGAAGTCGCCTACGTGGACCCGTCCGGGCGGGTGGGCCTGCGGGTCGACGTCGTCGAGTTCGCGGGTTCCGATCCGCTCCGGCACTGGCGTGAGACCGAAGAGGCCCAGACACGTCGCGACAATCCGGGCTACGAGCGGGTGCGGATGGGTCCCACGACGTTCCGCGGACGGCCGGCGGGATACTGGGAGTTCACCTTCCACGGCCAGCTGCGGGAATACCGGGCTGTGGAGCTGGCCTTCGCCGGTGCCGACGGCACTCAGTACGTGGTCTACCTCTCCGCACCGAACGCACAGTGGAACGAGTACCGGCCGGTCTTCGACACCGCCGTGAAGGGGATTCGCCTACGGGAATAGCCTCCGGCGTCCGGGCCGCCTGGGGGTGGCAAGTGCGGAGGCGGCCGCCGCCGAAAGACGATGTCGGTGGAGGAACGCGGCGCCTCACGCCAGGAGCGGGTCGCCAGGCGGTCGCGTTTCCGCTCGGCTGTCTCCGCGGTCCCTGAGCGGCGTCCGGGCTCTGGGCGCGTCCCCGGATGCATACGGAGGTGCCGTAGCCGGTTCAGGGCTGTGCTCGGAAGTGGGCATTGGCGCCCATGGCGGCGAGGGCGTGCTGTGAGGCAAGGTCGTTGTCGAGGGCGTAGTCGCAGGAGTCTTTGTGGGCGTGGTCGTTCCAGTACATGACGGCGCTGATCTGGGGGTGGGCGACGACGTACTGGGTCATGGCGTTGATGTACGAGGGCCGAACGCCGGGGTTGGTGAACGGGACGCTGCCCCACTCCGGGATGAATACCGGCTTGCCTTTGGCGTGGGTGGTGCTCCAGGTCAGTGCCGGCCCGAAGACGGCGTCGGGTTTCGTTGCGGTATTGGCCGGGTCCACGTAGTTGCCGCTCTTCTGCTTCGTGCAGCCGCCGGACACGTAGCCGTCGGCCCCGACCGCGTCGACGTACTGGGCACCGGGCCAGAAACTGCTGGCGACGCCGTCCTGATGGAAGCCGCTCGCGGTGAGGATCCACACCCAGTGCAGATGGCCGCCGGTCTGGACGTTCAGGTGTGCGTGGGCTGCCAGTTGGTACACGTGGCGCCAGGCGGCGACGAACTGTGCCGGCTTTCCCTTCCCGGCATCGATCTTCGCGTTCGGTTCGTGGTTGAAAGATACGTAGATCGCGCTCAGATGGTGGGTTGTGGCGGCGTCGTCGACCGCACGCAGGAATTTCAGCACGGTGGCGTCCGACGTGCCTGCGGAGATCGACGCCCAAGCCCGGTTGTGTCCTGTGCCCAGGCTGGCCAGCAATGTGGCCCCGGAGTGCAGGGCGCCGGTCTCGTCCGCGGAGGGAAACGCGCTGGCGGTGTCGATGGTGTCGTAGGTGCGCACGATCGCCGACGACCGGCCGAGATGTGTCAGACCGGACAGTTGCGCGTCGCCACCGAACAGTACGCCCGACGACGCCCCGGTCGAAGGGAGAGTCCCCGGCATGGACGAACCCGAAGTGGCCGGCGCCGCTGCGGCGACCGGTGCCGCCCCGGAGGCCGTCGCGGTTGTATGGCCCGCACAGCCGGTAACTGCCGCCGTGATCAGGGCGAGTGACGCAGCGGTGGCCGCCACGCCGCGACGGCTACCGAACACCCGGGACACGCGCATAACCTTCTCCACCTCGTCTGGAAACCTCCGCCGCCGCTCTTTCCAGGCAACGGGAGAACGCAGACTGGCAGCCTTCTTTGTGCGTTCCTTGTGGATCTCGAACCGCTTCCACGCTGTCGGCAGCCGCACCACGAGCGAGACAGCTGCCACGCTGCCGGATCCCGTCAGCGGCCGGCCTGGATACCGGGCCGGCGCACACGCCCTGCCTGGCATCGCCCCGACGGGGGCAGTAGCGCGGAATCAAAGGCAAACACCGCCATTCCTGCCCGGTTTCGGGCAGAAATCTAGACGTTCCAGGGGACTCAACCTAAGGTGATCACTCATGATCACCCTGGACGCAATAGGGACTTTCGCTCTGATAGTGGGACTCCTCACGCTCACTCCCGGACTGGACACAGCACTCATCCTGCGCACCGCGGCGCTCGGGCACCGCCGCCGTGCCTGGGGCGTGGTCCTCGGAATCCAGAGCGGCACGCTGGTCTGGGGCACGCTCGCCTCGCTCGGTGTGACCGCGCTGCTGACCGCGTCTCATGTCGCATACCTGACTCTTCGTTGGGTCGGCGCCGCGTACCTGGTGTGGATGGGCGGCAGGCTGCTGTGGGCCACCTGGCGCCACTCGTCGAGCGGGAGTCCGCAGACGGCGGGGGACGGAGCCGGGGCGACGGCCGGGACAGGCACCGGCGACAACCTGCTCGCCGGCTGGCGGCAGGGAATCGTGACCAATCTCCTCAATCCGAAGATGGGCGCCTTCTACGTCGCGGTTCTCCCGCACTTCATCCCCGCCGGTGCCGCGCACCTCGGTGCGGGCGTGCTCCTGGCCGGTGTGCACATCCTGCTGGCTGTCGCCTGGGCCTGTGCGCTGATCACCTTCGCCCGCGTGCTCCGAAACCGCCTGCACCGGCCCTCGGCCCGCCGTTGCCTCGACCGCATCACGGGCACGGTCATTGCCGCTTTCGGCATCCGGCTCGCGCTCGGACAGTGAGGCGCCGGTCGGCGCAGCCGCCCGGCCGCCGACAGCCACCGAACGCGCGATCCGCACATCACCCAAAGGGAAAGGACATCTGCATGCGCTCGCTCCCCACCGGCACCGAGGCCGTGGTCTTCGACTGCGACGGCCTGCTGGTCGACACCGAAGGTTGCTGGACCGTTGCGGAATCGGCCATCTTCGCGGCACACGGCCATCCCTTCGGTCCCGAACAGAAGGCGCTGGTCATAGGCCGCACGGTGGGGGCCGCTGGACAAGCCATGGCCCAGTACCTCGGGCGTCCGCACGCCGGTGGCGAACTCGCCGCCGAACTCCTCGAAAGAGTCCGCAAAGAGCTGTCCCGCGGCGCCGCGGCCCTCCCCGGGGCGGCGGAACTGGTGCGCGCCTGCCGCGCTGCCGTACCCGTCGCCGTAGCCAGCAACAGCCCCCGGGAACTGCTGGACGCGGCGCTGTGGTCGGCCGGTCTCGCCGACTGCTTCGCCCACTCGTTCGCCGCCGACGAGGTGCGTTCCCCCAAGCCCGCACCAGAGCTCTACCTCACGGCATGCGAGGCCCTGGGCGCGACCCCCGAACGCTCCGTGGCCTTCGAGGACTCGGCCACGGGTATCGCCTCGGCGCGTGCTGCCGGGCTCTACGTCGCGGTGGTGCCGTCCCTTCCCGGAGCCGATCTCGACCACGACTGGCTGGGTACCAGCCTGGCCGAACCCGAATTGCTGGAATGGGCCGAAGGGCTGCGAGACGGCACGGACCACTGATCCACTCGTCTTCGCGCGGCCCCGCTCGCACGACCCGTCGGTCACGTCTCTGGACGTGGCCGGCGGACAGACCCTGACGAACTACTACCCGCCGCCGCTTCGGGGCACTGGCGGACCTGCCTCGTGAACGACGCGTTCCCCGACGACCTGGCGCAGCGGCAACGCGACCTCCGGCAGGCGCACCCCGACGTCAAGGCGTTCCTCGACGGGCGCTCTTGCTCCCCGGGCGCACCATCCCGGGACTCGGTCGTCGTCCCCTTGCCGTTTCCCGCCGTTTGCCCGACGACGAAGCCCGAGCCCTCGGCGCAGTTCACCATCAGGGCGGTAGGCGGTAGCCACCGACGTGGGTGAAGGCCCGTCAGTCGTCGCTCACGGTGAGGCCGATGTGCTGGGCCAGGTCGGGTGCCAGGTCGAACAGCTGGGGCGTGCTGATCGTGGCGCCGTTGAGGGAGTCGATCCCGGAGGCGATGCCCAGCGCGGTGGCCTCGCGCAGATCGACCCCGGTCAGCGTGGCCCGGTCGAGTCGCACCCGGTCCAGGGTCGAGCCGGGGAAGCGGACATCCGCCAGTCGCGCTCCGCCGAAGTCCACGTCCCGCAGGAGGCAGCCGACGAAGGCGACGTCCTTCAGCGAGGTCGCGCGCAGGTTGACCGAGTCGAACTTGCACTGGTGGAAGACGACGCGGCGCATCTCACTGCCGTGGATCTCGGTGCCGGCGAAGATGCTGGCGGCGCACTCGCTGTCCAGCCAGGTGGTCTCGGCGAGGTTGGTTCCTACCATGCGGACGGTGTGCAGCCACACCTCGTCGAACCGGGAGCGCCGCAGACGGCCGCCGTTGAAGGAGACCGAGGAGAAGGCCGACTGGCTGAAGAGGGAACTGCCCGCTTCTCCGCCCTCGAAGGTGGTGCCGTCGAAGTGCAGCCATTCGTAGGCGCCTGCGTGCTCGATCTCGCCGATGAAGGGCTCAAGGCGGTCTGCATACGGCAGGGCGGCCAGGTCGCGGGGGGTGTTCACGTGCATGGGATGTCTTCCGGGACGAACGAGGGCGGGCATCCCCCGCCGCGGCCCTGTGAGGCCCGGGGTGGGGGAGCGCCCATGCTGACCCCGCCCGCACTGTTCTTCCTAATCGACGCGAACCCGAGAGACGCCTCCGAAAGGCCATCGACCATCACCACAGGATCGTGAAAAATCCGGCAAATGAGACGCATGGGCGGCTTGCTGTTGTGATGTTCACCCGGCGTGCAGGTGTCGAAAGTCCTGTCGCGGGCACCCGCAGACGGCCAAGGTGGCTCCTGCGCAGGGGAGTTGGGGGGCAAACAGCTCGGCTCGGCGGTCGAGTACGGCTTGGAGGCACGGTTCCCTGAAATCGATTCTGCGCTGTGCCCCCCTGATCGCCGGATCCACAGATCGTGCTCACAGGCAGCCCTGGGCAACCAGAGGAGAGGCGTCCCTGGCGCGCATGCGTCACCCTGATCAGCCGAAGTCAGTGACGAACTACCGGTAAGGGGCTGCCGGACGCGGTCGCGGCAAGATATGTTGTGCAGTTAATTGACGGTCGCAATTGTGGAGCCCAGCGTCGCCGCTCGCGCCAGCCACCCTTGGAGTCCGTATGACATCGACACGTCCCCGCCGCCGTACCGGACGGGCCGCGGCGTTCGGCTGTTGTGCCGCGTTGGCGGTGGCCACCGCCTGCGGCGGGGCCACCGGAACGGGAGCCGGGAGTGCCGGGGCCGCCAAGGCCGCCGCTCCCCACGCCCGGCACTACGCCGGTGAGCTCGCCGACGGTGCCGCCTGGATCGCCGATGTGCCGGACGACTTCAATGGCACGCTGATGCTGTTCTCCCACGGCTACGGGCCGCTCCAGGCACAGAACGCGCCCGACGCCATGACCCGTGACGCATTCCTCAAGCGTGGCTACGCGCTCGTCGGTTCCTCCTATTCGGGCAGCTCCCGGTGGGCCTTGAACGTCGCGGTGCAGGACCAGTTCGCGACCCTCGGCGCGGTCCGGAAGAAGGTCGGCAAGGTCGGCGAACCGAAACGCACCATCGCCTGGGGCCAGTCGATGGGCGGCCTGGTCAACTCCCTCATCGCGCAGCGGGGCAAGGGCCGCATCGACGGTGCGCTCTCCTCCTGCGGCATCGTCGCGGGGGGCATCGGCTTCAACGACTACCAGGCGGACGGCGACTACGCGATCAACCAGCTCCTCATCTCCGGCACACAGATCAAGATCGGTGGCTTCTCCTCCGACGAGGAGGCCGCCGCCTCCGGCAAGGCCCTGGCGAACGCCGTCCAAAGTGCCCAGTCCACACCGCAGGGCCGGGCCCGTACGGCGCTCGCCGCCGCGCTGCGCAACCAACCCGACTGGTTCAGCGGTCAGCAGCCGCCCTCTGTCCACGACTACGAGGCCCGCGCGAAGCAGCAGGCCGAGGGGCTCGTCAAGCTCTCCCTTCCCTTCACGCTCGGGGCGCGCTACCAGGTGGAGAAGGCCCAGGGCGGCCCCGTCTACTCCAACGTCGGTGTCGACTATGCCCGGTTGCTCCGTTACAGCAGCGATCTTCCCCAGGTCCGAGCGCTCTATGAGAAGGCGGGGCTTGACTTGGACGAGGACCTGCGGAGGCTCACGCACCACGCGCGCACCGAGGCCGATCCGGGCGCCGTGCGGAACATGGAGCGCACCGCCGTTCCCTCCGGCCGCCTCGCCGTGCCGAACCTCACCCTGCACACCACGGACGACCCGCTGAACCCGGCGCCCCAGGAGAGCGCGTACGCCCATAAGGTGCGCGGCGCGGGCGACGGCGGCCTGCTGCGTCAGACCTACGTACACGCCACCGGTCACTGCACCTTCAAGCCCGCCAACTGGCTCGCGGCCCTGAAGGCCCTGGAGCACCGCCTCGACACCGGCAGTTGGGGTGCGGCCACCGAGCCGCAGCAGCTCAACCAGGCGGCCCGGGAGGCGGCGGAGGGCAGCTACCCGCCGTTCGTCCGCTACACCGCTCCGGAGCTGGTCGGTGTACGGGGGCGCACCGGGACGCGCTGAGCGGAGGTGTCCGTGCCCTGGTCATACCGTCAGGGCGCGGACTGATCGGCGGAGGCTACGGTGGAGCGCGTGAACATGGAAGAGCCGCTGCGGCCCCAGTCCCTGCTGCTGACGTTCCTGGGTGACCAGGTGCTCGGGCGCGACGTCTGCGTGTACTCGGGCAGCGTCATCGAGGTCTTCGCGTGCGCCGGGGTGGGCGAGCAGGCGACGCGCTCGACGCTGACCCGCATGGTCAACCGCGGTCTGCTGCGCCGCCAGCGCGAGGGGCGCAGGATGTACTTCGGTCTGACCGGGCACTCGGCGGCCGTACTGCGCGACGGCGAGCGGCGGATCTGGGAGGAGGGTGCCGTCAACCGGGACTGGGACGGCACCTGGACCCTGCTCGGTTTCTCGCTGCCGGAGTCCTGGCAGCGCCAGCGCCACGACCTGCGTTCCAAGCTCGTCTGGAGTGGCTTCGGGCCGCTGTTCAGCGGGCTGTGGATCGCTCCCGGTGAGGTGGAGGTGTCATCGCTGGTGGCCGAGCTCGGACTGTCCGCCCACGTGAAGGTCTTCCGTGCGCACGCCGACGCCGGTATGGACGTCGCCGCGATGATCGAGGAGACCTGGGAGCTGTCCGAACTGGCCGGCCATTACGAGGCGTTCGTGCGGCGCTGGGAGTTGTGGGAGGCACGGCTGCCGGAGGCTGGGGACGTTCCCCCGGCCTCCGACCGGGGAGATCCCCGGCTCGCGCCGCTCGCGCTGCGGCTGCGGCTGCAGGCCGAATGGCTGCGGGTCATCCGCCGCGATCCGCGCCTGCCGGTCCGGCACCTGCCGGACGACTGGCCGGCGGGGCGGGCCGAGAAGGCGTTCCGGGCAGCGTACGACCGGCTGACGCCGCTCGCCCAGGACTCCGCCACACGCCTCCTCGACCTGGTTCCGGTACGCGACGATCAGGCGTAGAAGCGGGACAGGCTCCGCAGTACGGCCGCCGGCTTGGCGCCGCCCTCGATCTCGATCGTGCCGTCGACGGTGATCTGTACGCCGCCGCCCGGCACGTCCTCGACCGCCGCCAGCTTCCCGGCCAGTCGGATGCGGGAGCCGGCCTTCACCGGTGCCGGGAAACGTACCTTGTTCAGGCCGTAGTTGACCTTGGTGGCCACGCCCCGGACGTCCAGGAGTTCAGTGAACAGCGGGATGAACAGGGCGAGGGTCAGATACCCGTGCGCGATGGGGGCGCCGAAGGGGCCGGCCGCCGCGCGCTCGGGGTCCACGTGAATCCACTGGTGGTCGTCGGTGGCGCCGGCGAAGGTGTTGATCCGTTCCTGGGTGATCTCGATCCACCCGCTGGTGCCCAGGTCGCTGCCGGCCAGCTTCCTGAGTTCGGCGAGGCCGTTGACGGTGATGCTCATAGGGACTTCCTTTGCTGGGAGTTCGAGCCGTAGAGCTGGCGCACCTGGGCTTTGCGGAGCTTTCCGGAGGCGGTGCGCGGGAGTTCGTCCGCGATCACCACCGACTTGGGGATCTTGTACTTGGCGAGGCGGCCGGCAAGCGACGCGAGGACCTCGTCCGGGTCGAGCGCGACGCCTTGGCGGGGGACGAGGACGGCGCGCGGCACCTCGCCCCACTTGTCGTCCGGTACGCCGATGACGGCGCATTCGGCGACGGCGGGGTGGGCCAGGAGGTGGCCCTCGACCTCCGCGGGGTAGATGTTCTCCCCGCCGGAGATGACCATTTCCTTGATGCGGTCGACGATGGAGACGTAGCCGTCCTCGTCGATGCGGGCCGCGTCCCCGCTGCGGAACCAACCGTCCTTGAAGCAGGCGGCCGTCTCCTCGGGCAGGCCCCAGTAGCCGGCCATCACGTGCGGCCCGCGGACGACGACCTCGCCGGTCTCACCGACGTCGACCGGCGTGAGGTCCGGGCGCACCACCCGTACGTCGCTGAAGAAGTGCGGGACACCCGCCGAGCCCGCCTTGCCCACCGCGTGCTCGGCGTCCAGGAACAGCGTGCCGGGTGCGGCCTCGGTCATGCCGTACCCCTGGAGGAAGGTCAGACCGCGCTCCTGGTAGCGGGCGATCAGCGGCGTCGGTACCGGGGATCCACCGCAGTTGAGGGTCCGCAGCGAGGACAGGTCCGCCTCGGCCCAGCGTGGATGCCGCGCCACCTGGTCGAACATGGTCGGCACCCCGAACATGAAGGTGATCCGGTGCCGTTCGACCAGGTCGAAGGTAGCGTCCGGGTCGAAGGCGTCGGCCAGGACGCAGGTGCCGCCCTTCAGCAGCACCGGCAGAGTGAGCATGTTCAGCCCGGCGGTGTGGAACAACGGCGCGGAGACCAGAGCCCGTTCGTCGGCGGTCAGGTCGGTGTCGACCAGGACGTTGACGGCGTTCCAGGTCAGGTTGCCGTGCGTGAGCATCGCGCCCTTGGGGCGGCCGGTCGTCCCCGAGGTGTACATGATGATGCAGATGTCGTCGGCGGCGACCGGTTCGTCGAACGGCTCGGCCGACGCCCCGGCGACCGCTTCCTCGTAGTCGGCGCCCACTTCGAGGTACGTCCGTACGCCGGCGGTGCCCGGCAGCCCGGCGACGAGGCCGGCGTGGGACGGGGCGAAGACGAGGACCTTGGCACCGGAGTCGGCGAGTTGGTGGGCCGTCTCGGGGCCGGCCAGGCGGGTGTTGAGCGGGACGAAGGCCGCGCCGAGGGTGCCGGCGGCGAACAGCGTCTCCAGGAAGGAGGGGTGGTTGGGGCCCAGGTAGGCGATCCGGTCGCCGCGCCGGATGCCCCGGGCCCGTAGGGCGTGGGCGAGGCGGGTGGTGCGCGCGTACAGCTCGGCGTAGGTGGTCGTCGTGTCGTGGTGGATCAAGGCGGTGCGGTGCGGGGTCTTGCGGGCCCGGCGGGCGGGCCACGACCCCAGTCCCTCGTTGCGCATCGTCACGCCCCTTACGGTTTCGTCAGCCCGAGCAGGCGGGCGGCGTTCTCCTTGAGGATCTTCGGCCTGACCTCGTCCTTGATCGACAGCCTGGCGAAGTCGGCGAGCCAGCGGTCCGGGGTGAGGACGGGGAAGTCGGAGCCGAAGAGGACCTTGTCCTTCAGCAACGTGTTGGCGTACTGCACCAGTTGTGGCGGGAAGTACTTCGGTGACCAGCCGGACAGGTCGATGTGCACGCCCGGCTTGTGCGTGGCGACCGCGAGTGCCTCGTCCTGCCAGGGGAAGGACGGGTGCGCCAGGATGATCTTCAGGTGCGGGAAGTCGGCGGCGACGTCGTCCACGTGCAGCGGGTTGGAGTACTTCAGGCGGATACCGCCTCCGCCCGGAACACCGGCGCCGATGCCCGTCTGGCCGGTGTGGAAGAGCGCGAGGGTGCCGGTCTCCTCGATGACCTCGTACAGGCCGTACGCCACCGAGCGGTCGTTGGGGAAGAAGCCCTGGATGCTGGGGTGGAACTTGAAGCCCCTGACTCCGTACTCCTCGACCAGCCGGCGGGCCTGCCGCACACCCGCCTTGCCCCGGAAGGGATCGATCGAGGCGAAGGGGATGAGGACGTCCGCGTTGGCGGCGGCCGCCTCGGCGACGTCCTCGTTGGGGACCGGCGCGGTGCCGGTGGCGGATTCGGCGTCGACCGTGAAGATGACGGCCGCCATCTTCCGCTCGCGGTAGTACGCGGCGGTCTCCTCCAGGGTCGGCTTCCGCTCGCCCTCGACCTTGAAGTAGGCGGAGGAGGCGTCGTGCAGGTCATCGCCCAGGGAGGAGTGGCCCTTGGCGGACACCTCCGCGTGAGTGTGGACGTCGATCGCGGTCAGGTCGGCGAGGTTCAACCCGGGGTTCGCGTAGGGGGGCATCACGCCTCCGGGACGCGCGGTGCGGGGATGCCGACGGTCTCCGGTGCGGCGCCGACCGAGGTGTGCCAGGCATCGGCCAGGGTGTCCGGGGTCCAACCGCCGTCGGCGTAGGCCACCCTGACCTCCTGCGGGTGTGACCAGAGCGCCACCCGGTCGCCGCCGATGCCGATGGCCTGGCCGGTGATGGCGCGGGCGGCGTCCGAGACGAGGAACGGGATCAGGGCCGCGCAGTCCTCCGGGGTGCCGAAGCCCTCGCCCTTGCGCAGGAAATCGGGCAACGGCTCGCCGTTCTTCATGGCCGCGATGTACGGGGCGAAGGCGGGGATGGTCTCGGTCATCGCGGTCGCGGCGACCGGGATGACGGCGTTGACGGTGATGCCGGCGCGGGCGAGCTCCATGGACCAGGTGCGGGCCATGGCGGCGATGCCAGCCTTGGCGGCGGCGTAGTTCGTCTGGCCGAAGTTGCCGCGCTGGCCGGCCGGGGAGCCGATGAGGATCAGGCTGCCGCCCTCGCCCTGTTCGCGCATGCGGACGGCGGCCGCGCGGGCGCAGGTGAAGGTGCCCTTGAGGTGGGTGCCCAGCACCGTGTCGAAGTCGTCGTCGGTCATCTTCCACAGGACCCTGTCACGCAGGATGCCGGCGTTGGTGACCAGGGCGTCGAGTCGGCCGAACTCCTCGACCGCGCGGCCCACGAGCCGGTCCGCTGCCTCGGTGGTGCCGACCGGGACGACCTCGGCGACGGCGGTGCCGCCCGCGTCGGTGAGGGACTTGGCGGCCGCCGCGGCCACGGCCTCGTCGACGTCGTTGACGACCACGGAGGCCCCGTGCGCGGCCAGGGCGTGTGCGTAGGCGAGGCCGAGGCCCCTGCCGCTGCCGGTGACGACGGCGACCTTACCGGTGAGATCGATGGTGGGCACTGACGAGTCCCTTCGTAACGGCGCCGGCACGGCGCTCGATCGCAACATCGAGATCGAAGGTAAGAACAATGATTGTTAACGTCAATAGTTGTTCTCGGCCGATGCGATGCGACAGACTGTGCCCAGTGCCCAGACACGCCCCGTCCGGGGTCTTGACCAGGGAGTCCGCCATCACCCGCCAACCGCACACCAAGAGCCCGGCCCCGATCGACGCAGACGAGCCGTGGATGCGCGGGCTGCACGCGGACACCGGCTACCTCCTCTACCGGCTGGGTCTGCGCTCCGGGCAGCTGTTCAACGCCTTCCTCCAGGAGTCCGGAGTGCGGCTGCGCCACTATGCGCTGCTGCGGTTCCTCGCCACGTCGAGGGGAGCCCTGCAGCGAGAGCTGAGCGCACGGCTCGGCTACGACCCGAGCGCGATCGTCAGCCTGGTCGACGACCTGGAGAAACTGGGCTTCGTGGAGCGCCGGCCGACGCCCGACGACCGGCGCGGCCGGATCGTGGTGCTGACCGAGGACGGCCGCGCCTTCCTGCGCGACACCGACGCCTCGGGCCTGCGCGTGACGAACGAGCTACTGGACCCGCTCAAGCCGGCCGAACGGGAGACCCTGCACGCACTGCTGCTGCGGATCGCGGAGGCCGGACTCGACTGACGGAGGAACCCGTCAAACCAGCCTGGATTCCGGCCAGTTGGGCCGCGTAGCGCTGTCCGGACTGCTCGGCGCCCACCGAGTCGGTCGGCCGACCGTGGTGGGAGTCCCCGCTTGGGGCGGGGAGTGCAAGTCAAGGTCGACGGTGCCTCACGCGGCCCTGGTCCTGCTGTGGCGCACCGATCGGAACCGGTGCGCGAACGGAGGGCTTGGGCGCGCGTGCCGGGTGTCGCGACGGGGTGAACGTCGCCTGTCGGGGCCGGCCTAGCGTGCGGCGAGCCGCTCCAGCAGGGCGGCGCTGTGTGCCAGCAATGCCCGCTCCTCATCCGTGAGTTCGGCCTCGATGGCCTGCGCGAGCCAACCGGCCCTGCGGCCGCGCTCCGCTTCGAGCGCGGCTCGGCCCGCGTCCGACAGCTCGAACAGCGACTTGCGGCCGTCCGTGGGGTGTGCCCGGCGCGTGATCAGGTTCTGTTCCATGAGCAGCCCCACCGCCCGGGCCATCGACTGGGGGCGTACGCGCTGATCGACGGCGAGGTCGCTGGTGGTCATGGGGCCGTTGCGGTCGAGTGCACCGAGCACGGCCGCCTGACCCAGCGGGATGCGGTCCTCGTGTTTGACGCGTCGGGTGAGCTTGCCCATCGCAGTGCGCAGTTCGGTGGCGATGGCGGCGGCTTCCGGGGTGGGCATAGGGCACTTTATCCCGTTGACCAGCAAAGTTGTGCATCTGACCTGCACAGCAATGCTGTACAGCAAAACTGCACAGCATTGCTGTAGGGTTTGCCGTTGTCGGGCTCAGCGCCAGCGTTGTCGCAGCCGGGGCCACGGCAACACGACAACGGGAAGGAACTCCCATGTCCGCAAAGGCAGTCGGAACCGTCGAGGCCGCCATCGAGACCGTCACCGCCCGCCGGATCATCGACAGCCGGGGCAACCCCACGGTCGAGGTCGACGTCGTCCTGGCGGACGGGTCCCTGGGGCGTGCCGCTGTCCCCTCCGGCGCCTCCACCGGTGCCCGGGAGGCCGTGGAACTGCGCGACGGAGACTCCGCGCGCTGGCACGGCAAGGGCGTCGACCGTGCGGTGTCCCACGTCAACGGGGAGATCGCGGCGTCCGTGCGCGGCCGGGACGCGGCCGACCAGACGGGTCTCGACGCCGCGCTGGTCGCCCTCGACGGCACCGCCACGAAGTCCCGGCTCGGCGCCAACGCGATCCTCGGCGTCTCCCTCGCCGCAGCCAAGGCCGCTGCGGCGGCCCACCGCCAGCCCCTCTACCGCTACCTCGGCGGCGCCGACGCCCACCTCCTGCCGCTGCCGATGATGAACATCGTCAACGGCGGTGCCCACGCCGACAATCCGCTGGATTTCCAGGAGTTCATGATCGCGCCCGTGGGCGCGGACACCTTCGCCGAAGCGGTCCGCATGGGCAGTGAGGTCTTCCACACCCTGCGCCGAGATCTGCTGGCCGCCGGGCACGCCACGGGCGTCGGCGACGAGGGCGGCTTCGCGCCCGCGCTGCGTACGGCTGAGGAGGCGCTCGACTTCGTGATGACCGCCATCGAGCGCACCGGCTACCGCCCCGGCACGGACATCGGCCTGGTCATGGACCCGGCGTCGTCGGAGTTCTTCCGCGACGGGGTGTACGACTACGCGGGCGAAGGGGTGCGCCGCACCCCCTCCGAGCACGCCGACCACCTGGCCAAGCTCATCGACGCCTACCCGGTCGTCGCCATCGAGGACCCGATGGCGGAGAACGACCTGGACGGCTGGCGCGAGTTGACCGCCCGCGTCGGCGACCGCTGTCAGCTCACCGGCGACGACGTGTTCTGCACCAACGAGACGCTGCTGCGCGAGGGCATCCGCACCGGCGTCGGCAACTCGGTCCTGGTCAAGGTCAATCAGATCGGGACGCTGACCGAGGCGCTGGCCGCGGTGGCCACGGCCCACCAGGCGGGCTGGACGGCCGTCATGTCGCACCGCTCGGGCGAGACGGAGGACACCACCATCGCGGATCTGGCGGTGGCGACCGGCTGCGGTCAGATCAAGACCGGCTCGCTCTCCCGCTCCGACCGCACCGCGAAGTACAACCAACTGATCCGGATCGAAGAGGAGTTGGGCGACTCCGCGCGCTTCGCGGGCCGCTCCGCGCTGCGTCGGGTGTGAACGGCAGGAAGAGGTGGAGACCACGCGGGCCCCAGATCGGGCGGGGCCCGCACGCGTGCCGGGAAGACGGAACGTCCTGGGTTGTTCCCTCTTCCGCGTGACCTGCGCCGTCCCGGACCGGTCAGCGTGGCCGGTCGAACGGAGCCGACCGGTGCCGGATCAGGCATTGCTCTCCCTGTCGTGATGGGACGCGCTGCTCGGGGGTGATCCGCGCGGCGCGGCACCGTCATTTTGCGCAGGTGGCGGCACGAGTACGCGTGCGTGGGATCGACGACGAGGGGAAGCGGTTGCTGCGGATCGTTCGCGGGGTACCGGGTCGGTGGTGACCTGGTGGCGGGTCCAGATGGTTACCGCTGCCCGCGCAGGCCGAAATCGTCAACAGCACATCGATCAGCGACCTCGCCCGCCGCTGCCACCACCGCCTGAACCGGCACACCACAGGGCCTCCACCACCGTCGGAGACCGCCGGCTCCACCGGCCGACCACTCCCACCCACGGCATCGGGCTGACACCCCACGGGGTGGGCCAGGATGCAGCCCACTGGCGGGACTTGCTGGCGGCCGAACTGGAGAAAGGACCCGCTGCCCGCGGCTGGGTAGACGACCGACGCTGGACGCTGGCCCGGGTGGCCACCGTGATCGCACGGCGATTCCCTGTCCGCTTCAGCACCGCCCAGACCTGGCGCGTCCTGCATCAGATGGGCTTCACGGTGCAGGTCCCACTCCGTCGTGCCGTCGAGCGCGACCAGGACGCGGTGGCCACCTGGCTCAAGGAGACCTGGCCCCGCGTGGAAAGACGATGCGGGACCAGGACGCGTGGCGGTGCTTCGCCGACGAGTCGGGCCAGGTGAGTCTGGACCCGACCGGCAAGGGCCGACGCCGCTGGACGATGCGCTGGAAGGCCCCGCTCAACGCCCTCCAGATCGCTTTCGAAGGCCGACTCACCCCCACCACCAACCACTGAACCTCGACAACCAAGATCAGCCGTTGATTGGACAAGACCGATCCGGCCGTCACGTCGCTGTCGCGTACCCTTCCGGTCGCCATTCTCTGGGCGCTCGGGGATTATCCATCGGATCCCGAAGAATGTTCAGGGATCCGCTGGTGACGGCCAGGTTTGGGCGCATAGAATATCGCGCGCTGCTCGTGATGACGGTCGGCGGTGGGGGCGAGGATACCGTGATTGAGCTGCGAAAACACACAGGTCTGGGCGATCCTTTCCGAGGTTCTGAACGTGCGTTCGCATTTCCTGGCCTCCGGCTTTTACAGCTCGCCCGCAATAACCTCAAGCGATCACCGCAAAGCGGTCCATGCAACGGCAGTGGACCCTTTTTCTTGTCCGTGGTGTTCGTGACGAACTTCCGCGCCTGGGGCCGCGAAGGGGACGTGCGGCGAGAAGCGGGTGCTTCTTTTTCATGACAAGAGAAGTGTGGGGTGTGATGCCATGTACGGAGCCGGCAGAGACTCGCGCCGGTCGACCCCGAGGCTTGTGGGGCCGCTGGTGCGCATAGGGTTATCCGTTCTCCTACTGACGGGTGGCGCGGTGGGAGCGACGGCTGGAACGGCCACGGCTTCGACCGCCGACGGCACGCTGACGGTTGAGGTGCTGCGTGACTTCTTCGGCACCGGCGTGATCAACACGACGATGGACGTGCCGCAGCGGGGCATGAGGGTGGAGCTCTCCGACCCCGCCGGGCACCATGTCACCGGCGTCACTGATGCCACTGGGAAAGTCGTGGTGTCGCGGTCGAGCGTGCTGAGCGGCGGCCAGTACCGCGTCGACGTCAGCATCCCGGCGCCGTACAGGGACTACCTGCGGGCGGCGCCCGCATCGACGGCGGGGAACCACTTCGACAGCTTCACGTCGTTCGTGGATGTGTCGGGCGGCAAGAACGCCTCGGTAGTGACGGGAGTGTGGGATCCGGCCGACTACACGCTGCCGGACTCGCGCTATTTCGTACCGGTCCAGAACGGCGCCACCGGAACCGACACCCGGGCATTGGTGGCGTTCGGGACGAGGACCCGAGGTACGTGTCCTACCGCCGTGTCGTGCCCGGCCACGCTGGCCACGCAGGCCCAGGTGGGCACGACGTTCGGGTTGGCGTACGACAAGTACCGGAGCCGGCTGTTCCAGAGCGCGTTCGCCCGCCGGTACGCCCCGTACGGGCCGGAGGGCGCCGGCGCGATCTACACCGTGCCCGTCAGCGGCGGGGGCGCCCCAAAACCGTTCGCGCGGGTGCCGGGCGCCGCGGTGACGCCGCACGACGCGGCGCAGATGAACAAGGACGCCGGGTTCACCAACGCGCCGGGCAAGGAGAGCATCGGCGGTCTGGCCCTGTCGGAGGACGGCTCCACGCTGTACGCGGTGAACCTGCTGACCCACAGCCTCGTGAGCTTCGACGCGACGGGAGCCAGCGCCTCGGCGCCCGAGGCGACGGTGCCGATCCCGGACCCGGGGTGCGCGACGCCCGGTGACTGGCGGCCGTTCGGTCTCGCCAGGCACGACAACAAGCTCTACGTCGGCGGCGTGTGCGACGCGGAGAGCACGCAGCAGCGCGCGGACCTGAAAGCCGTCGTCTACACCTACGACGGCAAGCGGTTCACCACGGTGCTGACCCACCCGCTCACCTACAAGCGCGGAACCGTCTTCACCGGTGCCGGCGACATCGCCCAAGCCACCCACTGGAACCCCTGGAACACCACCCTGGCCACATGGGACGAGCGCAAGGTGGGCGGTGCCTTCATCGATCCGCAGCCGGAACTCGCCTCCCTGGCCTTCGGCCGCGACGGTTCGATGATCCTGGGCTTCCGCGACCGGTTCATGGACGTTCTCAGTGCCAAGGGGCTGGACCCTCGCCCGGGGAACAACACGCCGGAACTCGGCATGTCCGGTGGTGACATCACCATGGCCTGCGCCGACCCTGCCGGTGGATACGCGTGGGAAGGCACCGGCAAGTGCCCCGACCACGCCACGCCCGCCAACGACGGCGGTCAGGGCAACGGTGTAGTCGAATACTTCCCCGGCGACTACTTTGGCGGCGGGCACCAGGAGACCGCGCTGGGGGCGGTGGCCTACATTCCGCAGCAGCAGTGGGTCGTCAGCACGGAGTTCGACCCGACCACCAACATCGAGACCAGCGGGACCGGTTACTACGACATCACGACCGGTCAGGGCCCGGGCAACAGCCCGAACGCCAACGCCTACCAGTTCGTCGGCCAGGAACAGAACGGGTTCGGCAAGGCCGGCGGGCTCGGCGACATCGCGTACGCGGCGGCGAACGCGCCGATCCAGATCGGCAACCTCGTGTGGTTCGACGGCGACCACAACGGGATCCAGGACCCGGCGGAACCGCTGCTGCCCGGGGCGACGATCAACCTGCTGGACGCGGGCGGCAAGCGGGTCGCCACGACCAAAACCGATGCCGCCGGCGAGTACTACTTCGGCGGAGTCGGCGCCGCGTACCAGCTCACACCGGGCGCGAAATACACGGTGCAGTTCGACGTGTGCACCGCGGACACCAGCAAGGTGCCGAGCCGACCACCGGCGAGCGAGCTGCGGTTCACGCTCCCGCGAGCCGGTGCCGACCGTGCGCACGACTCCAATGTGACCCCGCCGACCACCGGGCAGTTGTGCAACGGCTCCGCGCCTGTCACGGCCCCGGACAAGCCCGGCGGGGTCGATCACACCATCGATGCCGGGGTCTACGTCCCGAAGGCAACACCGACCCCGACCCCGACTCCGACCCCAACTCCGAGCTCGCCACCGGCTGCTACGCCGCCGTCACCCGCGCCGCACGCCAGCAACCCGGCTCCGGCCGGTGGTGGCACGGGTTCGCTGGCACACACCGGTCTGTCCGGGCTGCCGCAGCTGATCACTCTTGCGGGTCTGCTGGTGGGTGCGGGCCTCTTCCTCGCGTTCATGAGCCGTAAGCGCCGAGTCCAGAAGCACTGAACGAACCGAACAACGGTGATCTGCCCGCCCCCGATGTGGACGGCGCGGTCGGGCAGATCACGTCTCGGCCGGTCCACGAGGGCCGGTCCTGGCGTCGTGTGTCACCGGACCGCCGAGGACCGCTGCGACCGCACGGGGGCCGAGCAGTGTGGTGATCGAGAGGGTGGATCAGAAGAGTGTCAGCGTCGAGTCGCGTGCGGAGCGCGAGAATCCAGCGAGCTCTACCGGGCCGTGCGGCTGACCGGCGCCGGTGGCCGTGGCCCCGCCGGGCGGCGGTCGCCACCGCCGTAGCGGTTGTCGCAGTGGGTGCCGCGTTCCTCGTCGTCGGCGGCTCCGGCTCCAATGGTCCGCGCGCACTGGCGTCGGAAGAGGCGAACCGACTGGCGATCACGCGGTTTCGCAACTACGAGGCGCACGGCCGCGCGGTGACGATCACTGTGCCGGGCGCCGCCGGTGGGTTGGTCGTCACCGGTTCCGTCGACTACCGGGGCAAGCTCGGTTACGGCGTGGTGCACGGCACCGGGCGCGACACATCCAGCGACGGGCTGATCGAGTGGACGGCTGCCTCGGTGTTCGTCCACCCGATGGCGAACGCCCCGGCGCACGCACCCGCGTCGCCGCCCCGCTCGGGCTGGTACGGCCGTCCGCTCCAGTCGTCCGGCAGCTCGCTGGACAGTTCACTGGCCATCGCACTCGGCCTCGGCAGCGACCGGCCGGACAACGCCGAACTGCTGCCGCAGAACGGCGCCGCCTGGTGGGGCCGGGACCAGGTGGACGGACACCGCGTGGACGTCATGACCGGGCCGTCCTCCCGCGACCGCCCCGGCACGGCGGGCAACGTGCGCTACTGGATCGGCTCGGACGGCACCATGTACCGGGTCCGCGCCAGTGTGAGTTCCGAACCGCAGCCGGTGGTCATCGATTTCGACAGCCGGAAGTACGTTCCGGTCAAGCCGGTACCCGGAGTCACCGCGAAGCCGTAGTCGCTGCTCAGGACGCTCATGACGTCTGCACCCGCGCGCCCGCGGCGAGCAGGGACGCCGACGGCAGCGGGATACCCGCGGTGTCCGGCAGGGCCGGAACGGCCGGGACGGCGGTGACGCCCGTAGTGAGGGCATCCGGGAACTGCGGCTGCGGACCAGGCGCTGCGACCTCGGTGAACGGGATTCCACCGGGTGCCGTCGGCACGGCCCACTTGCCGGCCGGCGAGGGCGACCTGTCCGGAAGTGGGCAGGAGGTGGCTGTCGCGAGCCGGGCGGGCACCGTGGTTCGCAGATCATTGCCGCGCAGGCAGTTGCCCCGCCCCCGGGTGGCGGTGGGGAACGTCCAGCCGACGTCGACGCCGTTGCCGGTGAACGTGTTGTCCACGATCTGGTTGCCGACCGGAGGTATGTCGGCGGTTGCGGTGATCACCAGCCCGACGTTGCTGTTGCCGGCGATGCGGTTGCGGATGAACTGGTTGTGGCTGCCGCCGTCGATGCCGATGCCGGTGCCCCACCCACCGTCGGCCTGCACCGGGGTGGCCCTCTCCTGGTTGGCGGCGATCAGGTTGCCCGCGATGACGGCGTCCTCTTGCGGGAGCAGCTTCTCTTGGTGGTCGGAGTCGGTGGTCAGGCCGACCCGGTTGCCGACCAGGCGGTTGCCGACCACGTACATGTCCCCGCTGGCGTTGGTGCCTTCATAACCGACCGCGTTGAGTTCGGCGACGTTGTCCCGCACCACGACGTGGCACGGCCTGCACTGCCCGACGTAGATCCCCGAGTCGGCCCCGCCCGACGCGTACGAGTGCTCGATGACACCGTTCTGTGCGGAGAACGCATAGATGCCGTACAGACCGTTGCGGGTCGCGGTCACATGCGAGACCAGGAACGACTTCAGGAAGGTGACCGGCTCGTCGCCGGTGTCGTAGCCCCCGGAACGCCCCGGCAGTCCGGCCGACGCCTTCGCCGAACCGGTGACCAGGACCCCGTTCTGCGTGTTGTTCTCCACGGTCAGGTTCTCCACGGCCACCCCGGGCGCCGCGACGACGACACCGTTCGGCTGCTGCAGCCGCCCGTCGATGACGACCTTGTCCCGGGACGCGCCGCGAAGAGTGATGTGTGCCGTGTCGATCCTCACCGATTCGTGGTAAACGCCCGGCGCGACCAGTACCAGGTCCCCGCGGTGGGCAAGCGACACCGCATCGGAGATCGTCGGGGCGTCGCCGGGTACTCGGATCGTCACATGTGCACCGCTCGGTCGCCGGCCTTGGCCCGATCCGCCGGTGTCGCCGCAGCCGACCACAAGTGCCAGCGTGGCCAGTACCGCTGCCACCACGCGCAGAGCCAATCGAGCCATGATCCCAGTCTCGCATGACCCGGACTCGTACGATGCCCAATTCCACGCCAGAATAGGGAAGTTGACCGGCATCCATGATTCCGGTGTGGCACTCTGCCAACCATGCACCGAGCCGATCACCACCCGTCGCGCCGCACGTTTCTCGATGTCACCGGCGCCATGGCGGCCGCAGGTCTGATCGCCGGGTGCACATCGGACTCCGCACATCCAGGACGGCACGCCCCTTCGGCAGCGGCCACACAATCGCCGGTTCCGGCGACGGGCCGCCATCAGGCAGGCATCACCCTCCCTCAGCCGGCCCAGCCCCATCTGCTCGCTGTGGTGGCCGACCTCGGTGCCCCCGGGGCCGCCGGCCCGTTACTGGCCGAACTCGGCCAGGCCGTCCGCACACTCACCACGGGGACCGACCGGCGGCTGCTGGGCCTGCCGCCGGGCGACCTCACCGTGACCGTCGGCGTGGGCCCCCGGCTGGTCCGCGCGGCTGGTGCTTCGCTGCCCGGCGCGACCGACCTCCCGCGATTCTCCCGCGAGCGGATCGCCCCCCGGACACGCGGCGGTGACCTGCTCATCCAGATCTGCGCCAGTGACGCACTGCTCCTGCCGGTCGTCGCCGCCGCGCTCCTGGACCAGGCAGGTGACCGCGTCCACGAACGCTGGCGGCAGTCCGCACGCCGCGGTACCAACGTGCCCCTCGGCAACGGTCTCACCGCGCCGCGAAACCCGCTCGGTTTCATCGACGGCATCGTGGGCCCGCACACGGCCGCCGAACAACAACGAGACCTGTGGCTGGCCGGTCCCCCCGCCGTCGCCGGCGGCACGCTTGCCGTAGTGCGGCGCATGGAACTCGACCTGCCGCGGTTCGCCGCACTGTCCGTAGCCGAGCAGGAGGCGGTCTTCGGGCGGCGCCGGGCCAGTGGCGTCCCCCTTTCCGGCGGCACCGTCGCCGCGAGCCCGGACCTCGGCGCCAAGATGCCGGACGGACGTTATCTCGTCCCCTCGGACGCCCACGTGCGCAGGGCGAATCCCGCAGTGGTCGGCGCCGGCCTCATGCTCCGCCGCTCCTACAGCACCGACGAGCCGGCCCCCGGCCTGCTCTTCATCAGCTTCCAGAACGACCTGCGGACCTTCACCGCCACCCTCACCCACATGGACACCTCCGACGCGCTGCTGCGATTCACCACCACAACCGCCAGCGCGACCTTCCTGATCCTCCCCGGCTTCGACCGGCAACACCCGCTCGGCTCCCGGATGTTCGGTTGATCAGCGGCGGCGTCGCGGCTGCGACCCATCACGGATGAGGCGTCCGGAGAGCGGGTCGGTGCCTCCGTCGTGGGGAGGGGAGGCCCTCTGCCAGTAGGTAGAGGCAGGTCGTCCGTGGGGCGCAGCGGATACCCGTGCACAGCCGCCGATAATCGACGTCATGTCGTCCAGCGCATCACCTGCTGTTGAGAACCGCCCGGCTCGCAGCCCCTTCGCGGGGCCCGACGAGCGGGGGCGGCAACTGTGGCGGGCGGGGGGTGAGGCGGTCCTGGCCGCGGTGCTGGTGCTGCTCACCTACCTGGGCGAGTCGTCGATCGAGGCCAGGCTGGTGGGTCGGGTCCCGGCTCTGGCGGTCATCGGCATCGCTCTGGTGCTGGTGCGGCGCCGACTTCCGGTGGTCGGTGTGGTCGGGCTCGCGGCGCTGATGGGGGTGGCGCCCGCGGCGGCGTTGCTGACCGCGGTCGCGGCCTACACCGCCGCCCGGCAGTGGGAGACGCCGCGGCGGCGGGTGGGGCTGCTGCTCGGGGCGGCCGGTGCGGCGATGGTGACGTGCGCGGTGTCCGCGCCCGTGCTGGAGGTGGGCAGTTGGGTGTTCGGCCTGGCGCTGGGCGCGGTGCTCGCGGTGACCACGGTGGTGGTGCCCGGCCTGGTGGGCACTGCTGCGGGGCAGCAGGACCGGCTGTTGCGGGCGTTGCGGGAGCGTACGGCCGCCGCGGAGGAGGCGCGGCGACTGGCGGACAGCGAGGCGCGGGTGCGCGAGCGGACGCGGATCGCCGCGGAGATGCACGATCTGGTCGGGCACCGGCTCAGCGTGGTCTCGCTGTACTCGGACGGGTTGGAGCTGGCACTGGGCAAGGAGGCGCCCGGGCTGCAGGACGCGGCCGCCGTGGTGGGCCGTGCTGCCCGCGACGCGATGCGGGAGTTGCGGGAGGTGCTGGGGGTCCTGGGCCCGGTGGGGCAGGATGCCGGCACCGATGCGCTGACGGACGCGACGGGTACGCGCGGGGACATCGAGGGGCTGGTCGAGGACTCCCGCGGGGCCGGCATCCCGGTCGAGCTGCGCTGGGAGGGTCCCGATCTCGATACGCGGCCGGCCAGGGTACGGCGGGCGGTGCACCGCGTGGTGCGCGAGGCGCTGACCAATGTCCACCGGTACGCGGTCGGAGCGCATGTGTCCGTCTTGGTCCGCCACACCGGCGAGCGGGTGGAGGTGCGGGTGCGCAACGGTGTGCCGCCCGTGCCGCCCACCGCCACCACTGGGCTCGGCACCGGGCGTGGGCTGATCGGGCTGCGGGAGCGGGTGGCGCTGCTCGGCGGTGCACTGGAGGCGGAGCGGACGCCCGGTGGCGGCTTCACCGTGACCGCCGACATCCCTGCCGAGGCGGGGCCCGGCGCGGAGCCGACGGAGACCGAGCCGCAAGGGGAGGGCCCGGGCGCCGCTGTCGAGGAGCCCGGTCGCGGGCCGTCCGCCTTCCAGCGGCGTCTCGGAGGTGCCGTCATCGGGCTGGTCGGCCTGGCCGGGGTGGGGGTGATGATGCTGTTCGGGCTCGTTCTGGTGCACGGTGCGCAGCTGGGCGCCCAGTCTCGGAGCAACGAAGTGCCTCGGGTGGGGATGGCGCGGGAGCGGGTGGAACGGGCTGTGTCCTTCGACTCCGACACGGTGCGCGCGGCCGCCGCCGGGCGTGAGCCGGCGCGGCCGGCATCCGCCACGGACTGCCTGTATCCGTACGTGGACAACGGGTCCGAGGGCGGGCGGCTGGAGATCGTCCGCTACTGCTTCCGGGCCGACACCCTGATCGCGATCGACCGATTCAGCGTTCCGATGGTCACGGAGAAGGTGACCGAACCGCCGCATGGGAGAAGGACACATGACTGACCAGGCCAACTCCGTGGGCTCCGGGGCGGGTTCCGCGATCCGGGTACTGCTCGCCGATGACGAGGAGATGATCCGGCACGGGATCCGGCTGATCCTCCGGCACACGGACGGCATCGACGTGGTGGGCGAGGCGGTCAACGGCGCCGAGGCCGTCCGGCTCACCGCCGAGCACCGGCCCGATGTGGTGCTCCTCGACATCCGTATGCCCGTCCTCGACGGGCTGGCGGCCATTGAACCGCTGATCGCGCTCGACCCCGCGCCGCAGGTCGTCATGCTCACCACCTTCGGCGACGAGGAGAACGTCACCCGGGCCCTGCGGGCGGGTGCCACCGGCTTCCTGCTGAAGGACGAGGGGGCGCAGGAGCTGATCCGCGCGGTGCGGGCGGCGGCCGCAGGGGATGCCGTGCTCTCGCCGGGCGTCACCGGGACGGTGATCCGGCGGATGCTGAGTGGCGGCGGGCCCACTGCCCCCGAGAGCAGGGTGACGGGGCTGACCGGCCGGGAGCGGGAGGTGCTGGTCATGCTGGGGGAGGGGATCTCGAACCCGGAGATCGGCAGGCGGCTCGGCATCGGCGTGGGGACGGTCAAGAGCCACGTCCGGTCGATCCTGGAGAAGACGGACTGCGGCAGCCGGGTGCAGGCGGGGCTGCTGGCGCACCAGGCCGGGCTCATGGGCTGAAGCATCCGGTCGGGGCCGCCTCTTCGCCTTCGGGCGGAGCGGGCGGCCCTCTCCGTTGGCAGAGGGGCCGTGTCTGTCTGTCGGTAGAGGGGGCGTGGTCCGTGAGGGCGACGCGGCAGCGGCGGGTCCGCCCTGTTGGCAGGCGGTGTATTCACGACCTGCGGGCGACGGATTCGAGGGTGTGCCGCGGCCACGATGGTCGGGAGTTCGCACCCCCCTTCCAGGAGCACCCATGCCGCTGCATGCCACTGCCACCGCCCGCCTCCGCGCCCCCTCCGTTGCCGCTCGCGCAACGCGGCTGACCAAGGTCTACGGCGAGGGCGACACCCGCGTCGTCGCCCTCGACTCGGTGACGGTGGAGTTCGGGCGCGGTCGGTTCACCGCGATCATGGGCCCGTCCGGCTCGGGCAAGTCGACGCTGATGCACTGCATGGCGGGGCTGGACGCCGTATCCGGCGGGTCTGCTCGGATCGGTGACACCGAGCTGGCCGGGTTGAAGGACCGCCAACTCACCAGGCTGCGGCGGGAGAAGATCGGCTTCGTCTTCCAGTCGTTCAACCTGCTGCCCACGCTGAACGCCCTGGAGAACATCACGCTTCCGCTGGACATCGCCGGTCGTGAGCCCGACCCGGAGTGGTTGGAGCTGATCGTGGGGACGGTCGGCCTGGCCGGGCGGTTGCGACACCGTCCGTCGCAGCTGTCCGGCGGTCAGCAGCAGAGGGTCGCCGTGGCCCGTGCGCTGGCCGGACGTCCGGAGATCATCTTCGCGGACGAGCCGACCGGCAACCTCGACTCCCGTTCCGGCGCGGAGATCCTGGGCTTTCTGCGGGACTCCGTACGGGAGTTGGGGCAGACGGTGGTGATGGTCACCCACGACCCGGTCGCCGCCTCCTACGCGGACCGGGTGGTCTTCCTCGCCGACGGACGCGTCACCGACGAACTGTCCGCCCCTGCCCCCGAGGCCGTGCTGGACCGTATGCGGCTCTTCGACACCAAGCGACGGACGAGCTGAGGCGGCCCACAGCCGCCCTCGGCCCCGTACTCCGTATCCGCGCTCCGCCACTTCACACCCAGGACTGAACCGGCCACCATGCTGCGTACCGCCCTGCGCAACGTCCATGCGCACAAAGCCCGATTGATCATGACCGCGCTCGCGGTCCTGCTCGGCGTCGCCTTCGTCTCCGGCACCCTCGTCTTCGCCGACACCACCGCCAACGCCTACCGCAACGCCGCGGCCCAGAGCCTCAAGGGCGTGGCCGTCTCCGTGCAGGCGGATGAGACCGGCACTGCTCCCGATACGGCGGGCGGCGCGGCCGGTAAGGCCACCGGCGCCCTCGACACCGCGCTGGCGCGGAAGATCCGCCAACTGCCCGGCGTCGACTCGGTGCGCCCGACCGTCCACGGTCAGGCCACCCTGGCCGGCAAGGACGGCCGCCCGGTCGACGCCGACACCAGTGGGCAGGACCTGGCCACCAACTACCTGCCGGGCAAGGACGGCAAGGACAGCCGCTTCCCGCTGAAGGAAGGGCGCGGCCCCGCCTCCGAGGACGAACTGGCCCTGGACGCCAGGACCGCCGCGAAGGCCGGCTACCGCATCGGTGACACCGTCCGCTTCGCCATCGACGGGCCCGCGCTGACCGGGAAGCTGGTCGGCATCGTCTCCACCGACGACCCCCAGGCCACCGCTGGGGACACCCCCTCCGGGGGAGGCACCCGCACCCTCTTCGACACCCGGACCGCGCAGAAACTGTTCCACCACCCCGGACGGTTCGACGAGATCGCGGTCGCGGCCCGCACGGGGACCGACGAGCACACGCTGACCGAACAGGTGCAGGCGCTGCTTCCCAAGGAGGGCGCCAGGGCCGTCAGCGGGACCCAACTGGCCGCCGAGCAGTCCGCCCGGATCGCCGAGAACACCGGATACCTCACCAAGACGCTGCTGGTCTTCGCCGGCATCGCGCTGTTCGTCGGCGTGTTCCTCATCGCCAACACCTTCACCATGCTCATCGCCCAGCGCAGCCGGGAGATCGCGCTGCTGCGGGCCGTGGGCGCGGCACGCCGCCAGGTCGTCCGCTCCGTCCTCGTCGAGGCGGGTCTGCTCGGCCTCGTGGCCTCCGCCGGCGGATTCGCGCTCGGCCTCGGTATCGCCGCCGCCATGCGTCCGCTGCTCAACACCACCGGTGCCGGGCTGCCCGACGGACCGCTGGTCATCACGCCGGCGGCCCCGCTGGCCTCGCTCGCGGTCGGCGTCGTCATCACCGTGCTGGCGGCCTGGCTGCCGTCCCGCAAGGCCGCGAAGATCGCCCCCGTGGCGGCGCTCAGCAGCGTCGACCAGGCTCCGCCCGCCCGCGCCCTGATGGTCCGCAACGTGCTCGGCAGCCTGCTCACCGGAGCCGGGGTGCTGGTGATGCTGTACGTCTCCACGCTCAGGACCAGCAAGGAGTCGAACCTGATGGCCGCGATGCTCGGCGGCGTACTGACCCTCGGTGGTGTGATCGCGCTGGCCCCGCTGCTCTCCCGGCCGCTGATCACGCTGGCCGGCAAGGTCACCACCCGCTTCTGCGGCGTCAGCGGAAAGCTGGCCAGGGAAAATGCGCTGCGCAATCCGCGCCGCACCGCCGCCACCGCGTCCGCCCTGATGATCGGGCTCGCCCTGATCACCGGTCTGACCGTCGGCGCGCACTCCGCCCAGCACGCCATGGCCCAGGAGGCCACCCAGGGGCTGACCGCCGACTACAAGGTCAACTACAGCACCGCCCGCGGGCTCGCTCCGGACGCCGTCGGCAAGGTCGCCCGGGTACCCGGGGTCGCCGCGGCCGCCCCCGTCACCACGGCGCAGTTGGGCACCCATGGCCGGTCCGCCGTCATCACCGGCACCGACCCGGAGGCGTTCGGCAAGACCGCACGGCTCGACTTCCGCGCCGGCTCACTGCACGACGTCGGCCCCGGGAGGATCGCGGTCTCCGACGACTTCGCAGCGCGAGCCGGACTCAAGGCCGGCGCCACCCTCGACGCGGAGATGGGCGACGGCACGGCCGGCGGAAAGGCAGCGAAGCGGAAGCTGACGGTCGTCGGCATCTACGCCAAGACCCGCACCGTCGACGACGCCCTGGGCACGCGTGCCGACGTCCTTCCCTACTCCGTGACGAAGCAGTTCGACAACCTGCTGGTCAAGGCCGAGCCCGGCAAGGCCGCCGGCCTGGAGCGCACGATCCGCGCCGCGCTCGGCGACAGCCCGCTGCTGAAGGTCCGCTCCCAGGAGCAACTCGTCAAGGACCACAACGAGCCGGTCACCACCGTCCTCAGCATGATGTACGGGCTGCTCGGCATGGCCGTCGTCATCGCGATCCTCGGCGTCGTCAACACCCTGGCCATGTCGGTCTTCGAACGTACCCGTGAGATCGGGATGCTGCGCGCCATCGGTCTCGACCGCTCCGGCGTCCGGCAGATGGTCCGGCTGGAGTCGGTGGTCATCTCCCTGTTCGGCGCGGTCCTCGGGATCGGCACCGGCGTCTTCCTGGCCTGGGCCGCAGGCGGCCTGACCACGAGCTCGATGCACGCGTACGAGACGGTCCTGCCGTGGGGGAGGCTCGGCACGTTCCTGCTCCTGTCCCTGATGATCGGTGTCCTGGCCGCCATCTGGCCGGCGCGCCGAGCCGCCCGCCTGAACATGCTGCGCTCCGTTCAGTCGAGTTGAGCCCCGGCTCAGGGACGCCCCCTTCCCCCGGGACGCCCGACAGCGGCGTGACCAGCCCTGAACAAGCCCGCACAAGCCCTCTGAAGAACGGCGCGGCCGACCGGCGGCCGACGCCCGAGCAGTGCCCGACAAGTAAAAAGGAGATCCGCGTGTCCACACATCGCACAGCCCCGGCTCGTCGAGGCTCACGGAAGGGCGCCCTGGTGGCGGGAGCCCTCGCCACCACCTTCCTCACCGGCATATCGCTGATCAGCACCCCCACCCCGGCCCACGCCGACGACGGCAACACCTACTTCAAGACCGAACAGGAAGTCGTCGCCTTCCTCAGCCGGAGCGCGCCGCTGAACCAGAACGAGGCCATCAAGGGCTACCCGGTCGACGGACAGGACCCGCAGCAGGTCAAGCTCGCCGACGTCGAGAAGGTCTACCCGCACGACCAGGCGCTCAAGGACGCCCCGGCCAAGCTGGGCAGTGGATTCGACCTCGCACGGTCCGCCCCCACCGAGCACGGTCCGTCCCTCACCACCGAAGGCCCCGACATCCGCAAGAGCAGCAGCGACGACAAGGAGCCGTGGCTGAGCAACTGGGACGCCAAGTCGATGTGCGGCCAGCCCAGCCACAACCCCGGTGGCGAGTCGATGCCCTGCGGCTTCGTCGGCGTACTCGACCAGAAGTACCCGACCATGCAGACCTCGGCAGGGGTGATGGGCAAGGCGTCGTTCGACTACAAGTACGGGGCCACGGTCGGCCAGGACACCAGCCGGACCAGTGGCTGGTCCGTCGGCGGAAAGGTCACCTCGCAACTGAACACCCCCGGTGGTCCGGGCGGCGGCAACGCCGGTACCGAGCTCAACTTCACCTACAGCGAGTCGACCACCACCACCAACAAGTGGACGACCATGGTGGAGCAGACCAACAAGTACGAGGTCCCCGACCGCGTGAACGGCTGGGTCGAGGGCCGCGCCAACGGCGGCAAGTACATCGGGTACATCGTCTACAAGCTCGACTTCACCAACGCCAGCGGCGAACGCAGGCAGAAGATGGTCCTCATCCCGGCCCGTGTCCTGATCCAGGCGCCCGGCAACTCGGTTCCCATGACGTTCGTCAAGCGCCAGGGATAGCAGCGGCAGCACACCTGCACGCGCAACCGAACACCCCGGCGTACGCGTCGAGTTGCTGATCGCCGACGGTGACATCGTGTGCATGTCCAAGTCGTGGTGACCGTCCCGGGGTTGTTCCCCGACTCCTCCATCCCCCTTCGACGAGTCGGGGAACAACCTGTCCCTGGTTCGCCCGCGGTCGTCATGGCCAGGGGCGGGCCATGGTGCGCATGCGGCGTTCTTCCGGCCGTCGCGGGTACTGCGCACGTGGTTCCCGAGAGACCTACGACCTGCGGAGTTTCACCGCATCCCCTGCCGCGCCACCCGCGAGAACGTCGATGCGGACGTCGTTGTCCGGGTCCGTGAAGTGTTGGCCGGGCGTGTACGCCGCGAGGTCCAGGGGGGTGCAGCCGGCTCGTGGCTTCGCGGACGGGTGGCCGTTCATGACGCGGACCGGACCCTCGCCGGTCCGGGTCGCGGAGTCGACCTTGTAGATGAGGACGCCGCGCGAGCACGCCTGTGCGTCGTGGCCCTGGGCCCTGCGGGACTCCGCGACGTACGCCGTCGTCGCCCCGGTGCGCAGCACGGCGATCTTGGTGCCGCCGCGTCGTTCCACCGGGGTCAGGCGCACGGTGCGTCGGCCGGGCGCGGCCAGGCAGGCGACCTGGGCATCGCGGGTCCAGCCGAGCTTCCAGGAGTGCCAGCCCAGGTACTGGGGTGCGGGGCCGGCGATGTTGCCCATGACGTCCCAGCCGCCGACGTACTGGTGGGTGGGGCCGGTGAAGGAGTAGAGGTCGGGCAGGCCGAAGGTGTGGCCGGTCTCGTGGTCGGCGACCCTGGGGCCCCAGTGCCACATGTCCTGGCCGAAGGTCACGGCCCACTTGATGCGGGTGCCGTCGGCGGTCACTCCGGGCGTGGTGGGGTCGTAGAGGTAGGTCGGGGAGAAGGAGATCGCGGAGGCCGCCCTGGTGGGGACGACGTAGACCATGTCGTAGCGGGAGAAGTCCGCGTACGGGTCGGCGGCGGTGACCGCGTCGCGTAGGTACTTCTCGTGGGCCTCGAAGGTGAGGCCGCGCCGGAATCCGTACGAGTCCGAAGTCGCCGGCATGCGGACCCAGCGGTGCAGCGCGGTGAGGGCGAGGCGTGTGTGCCCGTAGCTGGCCGTGCGCATCCAGTCGGCGGCGGGGGCGAGTTGGGCCGCGTACTTCTCTGTGGAGTCGGTGGCCCTGGCGTCGGGGAAGTCCACGAACAGCATCAGGACGCGCCTGGTTCCGGTGGCGCGCTGGAACCGGGTGCGGTCGGTGTCATGACCCTCGTCGGTCCATCTGGTCCTGCCGGGCAGCGCGCAGTCGGCGGCGAGGGACGAGGGACGTGGGGTCGGCGGTGGCGCGGCCCCGTTCGCCGATGCGGGGGCGGCGAGGCAGGACGCGAGGGCGAGAGCCGCGGTGCAGGCGCGCAGACGTGTGGGGACGTGGGACATGGCACTCCTGTCGTGGGAGGGAGGAGGGGAGCGCGGGGCGGGAGGACTACGCGCGGCCGGCGGCCAGGTCCATCAGGCGGGCGAGGACCCGGCCGTTGGAGGCGGTGACGCCGTCGTGCTCCCATTCGTTGGTGACCCAGGCGCGGGTGGCGCCGACGTCCTGCGCCGTGCGCAGCGAGAGTCCCGCGTCGACGTACATGTCGTCGTGGTAGACGACCGCGGCCAGGGGGACCTGGTTGGCGGCGAGGCGTTGGGGGTCGTAGAGCAGGGGCCAGTCGGTGCGCTGGGCGAGGAGGTCCGCGGCGTCCGCGAAGGGGCGCAGGCCCTTGATCTCACGGAACATCCAGGGGTAGATCATTTCCCCGGTGAGGAGGAGGGGGTCGGCGTCCTCGGCGAACTCGGGGAAGTCGGTCAGTGACCGGTCGGCGGCCCAGGCGGTCGGGCCGGCCCCCTGCCCGTACAGCGTCTCCTGCATGACGGCGTACAGCGGGTTGTCGGTGAAACCGGTCAGGGACTCGACCTGGTGGAGGAAGGTGTCGGCCAACTCGCCGTCCGCGTCCAGGGATTCGTCGAGCAGCCAGTGGAGGCGTTCGAAGCCGTCGCCCACCCCGAGGACGAGGCCGAGGGTGCGCAGACGGCGGGTGGTGAGGCGGTCGCCGCCGGGCAGTCGGACGTCGTCGGACGGGAGAAGGTCCGCGATCTTGCGCAGTCGGGCGGCGTCCTCGGGGTAGCGGGCGTAGAAGTCGCGGACCCGGTCCCGTACCCGGGGGTAGGTGCGGTGGTAGACGTCGTCCGCGGTCGCGGTGAGTCCGGGCAGGCCGCCGGTGACGTAGCAGGCTCGCAGGCCGTGGGGGGCCTGGGAGAGGTAGGTGAGGGTGATGAAGCCGCCGTAGCTCTGGCCGAGTGTCTCCCAGGGCTCGTCACCGCACAGTTGCCTGCGGATCAGCTCCGCGTCGGCCACGATGGCGTCGGCGCGGAAGTGGGCCAGGTGGGCGGCCAGTTCGGCCGGAGAGGCGAACCGGGAGGCCGCTTTGGCGGTGACCGGAGTGGAGCGGCCGGTGCCGCGCTGGTCGAGGAGGAGCACCCGGTGGCTCTTGAGCGCCTGGGGCAGCCATCCCGGCGATCCCGCCGAAGGACGGGGGGCCTTGCCGCCGGGGCCGCCCTGCAAGTAGAGGAGCCAGGGCAGTTGGTCCTGCGTGCGGGCCGGGTCGACGACCTCACGTGCGAACACCTGGAGGGTCGGGCCGTCCGGAAGTGAGTGGTCCAGCGGGACGGTGAAGACGTGATCGGTGGTGGCATGAGCGGGGTTCATGGTGCTGCCCTTTCACAATGTGGCACGGCGGGGGAGGAGCCGGGGACGGAGGCATCGGTGAGGTGTGACATTGCATATCTGGGCACAGGCCAGCGTGCCTCGGCCGGCCGCTTCCGGGGAGCCCTCGTTCGGGCATAGCGCGGCGTTATGAAAGGCCCTCCGCCGTCTCAGTGGCTCATCGCCTCAGGAGGGACGCTTCCCGGAACGCCGCGTCGCCCCCGTGGTTTCGGCCGGGGAGGAGCCGCCGCTGCCGGCCCACAGGGAGCGGACGTGGCCCAGGTGCCTGGCCATGCACCGCTCGGCCTTCTTCGTGTCGCCGGCGAGCATCAGGTCGAGTAGTTCCAGGTGTTCCTCGGCCGAGGGGATCAGTTCACCGCGCTTGTCGAGGGCGGTGAGGCCGTACAGGCGGGAGCGCTTGCGCAGGTCGCCGACGGTCTCGACGAGACGGTCGTTGCCGGAGAGCGCGAGGAGCGAGAGGTGGAACTGCCGGTCGGCCTCCAGATAGCCGATGAGGTCGTGATCACGGGCGGCCCGCACGATCTCCTCGGCGACCGGCCGCAGCGCCTCCAGCTCCTCGCGGGTGGCGGTGCGGGCGACTCGGCCGACCGTGGGGATCTCGATGAGTGCGCGGATCTCGGTGTACTGGTCGAGGTCGCGCTCGTTGACCTCGGTGACCCGGAAGCCCTTGTTGCGGACGGGCTCGACCAGGCCCTCGCGGGCCAGGTCGAGCATCGCTTCGCGTACGGGCGTGGCGGAGATCCCGAAGTCCTCGGCGAGGACCGGAGCCGAGTACACCATGCCCGGACGAAGTTCGCCGGAGATCAGGGCGGCGCGCAGGGCGTTGCTCACCTGGTCGCGCAGCCGCTCCCGGCCTGCGTTGAGGTCGCGGTGCTTCAGGTGCCCCATGGCGCTCATGATCCCTTCGGTCCGATCTGGACCGCCACCGTACAATGTCACGTTGCCTTGGCGGGCGACAGGGTGTAGGTCCGGGTGGAGGTGTAGAACTCCAGCGCCGCCCGGCCCTGTTCACGCGGCCCGTGGCTGGACGCCTTGGTGCCGCCGAACGGCAGGTGGAAGTCGACGCCCGTGGACGGTGCGTTGATCCGGATCATTCCGGTGTCGAGCCGGTCCAGGCCGCACAGCGCCGCGTCCAGATCAGCGGTGTGGACCGACGTGACCAGGCCGTACGGCACGGAGTTGGTGAGGTGTACGGCGTGGTCGAGGTCGTCGGCGGGCTGTAGTACGGCGAGTGGGCCGAAGACCTCTTCGCGCAGGAGGCGGTGCCCCGGTGGGACCTTCTCGACCAGGGTCGGGGCCGCGTACCAGCCGGGCCCGTCGGGTGCCGTTCCGCCGGCCACCGGGCTCAGTCCCTGCCGTGCGTCGCCGACCTGGTCGCGGGCCGCTGCGCTGATCAGCGGCCCACTCACGGTCGCCGGGTCGGCCGGATCACCGACGGGTACGGCTCGCAGGGCCGCGGCGAGCGCCTCGCGCAGCGGGGCGAGGGCCGCACCGACCGCGATGACGCGGCTGGTGGCGGTGCACTTCTGACCCGCGTACCCGGCGATGGCGGCGGCGAGGTGGGCCGCGGCCCGTTCGATGTCGGCGTCGGGGAGGACGATCGCCGCGTTGAGGCCGCCCATCTCGGCCTGGACCGGGACGCCCCGTTCCGTGGCGGCGCGGGCGACGTTCCGACCCACGGCGGTCGAGCCGGTGAAGGAGACGACATCGGCGGTGCAGACGAGTGCCTGGCCTTCGGTGGCCCCGCCGGGCAGGACGGTGAACACCTCATCGGGTAGCGCCTGTCGGACGATGTCGGCCAGGCGCTGCGCGCAGGCGGTGGCCTCGGGCGCGGGTTTGAGGACGACCGCGTTGCCGGCGGCGAGCGCCGGGGCGGCCTTCCAACTGGGGATGGCGAAGGGGAAGTTCCAGGGCGTGACCAGTCCGGCCACGCCGTGCGGGCGGCGGCGGGTGAGCAGCAGGCCGGGGCCGGCGGCGGTCTCGTGGACCGCGCCGACGGGTTCGTACGGGGCCTGGGCGTAGTAGCGCCAGATCGCGGCCGTGCGGGCGACTTCGGCGCGGGCCTCGGTGAGCGGCTTGCCCACTTCGCGGACGGCGAGTGCGGCCAGCTCGGCCGCGGCGGCGTCGATGGCGGCGGCGACCGCGCCGAGCGCGGCGGAGCGGGCGGCCGCCCCGCCGCGCAGCCAGTCGGGCTGGGCCGCGCGGGCCCGCTCCACGGCGCCGGCCGCCCCCGAGGCGCCGGGCGCCGGGATCCGGAGCAGGACGTCGGAGGGGTCGGCCGGGTTGTGCGAGGTGATGGGGGAGGCGGCGTCGGTCACAGCAGGAAACCTCCGGGGAAGGGGTCGTCCGGGTCGAGGAAGTACTGCGCGGTGCCGGTGATCCAGGCGCGTCCGGTGACGGTCGGTACGACGGCGGGCAGTGCGCCGACCGTGGTCTCCTCGATCAGACGGCCCGTGAAGCGGGTGCCGATGAAGGATTCGTTGACGAAGTCGCGGCCCAGGGGAAGTTGACCGCGTGCGTGCAGCTGGGCCATCCGGGCCGAGGTACCCGTTCCGCACGGGGAGCGGTCGAACCAGCCGGGATGGATGGCCATGGCGTGCCGCGAGTGGTGGGCGTCGGAGCCGGGAGCGGTGAGGTAGACGTGCTTGACTCCGGCGATCTCCGGCCGCTCGGGGTGCACGGGCCGCTCCGGCGAGGCGTTGATGGCGTCCATGACGGCGAGTCCGGCGGCCAGCAGGTCGTCCTTGCGGGCGCGGTCGAACGGCAGCCCCAGCGCGTCGAGTTCGACGAAGGCGTAGAAGTTCCCGCCGAACGCGAGGTCGTGGGTGACCGTGCCGTGGCCGGGGACCTCGACCCTGCGGTCCAGGGCGGCGCAGAAGGCGGGGACGTTGGTGAGCGTGACGGAGGTGGCGGCGCCGTCCGCCACCCGTACGTCGACGCTCACCAGTCCCGCCGGGGTGTCGAGCCGGACGGTGGTGACCGGTTCGGTCACCGGCACCATGCCCGTCTCGACCAGGACGGTGGCGACCCCGATCGTGCCGTGCCCGCACATCGGGAGGAGCCCGGAGACCTCGATGTAGAGGACCCCGTAGTCGGCGTCGGGGCGGGTGGGCGGTTGGAGGATGGCGCCGCTCATGGCGGCATGACCACGTGGTTCGTACATCAGGAGCGTCCGGAGGTGGTCCATGTGCTCGATGAAGTACGTCCGCCGCTCGGCCATGGTGGTCCCGGGGATGACGCCGACGCCGCCGGTGATCACGCGGGTGGGCATGCCCTCGGTGTGGGAATCGACGGCGTGGAAGACATGGCGGGTGCGCACGGGCTTCCTTTCGGTGGGCAGGTGCTCTGGTCGATGAGCGGGTGACGCGGTCAGCGGTGGCCGTCGGCGACGGCCTTCTGGGTGGCGGTCCGCACCGCCGCCTCGGTCTGTCCGGTGAGCGGCGAACGCGGCGGGCGGGTGGGTCCGCCGCGCCGCCCGACGAGGTCCATGGACAGCTTGATGGACTGCACGAACTCCGTCTTGGAGTCCCAGCGCAGCAAGGGGTGCAGGGCCTTGTAGAGCGGACGGGCCGTGGCCAGGTCGCCTGCCACGGCGGCGTGGTACAGCGTGGCACAGCTGGCGGGGAAGGCGTTGGGATATCCGGCGATCCAACCGACGGCGCCGGCCAGGGCGAGTTCGAGCAGGACGTCGTCGGCACCGATCAGCAGATCGAGCCCCGGGGCGAGTTCGGCGATCTCGTAGGCCCTGCGGACGTCGCCGGTGAACTCCTTCACGGCGACGATGCTGCCGTCCTGGTGCAGGTGGGCCAGCGTGCCGGGGGTGAGGTCGACCTTGGTGTCGATGGGGTTGTTGTAGGCGACGACCGGCACCCCGACGCGGGCGACCTCGGCGTAGTGGGCGCGCACGCCCGACTCGCCGGCCCGGTAGGCGTTCGGGGGCAGCAGCAGCACCGAGCCGCAGCCCTCGCCGGCTGCCTGCTCCGCCCAGCGCCGGGCTTCGCCGCTGCCGTAGGCGGAGACGCCGGGCATGACCCGCGCCCCGTCGCCCGCTGCCTCGACGGCGGTGCGGACGACGCGGGCCCGCTCCTCGTCGGTGAGGGTCTGGTACTCGCCGAGCGAGCCGTTGGGCACGACGCCGTCGCAGCCGTTGTCGATCAGCCAGCGGACGTGTTCGGCGTAGGCGTCGTGGTCGACGGAGAGGTCGTCCCGCAGGGGAAGGGCGGTGGCGACCATGATTCCGCGCCAGGGACGGTCGGCGTTCCAGGTGGGGGAGACGGTCATGTCGACAGAACACCTTTCTATGGAATGTGGCATTTCACTTGAGGGTGTGGCGCCTAGGGAAGGAACTGACCGGCGGTCAGCTGTCGCCGGGAGAGGCGTCGGGCTCGAACGTGGTCGTGGTGTGGCCCCCGGGGTCGTCGGCAGGGCCCTCTGACTCGGTGACGAGCGGCATGGTGGGGTCATCGAGCGTGGCGAGTGCCGAGAGCGGGACGGGAGTGGCGAACGGGCGGCGTTCGGCCGGAGGCTCGGCGGTTCGGCCGCGGGCAGCGAGGCAGGCCACCGCCGCACCGCACATCCGGCCCTGGCACCAGCCCATACCGGCTCGGGTGAGCAGCTTGACGGTGCGTCCGTCCCGCGCCCCGAGATCCTCGACTGCCTCCCGGATCCGCCCGGCGGTGACCTCCTCGCAGCGGCACACGTCGGTGTCGTCGGTGAGCCAGCGCGGCCACCCGGGGGCGGGCGCGTGGACGGCGGCCATCGCGTCGGCGAACGCGCGCATCCGCTCCCGGCGGCGCCCGAGCTCCCGGACCCGGCCGGCATGGGCGGGACGTCCGAGGATGCGTGCGGCTACCGCCACTGCCGCCAGTTCCCCTTCCAGTCGGGCCAGTTGGGCCCCGCCCACCCCGCCGGCCTCACCCGCCGCCCACAGGCCGCGCACCGACGTCTCCTGGAGACCGTCCAGGGCCAGGGCCCGGGTACCGTCGGGCAGCGGGCGGGTGGCGCAGTCGAGCGCCGTGGCCAGCTCGATCTGGGGGACGAGGCCGTGGCCGACGGCCAGCGCGTCGCAGGCGATCCGGCGCCCCGTCCCCCGTACGGGGCGCCAGTCGCGATCGAGACGCGTGACGGTGACGGCCTCCACCCGATCCGTGCCGTGGACCTCGGTGACCGCGCTGCGCGGCCGCAGTCGCACCCGGTGCCGCAGCAGTGCCGCGCCGTGGATCAGTGCCTCTGCGGCCTTGTGCGGGTTGGTGGCCAGTGCCCGCGGATGCCGGGCGTAGCGCAGATAGCCGGATGCCTCGACGACGGCCGGCACCCGCGCGCCGGCGGCGGCCAGGGAGGAGGCCACCGCGAGCAGCAGGGGGCCGCTGCCCGCCACGACGACCCGCCGTCCCGGCAGCACCAGACCCGACTTGAGCATGGCCTGGGCGCCGCCGGCCCCCACCACACCGGGCAACGTCCATCCGGGGAAGGGGAGTTGACGCTCGTAGGCGCCGGTCGCCAGCAGCACCGCACGGGCCCGTACGCGCACGGGGCGCTCACCACCGCCGTCGGCGCCGGTGACGGCGTGTACCGCCCACAGCCCGTCGCCGGCCCCGCCACCGACACCCTCCTCGTCGTCCTTCGTCACGCTCCACACGTGGTGCCCGGGAAGATGACGGACATCGCTCCGGGCCAGCCGTCGGCGCAGGTCGGTGTAGGCGGACCAGTCATGGTGCAGGGCCTCGGGCCGGACGGCCCCCAGGGTGGGAGCCGGGGTGCGGTAGAACTGTCCGCCCGTCTGCACGGAGGTGTCCAACAGGGCGACGGACAGCCCGAGTTCACCGGCCGTGACGGCTCCGGCGAGACCGGCGGAGCCGGCACCGATCACGGCCAGGTCGTACGGTTCAGACGCCGAGAGCGGCACGGCCGTGTCCTTCCTGAGTGGTGATGGTGTCGCCGGGCCGGGCCGGAACCAGGCAGGCCCGCCGGTTGGGCTCTCCGTTGATGGTGGCGAGGCAGTCGTAGCACTGGCCGATGCCGCAGAACGCGCCCCGCGGGCGTCCGCCGACTCGTGTGGTACGCCAGGCCAGGATCCCGGCTCCCCACAGAGCGGCGGCGACGGACTGGCCGGGCAGAGCGGTCACGGCACGGCCGTCGAAGGTGATCCGGAAGGGCGGACCGGGCTGAGCGCCGACCAGTTCGGCGGGGGTACGGGCCATGGCTCCTCCTCTCATGACTCATCGGACAGACGGGTTTCAGGCTTCCGGAGAGAAGCGCTCCGGCCTGAAGGGGGTGATGTCGAGCGGTGGTTCGCCACCGGTCAGCGACCGTGCGACGGCCAGCCCGGTGGCGGGGGCCAGCCCGATCCCCGCGCCCTCGTGGCCGCAGGCGTGCAGCAGGCCGGGGACGCGCGGATCGGGGCCGATGGCGGGCAGGTGGTCCGGCAGGTACGGACGGAAGCCGACGTACGTGCGCATCGCCCGGATCCCGGCCAGGACCGGGAACAGGGCGGTGGCCTGGGCGGCCAGGCGTCGCAGTGCCTCGGGCGAGAGCGTGCGGTCGTAGCCGACCCGTTCCCGGCTGGCGCCGATCAGGACCGGTCCCGCCGGCGTGCCCTCGACCACCGCCGAAGTCTGCAGCGCCGCGGAGCCACTGGCCACGTCGGCGACGTAGTCGGCCGCGTACACCTTGCGGCGCACGACGCGCGGCAGCGGCTCGGTGACCAGGACGAAGCCCCGGCGGGGCCGGACGGGAAGCGTGACGCGCGCCAGGCGGGCGATCTCTCCGCCCCAGGTCCCGGCGGCGTTCACCACGTGGGGGGCGTGGAGTTCCCCGAACGCCGTCCGCACTCCCCGGATCTCGCCACTCGCCCCGGTGAGCAGGTCCGTGACCTCCTCGCCGAGGCGCAGCCGGACCCGCTCGCCACCCGCGCGCAGCAGGTGCGCGGCGGCGAGCGCCGGCATGACCTGCGCGTCCTGGGGATAGTGGAAGCCACCCGCCAGTCCGGCGGCAAGATGCGGTTCCAGGTCGCGCAGGCGGTCGGCCGGGACCTCCTCCGCCGTGACACCTGCCCCGCGCTGCCCGGACGCGAAGTCGCGCAGCGCGGCCATCCCCGCCTCGTCGGAGGCGACGACCAGCCCGCCCTTGGGTTCGTACTCGATGTCCGGCGGGAGTTCTTCGGACAGCTTCCGCCACAACTCGCCGGAGTGGCTGGCCAGTTCGAGTTCGGGGCCCGGTTCCTTGTCGGACACCAGGAGGTTGCCCTCGCCCGCCCCCGTCGTACCGCCCGCCACGGGGCCGCGGTCCACTACGACGACACGGAGACCGGACCGGGCGGCGTAGTAGGCGCAGGCCGCGCCGACCACGCCCGCCCCGACGACGACGACGTCTGCGGAGTTCCTTGTCAGCACATCAGTAATATTTCACATTGCACTGTCGATGCCAAGGGTCCGCGGTCAATTGCCGTCGGACGGCGGCGAGTTCCGTCGGGTTCGAGAGGTCGTGACGCGCCCTGCTGATACCGGAAGTCGCGCTGGTTCCGGCGGCTTTGCGGTCGCTCGTGATGGCGGGTCCTCGGGTGTGGGCGAGCTGAAGAGGTCGCCGACACCTTGTCAGTGCAATTTCACATTACTATGTTACCGGTCACACTCCAGCCAGCTCTGGCTGTCCGATCGCTTTCGGAGTGACCACCCATGAACAAGCGCACTTCCACCGCCCTGTCCAGCGCACTGACGGCGACCCTCGTCCTCGGCACGGCCGGCTGCTCCGGCGGCCGGCGGACGGACGGAGCCCACGGAAAGAACCTCGCAACCGCCAACAACGGACGGGTGGTTGGCGGGACACCGCAGAAGGGCGGAACCCTCACCATCCTGTCCGACCAGGACTTCGCCCACCTCGACCCGGCCCGCAACTGGGTGGTCAGCGAGATGGACTTCGGGACCCGGCTGCTCTACCGCACCCTGGTTTCGTACAAGTCGGCCCCGGGGACCGCCGGCAGCGAGCTGGTCCCCGACCTCGCGACCGACCTCGGCACGTCCTCCGACGGCGCCAAGACGTGGACCTTCCACCTCAGAGCAGGGATCAAGTACGAGGACGGGACACCGGTCACCGCCCAGGACGTCAAGTACAACGTGGAACGGTCCTTCTCCCCGGACCTGCCCGGCGGCGCCGACTACGCGGCCCGTTACCTCAAGGACGCCGAGGGCTATCAGGGCCCGGCCAACGGCAAGCACCTGGACTCCGTCAAGACGCCGGACGACAGGACCATCGTCTTCGAACTGCGCAGGCCCTTCGCCGAGTTCCCCAACGCGACGGTGATGCCCACCTTCGCCCCGGTCCCCAAGGCACAGGACACCGGGCCCCGCTACGACAACCGGCCGTTCTCCTCCGGCCCGTACAAGATCGAGACGTACCAGCGCAACAAGAAGCTGGTCCTGGTCCGCAACCCCCACTGGGATCCCGGGACGGACCCGATACGCAAGGCGTACCCGGACAAGCTGGTCATGGTCATGGGGCTCAGAGCCAACCAGATCGACGACCGGATGGTCGCCAGCCAGGGCGCGGACGCCTCCACCGTGCCGTGGTTCGCGCTCCGACCGGAGAGCGCGGGCAAGGTCCTGCCCAGAGCCGACGTCCGTGAGCGGCTGCTGGCCGAGTCGACCAACTGCACCGACATGGTGCAGATGCACACCGGGCGGGCCCCGTTCAACGATACGAAGGTCCGTCAGGCCGTGCAGTACGCCCTCGACGAGGACGCCGTGGTCACCGCCTCCGGCGGCCCCGCCTTCAACGACGCGTCCACCGCATACATGCCCGCCGCGCTCTTCGGCGGCAAACAGCCCGACACCCTGAAGATCCCCACCACCGGGGACGCGGCCAAGGCCAGGCAGTTGCTGAAGGAAGCCGGCAAGGCGAACGGTTTCGCCACCAAGATGACGGTGTCCAACGGTGACAAGGGGCGGGCCGAGGCCGTCCAGGAAGCGCTCGCCAAGGCCGGCATCAAGGTCACCATAGAGACGGTCGACCCGTCCGCGTTCTACGCCACCATCGGCGACACCGCCCACCGCACCGACATGGTCTACACCGGCTGGTGTCCCGATTACCCGTCCGGCTCCACCTTCCTGCCCTTCGTCTTCGACGGCCGCTACATCAAGGACAAGGGCAACTCGGGCAACCACTCCCTCTTCCGCGACGCTCCGACCATGCGGCGGATGGACGAGATCGCCGCCATGACCGACGCCAGGAAGGCGACCGCGGCCTGGCGGAAGCTGGACGGCGAGATCCTCGCCAAGGCCCCGGCAGTGCCCGTCCTGGTGCGGCGCTGGCCATTGGTGGTGGGGACCAACGTCGCGGGCGCGTACGGGCAGACCTCCTTCGGGGGCCAGCTCGACTACGCCTCGGTCGGCCTCAAGGACCCCGCCAAGAGCGAAGGCTGAAGGAGGCCCCCGTCATGGCCATCACCTCCACCGTCGCCCCGGCGGGCAGCGGCCCCTGGCAGCGTGCCTGGCAACAGCTGCGCCGGCGTGCCTCCGTGAAGACCTCCCTCGTCGTGATCGCACTCTTCGCGATCATGGCGGTGGCCGCCCCGCTGCTGAGCACGCTGGGCGGCTGGTCACCCGAGGCGTTCGACAGGACCGTGGTCGACCCCTACCTGGGCGGGCAGCCCATCGGCCCGCTCGGCGGAATCTCCGCCGACCACTGGCTCGGGGTCGAACCCGTCACCGGCCGCGACCTGTTCGCCCGGGTCGTGCACGGCGCCCAGGTCTCCCTGCTCATCGCCTTCACCGCCACCGCGATCGTCGTCGTCGCCGGCACGGCGGCCGGTATCGCGGCCGGCTACTTCGGCGGCCGCACCGACGCGGTGCTCTCCCGGCTGATGGACCTCACCATGTCCTTCCCGTCCCTCATCTTCATGATCGCGATGATGTCGGTGGCCCGGGACGTCAACCGGATCGTGCTGATGACCGCCGTGATCGGGCTCTTCGGCTGGCCCGGCATCGCCCGTGTGGTACGCGGCCAGACGCTCTCGCTCAAGCACCGCGAGTACGTCGACGCCGCCCGCGTCGGAGGTTCCGGCCCCTGGCGGATCCTCACCCGCGATGTCCTCCCGGGCGTCGCCGGACCGGTCATCGCCTACACCACCCTGATCATCCCGGGGATGATCGCCACCGAGGCGGCGCTGAGCTATCTGGGCGTCGGCGTCCGCCCGCCCACTCCCTCCTGGGGCCAGATGATCGCCGAGAGCGTCGCCTTCTACGACACCGATCCCCTGTACTTCGTCATCCCCAGCAGCTGCCTCTTCCTCACCGTGCTCGCGTTCACGCTGCTCGGCGACGCGCTGCGGGACGTCCTGGACCCGAGGGGAAGCCGCACATGATCTACTACGCCGGGCGCCGGCTGCTCAGTGTCATCGGCGTCCTGATCGCCGTCGCCGCCATCACCTTCGTCATCTTCTACGTCCTGCCGTCCGACCCGGCGGCCGCCGCCTGCGGCAAGTCGTGCAGCACCGAACGACTGGCGGCGATCCGTGCGCACATGGGTCTCGACCAGCCGCTGTGGCGACAGTTCACCGACTTCGTCACCGGCATCTTCACCGGCCGCACCATGGGCAGCGGCCAGTACACGCTGCACTGCAACTTCCCCTGCCTGGGCTACTCCTACGAGAACAGCGAGGGCGTCTGGGACCTCATGATGGACCGTCTGCCGGTCTCCGCCTCACTGGCTTTCGGCGCCGCAGTGATCTGGCTCGTCCTCGGACTGTCCGCAGGGGTCGTCGCGGCCCTGCGCAAGGACACCCTCACCGATCGCGCGCTCATGGTCGGTTCCGTTGCCGCCGCCTCGCTGCCGGTCTACTTCACCTCGATGATGCTGATCTACGGGGTGATCCGGCTCGCCGGCCTGCTGCCCTACCCGAGTTATGTGCCCTTCGGCGACGACCCGCTGCACTGGGCGTCGAACCTGATACTGCCCTGGTTGGCCCTGGCCGTCCTGTACGCGGCGATGTACGCACGGCAGAGCCGCAGTTCGATGATCGAGACAATGGCGGAGCCCTACATCCGCACCGCCCGCGCCAAGGGCCTGCCGTACCGGACCGTCGTGGTCAAACACGGCCTACGAGCCGGCATGACCCCCATCCTCACCCTCTTCGGCATGGACCTGGGCGGGCTCCTCGCCGGCGCGGTGATCACCGAGTCCCTCTTCGGGCTCCCCGGCATCGGACGGCTCTTCTACGGTGCGCTCTCCAGCGGCGACCAGCCGGTGATCCTCGGAGTGACCCTGCTGGCGGCCACCTTCATCGTCCTCGCCAACCTGGCCGTCGACCTGCTGTACGCCGTCGTGGACCCGCGAGTGAGGTACTGATGAACACCCCAGACACCCTTCTGCGCGTACAGGACCTGACGGTCACCTTCGCCACCCCACGCGGTCCGGTCCGGGCCGTCGACGGCCTCGACTTCGAGGTACGGAGAGGACAGACCCTCGGCATCGTCGGCGAGTCCGGCTCCGGCAAGTCCGTCACCTCCCTGGCCGTGATGGGGCTGCACACCGGCGCCTCGGTCAGCGGTTCCATCACGCTGGGCGGCCGGGAACTGACCGGCCTGGCCGAGCGCGAGCTGAACCGGCTGCGCGGCCGGAAGATGGCGATGATCTTCCAGGACCCGCTGTCCAGCCTCCACCCGTACTACACCGTGGGCGAGCAGATAGCCGAACACCACCGCGTGCACTACGGCAGCGGCAGGCGAGCCGCCCGTGCCCGTGCCGTGGAAGCACTCGCCGAGGTCGGCATTCCCGAGCCGCGGCGCCGGGCGCGCGACCACCCGCACCAGTTCTCCGGCGGCATGCGCCAGCGCGTGATGATCGCCATGGCCCTGGCCTGCGAACCCGACCTGCTCATCGCGGACGAACCGACCACCGCCCTGGACGTCACCGTCCAGGCACAGATCCTGGAGCTCATCGCCCGGATCCAGCAGGAGCGGCAACTGGCCGTCATCATGATCACGCACGACCTCGGTGTGGTCGCCCGCGTCGCCCACGAGGTCCTGGTCATGTACGGGGGCAGGGCCGTCGAACAGGCCGACGTGGACACCCTCTTCGCCGCACCGGCCCACCCCTACACCCGCGCTCTGCTCGACTCCCTGCCCCGCCTCGACGACGACGGCGACGAACCCCTGCGGGCCATCACCGGCAGCCCGCCCTCCCTGCTCACCCCCGCCCCCGGCTGCGCCTTCGCGCCCCGCTGCACCCAACTCACCGGCGCGGCAGCCGAGAAGCGCACTCGCTGCGAGCGCGAACGCCCCCTCCTCGACGGCCCGGCCGGCCATCCGGCCGCCTGCCACTTCCCCACGTACGAAGGCATGCACTCATGACATCCACTGAACCCCTGCTCTCCGTAAGGGACTTGAGCATGACCTTCCCCGGACGACGGCGAGGCGCCGCCCCGGTCCGGGCCGTCGACGGCATCACCTTCGACGTGGCCGCGGGCGAGACGCTGGGACTCGTCGGAGAATCCGGCTGCGGCAAGTCCACCACCGGCCGCCTGATCGTCCGCCTTCTGGAACCCACCGCCGGATCGGTCACATACGACGGCCGGGACCTCAGCCACCTGTCACAGCGCGAACTGAAGCCGCTGCGCAAGGACCTACAGATGGTCTTCCAGGACCCCCACTCCTCCCTCAACCCGCGCCAATCGGTGGCCCGGATCATCGCCGACCCACTGCTGGTGCAGGGCACTCCGGCGGCCGAGGCACGCACGCGCGCCGCCGAGCTGATGGAGCTGGTGGGGCTCATCCCCGAACACCTCGACCGCTATCCCCACGAGTTCTCCGGCGGTCAGGCGCAGCGCATCGGCATCGCCCGCGCCCTGGCCACCGGCCCTCGCCTGGTCGTCGCCGACGAACCCGTCTCCGCCCTCGACGTCTCCGTCCAGGCCCAGGTCGTCAACCTCATGGAGCGGTTGCAGCACGAACTCGGCCTGGCCTACCTCTTCATCGCCCACGACCTGTCGGTCGTCAAGCGGGTGTGCGACCGGGTCGCCGTGATGTACCTCGGCCGGATCGTCGAGATCGGCCCGAAGGACCAGGTGTACGCGGCCCCGGCGCACCCCTACACGCGTGCGCTGCTGTCCGCCGTCCCGGTGCCCGACCCGGCCGTCGAGCGAACGCGCGAACGGGTCTCCCTGCTCGGGGAGCCTTCCCCGACCCCTCCGCTTCGCTCGCGCGGGCGAGCTTCCGACAGCCCGGCCGCCCGCCCGCTGGGCTGCGCCCTCCGCCCGCGCTGCCCCAAGGCCCAGGGGATCTGCCGCACGGACACTCCCGTGCTGCGCCCGGTCGAGCCGGGCGCAGCACGGCGGGTGGCCTGCCACTTCCCGGAAGCGGTCTGAACGGCCCGAACGCGGTTGTGCCCGGCTCACGGACGGTGGAGCCGGGCGCAACCACCCTTGTCCCACCAACTGATCGTCTGCCCTGCCGCGGTGTCAGGCAGGGCTGGCTCCAGGGGGCATGGCGGCGCGGCGGGGCAGCGGTCTCGGAGCCGCTACCAGGGGACTGACTCCTCCACCGAGCCGTCCATGCTGCCGCGGAAGTCTCCGGTCGGGCCCTCCGGGCCCATGAGCGCGAGCCGCACCGGGACTTCGGCGCCCTCCTCGGGGGTGCGGGTTCCGCGACTGAAGGGGGAGCGGTCGTTGAGGCTGGTGGCGACCAGTCCAGGGTTGGCCGCGTTCACGCGGATACCCGCCTCGCGCAGTGCGTTGGCGTACACCAGCGTGATGGCGTTGAGCGCCGCCTTGGAGGAGCTGTACGGCAGCAGCCCGCGGGTGGAGATGGGATGGTCCGGGTCGCTGAGGAAGGTCAGCGAGCCCAGTGGGCTGGACATGTTGACCACCCGGCCGGCGGGTGAGCGGCGCAGCAGCGGCAGGCACGCCTGGGTCACCGCGACGGTGCCGAAGACATTGATGTCGAAGGCCGCCCGCATGTGCTCGGCGGTGACCTCCGGCACCTCCACGCCCCATTCCACCACCACGCCCGCGTTGTTGACCAGGACGTCCAGCCGGTTGCGCTCCGCCTCGATCCGCTTGACCGTGGCGTCGATCTGCGCCTGTACGGTCACGTCCAGCTGGACGAAGCGGACGTCCAGTCCCTCGTCGGCCAGTGCGCGCTCCGCCTCGCGACCGCGGCCCTCGTCACGGGCGCCGAGATAGACGGTCATCCCCTCCGCGGCCAGGCGGCGGGCGATCTGCCGGCCGATTCCCTTGTTGGCTCCCGTTACCAGTGCCGTCTCGCCGCGGTGCCGTCCGTCGGTCATGCTGCTCCTTCTGTCCTTGGTGGTGTTCGGTGGTCGTGTTGGGTGGCTTCGCCCGGTCGGTGGTCGGTCTGTCGTGGGTCTCATACGCCGTCGGCCCAGGTTCCGGGTGCGGCTGGTAACTGCCCGGACCGCCACTGACGTTGAGGGCCTGGGCCGTCACCGCTCCGGCCCGGTCGCTGCTCAGCGCTCCCGTACCCGTTCGGCCGTCGGGGTCTCCACGAAGCCGGGGCAGACGGCGTCGACGGTGACGCTCGGCCCACCGGTCCGCCTGCGCGACGAACGCACCGGCGTCGGCCGGCGCACCGGGGGTGGGCTGCGACATGGCTTCAGCTCATTCCGGTGCGTTTGATCGACACCGCGAACTCGCCCACCCGCAGCTCGGCACCCTGTCCGAACAGCCGGTGGGACTCCAGGCTCGCGTCGTCCACGAAGGCCAACGGGTCGGGCTCGCCGGTCACCGGGGCGAAGTAGAAGTCCGGTGCACCGCTCAGCCGGACCAGACCCGGGCCGGAGCTGCCGGGCAGCGCACCATCCAGAATGTTGAACATCCCTATACCGCAGGCGAGTTGTCGGGGGGTGACGCGCTCCTCCGTCCCCCCGTGATCGGCCACGAGATGGCGGCGCGACGGCAGACGGTGGCCGACCCGGTCGACGCGGAGGACCTCCCGGCCGTCCAGGAACCACCGGGCCAGGCCGGCCGAGCGGTCGTAGGAGATCCTGACGCTGTGCTCCTTGCCCGGAGTGCGGCGGGCGACCGGGACGGCGTGCAGGAAGGACGCGTACCTGCCGAGCTGCGCACGGGCGTTGGGCAGGCGCTCGTAGAAGGCGTAGACCGACCGGTTGGTGAGCGCGAACTCGAAGGCCACGTCGGTCTCCGGGTCCTGGACGGCCAGGCTGACCATGGACAGCCTGGGGTCGTCTTCGGGGTCAACCACAGCTCCCTTGAAGGGGTGGTCCTCGGTGCCGTATACGGCACCCGACACCCGGGCCTCGCAGGCCAGTTCGTGCCCCGGCTCGGTGTCGAATCCCAGGAACCCCGCGGAGGATTGCTGGTTGGCGTAGACCAGCCACTTGACGTGGTCCAGCGTGCCCGGGAGCCCGGCGGGGTCGTGCGCCCCGACGGTCTGCGTGAACGCGGGTTCGCCGGTACGCGGGTTGGTCCCGCGGGGGACGACGCGCAGCCCGCGGTCGGAGGTGCTGGGCACGCCGTCGTGGCCGACACCGGGCCCGAGGGGCAGATATGCCCATCGCGCCCCAGGGCCCTCGGTGTGGAAGCCGTCCGAGAAGTCGTCCGCCCAGATGAAGGGGCGGGAACCGTCCGGGTGAGTGGTGGTCGTGGTCATGGCAGCCTTTCGCCGACGTGGTGGTGTGTGGAGGGATGGGGGAAGAGGGGGTAGCCGGCGGAGAGCGACCGTTCGGCAGTGCGCGCCAACGGTCAGCTCTCGATGACGGTCTGTGCATAGCGATCGCGGCAGACTCCAACGCCGTCGACGGGCCGCCAGGCGCTGCGCGGCGCCGCGAACAGTCGTGGTTCGGGCTCGCTGCCGGTGCGCGCCAGGGCCGCCGCCGACAGTGTGGTTGAGGCCAGGTCGTCCATTCCGGTGCGCTCCTCGGCTCTGTGCATCGGCTGGTGCGGGCCGGCCCGCCGCGACAACGGCGGGCCGGCGCCCCGGAACGCTTGCGCCCCCCGTTCGCAGATGGCTCGATCCTTGCTCGAAGCCCGTCGCCGCTGCGAGGCTGATCGGTGCACTACTGGCCTTCGAGCGAGGCCCATGCAGCGGCCCGGAACCTGCCGAGCGCCTCGTTGCGCCGCGCGGCAGCGGTCGACGCCCGCCCGGCTCTGCGCTGCCGGCGTTTTCGGGCCACACCGGCCAGGCCGACCGCGGTGACGTGATGTGGGTCGTGGAGCAGCGCGTCAGCCTCCCCGGCCCCACACCGTGCCGCGGGACGGGCTGTGTTGGGCGCCCGTGGAGGGCACGGTCACTGTGGCGTCAGGCGTCGTTCGGGGTGAGCTCGGCTGGTTGGGACCGGGCTGGTGCCGTCTCCTGTGCAGCCCTGCGCTCGGGTGCGGTGAGCAGCGCGAAGGCCGCCACCAGGGCGGCGAGAACGGCGGAGGCCGGTGCCAGCCAGAGTGCGCCGGCGACGGAGAGCACCGCGCCGCCGATGCCGGCGCCGAGTGCGGTGCCGACGTAGTTCATCGATCCGTTGAGGCTCAGTGCGACGGTGGCCACGTCGCCGCCCGCGACGAACACGCGGCTCTGCTGGGGGATGAACAGCGCCGATCCCATCAGGCCGAGGAGGAACAGTGCCACAAGGGTGGGCGTGAACCAGTGCTGGACGAGGGCCAGCAGGGCCGATCCGAGGGTGACGATGCCCAGCCCGGTGGTGAGCACGGTCAGCGAGGAGAACCGGTCCGCGAACCTGCCGACCAGTCGGTTGCCCAGGAAGAAGCCCGCACCGTAGACCAGCAGAGCCCCCAGGATGGAGTTGCTGCCCGAGGTGCTCACCCCGACGATGGCCGCGGCGTAGGAGGAGATCAGGAACGTCGGCGCGAGCACCAAGGCGCTCACCGCGAGCAGGATGAGGATGCGCGGGTTCACCAGGACCGCGAGTCGCTCCCGCATCGTCGTCGCGGGCAGTGTCATCGACGGCATCGCAACGGCCGCGAGCACCGCGGCGAGCGCGGCCAGCACGACGATCGTCCACAGAGTGCCGCGCCAGCCCCACATCTGCCCGATCAGCAGCCCGAAGGGCACGCCGAGGACTGCGGCGAGGCTCGGCCCCGCACCGACCACCGCGAAGGCCCGCGCCCGCCGCTCGGGCGGGGCCAACACCCCGGCAACGGCGAAGGCGTTGGCCTGGAACGCCGCTGCGCCCAGCGCCGCGACCACCCGGCCCGCCAGCACGACCGAGTAGGTCGGCCCCGCGGCCTGGAGCACCATCCCGACGAGGAAGGCGATCATGCCGGCACCGATGACGACGCGCCGATCCATCCGACCCGTCAGCGTCGCGATGACGGGTGAGCCGATCGCGTAGGCGACGGCGAAAGCGGTGGTGAGCTGACCTGCGGCGGACGTGCTCACCGCCAAGTCCTCGGAGATGTCCGGGAGTAGCCCTGGCAGCACGAATCCGTCGACGCCGAGCACGAAGGTGCCGATGGCCAGGATGGCTAACCGCCAGATCTGCGATTCATTCGATGGTTGTGGAATCGTCATATCGTGGAGGCTAGTTTATGATTCGATGACGGTCAAAGAATGGAGGGTCTGCGGATGCCACGCACACTGCCCGAGCCGTCCGTCGACTCGTTCGACCTGACGGTCATCCTGAGCGCGCTCGCCGATCCGGGCAGGCGCACCCTGATGCGGGCGCTCTACGAGTCCGTCGACCCGATCGACTGCGCGATCCTGGTGGCACGGGTGGACCTGGGCCTGAGCAACCCGACCATCTCCCACCACTACCGGGTCCTGCGCGAGGCGGGCCTGACCAGGACCGTCGCGGACGGTCGCAAACGAGTGGTGCGGGTCCGCCACGAGGAGGTGGAGCGCCGCTTTCCCGGTCTTCTGAAGGCAATCCTCGGTGCCGACGAACGAATGGAAGGCCGGGAAGTGGACACCGGGCGGTGAGAGCCGCGCGACCAAAGTCGAGCACAGGCACATCGTCGTCAACTCTGGGCCATGAAACGTCCGTTGGGTAGGCCCCTCGCTTCGCCACCGCGCCGTCTGGCCGAGCGCGCCAAGGCATCCGACACCGCTGCCGCCCGCCCGAGGGAGGCGAGGTACGAACACCGCTGGCGGGCGGTTCGGGTTCATGATGCGGACTGATGTTGACGGCGGGTGGGAGCCCCGCTAACTTCGCGGCATGCGGAAGCACGCCATTGCCCTGACGACTCGCGGTCACATCGACCTCAAGCGAGTCTGTTCGGCTGCCTGTCACTCCTGCTGAGGGCTTCGACCCCTCCTCCAGAAGGCCCTTCCGCCTTGCGGGCCTACGCACCTGGCGGGCTGGTGCGGCCCGCCTGTGCGTCCTCCCTCGGGGGCGGCCGTCTTCCACGACTCGATCCATCCAAGCGCCGCTGACGGCCGTCGTACGTGACCCCAACGCCTCGTTGGCCACGCACAGTTGACACGTTCCGCCGTTGCCGCCCCCCTGCGAGGGCTAGCGGCTTCCCGCATCACAACCCCTGAACCGGCGACGGTTCTCGCCCGCCGCGCACGGCGCACGCGGACATGGCTCGTCGCTGTCAACGAACAGTCCCGAAACCCCCTGCTCGGCTTCGGGCTTCAAAAAAGGAGCAGCATGCGAAAGCGAACCTGGGCCGTACCGATGACGCTCGCAGCGACGGCGACCGCGGCACTCGCGGGCGCGGTGCCCGCGACCGGAGCCTGGGCGTCGGAGTCGGGCAGCCGCCCACTGCCGCCGGTGCACGTCCTGGCCGACAAGGCGGGGACCGGCGGCGGGGACATCTTCGTCTCGCCGAACTCGGCCACGAGCAAGTACGCGAGTGGCGTGGAGATCCTCAGCCATGACGGCAAGAAGGTCGTCTGGTCGCACGCGGTGCCGTCCGGACAGCAGGCCGCCGACTTCCGCAAGCAGACCTACCACGGCAAGCCGGTGCTGACCTGGTGGCAGGGCACCAACCTCGGCGGGCTCGCCAGCGGCGTCGACTACGTCTACAACGACCAGTACCAGAAGATCGCCGAAGTGCGGGCCGGGAACGGCTACACCGCCGACGGCCACGAGTTCCTGATCACGCCGCGGAACACCGCGCTGATCCTGGCCTACAAGGAAGCCACCGCCGATCTCACGTCCATCGGCGGCTCAGCTCACCAGAAGGTGATCGACGGGGTCGCGCAGGAGGTCGACATCCGCACCGGCAAGGTGCTGTTCCAGTGGAACAGCACCGACCACGTGCCGTACGCGCAGAGCGAGCAGCCGCTGCCGTCCTCGCCGAACACGCCGTGGGACTGGTTCCACATCAACGCCGTGAAGCCGGACGGCAAGGGGAAGCTGCTCATCGACGCACGCAACACGTGGACCACGTACCAGGTGTCGCGGCACACCGGCAAGATCCTCTGGCAACTCGGCGGCAAGGCGAGCTCGTTCAAGCTGAAGGCCGCGCCCGGCCAGGTGCTGAACAGGGCCGGGAAGATCTCCGCCTGGCAGCATGACCCGGAGCCGCTCGGGAACGGCCTGTACACGCTCTTCGACAACGAGGCCGCAGGTGCCGGGAACACGGGCTCCGGGACCGTCCGGGAGCTGCCGTACAGCCGTGTGGTGACGGTGCGTCTGAACGCCAAGACCCACGAGGCGACGCTGGTGCGTTCCGTCGATCAGCCGACGAAGCTCAGTGCCTCGTCCCAGGGGAACGCGCAGACGGTGCGCAACGGCGACCTTCTCGTCGGATGGGGATCGCTGCCCTACTTCTCCGAGTTCAGCCGATCCGGGAAGCTGCTCTTCAACGCTCAGTTCCCCACCGGGGTGAACACCTACCGGGCGTACCGGTTCGACTGGAAGTGACCGGGTGAGGCGCCGAGCACTCGAAAGTACCTGGTGTCCGGGGTGGGCTCGGTGCCTCCAGCGGCAACCACGGCCCACCCCGACCTCCGGAGGGGCAGGTACTGCTACAGAGCCTGTGAGACCTCGTACTGCACCTCGTTGAGGTGACCGGCTTCGACCGTGTCGTAGGCTTCGACGGGGCGGTCATGGTCGCTGTATACCACTCGCAGAGTGTGCAAGACCGGCATGTTGCCTGGAAGTCTCAGGAGGGCGTGCTGCTCCTGAGTGGGGATCCGGGCTGACACCGAGTCCACGCACCGGCGGGGCGGATAGCCCAGCTTGGCCATGAGTGTCGAGATCCCTCCGCGGATCTTGCGGTGTTCCATCATCGCGGTGCCACGGACGATCTCCAGAGGGAGGTAGGCGTTGGCCAGTTCGGCCGGTTCGTCGTCGAACGTCAGGAGCTGGGATCGCAGGAGGACAGGGCTCCCCGAGGTCAGCCTGAGCGCCCGAGCCACATGGGCCGGAGCCGTGGGCAGGACCTTGACCTCCAGCAGCGTGATGTTGACGCGTGCCCCGGTTTTGCTTGCTTCGACTATCCAGCGGTAGGGCTGCCCTGGATCGGACGGAGCCACGCTCTTTGAGGGGCGCATGGTCCGCTGCCGGTGTTTGAGGATGACGCTGTCCGGCGCCTCGGCGTGCCTGGTGACCAGACGTTCCTCTCGCAGCAACTCCAGCGCTTGGTCCAGGGTCTCGCTCGACGTGGTGTACCGGCGCCGGAGTTCAGCGGCGGACAGTACGGTGCCCGGGAGGACGACGCCGGAAAGGATCTCGTGGCGCAGATCCGCAGCGACGCGCTCGTGCAGGGGACGCCGGTCGGTGGTCTGCTCGCTTGTCGTCGACATGCCCCAGTTATGCGGGAACCAGACCACCCACTACCAGAGGGCCTTTCCGGCCAGCCCCCGAAGAGCAACGCGGGTTCCTGTGGACGTCCCGGCCCACCGGACGCACCCCATGCGGCGGGTGGGCCGGCGTTGCGAGCGATTCCTGCATCGTGCCGGTCCGCGTCACCATGGAGTCCGTAGCCTGGGGGAGCAGCTGGCATCACCGGTTGGTCAGCCCTCCACCAACCCACGGGGCGCTCACCGGGCATCAAGAACTGCGCATGGCAGCACGGCAAGACGGTGACCTCCATGCCCAAGCCGCCGCACGGCGACGACGGCAACGCCCAGCGGGCGGTGCCGAGTGACGGGCCACGCCTCGGCGCGCGGCGCGTCGCAGAGGCTCCGGACGGTTCTCGGGGCCCGGTTTGGGACCATGGCCATGTGCACGGGAGTCCGGATTTCGGCGGGGCCGAGCCGGTGGATGCGCTTGAGGTGGCGCCCACGGCCCGGACGGCGGTGGCGTGGCTGCCGCCGCGGAATCTCTGGCCGGTGATTCAGGACATCCGCTGGGAGCACGATCCGCAGGTACGGCGGTGGCCGCCGCATGTGAACCTGCTGTTCGGCTTCGTACCGGAGGAGGCGTTTGCGCGCGCCGTGCCGCTGCTCTCCGCGGGGGCGGCGCGGAGCGCGGCGTTCACGGCGCGCCTGGCCGGAGTGCGGTACTTCCGGCACCGGCACTACGCGACGTTGTGGCTCGATCCGGCTGCGGCGGACCCGGCGCCGTGGGCCCGTCTCCACCGGGAGCTGGGGCTGCGGTTCCCACTCTGTCACGGGCGGGTCGGCCACTTCGTCCCGCATCTGTCCCTCGGCCGAACCCAGGACCCGAAGCGCCTGGCCGCCGAGTGCGCTGTCCGGCTCGGCGCGCTGTCGGCGGTGGTCGAGGAGGTGGTCCTGCTCTCTCGACGCGGTGAGGGGCCCATGCAGCCCCGGGCCGTGATCGTGCTGGGCACGGGCGAGGTCCGCCGGCCGCAGGAGTGCTGATGGGTTGATGACTGCCCGCATCGCGGATCGTGCTCGGCGGTGTGGGGCGGGGCGCCGGATCCGATGCGGAGCGGCCGTGGGCCCCTGGACGCGAGTTCAGCCGCAGAGCGCCCGGGTGTCTCGGCCGCGATCGTCGTCCGCGAAGGACGGGCCCTGATGGCCCGGTGACGGGTGAGGGCAGGCCGGCTCTCGTAGGCGGTTCCCCGCGGGTGAGCGTGCGACGTGGTGTCCGGAACCGCCTACGTGGCCGACGCCGAGGACCTCGCCGAGCCGCCCGGTGTGCGCCCACTCCGAGATCCCGGAGTGTGTGCCGTACGGCCTCCACACGCCGGTCCAGGCGTACCTCGACGAGACGATGACGCGATAGTGGGCCGTCCGTAGATCAACCGCGGGCTGCTTTGCGTTCCCGGTGCCACCCCTGTCCCGTTGCCAGTGCCACCGCGGCACCTGACACTGAAGTCGAAGTGACTGTCGAGGACTTGAGGGGTGTGCATGAGGCCGCGGCTGTTTCGCATGCTGGAGTGGCACGAGCGCATCGAGGCGGAACGGCAGCAACCCGGAGCCCGGGTCTTCGTTTCCGACTACAACGGCGGACACCCGTTCGTCGAGGAGTATCTCGGCGATCTCGCCGACACCGCCCCGCACCGCCTCGCGGACATCACCCGCTACTCCGGCCTGGACGAGGACACCACACTGCGGTCCAAGATCGCCGCGATGCACGAGCGCTACGACGGCGTCCCCTACACCATGCGGAACGTCATCCCGGGCGGCGGATCCAGCAGCCTCCTGGGGACATTCACCACATGGCTGGCCCTGACCGGTCGCCGGCGGGTCCACTACGTCCCGCCCGTCTACTACAAACTCGCCTATCTCTTCCAGCGGATGGGGATCGAGCCCGTCCCGATCGCCCACCGCCACGCCTTCGAGCCGGATTTCGACCTTCGTCTGCCCGACGAGCGGACCGTACTGGTACTGACCGACCCCGTCTGGTACGCCGGGCGGCGGGTACCCCGAGAGGTGTGGCGGACCATCGCCGCCTGGCAACGGGCCACCGGATCGCTCGTGTTCGTCGACGGCACCTTCCAGTACATGCCGTGGAACGGCGAGCCGGCTGAGGCGAGCGCCCGGCTCCCGGTGGAGCAGACGCTGCGCATGATCTGCCCCACCAAGTATCTGTCGATCCACGGCTACCGTTGCGCCCACCTCCTCACCCCGCAGCACCTGCGCGAAGAACTGGCCGAACTCCACGTCAACCTGCACGGCGACGTCGCGGTGTCCGACCGGCTCTTCGCCCATCGCGCCACCGATCTCATGCTCGGCAAGGGCAACGGCGCACTGGTGCAGCACATACGGGACAACCACACCGCGCTCTCGGCCAGCGGCGCCCTGACAGCTCAGATGCCGATCGAGGCCGGCTTCTTCCTCTTCGCACGCACCCGGGTGCCGCACCGGCGGTTCCTGGCCCTCGACGCCAAGTTCTTCGAATTGGACGGCTACCGGGGCTACATCCGCATCAACCTGCTCAATACCCGTGGCGTGGAGGCGCTGATGGCCACTGTCGCTCCGACGGAGCGGCCAGACGGCATCAGCGGATGAGCTGGTGTCGGCGGCGCCAGACACCAGCGGAGACACGGGCCAGCAGCCTGGCAGCAGGATCGTCGGCATCGTCCCCGGACGCGAGCGGTCCGGTGTAGCAGACAGCGAGCGTGTAGGGGGCGGCGTCCGGCGGGTGGACCACGCCGACGCTGTGCCGTAGGCCCGGGAACCATCCGTTCTTTCCCGACAGTCGGGTACCAGGTGGCAGCCCGGCGGCGAGGTCCACCCGATGCACGTTGCCTTCCAGCAGCCTGAGCAGCTCCGGTTCCAGCGATTCCAGCAGCCGTACCAGGTCGAGGGCGGTCACCCGGTTGTGGACGCCCGCCGCGCGGCCGGCGTAGTCCTCGATACCGCGCGGACTGGCACTGCCCTGGGCGCCCGCCTGCTCCCACACCCGGGCAACGGCCTCGTGCCCCACCCGCTCCAGGCACAGATTGGTGGCCAGGTTCGACGAGTGGGTGACCATGCGCCCGGCGAGCCAGCGCACCGTTGCCGTGCGGCCCAGTCGGTCCCAGGGCAGCGGATCGCTGTCCGCAGCACGACTGTTGCCGTACGGCGTGCCGGTGATCGACCTGAAGCGGTTCACCACCGGTACGGCCATGTCCAGGTCCATGCCGCTGCGGTACAGCGCAGCCAGCACGGCCACCTTCATGGTGCTGGCCGCATCATGCGCAACCTCCGCATTCCGCAGCACCACCGGAGCGCGCCGCCAGGGCGCTACAACCACCGAGAGCACGCTGCATCGTAGCGGGCGGCCCCTTCCTAGGCGTCCGAGGCGTCCGAGGAGGGCTGAGCGGGCGAGAGTGGGGGCGCAGACCCGGCTGCGTTTCGCCCCACGCAGCCAGGGCTCCTACGAACGCCGCACCGGGGAGGGCGAATCCCGACGCGCAAACGTCCGATGCCTCAAACGCTACGCCGCCCGAGAGGTCGTTGACCTGGTCCGGCCTGCACTCGTAGGGCCCCTGTCACAGGAGAACCCATGCGCGTGCCGTGCGTCGAACAGATCACCAGCGGGTTGACGGTCGGACCGAGCGCCGATCCAGCTCTCGGCGCCGGCGGCCGAGCGGGGTGACACGGCATTTTCGGCCAGAGATCTGCTGGGGGTTGTGCGCCGTCGTACCCGGCCGTGACCATCGTGGGGCGGGGCAGGGTCAGCGGCCATGACAGCCCGGAGGGGACCGGCCACAGGTGAGGGGCAGCCGTGGTGGATATCGGGGGCGTGCGGGTCGAGCAGGACGGTCCGTTCACGTTGCTCGCAGGGCCGTGTGTGATCGAGAGCCGGGATGCGGCGCTGCGGCATGCCGAGCGGATCGCGGCGATCGCCGAACGGGTCGGTGTGCCCTATATCTTCAAGTCCTCCTACGACAAGGCCAACCGGACGTCGGTGGACTCGTTCCGAGGTCCGGGGCTGGAGGCGGGGCTGGAGATCCTGGCCGAGGTGCGGGAGCGGTTCGGCGTTCCGGTGATCACAGACGTGCACGAGCGGCAGGACGTGGCGGCGGTCGCCGAGGCCGTGGACGTACTGCAGATCCCGGCGTTCCTGTGCCGGCAGACCGACTTGGTGCTGGCGGCCTGTGGCAGCGGGAAGCCGGTGAATATCAAGAAGGGGCAGTTTCTGTCCCCTGCCGAGGCGGTGCCCATGGTGCACAAGGCCCACTCGACTGGCAACACACAGGTGATGGTGACCGAGCGCGGCCACGCGTTCGGTTATCAGAATCTGGTGGTGGACTACCGTTCGTTGGTGCTGCTGCGCGAGACCGGGGCGCCGGTGCTCTTCGACGCCACGCACAGCGTGCAGCTGCCGGGCGGCGCCGGGGAGGCCACAGCCGGTCAACCGCGGTTCATCCCACACCTGGCCCGGGCGGCGGTCGCCGTTGGAGTGGCGGGGGTGTTCATGGAAGTGCACGAGGACCCCTCCCACGCGCTGAGCGACGGCAGCAACAGTCTGGCACTGGACCAACTTCCCGCTCTTCTCGGCGACTTGAAGGCCCTGGACACCCTGATCAAGGGCACGGAGTGAGCAGCCCGCACGAGGACATCACCGCGGCGCAGGCGACAGCCGAGGTGCGCCGGCGGATGCTGCACGAGGCGGAGGCGGTCCGTCGCGCTTCCGAACGCCTCGAACCGCACGTCGTCGTCGAGGCGTTGGAACTGCTGAGTGCCTGCACCCGCCTGGTGGTGTGCATCGGAACGGGCACCTCGGGCCTGGTGGCCGCCAAACTGGCCGCCACCTTCACGGTGTCCGGCACGCCCGCCGTGTTTCTGAACGCTTCCAACGCGCTGCACGGTGGCCTGGGCCTGATCCAAACCGGTGATATCGCCATCGTCGTCAGCAACAGCGGCCGCACTGATGAAACTCTTCAGGTGGCACAACGGCTGAAGGAGCTGGACATCCCGGTCATCGCCCTCACCGGCGACACCCAGGCGCCACTCGCGCAACCGGCCGACGTCGTACTGGATGCTTCGGTGACGGCCGAGGCATGCCCGTTGGAGATGGTTCCCACCGCCAGTGCCGCCGTCAGCCTCGCCATGGGCGACGCCCTCGCGATGAGCCTTGCCGGCCGGCGTGGTTGGAGCCGTGGCGACCTGGCCCGAGTCCACCCTGCCGGCCACCTCGGTGCCCGGGCCCGGGGGCAGTGATGACATCCCGTGCTGCGGCGCCCACCGTGCTGGGTGTGATCCCGGCCCGCTACGCCGCCACTCGCCTGCCCGGCAAAGTCCTGCGAGACATCGCGGGCCGCCCCATGATCGAGCACGTATGGCGCCGAGCGATGCGCGCCACCTGCCTGGCCCGGGTCCTGATCGCCACCGACGACGAGCGCGTCCGCGAGATGTGCCCTGGCCACGCCCCTGACCGACCCGCACGCCGTACAGGATCCGAACGTGGTCAAGGTCGTCACCGACTTGGGCGGCAACGCCAGGTACTTCTCCCGCCACCCCATTCCCTACCAACGTCACCACACCGGCATCACCCACCTCCAGCACATCGGCCTGTACGCCTACCGTGCTCCCTTCCTCACCCACTTCGCTCGGACCGCCCCCACCCCCCCTCGAAGAGGCCGAGGGCCTGGAACAACTGCGTGCCCTACAGCACGGCCACCGCATCCGAGTGGTCACGGTCACCGGCGACAGCGGCATCGGCGTCGACACCCAGGCAGACCTGGAACGCGTCCGCCGCCTCTTCGCGGCACCTCGCCCCAGCTGACTGCCAGCACGGTGACTGTGTCTGAAAGATCGTGTAGGACCGTGCTGTGACCGGCTGGCCGAGGCTCAGCATCGGGCCCTGGCCGGCCGGGACGGACAGAGCGTGACGGACGACGAGAAGACCCCGGCCGTCGAGCCGGTCGAGGACAAGCTGGTGGACGAGGTCGCCCGGCGGCTGATGGGAATGGAGATCACGTCGAAGGCGGCGGGGCGGTGAGTTCTTTGAGTTGCGGGAGTACTTCGGCCGCGAACAGGCGCTGGCTGGCTTCGATCTCGTCGTAGCCGAGGCCGCCATGGGAGAACACGACGTTTGCCTGCACCGGTCCCATCACCTCAAGTCGCCTCCGGTACTTCTCGACGATCTGGTCAGGCGTGCCCCAGATCTGGGAGTCCACAAATATGCGGGCGGCGTTCTCCATTCCGGCCTCGCGGATCGCCGCGGCGCCCGCCGCGTAGTCCGTGTAGCCCTTGATCCCGGCGAAGTGCCCGCCGGCGAAGTCGTAATGCTGGACCACGGATACGAAGTAGTTGCCGATCGCTTCTCTGGCACGTCGTTCGGCTTCGGCCGGGTCGGCGTGGCAGTAGGTGAAGTCGGTCAGTACGGCCGGTCCGGGAGGGCGACCGTGGCACTCGACGAACAGGGCGCGATGCCGGGCGATCGCTGCGGCGTGTACTTCGGCGGGGTACTGGACGAAGGCCATCATCGTCGCCCCGAGCTCGGCGGCGATGAGCTGGGAGTCCGGTGACATCGCCACGCAGAAGAGCCGGTCGGCGAACGATCTGGTGGGCCGCGGTCGGATCTCGACCCGGGGCTGGGGGTAATGGGGGCCGTCGTTTTCCACGACGCCGGTCTCCAGCCCGCGCAGCACCATGCGAGCCGCCTCGTCGAACCGTTCCCGGGCCTCCTTCATGTCCACCCGGAATCCGTCGAACTCCCGCTTCGCCAGCCCGCGGCCGAGGCCGACCAGCAGCCTGCCCCCACTGAGGTGATCGAGCATGATCAGCTTCTCCACCACACGCAGCGGGTCGTTCCACGGCAGGATCACCGCGCCCGTGCCCAGGGCGATGGTGCTGGTGCGGGCGGCCAGATACGACAGCACCTGTGTTGCGTCCGGACACATCGCGAAGTCGTCGAAGTGGTGCTCCACCGACCAGATCGAATCAAAGCCCTGGTCCTCGACCTGGTCGAGCAGTTTCAGCTCCGCGCGGTACATCCCTTCGTCGCTGAGGTTCTGTCGCCAGTTCTGCCACCCCAGGTGGTATCCGACGTGCATGGCCACTCCGTTTCCTCTCGGTCCAGAGCCCGGGTCCGTACATCAAGCTTCGAGCGGCGGTGGTGTGGGGCCGGCGGTGAATCCGCCGTCCGTGCTGATCTCGGCGCTGTTTATATAGGAGGCGGCGTCGGAGACAAGGAAGGCCACGAGCGAGGCGACTTCGTGGGCCTGCCCGATGCGGCGCAGCGGGACGCCGGGATGGTTTCCGGGACCGGCGGGAGGCGCGATGCCCTTGACCATGGGCGTGTCGATGATCCCGGGATGGACGCTGTTGACGCGGATTCCGTATTCGCCCAGTTCCAGGGCGGCCACCTTCGTCAGACCTCGGAGCGCCCATTTCGACGCCGAATAGGCACCGCTGTAGGCGATGCCCATCAGTCCGGCGGCCGAGGAGACATTGACGATGGCCCCATGGCGTGCGGAACGCATCGTCGGAAGCACCGCTTGGATTCCGAGGAAGGCACCGAGCAGGTTGGTCTTCAGCACCCGGTCGAAGGACGCCAGGGATTCGTTCTCCAGAGACCTCATGTGAAAGATCCCCGCATTGTTCACCAGGGCGTCCACACGTCCGAACTCCTCGGTGGCCTCGGTCAGGGCGTGCTGCCAGTCGGATTCCCGGGTGACGTCAAGGTGCACGTAGCGCGCGGCGTCCCCCAGTGAAGCGGCGACCTGCTGCCCTTCCTCGTCCAGCACATCCGCGAGGACCACTCTGCTGCCCAGGTCGACGAAGAGCCTGGCCGCCGCCTCGCCCTGACCGCGTGCGGCTCCGGTGATGAGAGCGACTTTCCCCTGCAACGTCAGCATGTCTGGTCCACCCCGCTCGCTTCGTCGTACGAGGGATGCGGGGCTGGGGCAGGCGGCCAGTAGGGCTGCCGCTGAAAGGCATACGTGGGAAGGTCCACCGCATGAGCGCCGGTTCCCGCGAAAGCAGCCTTCCAGTCCGCCTGGGCCCCCTCGGCGAACGAACGGCACGGCTCTTCCAGCGCGGAGCCCGCCAGTGGGGGAAGGAGCCGAGCAGGGGGCCAGGTGTCACCCGGGAAGATCATGACGCCGGGGTGCGGAGTGTTGTCGGCGAGGGCGCGGGTGGCGTCGAGGAGTTCGTCTCGATGGCGAGCCAGGAGGAGGGCGCGATGGGGGAAGTGACTGCGGGTGGTGGCAAGCGAGTAGGCGAGGTCCAGGGCGCTGAGGTGGCGATGGCGTTCGGCGTGTGCGACGAGACCGCGGGCCTGCGCGCGCAGGGCGTTGGGGGTCTTGGCGGTGATGACCCAGGGTATGAGGGGCAGTTGTGCGGTGGTGGTGGCCACGTGTTCCGGCGCCGGCGGCGCTTCTTCGAGGATGACGTGGGCGTTGGTGCCCCCGATGCCGAAGCCCGACACGGCGCAGCGGCGTGGTCGGTCCGGGCGGTGGGGCCAGTCACGCGGCTCGGTCAGGAGCCGGACGGTGCCTGTGCTCCAGTCGACGTGGGGTGTGGGCTCGTCGGCGTGGAGGGTGGGCGGAAGGGTGCCATGTTGCAGCGCCATGACCATTTTGATGATCCCTGCGGCGCCGCCGGCGGCTTGTGCATGCCCCAGGTTGGACTTGACCGACCCGAGCCACAAGGGGTGCTCCGACGTGCGGTGCCGGCCGTAGGTGTCCATGAGTGCCTTGACCTCCAGGGGATCCACCACCGGGGTTCCGCTGCCGTGGCCTTCCACGGCGTCGATGTCGGCGAGCCCGAGGTCCGCTCGCGCAAGCGCCTGGTGGACGAGCCTGCGACACGCCTCTTCGCCGGGGACGACCATGGCGTTACGGGCGCCTTCCTGATTGACGGCCGAGCCCCGGATCACAGCCAGCACGCGGTGCCCATGACGGTGTGCATCTGCCAGCCGTTCCAGCACCAGCACGCCTGCGCCTTCGCCGAAGGCCACGCCGTCGGCGCCTGCGGCGAAGGACTTGCTGCGGCCGTCCCGGGCAAGGCCGGCGATGTGTCCGATGGAGCCGAACAGCAGCGGTGTCGCCATGACCGTGGTGCCGCCGGCCAACGCCAGTGTGCACTCCCCGTCCCGCAGTGCCTGGCAGGCCAGATGGAGGGCCACCAGCGAGGAGGAGCATGCGGTGTCCACGGTGATGCCCGGCCCTTCCAGGCCCAGTGCGTAGGCGACGCGGCCGGCGAGGACGCTGCCCAGATTTCCTGCGAAGAGGTACTCGGCGGCTTCCTTCTCCTGGTCCGGCATGGACATCAGGAGAGTGAGGTAGTCGTGGTACATGGCGCCGAAGTAGACGCCCGTAGCGGTGCCCCGGAGGCTCCCCGGATCAAGTCGCGCATGTTCCAACGCCTGCCATGCCACCTCCAGGAGAAGGCGCTGCTGAGGATCGGTGACGAGGGCTTCCGTCGCCGTCATACCGAAGAACCGGGCGTCGAAGTCAGCCGCGTTGTCGAGGAAGCATCCGGCCTCGACCAGCAGTGGGTCGGCCTGGCCAGTGGGGTCCGGCCGCCAGGTCTCCCAGTGCCGTCCGCGCGGCAGGGGGCCTGCGGCGTCCATACCGGCCGAGACGAAGTCCCACATGTTCTCCGGGGAGTTGACGTTTCCGGGGAACCGGCAGCCCATCCCCACGATGGCGACGGGGTCGTGGTGGGAGGAGAACCGGGCGGCCTGTTCCTTGAGTCGTTGGTTCTCGGTGAGAGCCGCCCGCAGTGCTTCCACGAGCCGCTCTGACGCAACGGTGGACACAGGTTTCTCCGATCGTGGTCAGGACGGGGTGTCGGGCAGCGCCAGGCGAATGAGTTCGTCCGCGCTCATGGCTTGGATGGCCTCCACTTCGCCCTGTGGGGTGGCCCGGACCGCGTCGGCCGGTTGGGTCGGGCCGGGGGCGAGCTTCTGGACGATCAAGTGGCTGACGGCTCGGATGTCCGGGTGCTCGAAGACCAGCGTGGCGGGCAGCTCCAGGCCGCTGGACTTGTTGATCCGGTTGCGGAACTGGACCGCGATCAGGGAATCGAAACCCAGCGAGGTGAAGGGGCTGTCGACGTCAAGGCTGGTGGGCCGGGAGTGGGCCAGCACCGCTGCCGCATGGTCGCGGACGAAGGCCAGTACTGCCGCCTCCTGCTCGCTCTGCGGCAGGCTGCGGATGGCGCCCATCAGGTCGGTCGTCTGCCTGTCCTCCTGGGAAGAGCTGTCCGGAGGCGTCGTGCCTGTCCTTGTCAGCCCTTGGAAGAGCGTGTGCCGGCCCGGTGCGGTTCCGGTGCTCGAAAGTCGCTGTTCGTCCAGACGCATGGGGATGAGCAGGGGCTCTCCCAGAGTCACGGCGGCGTCGAAGAGGGCCAGGCCGTCGCGGCCCGGCAGGGCGGCCATCCCGAGGTGTGCCAGGCGAGCACGGTTCACCTCGCTGAGGCTCGCGCCCATGCCGTGTTGGGGTTCCCACAGGCCCCAGGCGAGTGCTGTCGCGGGAAGGCCCCGGCCGGCCCTGTGGCAAGCCAGCGCGTCAAGGCAGGCGTTGGCCGCCGCGTAGTTGGCCTGTCCGGCGTTGCCCAGCAGCCCACTTGCCGACGAGAACAGCACGAACATCGACAAGTCGAGGTGCTCGGTGAGTTCGTGCAGGAGGGCGGCCGAGTCCGCTTTGGAGCGCAGCACCGTGTCCATCCGCTCCGCCGTCATGGCACTCACCACGCCGTCATCGACGATTCCCGCGGCATGGACCACCGCGGTGAGCGGGTGCGCGGCAGGGATGTCGGCCAGCACCTGTTCCAGCGCTCGTCGCTCACCGACATCGGCCGCGACGATGCTGACCTGCGCTCCTGCTTCGCGTAGGCGGTCGGCCAGATCGGCGGCGCCGGGAGCCTGTGCGCCGCGTCGGCTGATCAGCAGGAGGCGGCGTGCACCATGCCGGGTGACGAGGTGGTGTGCGAGCAGTCCGCCCAGGGCACCGGTTCCCCCTGTGATCAGGACGGTGCCCTCAGGGTCGAACAGTGGCTCCGTGCGGGCGGCAGGCACACGTGCAGAGGAGAGCCGGGGGACGAAAACCCGGCCTCCTCGCACCGCTGCCGAAGGCTCCCGTAGGGCCAGGGCGCGCTCGAAGGCGGCCGGGGTGGCGTCATCGTCGACGTCGATCACCGCGAACCGTCCGGGGTGTTCGGACTCCGCTGCCCGGATCAACCCCGCACAGGCCGCACCCGCGAGATCGGGCGCATCCTGGCCGGCGGCCAACGCCACGGCCTCCCGTGTCACCAGCACCAGACGGCAGGAACGGAACCGTTCCTCGTCCAGCCACTCCTGAACTCTGCCCAGAGTGTGATGCGTTGCGGTATGCACGTCTCCGCCGCGGACGGTGAAGCACACCGTTTCGGGAACGGCATCGCCTCCTTCGGCCGCCGCGCGCATGGCCGTCCAGTCAGGATGGACGGCGATATCCGCGTCAGTGGCCCGCAGCCACTCCATACCGTCACCCACGACCGCCACCCGAGCCGGTGCGGGACCGCCACCGGAGGGATGGGCGTCTGCCCACGTCAGGCGGTACAGGTCTGCGCGCCATCGTCCGGTGGCGAACTCCAGTTGCTCGGCTGTCACAGCGCGGCCGACGAGAGTGTCCACCTGGAGCACGGCCCGGCCGGCCTGGTCGAAGACGGTGAGCCGCATCCTGCTGCGGTCCTCAGGCGCCGGGCTGATCACGACGCGCAACGCGGTCGCACCCCGTCGATGCAGCGAGACCCCGCTCCAGGCGAAGGGCACCAGGGGAGCCGATGCGCCCCCGGGAGTGCCGGACAGGTGAGCGACGGTCAGGGTCTGCAGGGCGGTGTCGAGAAGGGCCGGATGTACCCCGTACCGATCGCAGTCATCCCCTGCCTCCTGCGCCGCGACCACTTCGGCATACAGCACGTCGGCGTCCCGCCAGACCCGTCGCACTCCCTGGAAGGCCGGCCCGTAGTCGTAGCCCCGGGCGCGGAGGCGTTCGTACAGTGCGCCGATGTCGACCGCTCGTGCTTCGGGTGGCGGCCACGCTTCGGGACCGGAGTGCGCCACCGCTTCACGCGCCGACACCGTTCCCTCGGCATGGCAGGTCCACGCGGCCCGGGTGCCGCCCGCGGCCGGTATGCCCTGGTCCTTACAGGCGAACACAGTGATGCGGCACCGGCCGTCCTGCGGTGGCGCCACCGCGATCTGGAGCCGTACCGTTCCCTGCTCGGGAAGCACCAGCGGGGTCTGCACGGTCAGCTCGTCCAGAGTGGGGAATCCGCAGGCAGTCCCCGCGTGCAGGGCCAGCTCCACGAGTGCCGTGCTGGGGACCACCGCAGTCCCCATGAGCACATGGTCGGCGAGCCAGCCAGGCGCATCCCGCGAGATCGCACCGGAGAAAAGTGTCTGGCCCGTCTCCGCGTTCTCCACGACGGTGTCCAGAAGCGGATGATCCGCGGCGGGCGAGGCCGTTCGCGGACCGAGATCGGGCAGCGGCAACCAATGGCGCCGGCGCTGGAACGGATAGGTGGGGAGATCCACCGACCGGGCCCCCGTACCGGTGAACACGGACGTCCAGTTCACCTCGGCCCCGCAGACGTGCGCCTCGCCGAGCGCCCGCAGCATCTGTGTCCGGCCACCGTGGCCGCGCCGCAACGTGCCGTGCGCCGTGATCTCGGCGTTCTGGTCCTCGGCGATCTCTTCGAGCGCGGCGGTGAGCACGGGATGCGCGCTGCACTGGATGAAGTGCCGGAATCCGTCCCTCAGCATGGTCCGGGTGGCGGCCTCGAAGTAAACGGGCGCCCTGGTGTTGCGGTACCAGAATCCGGCACCCATCTCCGAACCGTCCACCCGGCCCCCGGTCACCGTGGAATACAGCGGAATCCGCGCTGAGTTGGGTGTGATACCCGCCAGGCCGTCGAGGATCTCGTCCCGGATCTGCTCCACCTGGGCCGAGTGCACGGCGACATCGGTATCCAGGCGGCGGGTTCGCACACCGGCCGCGGTGAGCTCCCGTTCCATCGTGTCCAGGGCGTCGTCGCTCCCGCACACCACCGTGCTGCGCGGGCCGTTGACCGCGCACAGCGACAGGCGGCCTCCCGCGCTCTCGATCCGCGGCTGCAGCGCCGGTGGCGGCAGTGCTGCCGCCAGCATGCCGCCGGCGCCGGCGAGCTTTGACAGAGCGCCACCGCGGACCGCCACGACCCTGGCGGCATCCTCCAAGGAGAGCACCCCTGCGGTATACGCGGCCGCTATTTCCCCTTGCGAATGCCCTACCACGGCTGCCGGCTCCACCCCGTAGTGGCGCCACAGCTCGGCCAGTGAGGTCAGCACGGCGAACATGGTGTGGCTCAGTACGTCGATCCGGTCGATCGGAGGAGTCGCCGGCCGCTCGCGCAGCACATCGATCAGGGAGAAGTCCGCGAACGGAGCGAGCGCCTCGGCGCAACGCTCCATGTGCTCGGCGAACGGGACACACGTGTCCAACAGCTCCGCCGCCATGCCGGGCCACTGTGCGCCCTGCCCCGGGAAGATCATCACCGGTCCGGCGGTAGCAAGCGAGGTGGCGGCGCAGAAGGTGTCGGGCGTGGGGTGGTCCTCGGCGAGGGCGCGGGCCGCGCCGATGAGTTCGTCACGCTCACGGGCCAGGAACACCGCGCGATGGCCGAAGTGGCTGCGCGTGGTGGCCAGCGCATACGCGATGTCGAGCGCACCGAGCTCGGGGTGCTCTTCGGCGTGTGCCGCCAGAGCACGTGCCTGGGCACGCAGCGCTGTACGGGACTTCGCGGAGACGGCCCAGGGGATGCGGGGCAGCTGCGTGGTGGGGGTGTCTGTGGTGGGCGGGAGCTCAGGGGGCGCCTCTTCGAGTACGACATGGGCGTTGGTGCCGCTGATCCCGAAGCCCGACACGGCGCAGCGGCGCGGCCGGCCTGGACGGTGGGGCCAGTCCCGCGGCTCGGTCAGCAACCGGACGGTGCCCTTGCCCCAGTCCACACGGGGGGTGGGCGCATCCACATGCAGTGTGCGTGGCAGCAGCTGGTGTTGGAGCGCCAGGACCATCTTGATGACCCCGGCGGCGCCGGCAGCTGACATCGTGTGACTGATGTTGGATTTCACCGACCCCAACCACAAAGGCCGTTCCGGCGCGCGTTGCTGTCCGTAGGTGTCCAGCACCGCCTGCAGTTCATGCTGGTCCCCCAGCAGTGTGGCCGTGCCGTGCCCCTCCAGCGCGTCGATGTCGGCCGGTGGTATCGCCGCGTCCGCCAGGGCAGTGCGGATCACGCTTGCCTGGGCCGACCCGCTGGGTGCGGTCAACTGGGCACTGGCACCGTCCTGATTGACGGCAGTGCCCCGTATCACCGCCAGAACGCGGTGCCCGTTTCGCCGGGCGTCCGGTAATCGTTCCAGGACCAGCACGCCGGCCCCCTCACCGAAGGCCGTACCGTCGGCGGACGCCGCGAAGGACTTCACCCGGCCGTCGGCGGAGAATCCCCGTTGACGGCTGAAGTCCTGCAGGACTCCGGGCGTGGCCTGCAAAGTGACGCCGCCCGCCAGAGCCAGCGTGCACTCCTGGCGCCGCAACGACTGACAGGCCAGGTGCAGGGTCACCAGGGACGACGAGCACGCCGTGTCCACCGTCAGTGCGGGGCCTGCCAGGTCGAGCAGGTACGACACCCGGCCCGAGGCGACCGCGTTGGTACTGCCGACCAGGAGATGCCCCTGATATTCCTCGAGGCCGCGGCCGCCGGTCATCCACCGCAGGCCGTAGTCCGTATTCGTCAACCCCGCGAAGACGCCAGTTCGGCTGCCACGCAGAGAGTGCGGATCCAGTCGGGCGTGTTCCAGCGCCTCCCAGCAGATCTCCAACCACAGTCGTTGCTGTGGGTCCGTTGCCGAGGCTTCGCGCGGGGACAACCCGAAGAACTCGGCATCGAATTCGGCCGCATCGTGCAGAAAGCCGCTCTTGGGCAGCGAGACCTTCCCGGGTGCCTCAGGATCGGGGTCGTAGAGACCACGCTCCCAGCCCCTGTCCGTCGGAAAGGGCGAGAGCGCGTCCCGTCCCTCGTCGAGAATTGTCCAGAACGCCTCGGGTGAGATCGCGCCACCGGGGAATCGGCAGGCCATACCCACAATGGCGATCGGCTCGCCCCCGACAACCGAACCTCTGACCATGGGGATCCCTTTCCTGTGTTGTGCCCGCCCTGCGGCCTTCCAAGTGCCAAGCTCCAGGGGCCTTGCGCCGTGTCCATCGGCCTGGTGGAGACAGCGTCTGTTTGCCGTGAACGGGGAATGGCTGCCCTCAACAGCCTGTTGCGCAGACAGACCGGTACCCAGCCCAAGCCACGGAATTCGCTGTCTCTTCTCCGCACCAGAGCAAATACTGGTATTACACGGCGCATTGCAGCATGACGGGGGCGCACAGACAGACCCAAGGCATATCGCGTTCCGCCGTTCATCGCGGTGCCGCCGGGCAACCGGGGCCTGCGCCGGCGGAGCCGTGCCGCAGCTTCCCGGCTTCGCTCGTCGGCGGCCCCGTGCTGCCGTTGCGCCACCCCTTGTGATGGGTTGGCGGTAGGCGCTCTGCGCTGTGTCGAGGCGGCGGCGCAGGCGGAGGTTGGCGGTGGCCGTTGCGGTGACGAGGGTGGCTGGGCCGTCCCAGCCGGGTTCGCCGGGCCCGTATGCGGCCTGTTGGTCGAGCAGGGTGTGTTCACCGCGTCGGACGGTGAGCCGGGTGGTCACATGGCCGGGGGTTCGCCGGCGCGTCCGAGTATCTGTTCCTCGCGCACTACGAGCCGTGCGGTGGGGGCGAGGTCGATGCTCCAGGTCTGGCGCAGATCGCTGCCCGCCGCGGAGATCAGCGGCCTGGGGAGCCAGTGGAGCTGTGCGTGCTCTCCTGCGGTCAGGTGCATCCGAAGGGTCCATGGCCGAGAGCCGACCGGTGTCCGGGGCCATGGGAGGGGCACCTCCGGCCGTACCCCGGCCACATGCCCGGAGACGCCTACGCGGACTTGGCCGTCGCCCGGACGCCGAAGTGGACGTGCCGGCTGCCGTCGGCGAGGGCGTAGAACACGACGGGTATCCAGGCGTCCTTCTCGTTGCGGCGGCCGGCGAACACCGTCTTCGTCGGCGTGTGCGAGACCGGGGTCAGGTGCCAGACCAGCGGGTCGAAGGTGCCCGCCAGGCCGTCCGCGCCCTCGTACCTCAGCCGCAGCGTGCCTGGGCCGCCGTCGCCGTCGGCGATGGTCATGAGGAAGCCCTCGCGCTTGTAGCTGCCGAGAAACGGCTCCGTGTCCACGGCCAGGCATTCGGTGGTCGGTGCGAACCCGGGCATGGTGACCCCGGCGAGTTCGGCGCAGAGCTCGCGGCAGAGCGCCTCGAAGACCTTGGGCGCGGCGCCGCCGCCGTTGGTCAGCAGGGCGATGGCGAGGCCCTTCTCCGGGATGGCGCGCAGGTAGGCGAGTTGGCCGAAGGTGCTGCCGTCGTGGCCGAAGCCACGAGCGCCGTCCCACTCGAACAGGCCCCAGCCCAGGCCCCAGTGGGCGCCGAGGGACCACTGGTCGGGCATCTCGACCTCGCGGGTCAGCATCGCGTCGACGACGGCGGCCGGCAGCACCCGGGTGCCGTCCGGCGCGACGCCACCGTCCACGAAGGCCCGCGCGAACCGGACCACGTCGGCGGCGGTCGCGCTGATCCCGCCGTACGGGCCGGCCGAGCGCGGCATCATGTTCCAGAGCGGGGTGGGGACGGGGGTCTCGCCCGGCTCGCCCATGTGCCCCATGGCGGCGCGGAAGCGCAGCACCTCCTCGGGCAGGGTCATGGTGTGCTCCAGCCCGAGCGGGGCGAGGAGCAGTTCCCTGAGCGCCTCGTCCCAGGTCTGGCCGGTGACGACCTCGACGATCCGGCCGAGGACGTTGTAGGCGGTGCTGGAGTACGACATGGTGGCGCCGGGCGGGTTGGTCAGGCCGACGGTCCGCGCGCCCTCGACGTAACGGGCCAGGCAGTCGTCGCCCCGGCCGGTGTCGTTGACGTAGTCGCCCTCGATGCCGCTTGTGTGGTCGAGCAGTTGGCGCGGCGTGATCGTCCGGGCGGCTCCGGCGTCGGCGACCGCGAAGTCCGGCAGGACGTCCACGACCGGCGCGTCGAGGTCCAACTTCCCGGCGTCGGCGAGCAGGACCACCAGGGCGGCGGTGTAGCCCTTGCTGACGGAGCCGATCTGGAACACGGAGTCCGGGGTCACCGTGACGCCGGTGCCGGTGTGCAGGATGCCGGCGGCCAGTTCGTGGATCTGGCCGTCGGCGAGCACGGCCAGGGCGGCGCCGGGGATGTGGTGGGCGGCGAGGAGCTCGCCGAGCCGGGCCTGCCAGCGGGCGGTGTCGAACGCCGGGGCGCCGTCGCGCACGCCCAGCGCGCGGTTGACCGCGTGGGCCACGTCGCGGTCGGTCTGTTCCAGGATCTTGGGCACCTCCTGGTCGACGAGCTTCGACACTTCCCGGTGCAGGTTTTCCGACATGCTGACTCCCTGGTGGTCACGGCGGAACGGGGCGGGTGGGATGGGGCGGAGCCGGCCGGCTAGCCGGTGTTGCGGGTCCGTCGGCCGATGAGCCCGGTCAGCGAGGCGACCGTCGTGCGCGGTGGCTGTCGGAGGTCGCGGTCCGGGTGCAGGACGGTGCGGAACGCGGCCCAGGCGAGTGCGCCGAGGGCGAAGCCGTAGCAGGAGACCAGCCCGTGCCCGTTCTCCTGCGCGAACCACATCGCCAGCCCGAGCACCGGCACACCGAGCGCCAGCAGCCGGTTCTTGCGGGCGGCCTTGCCACGGCTCGTGCCCTCGTCGTCGGAGCCCTTCGCGGCGGCCTGGCCGGAGCTCTCGTCGGCGCCGCCGCGCAGCAGCAGGGCCGCGGCCAGCGTCGCGCCCAGGAAGTAGGTGGCACCGGAGCTGCCGGCGAAGTTGCGGGGGTCGGTGGTGTGGGAGGTCTGGCCCCACAGTTTGTCGATCTGCTCCGGCAGCAGGATGCCTGCGGCGAACAGGCCGAGCGTCAGCGGCGCACCCCAGAACCAGTCGGCGAAGACCGCGACGGCGGCGAGGGTGACGATGTTCCAGGCCGCCCCGCCGAGGCCGCCGTTCTGCATGAAGACCGAGGTGAACACGCGCCACCAGCCGGACTTCGACGGGTCCGCGTCGAGCGAGTCCATCGCCCCCGACCAGCAGAGTTGGAGGGCCACCCCGGCGAGCGCGAGCCCGGTCAGGCCGACGCCGGCCCAGGGAATGCGCCGCCGGCCCAGTGTGCCCTGGCCGACCAGGGCCAGACCGCCGTTGAACATCAGCACCATCAGTGCCGCCGTGGTCACGTTGAACACCAGGATGTCCATCGTCACCACCCCCCTCCAGGACGTGTTCGATTTCGCTGATCACGACATTAGCGTGGCCCGAGGATTTTTCAAACAGTGTTTGAAAACCGGTGCGGCTCGCTAGACTGCGACCGTGAAGCTGACCGCAGACCTGATCATCGACGCAGGGATGGCGGTGTTCGCCCAGACCGGCTACCACGGATTCTCCGTGCGCCGGGTCGCGGACCGCCTCGACGTGCACGCCGGCAGCCTCTACTACCACGTGCCCAGCAAGGCCGCACTGCTCCAGCTGATGGCCGACCGGGTGGCCGGGCAGGCATACGAAGCCGGCACCGCCGCCCTGGCCGGACTGCCCGCGCAGGCAGGCTGGCCGGCGCGGATCACGGCGCAGGCCGTCGCCCTGCGGCAGAGCATCCGGCAGCACCCCGGCGGGGCGATCATGCTCGCCGGCAGCCCGAAAACCCTCAGCCCCGGCGCGCTCTCGCTGATGGAACGACTGCTCACCACCCTCGCCGAGGCCGGTGTGCCCCCGGAGCACTGCGGCACCGCCGCCGACACCGTGCTCAGCCACGTCACCGGTTACGTGCTCCAGGAGCAGAGCGAACCACCCGCGGTGCCGGTCACCACCGAGGACGTCGCCGCCCTCCACCGGAACTTCCCCCGGACAGCGACCGCCGCGACCGCGCACGGGCCGGACGAGAAGTTCACCCGCAGCCTGGACCTGCTCTGCGCCGGCATCGGGACGCTGATCCGGCCGCCGTCCGAAGGGGCACCGTCCGAAGAACCGGACGGAAGGAGTTAGGCCGTTTCGTTCGGGTCAAGACGCCTTGAGCGATCGCTGGCGTTCTCGGATGGCATTCTGGGGAGATGCGCCCTTGGAGCACCTCTGTTCAGAAGGATTTGCGGCGTCTGCTCAATGAGTGGGATCCGATCGGTGTCGTTGATGCTGTCCAGGACGAGTACGACTGCATGATCGGCCCTCTGTTCCGCAGGCTCCATGGTGGCGCCGGCCAGGCGGAGATCGGTGAGTTCCTGAGGCACGAGCTGGAGGCCCATTTCGGGCTCCCATCGAGCCGGCCACCCGAAGCGGTGGCCGCTCGTGTGATCGCCTGGTGGACGGCTGCTGACCCGGCCGACGGCGCGGACGGTCGGTAGTCGTTCCCCTCCGGGACGTCTGTGTGGTGGTCCGCGTGGGCAGTTGACGACACCGGGGGAGAGGGTGTGCACCGCGCTGACGGCCGATGCCGACGCCGACGAGGACCTCAACTGCACTGTCTCGGTGGGCTCCACGTTGGTGCGGGCTCACCGGCACACGGCGGGAGCTCGCAAAGACGGGGCTCCGGAAGGCGCACCTCGGCTGCGTTCAGGCGCTTGTTGTAGGCGGAATACCGGGGCGGGCAGCGAAAGAGTGCCCCAGGCGGGCGTGTACAAAGCGGATCCAGTCGCTGGAGACCGTACCGCGGGCGCACCCCGACCGACCGCGGCAAACCCGGCACGAAGCCCCACCTGCTCGTCGACGCGGGCGGCCTGATCCTGAATGCGCTGCTCTCACCAGCGAGCGCTCACGACAGCATGCTGTTCGAAATCAAGGTCCGCAGCGCCCGCCGCGGCATCCAGTCGCGGAATCATCTCGATCGGGATCGCCGGGGCGCAGAGCGCCGCATCTCCTGACTGCTGCGGTTCAAGCGCCCCGGACTGCGCTACGAGCGCACACAGCTCACACTGCGCCCGCTGCACACCTTGGGCCGCGTCCTGATTAACTTGCGTCGACTCGTGCGGCAGGAGTCCTGAGACCAGGTCTTGGGATCGTCGATGTCGTCGTGGGCCACCGCTCGCACGAACTGCTGTCGCTCTCGGCCTGCGGCGTGATGGGAGACTCTGATGGGATCGTTCGATGTGCCGCTGGACGACGAACGCACCCAGCTCGATGCGTTCGTCGAGGAGTACCGGAGCGCCCTCGAGGCAACCCTCGAGGGTCTTACCGAGGAGCAGGCGCGCCGCCGGCTCGTCTCGTCGGCGACGACGTTGCTCGGGCTGCTCAAGCACGTCACCTGGATGCAGCGGGTCTGGTTCGAGGAGTGCGTCGGCGGCACGTCCCGTCGGGAGCTCGGCCTGGTGCAGACCCCGGACGAGTCCTTCCGGCTCGCCGACGACGACACCGTCGCCTCCGTCACGGCGGCCCACCGGGATGCCTGCGCGACGGCCCGGGCGGTGGTCGCCGACCTGTCGCTGGACGCCGTCGTGACCGGCCACCGGGCCGGGCCGCGCACGCTGCGCTGGGTGTACTTGCAAGTCCTGCGCGAGCTGGCCCACCACTGCGGGCACGCCGACATCCTGCGCGAACAGGTACGTGCTGGCTGAGTTCCGAGACCAACCACCAGGCGTCGGAGATCGCGGCCGCGCTGCCGGCGACCTCGAAGGAACTGTTCACCGAAGGGTTCCTCCAGAAGGTGCGCAACCCCACGGGGAACCTGCAACGGAAGCTGCAGGCGATGGACACCACCTGTGACTGGCGACCCGCAGTCCCGGTGCACCTCTTCCACGCCAGGGGCGACAAGGACGTCTCCTTCGCGAACTCCCTGTACTGCCAACGTCAGTTGGCTTCGCACGGGGCGGACCAGCAGCTCAGCGATGTCGGGCAGTTCGACCACTCCACGACGGTCCTCAAGTCCCTGCCACAGGTGGTGCGCGAGTTCGACTCCGCCCGCTGAGCCGGTCCGAGACCGGCCGGCGGTCACAGCGAGGCCGAACCCCCTGGTTGAGAGGTCGTTTTCTCCCGTTGTTCCATCCCGTGATGCGGGCTTGATCGGCTGATGTCGGGCCGCGCCAGGAGATGGTGGCTTCGCCGGTGAGGCGGTGGGTCGTCAGATCGGTCATCGCCAGGTGGCTCACGGCTGCGCAGCGGGCCGAGAGGGGCTCGTAGTCGTGGCGTTGGGAGCGTGGCGTCAGCCGAGCTGCCCGGTCGGCCGCATGGTGATGTGGTTGATGTCCACGCCTGCGGGCTGGTTGACGGCGAAGACGATCGTGTCCGCGATCTGCTCGGCGGTCATCACCGGCGCCGCCTCGGGAGTGCCGCCGCGCTCGTCCCAGAACGGGGTGTCCACCACCCCGGGGGCGACGACGGTCACGCCGACTCCGTCCTTGCCGACCAGCAGCCGGGTGTTCTCGGCCAGCGCGTGCGCGGCCCACTTGGTGACGGAGTACAGGTTGCCGGGCGTGTTGCGCACCCCCGCGACCGAACCGATGATCACGATCCGGCCCTTGGACTCCCTGAGGTGCGGCAGGGTCTCCCGCACCAGCAGGGCCGGGCCCAGGACGTTGGTGAGGACCATGGCGCGCATGTCCTCGGGGTCGTGGCTCTCCAGGTTGCCGGGCAATGAGAAACCGGCGTTGGCGATGACGTTGTCCAGTCGGCCCCACGCATCCACCACGCGGCGCACGGCGGAGGCGACGTCCTGAGCCTGGCTGGTGTCGCCGGTGATCGTCAGCAGCCGCTCGCCCGCTCCGACCGAAGCGGCGAAGGCGGCCAGCTTGTCCGCACCACGTCCGGTGACGGCCACGCGGTGGCCCTGCTTGAGCAGGGCGCGAGCGGTGGCGGCGCCGATTCCGGTCGAGCCACCGGTGATCAGCGTGACGGGTTCCATGGGACGGCCTCCTCAACGATGTGACCATCGGGGCTCCGACAGGATCCCGGATACCGATGAACGCGAGCTGCCGCGTGCGGTCGACCCGCTCCCGGGCGCCGGGTTCCCCGAAACGCCTGCACTATACCCAGCGATCTTCCCGCCGAGCCGATGTGCCATCGCCGAGCGGCCACGGTGCCGTACGAAGCGGGCGAAACCGCGCTGCCGGCCCCCATGTTGGGCCCTGCGCGGCACGCAGGGCCCGGGCTTCGCCGCGGCTCCTGGTCGGGTCGCCCCGTCTTCGCCGTTGCGCGACCACGGCCGGGGCGGTGTGGCGCACGTTCGGCCTCTAGGCGGATCGCCACGGCCCGGTTGGCGGTGGCCGGTGTGCCGAGGCCGTTGATCAGATCAGTCCACGGTCTGGGGCAACTCGTCCAGATGCCGGGGGAGCATTCACGCCCCCGGCACCTCGATCCTCCACCTGATGACAGACGTCTCTCAGGCGTGCATGCCGCCGTCGACCCGGAGGACCGTGCCGGTTACGTAGGAGGAGCGGTCGCTGAGGAGCCAGGCGGCGGCTTGGGCGATCTCGTCCGGATCGGCGGCGCGGCCCAGCGGGGTCTGAGCGTTGAGCTGTTCGATGGTTCCGGGTGATTTCTCATCCCACTCGTGCAGCATCTCGGTGAGCGTGGTGCCGGGCGCGATGGCGTTGACGCGGATACCCTCCGGGCCGTACGTGACGGCTGCCGATGCGGTGAGGCTGTTGACCGCCCGCTTCGCCGCGCCGTACACGGGTAGCTGGGGGTTGCCCATCAGGCTGCCGACGCTGGAGGTGTTGACGATGGCCCCGCGCTTCGCGGTGGCGCGGATGGCAGCGATCTCGGCGGTCATGGCCAGCCACGGGCCCTTGAGATTGACGGCGCAGACGTGGTCGAAATCGGCCTCCGACAGCTGGTCCATCGGGCCGGGCGGCTGCCCCGTCCGAGGTCATCGCCTGGAACGACCTGGCCACCGCCCTGATGGAGGACTTCTCCGCCCTGTCGCGCCGGGACCGGAACCTCATCCGACGCGCCTTCCTCGGCCCCTACCGGCACGGCCGACGGCTGTACGGCGTCTCGGATGCGGACGAGTTCGCCCGGACCTCGGCCCAGCACCTGCGCGCCGCCGCAGCGCGCTACCCCAACGACCCGGAGGTGACCGGTCTGGTCGAGGAACTCCTCGCCAACAGCGAGGAGTTCACCCGACTCTGGGCCACCCACGACGTCACCGCCCACCCCACCCTCTGCAAGACCTTCGAGCACCCGCTCGTCGGCCCCGTCACCGTCAGCTGCGACATCCTGGATATCGCCGACCGGGACCAGCGACTCGTCATCTACACCGCCGCCCCCGGCTCGCCGTCGGCAGAAGCACTGCGTCTACTGTCCGTCGTCGGCACTCAGCAGATGGACGTGCCCGGCTTCTGCAGCAGGCCAGAGCCTGGTCCCCACTCTCCAATGGGTGAATACCCGGCGTATAGGGCGGGGCCGCAGCCATTCAAAGGTGAGACGTCGGCCGGAGTCGAGGTCTCGGCCGACCAGCTGGGTCAGGGGCAGTGACGGGGTCGATGCCCTGCGCGCGGGCGAAGGCGAACGGAACATCGACCGGACGAGTCCTAGGCGTTCGGAAAGCCCTACCGGAGAACGCCCCTTCACCCGGCAGTCCGTCGAAGACGCGCCCCGCCCTGGAGCGGTCGAGGCTGGAGGGGTGGGGGCGACGTGGTCCGGGCTGATGCAGCAGGGTGGCCACGGTCTCGCCGGCACACAGAGCCGCTCGTGTTCGACGGACCCTGGCCTCCGGCCACATCGCACCGGTTGGTGCACAGTGACCCGCTCCACGCCCCGGTGCAGCGTTCAGTACTGCTCGGTCCCCATGAAACCGGTGCTCGCGTTGTCGTCGGCTTCGAAGGCGGCAGCGGTCGGGTCGAATCCGGGTGGACTGTCCTTGAGGGTCAGGCCCAGGCCGGCGAGCTTCGCCTTGACCTCGTCGATCGACTTCGCACCGAAGTTGCGGATGTCGAGCAGGTCCGCCTCGGAGCGCGCCAGTAGTTCACCCACGGAGTGGACGCCCTCGCGCTTGAGGCAGTTGTAGGAGCGGACGGTGAGCTCCAGCTCCTCGATCGGCAGCGCCATGTCGGCGGCGAGGGCGGCGTCCGTCGGGGACGGGCCCATGTCGATGCCCTCGGCGTCGATGTTCAGCTCGCGGGCGAGACCGAACAGCTCGACCAGGGTCTTGCCGGCCGACGCCATGGCGTCGCGCGGACGCATCGCCTGCTTGGTCTCGACGTCGACGATCAGCTTGTCGAAGTCGGTGCGCTGCTCGACACGGGTCGCCTCGACCTTGTACGTGACCTTGAGCACCGGCGAGTAGATCGAGTCGACCGGGATCCGGCCGATCTCCTGGCCGACCTGCTTGTTCTGCACAGCGGAGACGTAGCCGCGACCGCGCTCGACGGTCAGCTCCATCTCCAGCTTGCCCTTGCCGTTCAGCGTGGCCAGGACCAGGTCGGGGTTGTGCACCTCGACGCCGGCCGGCGGGGCGATGTCGGCGGCGGCGACCAGACCCGGGCCCTGCTTGCGCAGGTACATCACGACCGGCTCGTCGTGCTCCGAGGAGACGACCAGCTGCTTGATGTTCAGGATCAGGTCGGTGACGTCCTCCTTGACGCCCGGCACGGTGGTGAACTCGTGCAGGACACCGTCGACGCGGATGCTGGTGACAGCAGCGCCGGGGATCGAGGACAGAAGGGTGCGGCGCAGGGAGTTGCCGAGGGTGTAGCCGAAGCCCGGCTCCAGCGGCTCGATCACGAACCGGGAGCGGAACTCGTCGACGACCTCTTCGGTCAGTGACGGACGCTGAGCAATCAGCACGAGGTATTGCCTCCAGTGTTTGGCGCCCGCTGTGTGACGCCGTAGACACCACGAAGGGTACGGGCGGTTCGGCCTCATGGGAGGCCGAACCGCCCGTACGCCGCCGGCTGGCCGTTCGGCAGGCTCGGTTCTTGCTGGTCCGACGTCAGCCACTTCTGGCCTTTAGGGTCAACCAGCGCAGTTCGCAGGTGCATACTGGGGGCAATGACAAAGCCAGCTGCACCGAAGCGTCATTTGCTCACCAGCCCCTTCAAGGCACCAATCGCCCCGGTTCCCAAGCACTTCGCCGTGGGCGACCAGGTCACACACGACATGTACGGCCTCGGCCGGGTAACCGGCATCGAGGAGGGAATCGCGGCGCTCGTGGATTTCGGCTCGGCGCAACTGCGGATCTCGAGCCCATACGACAAGATGACCAAGCTGTAGGCCCGCAACACGTACACGAGCGCCATCGCCCCATCTCCCCGCGCCGGCTCGCCCGGATGCTGCTCACCAGACCCGACAACCTCAAGGCCGAGCAACACAAGCTCCCGTCCAAGCTCACCGCCGCCTGCCCGGAAATGATCCAACTGGCTGCAGGTGCCAAAGTCTTCGCCCCGCTCCTTGCACTTCAGGTCGACAACGCCGACGCGCTCATGCGCTGGGCCACCCAGGTGCCGACCTGCCCCACCCGCACGCCTTGCCCCAGGGCCTGCCGCCGTACCGCCTTGACCCTCTGCCCCGGCAGGCGTTGAGCCCGCCCGAGAACAGCTGCGGCCCGCATCTGATGTGCTCGCGGGCCGCAGCCGCATGTGTGGGTCAGCGGTGATGATCGCTGGGAGTGCCGGATGTTCGACCTGAGCCTCGTGAAACTGCTCTGCACCGCGCTCCTTGCCGTGCTTCTCTTCGGTCCGGACAAACTGCCGGAATTCACCCAGAACGTGACAGGTTGCCTGCGCCAGGTGCGGGAGTACTCCGACAGTGCCAAGGGGGAGATCCGCTCCGAACTGGGCCCGCAGTTCAAGGTCTTCGAGTTCGAGGACCTCATCCGAAGGCGTTCGTGCGCAAACACCTCCTGGAGGGCGACGGCCTGGGACTCGATGAGATTCGCAGCGCCCTTGATCTGAGGCCGGAGCTGATGGAGGCCGCGGAAGCGCTGCACCATCCGGCGGATGATGCCGTGGCGCGTGAAAGGTCGGCGCCTTGCGTGGACCTGACGAAGCCGGCCAGGGGTGGATCGCCCGTACGTGTGCCGTTCGACTCGGATGCGACATAGGCGTAGCCGAAACCTGTCCTACGGCCGGGAAGCGGGCGCGGCGCAACAGTTCCAGAGTTGCGCAAGCTCTAAACTGTTCTCATGAATTCCGATGGGGTGACGGAGCGGGAGGCCGCGGTACTCGACGGAGCCGGCCCATGACCGTTGAAGCGGACTCGGTGAGACGCATCGTCCACGCTGCCGTCCGACCTCTGCCCGCAGAACTGTGGGGAACGGGCTGTTGAGGGCGCACAGATGACAGCCGACCGCAAGACGACGCCCGCGCGCCACGTGGACACCGCGGTTCCCTCCCCACGGGCCGGTGGAGCCCATGGCGCGAGGGCGCGGAGGCGCCCTCAACGGAGCCGGATCCGGTCCGCCATGGTTACCGCGGTGTCCATGCTGGTTCTCGCCACGTCAGGAATCGGCTGGATCTTCCTGAAGACCGCCGGCGACATCCCGGCCTTCAGCGCGGACGGGATCTCCCGCAGCCGGCCCGCGGCTGCGTCGAGGGGGCAGAACGTCCTGGTCATCGGTTCGGACGGGCGGACCGGCGGCAACCGCGAGCTCGGCGGCGGCGACCGGAACGACATCGGTCGTTCCGACACCGCGTTCCTGCTGCATGTCTACGCGGACCACAGACACGCCCTCGCGGTGTCCATCCCCCGTGACACACTCGTCGAGATCCCGCCCTGCAAGCTGCCCGACGGCTCGTGGACCACACCGCGGACCGACGCGATGTTCAACGCGGCGTTCTCCGTGGGGCAGAGCGCCAAGGGCAACCCGGCCTGCACCCAGAACACCGTCGAGAAGCTCACCGGCCTGCGCGTCGACCACACCATCGTCGCCGACTTCAAGGGCTTCGCCCGCCTGACCGAGACCATCGGCGGCGTGCCGGTGTGCCTTCCCAAGGACGTCTACCAACGGGACCTCGACCCCCATCGGCCCACCCGTGGCAGCCTCCTGTTCGCCAAGGGGGAGCAGACCGTATCCGGCCAGCGGGCATTGGACTACGTACGCATCCGGCACGGCGTCGGCGACGGCTCCGACCTGGGCCGGATCAAACGGCAGCAGGCATTCGTCGCCGGCCTGATCAAGAAGGTGAAGAGCCAGGGGGTCACCCCCACCAACCTGCTGCCGCTCGCCGAAGCCGTGACGAACTCCATGACCGTCGACCCGGGCCTCGGGTCGGCCGACAAGCTCCTGACGTTCGCGATGTCGATGAAGGACATCGACCTGCACGACACCAAGTTCGTCACCCTTCCCTGGCGCTACGCCGGCAACCGTGTTGCGGTGGTCGAGTCCGACGCCCAGGCTCTGTTCTCCGCCCTGAAGGCCGACCGCACGGCGGGCGGCGAGGACACCGGCGGCAGTGCGGGCAAGGAGCCGGTCACGGCCTCATCGTCGCCGGGTGACGGGGACGCGGTCTCCGGCGCCCGCTCCGCCGCCGACGACCCCTGCTCCGACCTTTCGTACGGGTGACTGTGAAACCAGCCCGCCGTGTCTGCTTCCACCGCACATATTCCCCAGCCGAGCCAGGCACCTCGGTGTTCAGGCGTTTCGACGTCTGGGCCATGTAGTCGCGGGTGGCCGGGGTGGCCGGGGTGGCCGCGGTGACCGAGACCTGGCAGGTGCGGGTGAAACCTCGGGACTCACCGCTCATCTCGCCTGCCCGAGCCGGTACTTGTTCTGTGGGGGGACGGCCACCACGGAGGCCGAGCGCGGGGCTGTCGTGCCGCGGGTCACAAGGCGACAGCTATTCCGGTGCCGTGCCGGCCAGCGGCCCGACGGTCCGGACACGACCGGTCCCGGCTGCCGGGTCTCATGCCGCGGGCGAATGCCGGCTGCTGCCCGGCCCGGCGGTGTCTCCTGGCGATGGCGGTGCGTGCCCGGAGCGGGCGGCCCGCTGGACGACCAGCAGCCGTACCACGGCCACCACATCGGGGGCGTCGACGAGGTACACGATCCGGCGGCCCTCACGCCGCGAGCGCACCAGGCCGGCGAGCTTCAGCTTCGACAGGTGCTGGCTCACCACCGGCAGTGCCACGCCCACGCGTTCGGCGAGGCCGCTCACATCGCTCTCGCCCTGCGCCAGCGCCCATACGATGTGCAGCCGTGGCGGGCAGGCGAGCAATCCGAACGTGGCGGCGGCTTCGGTCAGTACCTCGGCGGACGGGTCCGTGATGCCGCCCTCGCCTGCGCTGCCCATCACCACCGCCGCTCTCCGTCCCCGCGGGACATCGTCCTGGTCCCGACCGCTCAGTCTAGGTGTCGGGTCGCGCACTCATCGCGCGTTTACGGATGCGAGGCCGTCTCGTTGCCCTCGCCATGCCCGGCCTCGGAAACCTCACTCTCCACGAACCCGTTGGCGGGATCCACGACCTTGACTTGATAGGAGCTGTCCTTGCCCGTCAGTTCGACGGACCCGTCGGGGCACAGTCCCCGACCATCCCGCCTCTTCACCGCTGATCGCGGCACCCGACGGGGTGGTGTTCGACGAATGCCGCGCTCGGACTGCTGGCCGTCCTCGTCCTGACCGTCGGCACCGGCTGGCTCGGTCGGCCGGGACTTGCCGCGTCGCAGTGCGGGTGAACGAGGGCGACCACGGCGATTTGCCCCGCATCCAGCATGTGCCAGCGGGAGTTCACCTTCGTCAGGTGACCGCGGATCAGGCCGGAGACCTACGTGGGCGTTGCGCTCGCCAGCGGCAGGCGGCACGGGTAGACGGCACCGGAAGGACCCTCGGCAGCGGAGGCTGTCGGTGTCGCAGGGGTCGAGCTTCGGCATGCTGCCCCAGGGGGTGGGCCAGGGGCGCTCCATCTCGGCGCCGTAGAGGTAGGGGACGGCGTAGTCGATGAGGGTTTTGCCGGCCAGTTGGTCGGCGATGGTGGTGAGGGCGGTGACGGCGTTGTGGCCGTCGATGCCGTTGATGACGATGTCGTCGGCGGCGGCCGCGGCATCGGCGAAGGCGTGCAGTTGGATGCCCGGGTGGTCGGCGAGCCACTGTTTGTAGGGCGGGTTGCCCATCATGTCGGGCTCGGTGCGGGCGAGGGTGGCCCCGGGGTCGCGGGTGCCGACGTGGACCTCGTGGCCGAGCGAGGCGAGCTTGGCGGCGTGCCCGCGGCCTCCGCCGCCGGTGCCGAGAACTGCGGCCGGTGCGGTCGTAGTTGGTGACGGTGTCCTTGACGACCTCGACGTGGGGGCGGATGCGTTCGACGGTGGTGTCGAAGTCGGCGACGGTGAAGTAGTGGATGCCTGAGCAGCCGTTGGCGGGCTGCATGGTGGGCAGCAGTTCGCGCAGGCTGGTGTCGGTCTGGATCATCAGGGCGGGTTTGCCGCCGTGGGTGATGATCAGCAGTGGGTGTTCGGGGTTGAGGGGGCCGGTGTCGAGGACGCCGAAACCGAGCTTCCGATAGAAAGCGGCGGTGGCAAGGGGGTCCTGCACGGCCAGGCAGGGGGCGATGTTCATCATGGCGGGCTTCCCTCCGATCGGGGTTGGCGGGAGTGGTCAGGTGGGGCGTGTGGGCCGGACCGGGTGCTGCGGCGGTTCGCCGCTGTGGCTTTCGCGAGATGCCGCCACGCCATGGCGCCTGTGGCGGCGAGGCGGACCGGAGCGCGTAGCCGCAGGTGCGGAACCCTGCGCTCTCAGACTGTGGGGGCGCTTGCGGCGCCCTGCCCTCTGAATCCGACGTCCCGACGCCCTGCCCACTACAGTCACCCCGCGTACCCAGACGCTGCGGACCGGATGCCGACAGACGGCCGCTGCCGTCGCTGGTGAGGTACACCTCGCGGGCCGCTGGGCGGCGCGCAGCGGAACGAGCTCCTTGATCATCAGACTGCCGTTGATGAGGCACGCCAGGTCGGTTTTCGTCGTTCCGTGGTTCAGATCGTTGTGGGCAAGACCAGGTCGGGACACGGGGACTTGTGGGTGTTCCGGGGCGAACAGCTCTGGCGTACGCTACGTGTTTGTGTCGCGACTCTCAGATGGTGCGGGCGGCGGGGATACCGGCCTTGGGACAGTGCGTCAGGCGGTCATCCTGGCCGGCGGCTTCGGCAGTCGGTTGCGGCCGTTGACGCGGACCCGGCCGAAAACGATGGTCGAAGTGCACGGCACACCGATACTGCGCCATCAACTCGACTGGTTCGCCGAGTCGGGCGTGGATCAGGTCGTCGTCTCCGCGGGGCACCTGGCGCCGGTGATCGGCGACTACCTTGCCTCCCACCGGCTGCCGTTGCGGACGGATGTGGTGGTCGAGGAACGGCCCCTGGGCCGGGGTGGCGGCCTCAAGCTTGCGGCCGCCGCCTTGAACCGACCCGACGAGCCGTGGCTGGCGGTGTACGGGGACATCTGGACCCGGTTTTCGCTCGCCGGGATGTTTGCTCACCACCGGCGTCACGCCGCGCTGGCCACGGTTGCCCTGCCTCGTCCTTGGCTGCCCAGGGGCAGCGTCGAATGCGACGAACAGGGCCGAGTGACCACGCTCGTCTCGCCTGTCCCACCGCCCCTACGGGTCAACGGCGGCGTCTATATCTTCGAACCGTCCGTTGTGGAACTGCTGCCCGACGAGGGCGACCACGAGGAGGTCTCCCTCCCTCGTCTGATACGAGCACGGCAGCTGACCGGCTATCTGGTGGACGGCCCGTGGCGGGCCATCAACACCCCAAATGATCTGGACGACATCGAACGCGAACTCTCGGCGGTTACCGGTGACGCGTAGACGAGGATCGCCATGCTGCTCGGACGGATTGGCGTATGGAGTGTGGGACTCACCCACGGGGACCGCGCCGAGGCGAGGGAGGCCGCGGCGGAGCTGGAGGAACTCGGCTACGGCACGCTGTGGTTGGGCGGCGTCCCCGGCGACAACCCGCAGGCGGATCTCGCTGCGGCAGCCGAAGTACTGGCGGCGACCAGACGGGCGGTGGTAGCGATCGCCTGCCTCTCCATCTGGACACACACCCCGGACCAACTCGCCGCAGCCTACGGGGCACTGCCCGCCGCCGACCGCGCCCGACTGGTCACGGGCCTGGCGGTGAGCCACGCCCCGTTCGCCGCACACTACCGGCATCCGCTGACCGCCATGCGCCGCTACCTCGACGCTCTGGACGCCATCGGTACCGGACCGCCGCCCTCCGCACGGCTCATCGGCGCACACCGCCCGCGGATGACACGGCTGGCCGCCGCCCGGACCGCCGGCACCCAGCCCTACCTCGTCGACACCCGCTACACCGCGCGGGCCCGCGCCCTGCTGGGCCCGGGCCCGCTGCTGGCCCCGGTGCAAACCGTGGTCCCGCTCACCGACGCCACAGTGGCCCGGGCGGCGGCCCGCACCGTGCTCGCGCCCTATCTGGCACTGCCCAACCTCACCCGAACCTGGCTCGACTCAGGCTTCACCGAGGCCGATCTCCAGCACGGCGGCAGCGACCGCCTCGTCGACAGGCTCGTTGCCTGGGGCGACACCGAGCGGATCACCGCCCACGTCACCAACCATCTGCGGGCCGGTGCCGACCACGTCGCCATCCATGTCGTCACCGAGCACCCCCGAGCCTTCCCACGCGCCGCCTGGCGCGCCCTGGCCGCACTGCTTCCGACCACCTGACGATGTTGCTGACTGCGGGAGTGCGGTGGGTAGGGACATCGTTCCTGGTGGACCTTGCGGTGGGTCGTCCCTGCATGCGGCAGGAGACGGTCTCCGCGCATTTCTCCTACACATCAATCTTGTGGCGAGGTGGCACAGTTGGCGACTGAGGAAGAACTGGCTTGTCAAGAGATCATCGGTCGGTACCAGTTCAACGGGGCAGGCGCCGGTGGGATGTCCCGGCTTCTCCAAGCACTCGGTGCCCCGGGACGCAACCTGCGGGGCATGACTGTCACCGGCACGAACGGGAAGGGATCGACCTGCGCGTTCGCCGTCTCGGCGTTGACTGCGGCCGGACTGCGGACCGGAAGCATGCCCAGCCCGCACCTCCAACGTGTCACCGAACGCATCCGCATCAACGGGGCGCCCGTCTCTCCAACCGCATGTCACCGTGCCTTCCAAAAGGTCGACGAGGTCCTCGGCAGTACGGGACTTGTGGTCAATGCGGGAGCGGTGCATGCCGCCGCAGCCGCAGTTCATTTCACCCTCGCAGGAGTGGACGTGGCCGTCCTGGAGGCGAACATCGGCGGCCGACGCACCGCGGTCAACTGCTTCGACACCGGAGTAAAGATCATCACCGGAGTGGGACTGGACCACCAGCATCTACTGGGAAACACCCTGGACGAGATCGCACGCAACAAGGCAGGCATCGTTCGGAACGGCGACCATGTCGTACTCGGCGAGATGCCCCAGGAGGCGGCACAGGCAGTGGAAGACGTCCTCAGCCACCACACGGGAGTGACCGTCTGGCGCCTCCACCAGGAAGTTCACTGCCAGCCACGCACAGCCGGCGACGGGCGTACCGTCCTGGAAGTAACCACCCCACATGCCGTCCACCGGGGCTTGACCTGTCCGCTCCGCGGAGAACACCAGCATCGCAACCTGGCTCTTGCGGTGGCCGGCATCGATGCACTGACCGAACGAGGATCGATCCGCGCTGTCCCGGAGGAGGCGTTGCGCAGCGGACTTGCCGCGACCCGCTGGCCCGGCCGCCTCGAACTTCTGGCACCGGCCCATCTCGATTCCTGGACCGGCCGCCTGCTGCTCGATATCGCAGACAACCACCAGGGCGCAGCCACCGTGGCCCCGGAAATCCTGCGGCAATCCCGCGCCGCTGAGCGCACCGCTCTCGTCTTCGGCACCCTCCAGTACAAGAACGTGGCAACCATGCTTGAGCCACTGCCGGCGGACTGGCCGGTGGTACTGACCCGGGTCGGACATCCCAACGAAGCGGCCCCGGCCAAGATGCGCACCGCCCTGGCGTCACGCCGAGAGCTGCACGTCCGGCAGGAGACTGCTGACGCCGTTCGCCACGCCACCGAACTTGTCGGGGCCGGCGGCCTCGTCACCGTTCTGGGAGCCCCCTTCCTGATCGGACGTGTCCGTGAACTATTCCAGCTCCCGCCCGGCTGACCACCCCTCTGGGGGCTGCTGTACCGGTCCCTCGCGTCCTCCGCGTGCAGCAGCGTGGCTCCGACCTGTGAGGACGGCTGCTGGCTGCTCCGTAGCCGCCGGCTCCGACTCTGCTTCCGGGGTGGGGGAGAGGCGGGGTGACGCCGAGGCCGTCCAGGCACTCGCGCTGCCCCTCGCGCGAGCGCTCCCCGTCCTCTCGTTGTGCCTGCGGGTGTGTGCCGATGTCCTGACCGTCGACGGTGGTGCCGGGCAGGCGACCGGCACCTGGGCTCCAAGGTCTATCCCCATCTCCAACGGAGACGTCTCATCACGAGATGGTGATGTCACGAGATGGTGATGCTGGCCTCGGCGATCGACGGGCTGGCCGTGAGCGCGTCGATGATCTGCTGTTGAGAGGTTCGCGTGCGGTCGTCCATCGCGGCTCGGGCCGCGACCGGATCGCGGTCACGGACCGCTTCCCAGACCGCGCGTCGTTGATGCGCGGCTGATGCCGAGAACGGAAGGGAGCCCAAGGTGATCCGCAGAACTCGTTCCAGCTCGTCGAAGACCTGGATGACCGACCGGGCCAGCCTGTCGTTACCGCAGTTGTCGGCGATGACCGCATCGAACTCCAAAATGGCGCGGAGGAATGCCTCGATGCTCTCTGTATCGCGTGGGTCGTAGGACTGGCCGAGAAGTTCTTCCATACGGGCGAGATCATCCTTCGGGCAGCCGCGCTCTGCCGCGAGGGCGGCGGCCTCCGTCTCCAGAAGCCGGCGGAAGACGCACAGATCGCGTGTCCCCTTCAAGGTCACAGGCAGGATCCGGTATCCCGAGCGGGGGAGTGCATCGACCAGTCCGTCGCGCTGCAGTCGGGTCAGGGCCTCTCTCACCGGCATGGTGCCGGCGTCGGTCAGCCGTGTCAGATCCGTCTTGGTGACATGGGCGCCGGGCGCCAGGTCAAGCTCGATGATCCGCCGCTTGATCGCGAGATACGCGCGCTCGGTGGCGCTCAGGCCGGGGTGGTCCGTGCTGAGGATGGCGGGCAGATACTTCACGCACCCATCCTAGGGATTTGAAATCCCAGTCAGAAGTTCTCGGATCTTAGTGGTCGGTGGAGGTGCCGGATCCGGCAGGTGGTTCCGTCCGGGGAGATCATGTGTCGCAGGTGGCGGCCGACGACGTAAGAGTGGCCCGCGAGACGCCGGCCGCGCTCGTCTTCGCAGCCGACTGTCGGCGGCGCCTCGTGGCAGTTGCCGCCGCTGTCCGGTCTTGCCTGGCCCCTTTTCGGTATTTTCCTCGCCGGACCCCGCGGGGGCGCAATCGAACCCGTCGGCTGAGGGGGGCGAAACAGGGGCCAGGGCGAAAGATCAGTGTGCCGTTGCCGTCCACTGCTTCACGAAAGTGTCTGCAACCTGCGCAACCCACTCCGGATTCTCAAGCGGCGGGTAATGCCCGATGTCAGGCACCCTCAGCAGCTGCGCCGCCGAGCCCATCTCGGCGACCGTGTCATCGACCAGCTCATCCTGCACGAAGAAATCGTCGGTGCCCTGCACGAGCAGGACCGGGCACCGCACATCGCCGAGTCGGCCGCGCAGATCGTGGGAGGCCCACGCCTGACCGTCGAACTGACCGGCCTGTTGGGAGGTGCTGCGCTGAAGCCACCTCAGCTCGGTTTCCTGCTCGGCTGTGAGCTTCTTGCTCGCCGAGGTCACCGCCGCATACTCGAGGTGCTCCGTCCAGCCGGCATCGGGCGCGCTTGTCCGACCTGCCAGCAACGCGGCAGCCTCGGCCGACAGCGGTGTCCACGACGCCGCTTGCATCGCGACGACACCTCGATAGCTCTCTCCGTGATGAGCGGCGAGATCCAGTGCCGTCAGACCTCCGACGGAGGCGCCGAGCATAAAGGGCGAGGTTCCAGGCAGCACCGTGCGCACGAACGCGTGCATGAACTCGGCGTGGTCGTGAATGGAGGTCCCTGGCTGCCACTGTGCCGGGTAGGAACGGCAGTGCCCGGGAAGGTCGGGCGCGATCGCGCGATATCCGCGTTCGGCGAGCAACGGTAGAAGGTGCCGGTAGATCCGAGAGTCCGTGGCCCCCGGGTGGATGCACACGATCGGGACGCCTTCGCCGGCCTCGTCGAAGTAGGTGCGTGCACCGTGGACCGCGACATAGCGGCCCGTGATCGGTTCGAAGACCGTCATCGCTCAACTCCTTGCTGGTCACATACCGAGCTCTTCCGGCCGCACGGCCGCGGTTCACTGTCAGCATTAAGGCATCTGAGATCTCTATATAGCAAGCTGAGATCTTAGATCCTGGTGGACGTGGATGCGATGGGCTTCGAGATCTGGGAGATCTAGACGTAGCTCAGGGGCCGAAGAAACTGCCGCTTGGGCGAAAGGCATGCTGCCGGCTGATGTCGTAGGGCTTGAGCGGCAAGGGGGCGTGCCGGATCGTCAGCATCAACGAGAGGACCAGTCGACGCTGGCGTAATGGCCGTAGTGCCGACCGCAGGCAGAAGGCGGCACCACCGATCAACACGGTGGTGCCGCCTTCTGGTTCGTCCCGGTACTTGTGCGAGGTCGACAGGTCCCGTTCGGGGCCCAGGGTCAGTCAGAGGGCTGGTCGGCGTGACCGGGGACCGCTCATGAGCGCCCTCACCGTCAGCGGGCGCTGCCGATGTTGCGGTCGCCGTCGGCGCCCTGGAGCATCAGGGTGGTCTCCTCGATGCGTCGGAAGCGCCCGTCGGCAGCGAACTCGCCGAAGAGGTAGACCTCCATGCGGACGGAGGAGCCGTCGGTCTTGTCGACATCGATGATGTGCCGGTCGGCGTACAGGTCGCCCTGTACGAGTTCGTCCAGCACTCGGATCGAGCCACCCGCGACGATGCCGCGAAGGTGGGCGATGTGGGCCGTGAACTCGCTCCGGTCGTCCCAACGGCCGTCGGTGCGCTGGCAGTAGTCCGGGGCGAAGTGCCGGTCCACGGCCTCGGCCAGCTCCAGTCCTGGCGTGAAGAGCAGGTCGGTCATGGCGGAGACGACGTCGGTACGGAAGGTGGTGGTGGTCATGGCGGTCCTCACGGAAGGGTTGGGGAAACGGGTTCCCGGATCGGAGATTTGCGTGCGCCGAGCACGCATCTGGAGAGTACTACAGACTACGTGCGCCGCGCACGCTAATCTGGAGGGCATGCCGAACGATGTAGGACACGAGATCGCCGACGCGCTGGCAACGCTGCTCAAGCGCGATACCCGAACGCAGCTGTACCAACGCCTGACCGAGGGCCTGGGCGACGCCGTGGACGAGACCACCTACCCCGTCCTCAGCGGGCTGGCCCGCACCGGCCCGCGCAGCGCAGCCGACCTCGCCAGCGAGATCGGCCTGGACCGCTCCGGCGTCACCCGCCGTGCCACACGCCTGGAGAACGCCGGCCTCCTGTACCGAGATCCCGACCCCCGCGACGGGCGCGCCACCCTGCTCGCGCTCACCGAGGCCGGGCAGCAGACCGTGGACGTCACCCGACGCCGCCTCGCCGCGCACATCGAGGCATCCCTGGCCTCTTGGCCGCCCGCCGAGGTCCGCACCTTCGCCCACCACCTCCAACGCTTCGTCACTGACGGCCCCTTCGCCTGATCCGGAAGGGGAACCTGACGCCACCGCGCGCGTCCGGGGTGGTGCCTCGGCCCGGGTTGCGGGCCGTGCGCTCGGCCGCGTCGCCGCCGGCCGGGCCACCAAAATCTGATGTGCCACCAGAGTCTGGCCGGAGCCGGGGGAACAGGGCAGTGACCAGCTCCCCACCGCGCGGCCCGCACTCCCTGATCCCCAGCTGCCCAACAGGCCGCCACCCCGGGCGAGTCCGCCGCCCAGATGCCCCAGCTGCGCACCACCACCATCCCGGTGCCGCTGCCGGCCGCGGCCGCCAACTGAACGCCGCCCACCTGTACGCCCCCAACCCAGTCACCCGCGAAGCCGCCACCGACGTCCACGCCCGCCTGGCCACCGCCCTGGCGGGCGCGGCGCCCGGCCGGCGATCACCCGGATCGCCGAAGTTTGACCGACGTTGGCGATCTCCGAAGTCAATCGTCGTTGGCTGCGGCTCTTGCGGGGGGGCGAGGATGCGCGGCGATCACGAGCCACGCCGCATGCACTGCGGTCGTGTTGCTTCACGCTCGGCTCGTGGGACGGCCTGCCTGGATACTCCACCGTCGCACGCCCGGCTGTGTGCTCCGGCCGGCTTGCAAGCGGCGCCGTGCCCCGCTCTGTGCGGGAGTGCTGGAGCTGACCGAGCCCCGGCGGGCGCCTGCCCAGCGGGAGCTCTTCTTCACGACCGCTGGATGGTTGGCCCCTCGGCCCGGGGGAGGCCGGCGATGATCAGGTCGAGGGCGAATTCGAATCGCTCGTCGAAGCTGTCGGGGCCGACGTACGGCAGGACCTCGGCCAGGGCCGGGTACGTGTCGGCCGGGGCTTGGTCCGGGAGGAGGGCCGGTGCGGTCTCCTGGGCAGCCTGCTGTTCCTGGGTGAGGCCCAGAGTCAGGTAGAAGATCGACCAGTGGGTCCACGCGGCCGTGCGCGGCGAGTGGCCGGCCGCCAGCAGGGTGGCGATCACGGTGTCGGCGTAGCGCAGCGTGCGGGGCTCGGCGGCGAAGACGCCCGCGACCATTCTGGCGGCGTCGCGGTGGGAGAGCAGTGCCGTGCGGCAGCGGCGGCTCAGTTCCTTGAGTCGGTCGGGGAACGCCTGGGGCAGCGGCTCGTCGAGGCAGTGCGCAAGGAGTTCATCGGAGGCCAGTTCGAGCAGGCGGCCCTTGCTGGAGGCGTGCCAGCGGACGGTGTTGTGCTGCACGCCGAGCCGGGCCGCGACGGCGCGCATGGTCACGCCGTCCAGCCCGTGCTCGTCGAGGACTGCCAGCGTGGCGGCGACGATCTCGTCCCGTGTCGTACCCATCCGATGCGCCTCTCCGGTCGGCTTCCGCGCTCTGCCGTCCAACCCCTGTTGTCCAATGGACAATTCTAGGGCATGCTCATCCTTGTCCAACGGACAAGAGTGAGAGGGAGTGGTTGTCATGCTCGACGTGCTCATCGCCGGGGCCGGTCCGGTGGGGCTCTGGCTGGCCGCGGAGTTGCGCCTGCATGGGGTGGAGGTGACCGTCGTGGAACGCCGGGCGGCACCGGACGGACGGTCGCGCGCGGTCGGCATGCAGGCCGGCACCCTGGACACCTTCGCCACCCGCGGACTCGCGGAGCGGTTCATCGAACGCGGCACCCCCGTGCCGACCGGCCACTTCGGGGCGGCGACCACCAGGCTGGACTTCTCCACCGTCGGGGCGCTGCACCCGTTCATGCTGGCGCTCGGTCAGTCCGTCACCGAACAGCTCCTGGAGGAGCACGCGGTTGCCGTGGGCGCCCGGGTGCTGCGCGGGGAGGAGGTCGTCTCGCTCACCCAGGACTCGGACACCGTCGAGGCGGTGATCCGGGCCGGCGGCACCCACCGGACCGTGCGAGCCCGCTGGGTGGTGGGCTGCGACGGCACCCGCAGCGCGGTACGCCAGGCCGCCGGCATCGACTTCCCCGGCCAGGACACCACCCTGACCGGATGGCTCGCCGACGTCGAACTCGACGACCCGCCCACCGCGCCGCTCGCCGCCACCGGACCGGCCGGCTCGTTCCTGGCGGCCCCGATCGGCGACGGCGTCCACCGGCTGGCGGGTCTGTCCACGGCCACCATGCACCACGGCACCGGCGAACCGCTGACCCTGGAGGAGGTGCGCGAGCAGACGCGCACGCTACTGGGACGGGACCTGGGCATCCGCAACCCCCGCTGGCTGTCGCGCTACGGCAACGCCACCCGCCAGGCCACGCAGTACCGAGCCGGACGGGTGCTGCTGGCCGGGGACGCGGCACACATGTTCTTCCCGGCCGGTGGCCAGGGCATGAACCTCGGCATCCAGGACGCCACCAACCTGGGCTGGAAGCTGGCCGCCACCCTCCAAGGCCGGGCGCCCGACGGACTGCTCGACAGCTACGACACCGAGCGCCGGCCGGCAGCCCGCGCCGTCATCGACAACACCCGTGCGCAGCTTGCCCTGTTCGCCGCGGCGAGCCCGGAGCAGATCGCGCTGCGCGAGGTCTGCTCCGCCGCGCTGGCCGAACCGCAGACCAACCGCCAGTGGGCCCGCCGGATCGCCGGCTTCGACGACCCGCTCCCCGCCGAAACCGCACCCGGCGCGCACCCGCTGAACGGCACGCGACTGGCCGGCCTCGCCCTGGACACCGCCGACGCACCCACCGCCCACGCGCTGATGCACCACGGCCGGCCGCTGCTGCTGGACCTCAGCGGGACGCGGACGCCGTGCCCCGCAGGCGGTCTGGAACAGCGGACGGCCACCGTCAACACCGCAGCGGCGGATCCGATCTGGTGGGACGTCACCGCTGTCCTGATCCGGCCGGACGCCCGGATCGCCTGGGCCAGCACCGACACCGACCCGCAACACCGGGCCGCGGACTGCCTCACCGCCCTGCGCACCCTGTGCCGCTGAGCGCGCTCGGTGAGCCCGCTTACCGGACCCGCATGAGCGGCGGCACAGTGTCAGCACACCGCCCGGCCCACGGACCGCCAGAGGACGCCATCATCGCCACCACCAACCCGCAGCGGTGGCACGAACAGCCCGTCTGTGTCCTCGACTCCCGTCCTCGACTCCATCCCCGAACCGCCGGTCTTCGGCGCTGTCCCCACCGGGGCACCGGTGGGTGACGGGCTGGCCGGTCAGGGACGGGCGGTCACAGCGCTGAGATAGTGGGCCACCTGCCGGATCCGGTTCGCGTCGGCTTCGGAGACGGCGCCGAGGATTTCAGGTTCCAGCGGAACCGGGACGCCCAGCCGCTCCACGCATTCAAGAGCCCTTTGCCTGCACGCCGCGGCGATCGGTTCGGTGTCGAAGATGTACGGCAGCCTCATGCCTCGTTCGACGGCGACCAGGAGTGCCATCTGCGCGAAGCGCTCCGCGGCGTCGTCCACAGTCATCGTCTCGATGGGCTTCCGGCCGGGTGCGAAGACCGCGTACGAATCATCGTCCGGAGCGGCGTCATCCGTCAGGAGCCCGGCCAGGTGGCGGGCGATCGCCGGGGCGCTGTGGAAGCCGTCCCGGTAGGTCCCCGTTGCGAAGAACAGGCCCGGCACCGGCGCGCGGCCCAGGAGCGGGAAGGTGTCCAGTGTCACCGGCCGCAGGCCGTAATGCCAGCGCCGCACGGCCGAGAACGCCATGTTCCGGTCGAACTGCGCGATGTAGCCGGACAGCAGCGCCTGGACGATGCCCAGCCGCGGTCCGGCAGGCGCGTCGAAGTAGACGTGGTTGGTCGCGCCCAGGTACTCGACCCCCTCCCCGAGCGGCACCGCGTGCAGCCCGCAGCCGCCGACGAGGGTGGGTGTGCGTACGACATACGGCACGGCCTCGCCCCGCACGCGCTGGGCCTCCAGTGCCACACCCGTTCCGTTCAGCATCGGCTGCACCGTGCCCGGGGGCAGTTGCTCGATCAGGCGCCCACTCGCCGCGCCGGCCGCGAGGACGACGGCTCCCGCGGGGAGCGTCGCTCCCGAGGACAACCGCACCCCGGTAACCGTGTCCTTGGCCGTCACCAGGGACGCCACCTCACCGGCGACGCGCGTGACGCCGAGCCCTGACGCGGCAGCGTCCAGGGACGCGAGCACACGGCGGGCGTCGACCGCCCCCTCGTTCTCCAAGTACAAGGCGTCCACGGGCTGGTCACCCGCCTCCGCCTCCAACGCGCCGATGCTGTAGGGATCCATGTCCTGGCACGGCTCGCCATGTTCCTCGGCGGCCGCGCGGATGGCCTGCATGCTGCCCACGCCGTCACCCGTGGAGCGCGCCCCCAGCACGACCAGTGTCCCCCGGGTGCTCGTGACCGGAACCGCCGCGTGTCGGGCCGCCGCCGAGAGCCGCTCCAGCCAGCCCGGCCACAGCCGAGCCGCTTCGCGCGCCAGCGCGAACTTCGCCCGGGCCGCAGGATGTTCACCTGTACGCGCCGTGACCTCGGCAAAGCAGTTGAGCATCGCTCCCGCTGCCACGGAAGCGGAATCGGGGCGTGCCTCCGGGCCAACCACGACGATCCGCAAGGAGCGATCCCGCAGCGCCGTCTCCACTGCGACCGACAGGCCCAGCGCCCCGTTCCCCACGATCACCACATCGGCTGTCACGACCATCACCATCCCCGAAGGACAACAGGTTCGTCCTGCCGAGCGGAAGGTCACGAACAAGCCACGGCCGACCGTCCTGTCGTTCGCCTGGGGGTCAGTGGGGTCGGTGGCGCAGTTCCCGCGGGCTCGGCCGGTGCACCACATCACCGTGACGGTCGGGATGAGCGCCACCGAGCGGCGATGGGGCTGCGGTACGGCGCTGAGCGGCCCGGACGGAACTCAGGTCGCTGTCCTGTCCCCGATGTCCGGGCTCCTTCGAGGAGAGGCGTTCCGACCACTGGCCGGGATGCTGCTGTTCGAAATGGCCGCCGGGCAGCAGCGCTTCGACCGCAACACCCGGCGCCGGCGGGCGGTGCCCATCGATGGCTGGTGCATGGAGCACCTGCGGACGTCGGCGGACAAGGCAGCCACGACGACGGGTCGATCCGTGGCCTGGCCGGCCACCGGACTGCCGAGGGTGTGTACAGCCGTGCGCCGGGCCCAATCCGCGCCGTCCATTCGCTGCCGGTGTCCGAACACAGGACGTGTGACGGCCCCTGTCCGGACACCGGCGTCAGTGACCCTCTGGATACGCGTCATCGTCGTGCCAGCCGACGGTTCGGTCCTCATCGGGCAGGTCGTTCGCCTCGTCCTCGGTGAGGACTTCGCTGGACTCGTCCATGGCACTCATGATGCCGACGCTCCGGCCTGGAATGGTGGCGGACACGGCCAGTCGCCACCAGGCCACAAGACGGTTTGCAGCCTGCTGTCGGCGTCGGACATCGCGCAGGTTGGCGGCACTCCCATATCTCCCAACATCTGGGGCTGGCGCGCAGCCGGGCCTACGGGTCCCGGTGTCCCGCGGCCGTCTCCTTGGCCACGGGACACCGGCGACCGCGTCGTCGGGCAACGTCGACAGCCCCGCCGGCCCTGAACAGGGAACCGGCGGGCCTGTCCCACACCCGGTTGGCGGTGCCGGGGGCGGCTGCCCAGCCGGATCCGCATCAAGCCTTTGATGGCACCCGCTCACATCCGCGGATCCTCATCACCTGGTCCGGACCGGCTCACCGTGCCGCCCCCGACGCCTCGTCGGACTACCGCCAGTTGTGGCGGTCGTGCCGCCATCCGCGGAAGCCGTCGTGGTCGTGCCGCCATCCCTCGCCCCGGAAACCCTCACCGTGGTGCCGCCGTCCGTCACGGTCGTGGTGGTAGCCGTAGTGACGACCGTGGTAGCCGAGGTGATGGCCGTGGTCGTAGCCACGGTCCGCGGCGGAGGCGGGCAGTGCGCCGACCCCGAGGACCGCGCCGGCCACGAGTACGGCGGCGGCGATGCGCTTGCTGTAGGACATGAACTATTCCCTTCCTCGCGCAATACGGCGAGAGCCCCGCCGATTGCGGCACGGATCTGCCGGCTGGTCACCGGCAAAGGGAATCTTTCCGATCAAAGTCCACAAAGCACCTAGGGCGCGCTACAAGTTACCAATCCAGAACAATGTCCCAACGATCCGGAAGGCATTGCGAGCATCGGTTAGGGGTTGGCGCTCGCGGGTGCAGTAGAGCTTGTTCGCCAAGGGGACGGCCTGGATGCACCGCGGAAACCGGGTGAGGTCATCGAGGAGGGCGAAGGTACCGGTGATGCCACAGATGCGGCCGAGGAGGCGGGCGGGAGAGGCCATGAGCGTTGCCCTTGAGGTGGCGGCCGGTGTCTTCGTCGAGCGCGGTCGGGGCACAGCGGGCGGTCGGTTCGGCTGGCAGAGCGGGGCGAATCGGGTGCGGGTCATGCCCGGGGGCTGGCCAGATACGGGTGTGGGCGAGCTTTTCGAGGCGCTGGACGGAGAGGTGCTCGGCGAGGTGGCCGAGGGTGAGAGCGGCCCGGTCGGTGTACTCGACGGCCTTGTCGGGCGGCCGGTGCAGGGCTTCGTGGAGGCTCGGGCGAGGGCTGTGGGCTGGTGATGGTCGGTCGTGGTGCCGGAGCCGGCGAGGGCGTAGGTCAGGTCGGGGGCGGGCTGGCAGAGCACGGCAGGCCGCAGGCTTGGGCCTCCGGAGCGGCCAGGCCCATGGCCTCCCGGGTGGTGGAGGCCATGGCGAGTGCGTCGTGCTCGGTGACGGCTCTCCACGGCTGTGGGCAGTGGAGCCAGCCGGGGTATCGGAGTCCTGACGCCGGGCTGCCGTACGGGGTGGGAGAGGGTGTGGAACTGGTCTTGCTATCCGCTCGGCTTCCCGGTGCAGGTCGGGTCACTTGCTGTCGGACGGACGCGGATTTTCCACGTGGGAGACCCAGGTGGTGAGCAGTCCTTCAAGTGCCTTGGTCTCCGCGGGCGTCAGCAGGCTCAACAGGCGGTGTTCGTTGCGCATGTGGTCGGTGAATGCCTGGTCGATCAGTTCGCGACCGGGCTGGGTGAGGGCCACGATCCGGCCGCGCTGGTCGTCGTCGGAACGGCGGCGGGTGACGAGTCCGGCCCGCTCCAGGCGGTCGATCCGCTTCGTCATCGCGCCGGTGGTGACCATGGTGTGTGCGGCGAGTTCGCCGGGCGCGCGCTCATAGGGTTCACCGGCGCGGCGCAGTGCGCACAGCACGTCGAACTCTCCCTCGCTGAGTCCGTAGCGCCCGTAGACGAGGCAGAGTTCCTCGGTGAGGTGGTCGGCCAGGCGGTGCAGCCGGCCGATCACGCCCTGCGGGGAGACGTCGAGGTCGGGCCGTTCGCGGCGCCAGTCGGCCTGGATGCGGGCCACGCGGTCCAGCGGTTGCGGGTCGTCCATGCGCACCATGATAGCTTCCCGGGAAGCTATATTGCCTTCCATGGAAGCTAATATGCGGTGGGTGGCCCTGACAGCTGTCGCACCGGTGGCCTGGGGTGCCAACTATTACGTCACCCATGAATTCCTGCCGCCCGACAACCCCCTCTACGGAGCCGCCCTGCGGGCGCTGCCCGCCGGTCTCGTCCTGCTGGCTCTGTGCAGGCAGCGACCACACGGCGTGCGGTGGTGGCGGTCCGCGGCGCTCGGGCTGCTCAACGTGAGCGCGTTCTTCGTGCTCGTCTACGCCGCCTCCCAACTGCTCCCGACGAGCGTCGCCTCGACCGTCATGGCGGTGTCCCCGCTGGCGATGATGCTGATCGCCTGGGCCCTGGTGTCCGAGCGACCCGGCATCGCACACCTGGCCGGCGCCGCGATCGGGCTCGGCGGGGTCTGTCTCATGCTGCTCACGGGGGCGGAAGGAGTGAGCGTGCCGGGCGTCCTCGCCTCGGCCGCAGCCATGCTGGTGTCGTCCTTCGGCCACATCCTGACCAAGCGGTGGAGCACCGGTACCGATGTGCTTGCCTCAACCTCCTGGCAGCTCACCGCCGGAGGACTGTTCCTGCTGCCGATCGCCGCAGCCGTGGAGGGCCCTCCGCCCGAGCTCTCCACACCGGCGCTCCTCGCGTTCGGCTATGTCACCCTCATCGCCACCATGCTTGCCTTCACCGCCTGGTTCACCGGGCTACGGCACCTGCCCGCGGGGACCGTGGGCCTGACAGGACTGCTCAACCCCGTCACCGGCGTACTGCTCGGCACGGCAGTCGCCGGAGAGGTGTTGACCGTCCAGCAGCTGTGCGGACTGGCACTCGTCCTGGTCGGTGTCGTCCTGGGACGACCCACACGCGCAGGACGACACGGTGGCAGTCGGACTCCCCGTCAACCTGCACCCGACAAGCGCCCCGCCCGCGAGCCCTCCACCTGCAATCCCCTGCGAGGATCACGGGACGCGGAAGCAGTGAACGGCACCGATGGCCTGCCGGGTTGAGTGAGCAGATCGGATACGGCGCCGCCCCCACGGATCGATCTACGAGTAGAGCAGGACAGGTTTGTGGAGGCGCGTGGTCGTATCAACCGCGGTTGCGTATCAGGGCGGGGGCGCCGCTGCGGCGGCCGTGCACCGTCACGAGGGCCTGTGCCATGCCCAGCAGGGCGACCAGTACCAAGGCACCGAGCGAGGGCACACTGTCGATGGGGAGCGTATAGGCCATTACCACGCGGGCGATGGCGTCGATGAGGAAGGCAATCCCCCATTCCGCACTGGCTACTTGCATCCATCGGCGGACGACGGGGGAGCTGTGCCACAGGCGGTCCAGGCGCTGCGCCGTGCCGGCCGGGGTGACCTTGATGGCCACGTCCAGGAGGAAGGGGTGGGCCAGCGCCAGGGAGCCGAGGATCCACAGGCCCAGCGCTGCGGTGGACCATCGTCGTACTCGACACCAGCCCGCTCGGCTGAAGCCGATCGTCGGCGAGGGCGGCCAGGTGCCGTTGGGCTATGTGCTGCGGAGCGGCAGAATAGGGGCGGGGGTTGCTATGGAACGAGAACGAGTGGCACAGCTGCTTGCCGGTGATGATGAGGCGTCCATCGCTGCGTTGGCTTCCCTCCGCGGGGGCGCTTCATATATGGAGTGTCGACGTCGGGTTGTTGTACCGCTGGAGCCAGTGAAGGTGTCGAGTCGGGCCTCGTGTTTGTTCGACTGCACTGCGCAACACCGGGCCGCCTTGCGGAGGATGTCGTGTTCTTCCTCCAGTTCCCGGACGTTCTTCCGCGGGGCGGCAAGCTCCGGCTGAACCGCGTCACCGCCAGGCTGCGGAGGCGCCGCGGGTACGCAGTGGGCACGGCGTCCATGGGTGGCCCGGCTCCAGTTGCGCAGAGTCTCGATGTTCGCTCCGAGGTCGGCGGCGACCGACGGGGGCGGGCTCCATCGAAGACAGCAACAGTGACGCACCGTGCTCGCTGGCGGCGGGCGAACCGCAGGAGATCTCCGGCCACCGGCTGCTCGCTCGGATCGGCGAGGGCGGCATGGGGTCCGTATGTCTCTCGCAGACGCGGGGGAACCGGCCGGTTGCCCTCAAGGTGATCCGCTGCGAGTACGCCCCATGCCAAGAGCCCGGGCACGACACCGGAAGAATGCCGGGAAGCGGTTGACACCGCTCCGCTGCCCTCGGAACTCAGCAATACGGCTCTGGTCAAGGACAACCCCATTGAGGGTCGGCTCACCCTGTGGGGGCCGTCCGCCTGAGAGACCGAAAGGGGGCCGTCGGCGCGGCAGTCACGGTCCGAGCCATGGGTGGGGTGGTCTTGGTGCAGCGTCGATGATGCCTCGCGCTCGCAAGAGCAGGCAGCGGTGCCGGCACGTGCCGCCAACGTAGTTGATCGGTGAGCAAGGGGGCGCCCACGGTGGTGAGTTGGGCTCCGGCGTCGAGGGGAGCGAGGGCGATGCACCGAGCAGGAAGGCGATGGCTCCGGCCCAGGTGGGTATGGCGGGATTCGTGTCCCCTCTTCATGGTGGGGGATCCCTTCGGCGGGACCGGAGCGGCCGGCCGTCCGTCATCCAGGACGAGTGCCTGGTCAGCGGTGCACCGGGCCTGCGGTGTGTTGTGGCTGACCAGGGCCTCATCCGGATCTCGGTGCCCGTCTCGGGCCCGATGACGCAGCGGTGGGTGGTGGCGATTGCCGGGGACGTGTTGCTGCCTACGTGGTGGCCGGCAGCAGGTGGTCGCCGGTCTTGTCCGTGCTCAGGCACAGGGAGCAGACGACCGCGTCGTGGGTGGCGCAGGCGGTGAGGTCCGGGCGCTCGTAGGACTGGTGGCAGACATGGCAGTCGAGGGTGACCGCGCTCGGGTTGCCGTCCACGTCCAGCACGGGCTCGTCGAGGCCGTCGTCGGTGCGACGGAGGTAGTACCTGCCCTTGGTGGCGATCGCAGTCAACGGGGTCAGGGCGAAGGCGATCACGGCCGCTGCTACCGGCGAGTACGGCTGTAGGGCGTCGCCCAGCAGATGGAAGTACATGGCGATCGACAGGCCGGACGCGGCGGTGAAGGACACCACACCGACGGGGTTGACGGCGTACAGCATGCCGCGGCGGAACTCCGGCTGGAGGGGGGACAGCTTCAGCAGGTACTTGTTGATGCCGATGTCGGTGGCGACGGTGACCACCCAGGCGATCGCGCAGTTCGAGTAGAAGCTCAGGATGCTGTTGAGGAAGCTGAACATGTCGGCTTCCATCAGGGCGAGCGCAAAACCCAGGTTGACCAGGACGAAGACCATACGGCCGGGGTAGTGCTTGGAGATGCGGGTGAAGGAGTTCGTCCACGCCAGCGAACCGGAGTAGGCGTTCGTCACGTTGATCTTGATCTGGCTGATGACCACCAGTGCCACGGCCAGCGGGATGACCATCCAGGACGGCATCATCGCGTCGAAGGCGCCGCGGAACTGCTGGATGGGTTCGGGCGCGGCGGCCGGACCCACCTTGGCGAGGATGTAGACGGCGAGGAAGACGCCGATGGTCTGTTTCAGCGCGCCCAGCACCACCCAGCCGGGGCCGGCCATGAGTACCGCGGACCACCAACTGTGCTTGTTCTCACTGGTCTTGGGCGGCATGAACCGGAGGTAGTCGATCTGCTCGCCGATCTGCGCGATGAGGGAGAGGCACACGCCGGCGCCGAGCAGCACGGAGGCGGTGTTGACGCCGCCGTCGCCGTCCGTGCCGGAGTAGGAGAGGAAGCGGTCGACCGTGCCGGGGTCGGTGGCGATCAGGTAGACCAGCGGGCCGATCATCAGCAGCAGCCAGATCGGGGTGGTCCACACCTGGAGCTTGCTGAGCGCCTTCATGCCGTAGATCACCAGGGGGATGACCATGAGGGTGGAGACCAAGTAGCCCAGCCACAGGGGAAGTCCGAGGCCGAGTTTGAGGCCCTGGGCCATGATCGAGCCTTCGAGGGCGAAGAAGATGAAGGTGAAGCTGGCGAAGATGACGCTGGTGAGGACCGAGCCGTAGTAGCCGAAACCGGAGCCGCGGGTGATCAGGTCGAGGTCGATGTTGTAGCGGGCCCCGTAGTAGGCGAGGGGAAGGCCGGTGAGGAAGATGACGACGGCGGCGACGGTGATCGCCAGGAGCGCGTTGCCGGTTCCGTGTGCCAGGCCGATGCCGGCGCCGATGGAGAAGTCGGCCATGTAGGCGATGCCGCCGAGCGCCGTGGTCGCCACGACCACGGGGCGCCAGCGACGATAGCTGCGGGGAGCGAAACGGAGGGTGTAGTCCTCCAGCGTCTCCCTGACGGCCTGGCCGGCGGCGGCCTGCGCCGTGCCTGCCACCTCCGGCCGTGACTCGGTGGTACTCATGCCGCGCCTCCCGATGATGCTGGTGCGGGTGCCTCGATGAAGGGAAGAACCCCGCTTGGCGTCATCGGCAGGACGGGGGAGTCGGCGGCTGGACGGCCGCGTACTGCCGTGTCCACGGCTCTGGTCCCATGGCCGGTCACGCTAGGAAGCGGTTGTTACCGTCGATTCCCGGCGTCGTGAACGCGACGTTTCCGGAAACTCACCTGTCACCTCAGCACTTGCCCGGAGGCGAGAGTGGCGGCGACCCGGTAGCGGTCGACGGCCAAGCGGCGGGCGATCGACAGCAGTCGGGTGCGGGCGCGCGGGGACGTCTCCGGTGCGAGGTCGTCGGTGCTGCTCGGGTCGCCGCTCAGGTGTGCTGCGAACCGCCACATGTCAGGGTGGGAGGGGCGGATGAAGTGTTCGACGGCGACCGGGTCACCGTCCCGCGCGGTCAGCGCGAGGCTGGTCAGCTGCTCGTTGTCCACTGCGGTCCGGTTGCCGCGGCGGACCGACAGGGGCAGGAACCATCGCCATGCGTCCTTCGAAACGACCAGGGTCGGCCAGTCGGCGCCCCCGTCTGCCGGAGGGGGAGTAGTGATAGACCCTGCTTGACCCGTCCTTCATGTAACCATCCGTGGCTCTGAGTAGCCATGGGTGGGCGGGCATGCGAACGGCCACCCTCCGTGACGTTGGGGGGTGGCCGTTGGTGGTGCACTCGGCTCGTTGGTACCTCGTCACAGCAACGGCCCCCGTCCAGCGACGGGGGCCGATCACCGTTCCCCTGCAACTCGCCGGGGGTACCGTTCTGGTGTCGATGCAGAACGGAGAGACCAGTATGCCCCCTTACATTGGCGAGCACACGGGCGCACGTGTCGCACACGCCCGGAAGGTCCGCCGACTGACACAACGTGAGTTGTCCGATCTATCGCACGTCTCGTACAGCACGCTGACCAAAGTGGAGCAGGGGGTCTTGCCTGCGAGTCCATCGGTTGTCGGTGCACTGGCACGTGCCCTCTCGGTTCCGGCCTCCGAATTGAAGGGGCAGCCCTATCTCGAAGAGCTACGGCAAGATCAGCTAGATGGTCTGATCAACCCGATTCGTGAGGCACTGAACGTCTACGATCTCGGCCCCGATCCAGACGTAAGGCCACGCTCAGTGGAAGATCTGGAGACACATGCCGACGATCTCTGCGCCATGGTCCGGGCGACCAACATCAAGAAAGTCGCTGCCGAACTTCCCGGCCTGATTCATGAGGCGACAACAGCAGCGCACAACGCCCCGACTGACCGCAACTGGCGGTTGCTCGCCAGCACCTACCGGACCGCCTACGACGTCACTACGAAGCTCGGGTTCCCCGACTTGTGCACGGTGGCGTTGGACCGCATGGATTGGGCTGCACAGCGGGCATCAGACCCCGTCCTGAGCGGGATGCGTCAGTACCTACGAGCACTTGCCTACCTCCGGGCGAGCGACTACCGGACAGGGAAACGTCTCGTGCGGTTGGGGATGGCCACGCTGGAACAGGCAGAGCCGGGGCGTGTGCTCGATGCTGTCACTGGACAACTTCACTTGGGGGCGGCCGTCCTGGCGGGGCGTGACAAGGATAAGGACGTGGCTGAGGGACACCTCGCCGAAGCTGAGCGCCTGGCGAAGCGTACGGGCCCGGCTGAGAAGGTCCATTGGCTTTCATTCGGCCCCACCAACGTGGGTGCGCACCGGGTGAGTGTCTTGGCGGAACTGGATCTCTATCCCGAAGCCGTTCAGACCGCTCAGGAGATGACAGTGCCCGATGGGTGGCCCCCGTCCCGTCTGGCCCACCATCACACCGAGGTTGCGCGAGCGCAGATGTGGACGGGCCGCACTGACGCGGCTTTCAAAAGTCTGCTGGAAGCCCGCAAACTCGCGCCCCAGCAGACCCGGTATCACCCCACTGTGCGTGAAACGTTTTCCGGGTTGGAGGCTGCAAAGCGTCGAATGCCAGACACCTTCAGCAACTATGGTGCGTGGCTAGGTAGGTGACTTAGCGTCAAGCGCTGGCCGGAGCTATCAGTGATCCCTGATAGTTCCGGCCTTTGCATGTCGGCACGATGCCAGGGTCGGAAGACCCCCGCGACCGTGGCGACGGCCCGGGGGCGTGGCCTCAACCCCGGGAGGTTGAAAGCATGACCCACCCTATCCGAACGATCTTCGAATCATTGCTGCGGCGGATACTGCCCGCTAATGGGCGCCATCGGTCCGCCGACGCACCGCCCTCCCCCGAGCACCCCGACACCCCCACGCTCATGATCCCCCGTATCCCGGCCGAGGAACGGCTGTTGCGGGGTGAGGAGGTGGCGTTCCTCCGTCCGTACGTCCTGACGCCCCAGGAGCCCCAGGAGCGTCAGGAGCGGCGGTTGCAGCGTGGACGGCGCCGGGCTCTGTGGCTGTCGTCGTACGGCCTTGACGCCGGGCCGCGTTGGATTCACGGGGTGGAGGTGACCGGCTGATGCCCAGTCTGAGCGGCCCCGTTCACCTGCCGGACCCGTTTCCGGAGTCGCAGCCGGTTGCAGGGTGCGACGTCTGCGAGGCACTGGTGAGGCAACGAGCCGAGCACCGGAAGCGTGGACGGCACGCCCGTGCGGCTCTGTGTTCGCTGGAGTTGGCCGACCATGTCCACAAGCCGAAGACGGTGCGTTGATGGAATCTGAGGAGTGCACGACCAGCCAGGCAGCAGACAAACTCCGGGACCTTGAACACCGTCTGACTGAGGCGCTGAAGGCTCGTGTCCCGTGGATGAATGCGCTGACTGAGGAAGAGTTGGAGGAGACGCTGTGTGCTCTGGGTGCATGCGTCAATGCCTTGCTCGGCGCAGGCATTGAGGTCACGGAGCGTCCGGAGGACATGCCGTGAGCGAGCGCGAGCGGTTGCGTGACTGGGTGTTCCAGCTCGATGCGGACTGGGGCCTGAGGCACGTGGGGAAGTGCATCATCTGCGGGGAATTCAGCCTCGATAGCCCCTCCGAAGATGAGGCTCGCGAGTGGTGTCTCGGTCACGCACGTGACACGGGTGATGACCGCTTCGAGTTGTTGGGGATTCGGTACGGCAGTGCTGAACCCCCGTCGGTGAACGGGACCCCGCCGACGTAGACCAGGGGTCGGGCTGGTTGCCCGCCCGCATAGTTGTCCCTCCCTTTTCTGAGGCTATCGGGGAAGGGAGGGATCACCCCGCATGGGGAATTAGATCACCAATCCAAGGAGAACAGCGCGATGTGCCCTAACAGTCCGACCGGACAGCATGCGACGATGCGGCAGGGTGACCAATTGGTCTGCATTCATTGCGGCCAGTCCGCCTCACCGAGTTGGTAACAAGCGTCAGCGGCTATAGTGTCGTTGCCTGGCAGTGACAGAGATGTCGGGCGCAGTTGGGACCCGTCAGCGTGGGGCTGACGGGTCCTTTGCTGTTCAGATCGGCATATCTGGGTTGCCGTGGTGTAGGTGGTACCAGGTTTGCAGTACGTGCAGCGGGTCGCGATTCAGTATCGAGTCCGCGTGTTCTTTTCTGAGGTCTTGCCATGCGTAGAGTGCGCTGGCTTGGATTATTTCCTTCATTTTCTTCGGTCGAGGTTTGCTGCCTTTTCGGTACTGCTTCACTTGGGTTCGTGAAGCGACTTTGCTTTCGGCGCACTGGTCGAGGAAGAAGTCAACGAGGGGGAACCAGTCTTCCCAAGTTTTCCCGAAAAGGACCGTGGCCATTCCTTCCGCTTCGAGTAGTTCAGGCCCTTCCAAGCTGTTGGATTCCTTGCCTACCGTCGTAGCGCTGGGGGCATGAATCCATTGACGCCGCAGGATTCCTCGGGTTGGCGGTGTGCAGTATTGACCACCCAAGTCTTCGAATTTCCATTCCGGGTGAACGGCATAGTCGTCAATGACGTCCTGGAAGACAACGAGCGGCGGGCGCTTGATGGGTTTGACGGGATTGTTTCTGTCCACCCATGTCACGTGTCCCCATTTGCTGCTGTCAGCCTCATAGGGTGCGATGAGCAATCCCCCTTTAGGATCGCGGTACATGGGGTCCACCTGCCCGATCATCATGAAGTTAAAAGGCTTCATTTGCTTCGGGTAGGGCTTTTTCGCATTGAGGGTGCGGAAGGCGTTGTAGAGGTTCCAGGATGAGACGCTGTGCGGCATGAGGGCGGGAAGGGTTCCCCATTCTGGTTCTTCGTCATCGAGAATGGCACGCCACAGTTTTTCAATCCACGCTTTGTGCTTGCCCTTCTCCGGCGCCATGCTGGAAGACATTCCAAACCCGCTACTCCCCACTACAAAGGGCCGGGAAGACACCCCGCAAGGCAGTGACACCGATCAACGCCATGCTGAACCTCGGCTACTCCATTGGTTACGCTGAAGCACGCCTAGCCTGCCACGCGTTGGGACTTGACACCGAAGTCGGGCTGTTGCACCGCCCCAAGGAACACAAGTCACACAGCATGGCCCTGGACCTGGTGGAAGTCGCACGGCCGCACGTAGACCAAATGGTTCTGAATCTGGTTGCTGAGCGCATCTTCACTCGTAAGGACTTCTACGAGGCGAAGGACGGACAATGCACAGTGGGCAGTCCACTTGACCGCGAAATCATCGAGCGGGCCCGGCAAGCGGTAAGGGAACCCCTTGCCGAAGCCACAGAAGATGTTGCACACATTCTCACCGACTCATGCGACACCAAAGTCAAAAAGCGCACGCCCCTCACACGACGGACCCTCAAGGCGACCCACTGAAACCCAACCTCACACGGCGCAACGCAAAACGGAGGAAGCAATGCAAGGGCTAGAGTTCTCAATCGCCATGATCGCGGGATGGGCAGACAAGCACAGCGACCGTTTCGGGGATTGGTGCGCTGAACAGGGAATGCCCAACCTCAACGTTCAAGGACTCATCGACTACATGTGCCACATCGTCATGAGCGAACACGCAATAGACCGTGACGACCTCCGCTTGATCCTTCTCTTCGGAGACTTCGCCTCACAAGACCGAGAAGCCTACGCAGAATGGGTCACCACCCAATTCAACGTCCCGCCCCTCATCGCGAACATGACCCTCGTGACAACCACGTTCACCGGGGTTGAACTCACGGCCTGACTCCGCCAGCCCCACGGCCACCCTCCAACGTCACGGAGGGTGGCCGTTCGCATGCCCGCCCACCCATGGCTACTCAGAGCCACGGATGGTTACATGAAGGACGGGTCAGGCAAGATCTATCACTACTCCCCCGTCTGCCGGAGGGTTCGTCGTCGTCCGAGCCTGGTTGGTCTCTTGTGGGAGCCCTGGGGCGGTGGCACTCCGTCCGCCCCACCAGGGATTGCCTGGTATCCCGGTCGGTTGGTTACGGACGGGCGGAGCGGCTGCGGTAGAGGGCTACCGCGGCAGTGCCGATGCCCAGGACTCCCGCGATCAGGCCCGCGATGCCCAGGCCCCGGGTGGTGGAGTCGCCGGCGGACGCCTTGGGAGCTGCGGAAGTGGAGGCGGCGGTTGAGTCTGCGGCCTTGGTGCGTTTCAGCATCGGTGCCGGGTTCTCCGGTTCTGCCTGACCTGCCTTGGGCTCTTCGATCCAGCGCACGACCTTGCCGTCGGAGTACGTCTGGAGCGCCTTGAAGGCCAACTGGTCGGCGTCGTCGGGGTGTTGACCGAGGGCGACGCTGAAGTCCCGGTACTGGCCGGGCTCGATCTTGCCCTTGGACCAGGTGATCTCCGAGACGGCTTCGTTGATGGTGCCGTCGTCCGTCTTGATCGGGTTCTTCAGCTTGCTGGTCTTCACCTGCGCGGTCCAGCCACATGCCCTGCCGCGGACAGCACGAGGCAGACCGCGGCGAAAACCGCGGCCCGGACATATCGCACAGCGGCGGTGGCAGGCTCGGCGCCGACATCATGACAAGGAGCCCGGACGCTTTCGGACGCGGGGTGGCCGAATACCGCCGATGGCGCGCCCGAGCGATCGGTGTCGGCTCCGGTCAGTCCTGGTCGAAGTGGCTGGGGCGATCGTCGCTCTCGATCAGGCGGCCCAGCTCGGCGGCCTTCGCCCGGGGCATGAGGGTCCAGGTGCCGTCGGTGCGGCGCAGGGCCGCCGAGTGCCAGGGGGTGGTCCAGGCGTCGGGCGCGTCCAGCAGGCGGATGCCGAACTTGCGGGCGCCGATGGGCTGGGGGTGGATGGACAGGCGTACGGAGCGGGGGTGGTGGTCGGCGATCAGGTCGCCCCAGGCGCGGCTGCGCTGGATGACGCCGTACGCACGTTGCCGGCACTCGCGTTGGAGGGCGGAGCGGGTGCCTGCGTGGTCGGCGGTGTCCTCGACGAGGAAGCGGGTGATGCCGCGGTAGAGGGCGAGGGTGTTGTCGTCGGCGCGGACCTCTGCGCGCAGGGCGTCCAGCGTGGGGGCGTAGCTCTGGTGGAGGTGGGCGCGTTTGGTGTCGTGCGGGAGGTCGCCGAATACGTCGCGCAGGTCGAACACGGAAAGTCGTGTCAGGCCCGAGTGGTCCATGAGGGTGCGGAGTTCGTCGGCGTAGGCGTCGATGTGCTCGTCGGGTACGCGGATGAGGTCGCCGAAGGCGTGGCCGTCGGAGCAGATGACCATGCGGGCGCCCGGCGGGTAGATCCGCTCGATCTCGGTGCACAGGGCGTTGAGGAAGCCGAGGGAGAGACGTTCTCCCTGGTCGGGGAGGTGGCCGAGGACTTTGGCGGGGTTGGGGGACTTGCAGGGGAAGCCGGGCAGGGTGAACGTGACGGGGGCGTCGTCGCGTACGAAGTCGGCGATCTGGCGCAGTTGGTGGGGAAACCGCTCGGCGGAGGCGGGGCCTTGGTCGGCCGTTCGGTGGTGCGGCAGGAGCAGGTTCAGGATCGCGGTGCTGATCCTCGTGGGGAGAACGTCCGGCGTGGTTGTCGGCGGCATGTCGTTCCTCCGGGAAGCGGGAAGCGGGAAGCGGGAAGCGGGAAGCGGGAAGCGGGAAGCGAGCGGGCATGACGGCATGGCGCCGTGGCGTGGGGGCGGCCAGGCGCCGTCAGGCGGATGGGGTGGTGGTTCAGCCGGGTCCGGCTCCGGGTCCGGGGCGCGCTGTGTGGCCGGACCCGGTCAGCCGGAAGCCGGCGTCACAGGCGTGTCAGAGGTGTCTCAGCGGCGTCGGTCGTAGCCGACGGGCAGGTGGTTGGTGCCACGGCCGAGGACGGCCGGGATCCACTCGATGTCCTCGTCCTTGATGGCGAGGTGGAGGCCGGGCAGCCGGGTGAGCAGGGCGCCCAGGGCGATCTGGAGTTCGGCGCGGGCGAGGGCGGCGCCGGGACAGAAGTGGATGCCGTGACCGAAGGCGAGGTGGGGGTTGGGGGTGCGGTCGAGGTCGAGGGTGTCGGGGTCGGGGAAGCGGCACGGGTCGCGGTTGGCGGCGCACAGGGAGACGATCACGGAGTCGCCGGCCGGGACTTCGGTGCCGTACAGGTCGTCGTCCTGGTCGAGGAAGCGCCAGGTGGTCAGCTCGAAGGCGCTGTCGTAGCGGAGGAGTTCCTCGACGGCGCGGGGCAGCAGGCCGGGTTCGTCGCGCAGGCGGGCGAGCTGGTCGGGGTGGCGGAAGAGGGCGATCAGTGCGGTGGTGATCTGGTTGGTGACCGGTTCCTGGCCGGCGACGAGGAGCTGGAAGATCATGGAGTCCAGCTCTTCCTGGGACAGTTCGCGGCGGTCGCGGGCCACGACGAGGCGGCTGAGGAGGTCATCGTCCCAGTGTTCGCGCTTGTGGACGACGACCTGGGCTATGTAGCTCTGCAGGCCGTGCAGTCGGGCCTCGTACAGCGGCCGACCGGGATCGGTGGGGCCGACGGGCTGGACGACCTTGCCCCAGTCGCGGTCGAAACGGGCGGCCAGATGCTGCGGGAGGCCGATGACCTCGGCGAGGACCTGGAAGGGGAAGTGGGCGGCGAAGCCGGCGACGAGGTCGGCGGGGCCGGTTTCGGGGAGTGCGTCGATGAGGGCGTCGGCCAGCTCCTGGAAGCGGGGGCGCAGACTCTCGACGCGGCGGGGGATGAAGGCGTCGGTGACGAAGCGCCGCATGCGGGTGTGCTCGGGCGGGTCCTGGTGGAGGAGGTGGGCCTGGAGCTGGGAGTGCTGGGGTTCGGGCATGATCGAGGCGCGGGCGCGCCAGCGGTCGTTTCCGCGGTCGTGGTTCTTGCCCAGGCGGTCGTCGTTCAGGGCGGCGTAGGCGGCGTCGTAGCCGGTGACGAGCCAGGCGTGTACGCCACTGGGGAAGAGCACGCGGTGGACGGGTCCGGCCTCGCGCATCCGCTCGTAGAGGGGGTAGGGGTTGCTCTTGTAGGGACAGCCCGTCAGAGGGACCGGATCGGGCAGCGGCTCGGACCGGTGCTTGGGCTCCACGGCCTGCAGGGGTGGCTCTTGGATGGTCATACGGGGGCTCCTCAGAGGGCGAGTTCGGGCCGGTAGTGGTCCAGCCACAGGGCCAGGTCGACGACGCGTTCGAGGCGGAGGCGGTGGCCCCACACCAGCAGGTCGGGCGGGATGTCGAGAGCGGGCTTGAGCCGGGACTCGTCGGCCAGGGCACGGACCTGCTCGCTGGACAGGGCATCGCGGGCGAGGTCCTGGAGACCGCGGTTGTAGTCGGGGTGGTGGGTGGTCGGGTAGTGGTTCTTGGGCCGGTGCAGCACGGAATCGGGCGCGAGCCCGGCGCCGGCGGCGCGCAGCAGGCTCTTCTCCCGGCCGTCGAAGCTCTTGTGCGCCCAGGGCGTGGCGAAGGCGTACTCGACGAGACGGTGGTCGCAGTAGGGGACGCGGACCTCCAGGCCCTGGGCCATGCTCAACCGGTCCTTGCGGTGCAGGAGTTGGCGCAGCCAGCGGGTCAGGGACAGGTGCTGCAGCTCGCGCTGCCGGTGCTCGACGAGCGATTCGCCGTCCCGATGCGGTACGGCGGCCAGCGCGCTGCGATACGTATCCGCACGGAACTCCGCGATGTGCAGGTCGAGTTCCGGGTTCAGCGGCATCGCGGCGTCGTCACCGGTGACGAGCAGCCACGGGAAGGTGTCCGCAGCCAGCGCTTTCGGACTGTGGAACCAGGGGTAGCCACCGAAGACCTCGTCCGCCGCCTCACCGGACAGGGCCACGGTGGAGTGCTTGCGGATCTCGCCGAACAGCAGGTACAGCGAGGTGTCCATGTCGCCGACGCCGATCGGCGAGTCCCTCGCCACGACGACCGCCTTGCGGTGCTCGGGGTCGAGCAGGGCGTTCGGGTCGAGGACGACCGTGCTGTGGTCGGTGCCGACGAAGGCGCCGGCTTCGGTGGCGTACGGGGTGTCGTGGCCGGTGCGCAGCACGTCGCCGGTGAACCGTTCGATCTGGTCGCTGTAGTCGACGGCGTAGGAGCGGATGCGGGCGCCCGGGCCTTCGCGCAGCCGGAGTTCGTCGGCGAGCAGCGCGGTCAGGACAGTGGAGTCGATGCCGCCGGACAGCAGGCTGCACACCGGGACGTCGGCCTCCAGCTGGCTGCGGGCGGCCGAGCCGACCAGCGCACGGGTCCGCTCGACGGCCGCGTCCCGGTCGTCGTGGTGGACGTCGGCCTCCAGCCGCCAGTAGCGGCGCTCGCGGATGCCGTCCCGGTCCAGGACGAGCAGGCCGCCGGGCTCGACCTCCCGCACGCCCGACCACACCGTGGGCCCGGTGTTGAAGAGCAGGCTGTACGCCTCCCGCAGCCCGTCGGCGTCCACCCGGGGCCGGATCTCCGGGTGGGCGAACAGGGCCTTGGGCTCGGAGGCGAAGGCCAGGCCGCCGTCGACGGCGGCCCAGAACAGCGGCTTGACGCCGAGGCGGTCGCGTACCAGCAGCAGCCGCTGCGCACGCTCGTCCCAGACGGCGAAGGCGAACATGCCCTCCAGGTGCTCGACCAGCCCGTCGCCCCACTCGGCGTAGGCGCGCAGTACCACTTCGGTGTCGCTGCGGGTGCGGAAGTGGTGGCCCCGCCCGCGGAGTTCGGTCCGCAGCGCGTGGTGGTTGTAGACCTCGCCGCTGTAGCTGAGGACGAGGTTCGGCCGGTCGACCCGGTCGGTCATCGGCTGTACGCCGCCGGCCAGGTCGATGACGGCCAGGCGGCGGTGGCCGATCGCGGCGCGCTCGCCGAGCCAGACACCGCCCGCGTCCGGGCCGCGCGGGGTCAGGGTGGCGGTCATGGCCTCGATGACCGGGGCCTGGGTGCGGGCGTCGCTGTGAAAGGACGCCCAGCCGGTGATTCCGCACATACGCGGCACTCCCTGGGTCAGTTGTGGGCGGCGGGTGCCGCGCCGGTCGTGTGCTCGGGTACGGGCGCGGTCCTTCTTCTGCCGGGCAGGGCGAGCAGGGGCACGGCGAAGCAGGCGGCGGTGGCGGCCAGCGCGAGCCCCGCCCGTACGCCCTGACCGGGTCCGATCAGCCCCCAGGCGGCGGTGGCCAGGGCCGGGCCCAGGGTGAAGCCGAGGGTGCGGGCGAGCTGCATCGTGGACCCGACGGTCGCGGTCCGGTCCCGTGGTGCGGCGCCCATGACCAGTGCCTGGGTGGGGCCCCCGTTCAGGCCCATGCCGACGCCGGCCAACGCCAGCCGCCAGGCCACCTCCAGCGGTGACCAGCCGTCGCCCAGCGGGACCAGCAGAAGCAGACCGGTGGCAGTGACGGCGGCACCGGTGACCGCGACCGGCCGGGGACCGTACCTGTCGGCGAGGCGCCCGCCGACCTGCCCGGCCAGTCCCATCCCGAGCGGGAAGGCGAGGACGGTCAGCCCGGTCGTGGTGGCACTGACACCGTTGTCGCGCTGCAAGTGCAGAGCGACAACGTAGTGCATGGCGGCGAAACCGGCCGCGAGAGACAGCACCGCGCCGTGGGCCCGGAACAGACCCGTGGCCCGCAGCACACCGATCACCGGCCGGCCGCCCGGACCGCGCAGCCACCACCACAGCGTCGGGACCGCCGCCAGCGCGAGCACCAGCCACACCAGCCGGTCCGACGCCAGGGTCAACGCCAGCAGCAGGACCGCCACACCCGAGCCCACCAGCAACGCGTCCGCCACCGACCGCCGATCGGGCCGGCGCAGCCCGCCGTCCCGCGGCATGACCCTCCAGGCCACGACCAGGGCGAGCACACAGAACGGGATCTTCACCAGGAAGACCGCATACCAGCCGAAGTGGTCCAACAGCAGCCCGCCCACGGCCGGTCCCGCCACCGCACCCAGCGGGCCCAGGGTGGCGGGCACACTCATCGCCCGCCCACGCTTCTCCGGACGTACGGAACGGACCGCAAGGACCGGCATCAACACGAACAGCACCGCCGCGAACGCCCCCTGCGCCAGGCGGGCGACGATCAGCCAGGCCGCCCAGGGCGCGGCGGCGGCCAGGGCGCTGCACAGGCCGAATCCACAGGTCGCGGTCAGCACGGCGGGGCGCAGCCCCACCCCGTCGAGCCACCGACCGACCGGCAACAGCAGGGCCACGACGGGCAGTTGGTATCCCAGCACCGCCCACTGGGCGGTCGCGGTGGACACGTGCAGACCGTCGGCGATGTCCGCCAGGGCCACGTTGACGATGTTCATGTCGAGCATCGCCACGAACGCCAGCACGCCCGACACGGCGACCAGCGCCCAGCGGTCCTCGCCGGCAGGTATGCGACCGGGCGGTTCCGTACCGGGACCGTGGTGTGTCACCCTTCCACCCCTCATCGTCCAGAGCGGACTGCCCGACAGCAGTCCCGCCTGAGGAGTCGTGAGGAATCGAAGGCGAGTTCCCGACTCCGTCAAAAAAGTGACCGGCAGGCTGGTTATCTGGGCTGACCAGCACGGCGGGTCGGATTCCGGTAGTGGCGTCAGGGTCGGCTAGCGGAACGGCGCAACACACCCCACCGATCCGCGGAACTCCATGCTCCAACCGGCCGACTCCTGAGGTGAGGGCGGTCTCGCCCTGACCGTCCGCACCCGCGGATCGGTATGCAACCGGAAGCCTCGCAGGACACCCAGGAGTTCTCCCATGGACCAGAAGCAGTACCACGTCACCGGTATGACCTGTGAGCACTGCGCGGCGAGCGTAGCGGAAGAGGTCTCCGAGGTGCCGGGCGTGCGCGAGGTCGAGGTGGACCTCGCCGCGAAGACCGTCACGGTGCGCGGCACGGACCTCGATGACGAGCGGCTGCGCACGGCCATCGTCGAGGCCGGCTACCGCGTTGCCGCCCCGCTCGCCGCCTGATCAACCGGAACCGCAGGCCGGGCAGGACGCGAGCGCCGTCCTGCCCGGCCACGTTCATCCACCGGTGCCTACGGTCCTATGGCACCTATGGCGCGTGCCTCCACCGCCGCGGCCGGCTCCGTGTCCGCCGGCGCCCGGTGATCGAAAGCGATCAAGGGGTCACCGGTCAGGGGGTGGTCGACCACGGCCGCCCGCACACCGAACACTTCGGCCAACAGGGCGGGAGTGAGGACGTCGCGCGGCGGGCCGGAGGCGACCACCGCTCCGGCATGCAGGACATGCAGCCGGTCGCACACGGCGGCGGCCGCGTTGAGGTCGTGCAGCGACACCAGCGTCGTACGACGCTGGGCGCGCAGCAGGGCGAGCAGTTCGACCTGGTGGCGGATGTCGAGGTGGTTGGTCGGCTCGTCCAGCACCAGGACGTCCGGATCCTGAGCGAACGCGCGGGCCAGCAGAACGCGTTGGCGCTCGCCGCCGGACAAGGCAGTGAATCGGCGCCCGGCCGCCGCCGCCATCCCGACGTCGGCAAGAGCCCGGGCGACGATGTCCCGGTCGGAGGCGTCATCACCCGCGAAGGCCCGCTTGTACGGCGTGCGCCCCATCGCGACCACCTCGCGGACGGCCAGCTCGAAGTCGCTGCCCCGTTCCTGCGGCAGCGCGGCGACATGCCGCGCCGACTGCACCGCGGACAGCTCGCGCAGGTCGGTGCCCGCCAACAGAACCCGGCCCGCGGTGGGCTTCAGGTGCCGGTAGACGGTGCGCAGAAGCGTGGACTTGCCGCTTCCGTTCGGCCCGACCAGGCCCGTGATCTCGCCCTCGGCAGCCACCAGATGGGCTCCCGCCACGACCGTACGGCCGGCGTAGGCGACATGCAGGTCTTCGATCTCGATTCTCAACTGCCGCTCCACAGACGCCGGTCCAGCAGATACAACAGGGCCGGAGCACCAATGAGCGAGGTGACCACGCCGACCGGCAACTCCTGTGCGTCCATCGCCGTACGGCAGACGATGTCGACCACCACCAGGAGCAGCGCACCGAACAGCGCCGACAGCGGCAGCAGACGGCGGTGGTCGCCGCCCACGACCAGGCGGCAGGCATGCGGCACCATCAGACCGACGAAGGCGATCGCACCGGACACCGCCACCAGGACGCCGGTCACCACACTGGTCACCGCGAACAGCTCCCGGCGCAGCCGGGTGACATTGACGCCGAGCCCGGCCGCCGTCTCGTCGCCCATCAGCAGGGCGTTCAGCGCCCGGGCGCGTGCCTGAAGCCACAGCAGGCCCGCCGGAACCACCACCGCGGGTACCGCCAACAGCGGCCAACTGGCGCCACTCAGACTGCCCATGAGCCAGAACAGCACACTGCGCGTCTGCTGCTCGTCCCCGGCCTGCAACACCAGATAGCTGGTGAAGCCCGACAGGAACTGGCCGATCGCCACCCCGGCCAGCACCAGCCGCAGCGGCGCGAAACCCCCGCCCCGCCGGGCGATGACCCACACCAGGGCGAATGTGGCCAGCGCGCCGGCGAAGGCCGCGCCGGACAGCCCCAGGCCCAGCACCCCGCCCGCGCCGAGACCGAGGACGATGGCGGCGACCGCACCGAGCGACGCACCGTTGCAGATGCCCAGCATGTACGGGTCGGCCAGCGGGTTGCGCACCAACGCCTGCACCGCCGTACCGACGACACCGAGCCCGGCACCCACGAGCGCGGCCAGCAACGCCCGCGGAACCCGCAGCTGCCACACGATCAGATCGTCCGTACCCGGCCGCGGGCCCTCACCGGCCAGCCGCCGCCCCACCACGCTCCACACCTCGCCGGGCGGGATGGACGTCGAACCCCAGGCCACCGCGGCCGTCAACGCGACAAGCAGCGCCACGCCGAGAGCCAGCGCCAGCGGTCCGGCGGGCAGACTGCGCGCGCCCCGGCTCCCGTCGTCCCGGCCCGCGCCCGTGGCCTTGCGGCGTGACGCGAAGAGCGTCGAGATCACGACTGGCCGACCTTGCCCGGGTAGAGGGTCTTGGCGATCGCCGCGACCGTGTCGGCATTCTCGACACCGGCGATGGTGGTCTGCTCGGAGCCGATGCGCAGGAAACGGCCCTCCTTGACCGCCTTCAGGCCCTTGGTCGCCGGATTGGTCTCCAGCCACTGCTGCGCCTCGTCGAACGCCTTCTCGTTCGCCGCCTCGCTGCCCCGGTTGCGCACCCCGAGCTGGATCCAGTCGGGGTTCTTGGCGATCACGTCCTCCCAACCGACCTGCTTGCGGTCGCCGTCGCAGTCGGCGAAGGCGTTGCGGGCTCCAGCCAGGGCGATCACCGCGTTGGCGACCTGACGGTTGCAGATGACGGTCGGCTGCTTGGTACCGGCCTCGTAGTCGAAGAAGAAGTACGTCGGCCGCCTGCCCTGCGGCGTACCGCCGACCGCCTTCTGCACAGCGTCCACCTTCGCCTTCATCCCCGCGACGAGTTCCTTCGCCCTGGCACTCGTGCCGGTGACCGCGCCGAGCGAGGTGATGTCCGCCTCGACCGCCGACAGGTCCGTCACCGGACTCTTGCGCTGCGCCGCGCAGGCGGTGGACTTCAGGTAGATGTGCTTGATCCCGGCGGCCTTGAATTCCTCCTCGGTCGGCACATCGCCCATCCCCCCTCCACCCATCCCGCCCATGGCCGCGAACGTGTCGATGTACAGGTCGGCACCGGAGCCGAGGAGCTTCTCCTTCGGGATCACGCCCTTGCCGAGCACGTCGACCTTCTGCGCCTGCGCGTCCAGCGCGCCGGGCAACGCCCCCTTGCCCGGCGGGAAACCGGTGCCGATCACCTTGTCGCCGGCCCCGAGACGGAGCAGCAGCTCCAGGCTGGAGGCGTTGCTGGTGACGATCTTCTTCGGAGCCTCGGGGAAGGTGGTCTTGGCCCCCGTGCAGTCGGTGACGGACACCGGGTAGTCACCAGAGGCGGCCTGCCCGGCCTTCCCGCCGCCCCCGTCCGACCCGTCCTTCACTCCACTCCCGCAACCTGCCGCCAGCAGCCCGCCGAGTACGACGGCCGCCGTACCGCCCCACACACGAGAACGCATCAAAACCCTCCAAGATCTACTCGGCGGCGGACGAACCTCCGCCACCTGCTCCAGTAGTCGGAGCGCACCCCTGTGGAGTTCCCGTCCCTGGCCACGCCGGGTCAGGAAACCCGCTCTCGGCGCTCGTGCAGAGCGGTTGCCTTTCCATAGCCAGGCTCGCGGTGCTCGGCAGCCGTCGTGACCGTCCCCGGCGGACGCGGCACCAGCCGCGCCCGCCCCTCAAGCGCCACGGTGGCGCAAATGCGCAGATCAGCGCCGTGGACACGATCAGCCATGTCTAGTGGATCCCGCCAGGGACTCGAATCTCCGACCAGGATGAACCCACCCACAATTCGGCGCTGAGCGATTGTCCGGTATCAGGTGCCGTCTTTGCGGGGTTGCGGTACGGCGATGACGGGGCACTCCCTGGCTGACTGAGCCGAGCAGCATGCCGGTGAAGCCGCCGTGCCCGCGGGTTCCCACCACCAGGCACATGGCGTGGGCTGCCGCCTTGGCGAGCTCTTCCACCGGGTGACCGAGGATGACCTCGTGGTGCAGTTCCACCTCGGGGTAGGTCGCGGTACGCCCGGCCACGGTCTCGGACAGGAGGATGCGGCATGCGCCTTCGGCGGCCTGCTCATCCCGGTCACGGAACCGCTCCGGTCTTCGCACGTAAAGGGCGCGCAACCGGGCGCCGTGCAGTGCGGCCTGCTGGAAGGCGACGTCGACGGCGGCCGCCGAGTGCGCGCTGCCGTCGACCCCGACGACGACATACGGCCGTTCCTGGGTGACGTGTTCCGGTTCGGGTACCACGACGACCGGGCACGGGGCGTGCGCCATCACAGGCAGTGCGACGGAGGACGGGCTGAAGACTTCCTTCACCCGGCCCAGGTGACGGGAACCCAGTACCACCTCGGCGGCTTCGCGGGCTTGTTCCCGCAGGACCCACGCCGGCCTGCCCTCGGCCAGTAGAGCCGAGAGCCGCACCTGTGGTTGCCGGTCCTCCACGAACGCCACCGCGCCTTGGAGCACGTGCTCGCCGGCTTGGTGCAGGGACTGGTTCCACTCCTCCCATGACGGCCGTACCGCCGTCTTCCGGTAGCCGCCGGTGGGTACGCCCTCGGCGTGGACCAGGCACAGTGGCATCCGGCGTCGGGCCGCCTGGTCCGCTGCCCAGGCCAGAGCCGTTTGCTGGGAAGGATCCGGATCCACGCCGACCACGATCGACCGGCGAACTTCCACTGAGCGGTGTGCATCGTGAAGTTGCAGGTCACGGGTCTGGTGTGCGGGGGTTTCAACGTGCTCGCGCTGGTCGGCGGCTGGTGTCCACGGTGGGGATCATCTGGCTGGGCGGCTGGCGGGGGTTCTCGGGTTTCGCTGCGCCTGCCGTGGGGGTCCGCCTACGATCCGTCGCGGTGCGGATGCGCCGTCAGGTCGCGGGGAGGGCGCTGGGAGTCGGAGCTCGAGCGGATCACGGCTCGCCGGAGCGAGCTGGACACCCTCGCCGAAGAGTTGGGTAAGCAGCTTCAGGAGGTCCAGGCGGAGCGGGAGGAGCTGGTGACCGCCGAGCGGGTCCTGCAGCGGCCGGCTGAGCAGGATCTGGCCCAGGCGGAAGCCGCCGTAGCGCACGTTCCGGTGAAGGCGCGGGTAGCGGGGCGTGCGGTGCTGCTGATCCCGCACCGCAGCGAGAGCCCGGACGAGACCGCGCTGCCCAGTGACTACCGCCGGATCCTGTCGATCGTGCGAGCCGCCGCAGGCCCGGTGCAGGTGAGGGCAGTGGGTGAGGAGCTGGGTCTGGAGGTGGAGGTGCGCGGGAAGCTGGAGCCACTGCGGGCGAAGCTGGTCAAGCTCGCGGACCGCGGCTGGCTGCACAAACGCCCTGACGGGAAGTTCACCGCACGCCCGTAGCCGAGTTGGCGGGATGCGCCGCGATGGCGTAACTGTAGGGTCCTCGGCGGCAGTTGAGTTTAGGTGAAGAAAAACAACCCTCACGCCAAGGGCACCGACGGTCTTGTCTACACCGCCGCCTGCCGCTGTCGAGTGCAACCCTGAACTATCTCGCCGACCTGATACGCGGCCACCTGAAGAAGATCGGCTCCAGGTGGCGGGCCCTGCCCGCCGGGAAGATCGCCGGCATCGTGCTGGCCGTGCTGCGCTGTGACCAGCGGCCCGGCGACCTGGCCGGCGGGAACGGGGTGCACCGCACCACCGTGACCCGGTGGGTGCGGGAGGTCAGCCTCGCCGGCGTTGCGGACAGTGCCGCGCAGGAATTGCGAAGCGGCCTGATGGCGCACCCCAGGACCCTCCCGACGCGCTTTGGGTACGACGAGGCCGGGTCCCGGCTCTTCGAAGAGATCATGCGCCTACCCGAGTACTACCTCCCGGAGGCGGAAACGGCACTGTTCCACCGCTACGGGCAGGAGATCATCCGCCACGCCGGGTCCACCGAGCTCGTGGACCTGGGGGCGGGGAACGCACGCAAAGCCACACTGCTGCTGGAGGCCTGGCGCACGAACAACGACTCACGGCATACACCGGCGTCGACGTGTGCGCCCAGCCGTTGCGGGAGGCCGCCCGCCGTATCAAGCAGCGCTGGCCGGACGCCGAAGTGACCACGGTACACAGCGACTTCGACCACGGCTTGTCCTGGCTCCGCGGCCGGACGGAGTACCGACTGCTGGCCTTGCTGGGCAGTACGTACGGAAACCTGTCTCAAGTGGAACGCCGACGTTTCCTCGACGGTGTACGGCGCTGCTGTGGCCCTACCGACCGTCTGCTGCTGTGCATCGACCAGCCGCAGCGGCTTGTTGGTGCCCTCCACGCAGCCCAGCGCCGACAGGCGGAAACCGAACCAGCCGCTGAACGACACACCACTGCGCTGGTCGGCGATCCACTCCTTGAGCGACGTGTAGGTGGTCGGGTCGCCGCCGGACCGGTCTCCGATGATGCTGCCTTCCATTCCCTGCGCGTTGAATTCCACGGCCTTGGGCACACCGGTCAGATGGAGTGTGTAGTCGGTGACGCTGGTGCGCGGCTTGGCACCGGAGCCACGCCGGAGGAAGGTGGCCTCCGCTTTGTTGTGGCCACCTCGGTCCACGTAGAAGCGCACGGTGAGGTCGAAGAGGTCCGCCATGAGAGGGGCCGTCGCCCTGTTGCCCGTCAGCAGCTCGCGGCGGAACGTGCCCTTTACGTCCCGTGCTAGGCATCCATGCGATTGCCGATCTGCTCGCCGCCCTGCTCCGGGCGCCCCGTGGCGGATTCTGGTTCGAAGAGCCAGCTCCCGCTGTTGAGGGCAAAGGACTTCGTGTCAGTCGACACGGGGGCCCCGGCGTCCTTCCGGTCGTCCGGCACGTAGCTGTAGTAGCACTGTCCCATGTTGCCCAGCAGCAGGCCCTTCAGGTCCCAATACTTCGTCGGCGGCTCCTCCACCATCCAGGTCGCTTTCTCGTCGAAGGAGGAAAGAGCATTGTTGGGGCTCGGGCTCCACTGCTCCACCGAAGCCCCGGCATTGTCGCCCGGGACGCGGAGGTATCGGCCGCTGTAGACGTTCCTCAGTGAACAGGTGCGCACATCTTCGTACAGGGAATCGGCACTCCGCCACCGGTCCGGGTGGAACTTTCCGTTGCCCCGCCCCTGACGGTCCAGAGCTGCCGCTCTCGTTGCCAGTGCGCTGCCGCCGGCTCCTGTAGTTCGACTGCCGAGCCGTCGTCGCCGTTGCGCACGCCCAGGTACAGGCCACTCGCCTCGTTCTTGAGGAGGTACGTACCTTCAGTCACCTTCGTCACGAAATTTCCTCCATAGCGTTGCGGCCAGTGGCGGAGCAGCCTAGTTCCACCACCGAAGGGGTGAAAGCCTATCTTTCGGACCTGTTGGGGCGTGTGTGGCGACGTGGTACGGCAACTCGTAGACCCTGCGATTCCGCGGGATCGTTCCGGGCGATACGTGAGGCCGTCCTGACCCGCCGCACAAGCGTGCTGGGACACCGCTGAGCCGGACACGAGGGTCTCCTTCCCCGCCTCCCTCGGCTTGCGGCAACCCCACCGCCGTCACCGACCTTCACAACGGCGATCGCGTCCTCGGCCTCGGCTCCGGCGGCGGCATCGACGTCCTCCACCATCGAAGCCATCCCCCTGCCCGCGAAAACGATTGACGTCGTCATCTCCAACTGCGTGATCAACCTGTCCACCGATGAGTCCGCGGTCTTCGCCGAAGTCTGCCGCGCCTTCGTCCCCGGCGGCCGCATCGGCATCTCCGACGTCGTCGCTGACGACAACCTCACCCCTTATGGCCACGCTGGTCCACCTCATATGGTCCGCTCCGACCGCCCGTGCCCGCGTCGTCATCGCCCGCGCGCCTGCTCCTGATTGCAGTCCGGGCAGAGGCCGGCGAGTTCGACGGTGTGCCGGACGTTCGCGAAGCCGGAGGTGCGGGCGATCTTCTCGGCCCAGGTCTCGACGGGCTCCGAGTCGACCGGCCGGCTGAGGCCGCATGCGGTGCAGATCAGGTAGTGGCGGTGGTCGGGGCCGGGGCGGTAGCGGAAGAGGCGTTCGCCGTTGCTGTCGCGGACGATGTCGGCGCGGCCGGCTTCGGCGAAGGCGGTCAGGGTGCGGTAGACCGTGGACAGGCCGACCGGCGTTCCGTCGCCGGTCAGCCGGTTGTGCAGGGCCTGGGCGCCGACGAAGCCCTCCACCGCCATGAGGGCCTCCAGCACGATGGCGCGCTGCTGGGTGAGGCGGGGCACCGGACAGTGGTCGAGATGGAGGGCCGCCTCGGTACCGGTAGCCTCCCTGAGCCGGCGAAACCGGCTGGCCATATAGGCGGGGCCCGAGAACGCGGCCGTACGCACAGACATCTGCACGATCACCATCGAGCTGGTGCGCTCCGCTGCCAGCAGGAGGGCCCACATCGTGACGTCGTCAACGACGTTGAACGCAGGAATGGCACGCCCATCCGCGCAGGCGGCACCGAGGAGTTCCGCAAGGGTCCCCACGTGCTGCCTCGCACCTTGTCCTCTCTACCTCGCCGCACGGGGCCTGCACAGCCGCACCCACTGATAGTGAAGGCGGCGCATCTCGGCCAGGGGCACCTGATCGTGACCGGCGTTGTTCAGCCATTCGCGCGGATCGGCTGCAGGAGCGGGTGGCACGCCACCCGCGGTAGCTGTCACCGCTTGGGTCCGACGGCAGCCGGTCATCCACGCCCTTTCATAGCACCTGCCTGGATGACCCGGTGGCAGTACGACACCCCAGATCCACGCCAACGCAAGGGAGTTCGCCATGGCTGCGGACCATGCTGGGATGAGCCCTCAGGCTTCCTGCCGCCTCCTGCTGTTCTGCTGATAGGTGAGCTATCCGCTGACCAACAGTTCAACGTCGAGCGCCCACTGCGGCGCGGCAGCGGCCCGTTCATCGTCGATACCAACTTTCTGCAGACGGCGGATCAGATCCGCTTTACGTTCCAGGAACTGCCAGGCGCGATCGTGGACATGGGCGCGAGCAGCCTGGACAGCCTCCTCCACCGGACAACCGCGTTGCCGCGCGAGTAGCAGCACAGTTGCGGCGTTCCGCCGGCTGAATCGCAGTGGGCACGGCCCCTCCGTCGGTTGTGACCCCTTGTCCCCTGAACCGGTGTCACTGAATCCTGCGACGTGCGTACGGCCTTCTCCCGCATGAGAATCCATGGCACCGCGAGGGGAAGCTCACCGATGGCAACGGCAGAGGCTCCTGATGCGGGACCTCGACGAGCCCAACGACCGGATCAAGCTCCCGGGAGACGATGTGCCCCTGGCGCGAGCGGAACGCTTAGCTGTGATGGCGCTTCTGGACGTGTCCGATTCGAAGGGTTGCTCGGGGTACGTTCAGCCACCTCTGCCAGCATTACCTCACCCGCAAGCGTCGTGCCGTTCATCGGTGCTGCAGCGCGAAATCCCGAGCTCGTGGCTGCCCGCACCGTGGTGCTCGTACTGGTGGTCCACGTCTTCTTGGACACCCTGTCCTTCCCATCGGCACTGCTGCGTTGCCAGTTCCGCAATCCGGTGGCCACGGTGCCGTGGGCGAGGATGGTTCTTGTCTTTCTTGGCCTCTCGGTCATCCCGTTCGAGGACTCACGGTTCCTGTCGCAGCTCTTCCCGCCCGGATGATTCCTCGGCTTCCCCGAGGAACCGGCACCAATTCTTCACCCGGTAGCGGACGACGCCGAGAAACGCCGGCGGAAAGGGAAGTAGTGAGCAAGGAAGAGAAGAGGCTCCTCCTGGTGGAGCCGGAGGCCCACGTTCTCGCGATAGCAACGGCGGCCGGGTTGGACACGTGGTCGGTCACCGGTCTCGCGGACGGCCGGCTGGACGAGGAACAGCTTTACCGACGACGGGTGCGCGCCGACTTCCAGGATGCGGACAGGCTGTTCACCAAACTGGTGAAGACTGCCGTCACCCATGAGATCCCCCATATCCTGTACTTCGGCGATGAAGAGGCGATCCGCCTTGCCGTCGAGCGCGCCCTCCTGGAACTGTCGCCGACGCGTGCGGAGCCGCTGCGCAGGCTCCGTGGTCCTGAGTTCATGCGGCGCATCCTCAATCAGGCCGGAGTGTCCGTCGTGAGGGCCAAGTCGGTCCCGAACGTGGCGGCCGTCCGTACCTTGGCCGAGGAGTTCACTGCGCCCGTGGTCGTCAAGGCCGGGATCGAACCGCGAACCACCGTCCTGCGCGATGGGGATGACCTCGACGCCTGGGCGGCCGATGCTCCTGCCGGGCCGTATGTCGTCGAGGAATTCCTGACCGGGCCACGGATCAGCGTGGACACGCTTACGCGGGAGGGCATGCATCAGGTGACCGGCATGACCGTCAGGGCGGACTCGGGCGCCGGTCTGCTGTATCCGGCGCCGCTGTCCGAGGCGGACAGAACGGCGATCCGGACGGCCGTACGAGCCCTCCTGGACTTGGCAGGCCTGCAGTACGGGCCTGCTCACACGGAGGTGGTCGTCACCGAGCGCGGTCCTCGGATCGCTGCATCGGCGGCGCGGCCGGCGCCGAGCGCGATCCGGCGCCTGATGCACGCGGCCACCGGATGGCCTCCGGAGGAGGACGTTCTGTCCGCACTGACCGGCTCATCGCCACGGTGCCCGGCTCCGGCCTCCTTCGCTGCCCTCACCCGCCTGTCGGTCCCCTGCACCGGCCCGCATCTGGCGGCGGCCTTGGACGACATCTGCGGCTTGAGCCACGTCCATGACGCTCGCGTCGCAGCAGCCAGTGACGGCACTTCCGAGCATGTCGAGGTCATTGTCCGAGGCGGTTCGCCGCGGGCGGCCCAAGAGCGGCTTACCGACGTGCGGCGCAGGTGGGCGACGAATCCACACGTGAGCGGGAACGCGGTCGGCGGGAGGTGGTAACGAGACGGGACCGGGACGGGAAGGGCCGCGACGAGCATGGGTGACGACCCAGCGGCAGCCCCAGTCACCAAGGAGGAAACATGCGTAGGAAGCTGGCCGGGCTCATCGGCATCTTCTCGGCGGCGGTCTTGGTTCTCGGCCTCGACGCGATGGCCGGGCCGTTGGCGGATGGCGCACAGCGCACTCATCGTATCGTCGCTGACGACCAGCAACCGGGGTGGGCCACACCGTGAAACGGTCACCGAGAAGGAGTGAGGGTCAGCCCAAGGAGTCGAGCAGCACAGTCGCCGCCGCACGATATTCGGCCGACGAGGCGGAGTCACCGAGTGCCTTCGCCGCGTCGGCCATTCCGCTCAGGGCCCTCGCCTCTTCCGCACGGTACTGGATCGCGGCGGCGAGTTCATGGGCATGGGTGTGCAGGGAGAGGGCCCTGTCGTGCTCGTTCCTGCACCGGCACAGTCCACCGACGAGGTTCTCGACCTTCGCCTGCCGCGTCGGACTGCCACTCGCCTTCGCGAGTTCGAGCGCTTGGTCGGCGAAGCAGGACGCCTCCGACCGCCGGCCCAGGTATTCGGCCACGTCGGCGGAGAGTGCCAGGGCCAGAGCAACGTCCCCCGGGGCACTCGACGCTTCGCACAGCCCACGGGCCTGGGCGAGACAGGCGTCGGCCTTCTCATATGCTCCAAGGCCAACGTGAGCGAAAGCCAGGTCGGTCAGCGCCATCACACGGTTGTTGCGGTCGTCGAAGGTCTGGTGGAGCTCCAGGGCCTGACGTGCTGCATCGGCTGCCTCCTCGTACCTGCCCCACTGCGCATACAGCGTGCTGAGGTTGGTGAGGGTCTGAGCCTCAGCCCTCGGCACCCTCAACTCCCGCTCCAGTGCGATCGCGTGCTCCAGATGCGGCAGAGCTTCGGCATGGCGTCCGAGCACGGTCAGCAAGAGCCCGATCGTGGACTCACTGTGCGCCTCGGTGTGCCGATCACGGAAACCCACCGCGATGTCACGCCCTTCGGTGGCCACCGCGAGCCCCTCGTCGAGAAGGCCCAGTTTCCAGCACGCCACGCCAAGGTTGGACAGGCTTATGCCGAGCAGCGCCAGATCCCCAGCCCGGCGTGCGGCATCGACTGCGATCTGCCCGAGGTCCCTGAACTCCTTGAACTGCCCGCGGGCGTTGAGCCAGAAGACGACGTTGCGTGTGAGACATGCCGTGTGACGGTCGAGACCGCTGCGGTGGGCGAGCGAGACGGCAGCGGTCAAGCTGTCGTGTTCGCGGTCGAACCAGCGGGTGCAGGCTGCCGTATCGGTGAGGGGCGGTAGTTCACCGAGGTAGTCGGGTATGCCGGTGGCGCGGTTTTCGCGGCCGGCGAAGAGCATGGCGCACGCCGTCTCTGTAGCGGTCACGTAGTAGTCCAGAAGACGGCGGACGGCTGCGGTGTCCTCTTGCTCGGTGGCGGGGTGGCGACGGCTCTGGGCGAAAGTGCGCACTAGGTCGTGGAGCCTGTACAAACCGATGGCGGGCTGCTGGAGAAGATGTACGTCCAGCAGCCGCTCCAGTACGTCCTCGGCGTCCCGTACATCCGAGCCGAGCACGGCGGCCGCCGTGTACATGTCCATGTCAGGGCCCGGGTGCAGGCCCAGCACACGGAAGGCGGTGCGGTGTTCCTCGTCCATGGCCTGGCACGAGAGGTGCAGGGTAGCCGCGACGCTGCGTTCACCGGCACTCAGCTCTTCCAGCCGCTGGGTCTCGTCTCGCAACCGGTCCACCAGGTATTCCACTGTCCATCGTGGGCGGTTGCGCAGCCTGGCAGTCACGATGCGCAATGCGAGGGGCAGGCGGCCGCACAACTGGACCAGTTCTGCGGTTGCCTCTGGCTCAGCGGCCACGCACGCCGCACCGAGTACTTCCTTGATCAGCAACAGGCTGTCTTCACGGGACATCGGGCCGATTGAGAGCCAATCGGCTCCGTCGAGGTCGACCAGCCTCGCTCGGCTCGTGACGAGGACCAGGCACCCCGGCGAGGCGGGCAGCAGGGGCAGGACTTGGCCGATGTCCCTGGCGTTGTCGAGCAGAAGCAGCAACCGGCGGCCGGCCAGGCTGAAGCGCCACAGTGCGGTGCGGCCCTCAATGTCGTCGGGTATGCGGTCCCCGGGGGTACCGACTGCTCTGAGCAGCACGCCGAGGGCGGTCATGGGGGGCACCGGTGACTCGTCGGGCGTGAAGCCGCGCAGGTCAAGGTGGAGCTGGCCGTCGGGGAATTCGCCCGCCACTTGGTAGGCCGCCCGTACGGCGAGGGAAGTCTTTCCGCTGCCTCCCATTCCGTCGATGGCCACGATCCGGCTGGTCCGCTCGCCGCGCTCCTTGCCGGCGGTGATGCGGGCGAGAAGTGCGTCGAGTTCCTTCCGGCGGCCGGTGAAATCAACAAGGTCGGATGGAAGAGTGCACGGGACCACTGCTTTGTCCGCCTGGGGCGCGGGGGGCTCTTCGGGTGGCTCTTGAGCCTGCGTCGGGTGAGCCGGGGGCAGTGGTTCCGCAGGCGCCAGCTCCGGGGCTTCCCGCAAGATCGCCTCGTACAGTCCGCTCAGCTGCGGTCCGGGGTCGATTCCGAGTTCCTCCTGTAGGAGTTTCCGGACCCTGTGGAACTCTTCGAGGGCCTCGGCCTGGCGCCCGGTACGGTATAGCGCGAGCATCAGCTGTCCGCGGAGGGTCTCGCGCGTGGGGTGGCGTGTGACGAGGTCGCGCAGGTTGACCACCAACTGGGCCGAATCACCGAGGCCGAGGCGGATGTCGAAGAAGCGCTCGGCCGCTGCCAGTCGGCGCTCGTCGAGCATGGTAGAGGCGGCCTCGATCAGCGCAGTTCCCCTGCCTTCCAGAACCGGGCCGCGCCACAGCCGAAGTGCCCGGCGCAGTTCCTCGGCCGCGTGCGCGGGGTTGTTCGCAGCGGTTGCTCCGCCGGCCTCCGTCAGGTGGGTTCCGAACTCGATCAGGTCCAGTTCATGGTCGCCCGGCATCGCCCGGTAGCCGGGGCCGTCGGTGACGATGAGGCGACTGCCGTCCGGGATGCGTCGACGCAGGTCGGCGACGGCCTTGCGGGTCTGGTGCGTGGCGGTCGCGGGTGGATCCTCGTCCCATGCGGCCTGCACCAACCTGGATACGGGCACTGTCCTGCCCGGTTCGAGCAGCAGAGTCGTGAGTATGCGTTCCTGGATCACTCCCCCCAGACGTAGCCGGGTGCTTCCATGCCAGCCCTCCAGCGCTCCGAGGATGTTGAACCGTAGGGCTCCGTTCTTCCCGGACACGGATACCTGCCCCCCCTGTTGGTCACCAGACTCTGATCTGGGCCTTGTCACCCGATCATAAGAGGTTGGCCTCGTGACAACACAGATAATACAGAGGCGAATTCGGAGCCCTTGGTTCCGATGGTTTATGGCCTAGTTGACATTCTCCCGAGGCTCCTCCAGTGTGCAGTTCCGGAACGATTCGGCTTCACTCTCCGTAAAGGCCCTGCAATGGGAACCATTTCCCCCAAGGGCGCTTCTACGGCCTCCCCTCATGAGGGACTGAGACTGAGGGCAATGCGGGTGAGTTCGGCCTTGTTTCCGACGCTGAGCTTCGAGCGCACCCTCTTGACATATGTGTCGACGGTGTGCTGGCTGATCCCGATGCGTCGTGAGACCTGGCCGTGGGTCATTCCGGCAGCAATGAAGCGCAGCACCTCTTGTTCGCGCGGAGACAGTGCATCCACCGAGCGGTCAGCCTGCGACGGGTGGACGGCGTGCAGTTCGGATACCCGCCGCAGCACTTCATCGGGCGTCACCTCGGCACTCACGACGACGGTGCTCGCGTCTCGCCCGTCGGCTTGTGACCACTCTTCCACTGCAGGGACCATCGGCCCGTCTTCGACGAACAGCACATCGACCTCCTCTCCCGGTTCAGGGAGAGCGGAGGCCGACACGAACACGATCTCGGCGGAGGATCGCGTGGTCAGCAGGTGCGTGAGGCCCATGAGAACCCACGGCCGGCTATCACAGATGGCAGCTCGCATACGGGCAGCGTCTGCTCGGACCTTCCCGATCCGATACCGGTGCAGTCCCGGTTCCCGCTCGGCAACACCCCGGCGATACTTGCGCATCCGCTTGACTATCGACGGCGGCGGGATGTCTACTGTTGGCCGTACAGCCTAGGCCCAGAGGGGAGTGGGATTGCGTGCTGTCGCGGACGCCGTTCCTGGAGAGATGTTTCAGGTAGCGTGAGTTCCTCCCATTCGGAAGAGTTGCTGCAACAGTTCTGGAACAGAGCACGCCTTTCCGTAGCGGAGGAAACTCGGTTCTCTGATACATGCCTTATGAGTTGAAGGCATGCGGCCGGTATTCTTCGGCGACCACGATTCACGTGAACAGACAGCTCGAACAGGCTGCGAGCCACGGGCTGAAAAGACTGACAGCATCTCTACCGCCACCTTGCGAGTTCCAGAGGATGTCACGAGAACTGCATGACGGCGTCGAGGAGCTCGTCGAACGTCCTCCCCATATCTCTGTGGTCGTACGGACGAACAGGTGCGGGGAGCAGGGAGTCGCCGTCGCCCAGCTCGATCAGCTTGACGACCTCCGTCAGCGGGAGCTCCTGATGGTGGAGCCCGATAAGAAGCGCCTACCTCAGCTGTGTCACGAGGTCGGCAAGGTTTCCGCCTCCCCAAGCAAGGACCGCGGCACGACGGCGTCCCAGCGGCCTCACCAGCCGCCGGTGATTCGCGTGCACAGCGCGGTGACTGGACGCCACGTAGCGCCCCCGGCTGCCGACCACAACGCCCCTGGCGTGGCCTTCCGGTGTGCAGACAAGCGATGTTGGTCAGTGGCAGTCAGTTGGATCAGTAGTAGTGGCGCATGATCTCGGTGGTCCAGGTGGGCTGGGTGACGGTTTCCCGGGGGCCGAACTCGGTCATGTAGGGCTTGATGTCGAGGACGGGGGTGCCGTCGATGGCGTCCAGGCCCTGGACGTGGAGGTCGAGTCCGTCGACGTCGAGCAGGCGGCAGCGGGAGACGCCGAGGCGGTTGGGGCGGTTCTTGCCGCGCTGGGCGAAGATGCCGGCCAGGGGCCAGTCGGTGTTGCCGCGCGGGTGACGGGCCCCGGTCTCGATCCGGTCCACGGGGACGCGGTGGAAGTGGTAGACGACCTCCAGGTGGGAGAAGGCGTCCAGGCCCGCCACCGCGTCGGGACCGAACCGGTCGGCATCCAGACGGATGACGGCCCGTTCCCCACCCCAGTCGTCGTCCCGGACCTCGCCCCGCCCACCGACCACCCGACCCACCGGATGACACACCACCTCGGCAGGGGCGCTGTCACCGCTCCACATGCCACCACGGACCAGCAACTCACCCGGCACAGCCCGGCGTACGGTCAGATAGATCTCCTCGCGCGACACACCCAACAACGTCCCCAACTCGTCGCGCAGCAGCGCCAGCAGCCGCTCCACGGTCTCGCGCGGATAGGTCGTCTTGCACGTGATAAAGCCGATGGGGGCACACGCGCCACCGGCGGCACGCTCCCAGTCCGGGCGGTGTGCCGCGTCGGCGTCGAGCCGCTGCCAGGTCACCCAGCAGTGCTCCGCCGGGATCCGCAGCAGTGTGGTGACCGCCTTGGCGAGCTGAGCGAGAGCGGGTCGGCCGGGGCTCGGGGCGGGGGAGAGAAAGGTGATCACAGGCATGAGAGCGGTGCCTCTCTGAGGGTTGGTCTTGACGGGGCGGAGATTGCCTATGGCGTGCCGCGCTCAGGGGGCGAGTGTGGCCAGAAGTCCCAAGCGGTCAATCTTTCCGTTCGCCGTTACCGGTAGGTGGTCCACACGGCATACGACGTCTGGGACGGAGTGCGGGGGAAGCCTCAGCCCCAGTGAACGGCGCAACAGGGCGGGGTCGGTGGGGCTGCGGTCCTCGCCGGAGGTCGTGTAGAACAGCGCGAGTCGGTCGTAGTTGCCCAGTTCGCCGGGTACGGGTATGGCGACGCAGTGCGAGACGCCGGGCAGTCGGCCCGCGTGGGCTTCGATTTCCTCCGGTTCGATGCGGTAGCCGCGGACCTTGACCTGACGGTCGGCGCGACCGGTGAAGTGGAAGACGCCGTCGGCGTCCCGGAATCCGTGGTCGCCGGTGCGGTAGAGGCGGGTGGCATCGGCCAGGCGCTCCTGGAAGCGCGTGGCCGTCAGGGCCGGATCGCCCAGGTAGCCCTGTGCCAGTCCGGCACCGCTGATGCACAGTTCGCCGACAGTGTCGGGCGGGCACTCATGGCCTTCCTCGTCCAGGATGTGGACGCCGGTGCCGGGCACGGGACGGCCGATCGGAACGCCGTACTTCGCCTCGCAGTCCGGCCCGGCGATGGGATGCACGGTGGCGAACACGCAGCTCTCCACCGGACCGTATCCGTTGAACAGCCGGATACCGGGGTGCAGGCCGAGGAACCGGCCGACATGGGACGTCGACAGCCGCTCACCGCCGATGTACAGGCGTCGCAGGCCACGGAAGCAGTCCGCGTCTATCTCGGTGAAGAGGTTGAAGAGGGATGCCGTCAGCCAGGCGGTATCGACTGCGTGGGCGTCGATCAACCGCCGCAGAGTGTCCGGCAGCAGGTAGTCCTCGGCCGCGGTCACGCAGCTACCGCCGGTCGTGAGCGGCCCCCACAGCTCAAGCGAGAACGCGTCCCAGGCCGCCGGCGCCGCCTGCAGCATGACGGTGCTCGGCCCGAAATCCAGCGGGCCGTCCGCCATGAACAACCGCGTGGTGGCGAAGTGCGGGGAGACGACGCCCTTCGGCGTACCGCTGGTTCCTGAGGTGAAGAAGACCGAGGCGGGCACGTCCGCGGGGCCGACGTACGCCTGGGAGTCGCCCTTGCAGGTCCGGGCCGAAAGGTCGGCCGGCGGCCTCCAAACCGTCCAATGCTCCGGCAACTCTTCTGCGTCGGCCACCAGCACGGGAGCACCCAGCTGTGCCAGCACGCCGTCAGTCCGCTCCCGCGGCCACCTCGGGTCCAACGCGGCATAGCCAGCACCGCACTTGAGGATTGCGAGGAGGGCGACGTAGAGACGGGCAGAGCGGGGCAACAGGACCGGGATCAGCGTGCCTGGGCCAGCACCGGAGGCCAGCAGGGCGGTCGCCCAGGCGTCGGCCGCGGTGTCGAGGGTCGCGTAGTCGAGCCGTATATCGCCGTCGACCACCGCGAGGGCGCCCGGTGTCATCCGGGCCTGGTGCGCGACGGCCTGGTGGATGAGTCCGAACCCCATGGAACAGCCCTCCAGATCGGTCTTTCAGAATCCCTTCGCAGATATTCCGTCCCGTTCACTTGTGGTGTCACGTACCCACTTTCGGGGACGCGGACCGGCATTGACTTTCCGTGCCGGTGGAATGGAATCTGGCTGGGCCCGAGGCTGCCGCCAACCTCGGTCTTTTCTCAAGGGGGTTGATTTCGATGACGACTGGCAAAAAGGAAGGGCACAACCTTCCCGAGCCGATGCTGGCGGGAGGCGGCAGCGGTGTCGAGCTGCTGGACTACGACGCCGTACCCGGTCGGCGGACGGATGGCTCCGCCCCGGGAAGCATGCTCCTGATCCATGGTTTCGGTGGCGACAAAGGACAGCTGCGACCGCTCGGCGACGCCCTGTGCCCGAGCGGTTCGGTGGCCGTCTACCCCTCCCTGCGCGCCCACGGCGACAGCCACCGGCCGGCATGGGGCTACTCGGTGCTGGACTTCTCCGCCGACCTCCACCGCTTCGCCGACGCCCTCCCGGACGACCTGCACCTGGTCGGCTACTCCTACGGAGGACTTGTGGCGGCCATCTCTGCGGTCACCTGGGGTGCGGCCAAGGTGCGCAGTCTCGTGCTGATCGACCAGTCCTTCGACGCCCACCCCGCCCTGCACGTGGCAGACGAGTGGGCCGAGGGCAGCCTGCTGCGCTGGACCTACGACTTCGGGCATCTCCCGGATCTGCTGGAGCGGCTGGGCATCCCCGTACTGCTGTTGGCCGCCGCGGACAGCCACAACATCCTGGCTGACGAACGCGAACGTCTCTCCGATCGGGGCGGCAGGGCCCTCGCGGTGGAAACCATCCAGGGATCCCATGCCGACTGCTACCGCAATACGGACCAGCTCGCCTCCGCGATGCGCGACTTCTATCGGGGTCGATTCGCCGGAACCGATGAGAAGGAAAACGCCGCATGAAAATCCGCTTCATCGAGGAAGGGCCGGCCCGCACCCTCGTTCTGGGAAATCTCGTCAATTCCCTCGGCAACGGCGCCTTCCTGACCTGCTCCGCCCTCTACTTCACCCGGATCGTCGGCTTCTCCCCGTCCGAGCTCGGCCTCGGACTCAGCATCGCCGGCATCGCGGGGCTGTTCGCCGGTGTTCCATTCGGACATCTCGCCGACCGCAGGGGCCCCCGCGGCACCGCGGCGGCGCTCCTCGCCCTGGCCGGCGTTGCCACCGCCGCCTACCTGGCGACCGACTCGTATGCCTTGTTCGTCGTGATCGCGTTCCTGTACGCGCTCTTCGAACGCGGCGCACACGCCGCCCGGCAGGCTCTGATCCCGGCGGTCCTGAACGCCGAGAACCTGGTGCGTGTCCGTGCCAAGATCCGCGTCGTCACGAATGCCGGCGTCTCGGCGGGAGCCGGGCTGGGCGGTCTGGCTCTGCTGTGGGATACCGAGACGGCCTACCGGCTCACCTTCGCCCTCAACGCGTTGAGCTTCATCGGCTGCGGTCTGTTGTTCCTGCGGCTGCCTGCCGTACCGCCCTCGACGGAGCGCCGCCCGGGCGAGCCGCGGTTCGCGGTACTGCGGGACACCCCGTACGCGCTGCTGGCCGTGATCAACATGCTGATGCTGCTGCACATCCCGATCCTTGAGGTGATCCTTCCGCTGTGGATCGCGCTGCACACCGACGCACCGCACGCGCTCACCGCCGTACTGCTCCTGCTCAACACTCTCGCCGTGGTCGCCCTGCAGGTTCCCGTCACGAAGAGGATCGGCGAACTGCGCTCGGCCGTCCGGGCCTTCCGGCTGGCGGGAGTCGTCCTGCTCGGCTGCTGCACGGCCTTCGCGCTGTCGGCCGGCCGCGGTCCTGTGATGGCGACGGTGGTGCTGCTGGTGGCGGCGGCGCTGCATGTGTACGGCGAAATTGTGCAGTCGGCCGGTTCCTGGGTGATCGGCTACGAACTCGCGCCCGCGGACAAACAGGGCCAGTACCAGGGCCTGTTCAACACCGGGATCGGGGCCGTCCAGATGTTCGGCCCGGTCGCGCTGACCCTGCTCCTCATCGACTGGGGTAGGCCCGGATGGCTGCTGCTCGGCGTGGTGTTCCTGGTCGGCGGGCTGTCCATGGCGCCGGCGGTGCGCTGGGCCCAGGCCCGCCGGACCGGCGCGGACACGGCCACCCCTGCGCCGGCCACCGTCGCCTAATCGGCAGTCCGTACATCCGCCACGACACATCAGACGAGAGAGACGATGACTCACCCGCACACCACCGCGAAATCCACCGCAGTATCCGCCACGGAATCCACCACCGTGCCGCCCTCGGGCACTGGCCGTGACGGTGTGGAACTCCAACTCTGCGACGTCTGGCGCCGGTTGCTCCGCCGCGACGACGTCGGTATACACGACGACTTCTTCTCGCTCGGCGGCCACTCGCTGCTCGCCATCAAGCTCACTGTGGAGGTGCGCAGGCTCTTCCAGATCGACCTCACCGCCGCCGACCTGCTCTCCGCGGCCACCGTCGCCGAGCTGGCCGAGATCGTCCGCCGCGGCACGGCCGACCGGCAGGGCCAGCTGGTCCGCATCCAGCAGGGCTCCGGCGGCAGCCCCGTCTACGCCCTGCCGCCGGTGTCCGGAACCGTGCTGCTCTACCCACCCATCGCCCGCGCGATGGGAGTCGACCAGCCGTTCTGGGCGGTCCAGTCGGTCGGCTTACTGCCGGGCGAGGAGCCCCTGTCCTCGCTGGAGGACATCTCCGAGTGCTTCATCGAACAACTGCGCACCGTCCACCCGGAGGGTGCCGAGTGGAACCTGATCGGCTACTCCATGGGCGGACTGCTCGCCTATGAGACCGCCCGCCGACTGACGGAACGCGGCGAGCGCGTCGGACTCGTCGGCCTGCTGGACACCCGCATCACCGTCGAGCCCAGCGGCGACCCGGATTTCGCCCTGCGCGCGCTGCTCTGGCGCGGGCTCAAGCTGAACCTGGATATCGACTGGCTGCGCGGTCTGACCCGGGACACCAGGGCGAAGGTTCTGGTGGAGCGAGCCGTCGCCGCGGGCACCATGCCCGCCGATTTCGACGCCGACCGCCTGCGCCGCATGATCGACATGTACCAGTTCAACCTGGACGCCCTGGCGGCCTACCGGATCAGGCCGTACGACGGCACGGTCACCGTCTTCCGCGTCACCGACCGCTCCATGGAGGACTGCACCCTCCCCGACGACCTGGGCTGGAGCGAGGTCGCGGCCCGCGCCGTGGTCTGCGATGTCCCAGGCGACCACTTCACGATGGTCGAGCCTGGCCAGGTCGAGGTCCTGGGCCGCCGCCTGCGCGAGCAGCTCGACCTGGCGTCCGTGGCTGCGCTGCCCTCGTGACCGCCGCCGTACGGAAAGGAACGCCCATGCCGCTGCCGATACCCGACGAAGCGTCACCTTCCTGCAGCCTGGACCCCATCGGCGTCGTCCGCTCCTCCCGCAGCGTGCCCGAGTACGACGGCTGGGGCGGGGTCACCTCGCTCATCGAGCTCGACCCCGCGCGCCTGCGCCCCGAGGCCGTGATCGGTCTGGAGCAGTTCTCCCACCTCGAAGTCGTCTTCCACTTCCATCTCGTACCCGAGTCAGCGGCCGTCACCGGCGCCTGCCACCCCAGGGGCCGTACGGACCTGCCCCGCCTCGGCATCCTCGCCCAGCGGCTCAGGGAACGCCCCAACCGGCTCGGCGTGTCACGCTGCGAACTGGTCCGCGTCGACGGCCTCACACTGCACGTACGGGCCCTGGACGCGCTGGACGGCACGCCGGTGCTCGACGTCAAGCCGTACCAGCGGCTCTTCCAGCCGGATCCGGCCACGGTACGCGAACCGGCCTGGCTTCACACGGCGATGTCCGCCTACTACGACACCTGACGGCGCCCCGCGCGGCACGTCGCGCTCGACGCCTTGCTTCCGGCACTTGTCGACACTTGTCGTCCCGGCGTCTCTCTTCTCCGCCACGGATCCGGCCACAAGCCGACCGAGGCTCCCTTCACAGCCAAGGAGACCACCTTGTCCGTCCTCACCACCAACCGCGGTGGCACCACGGTCGATCTCGAACTCAACCTCGGCCGCCTCCTCGACCGCAACCCGCAGCTGCAGATCCCCCGCGACGAGTACAACATCAACGTCACCTCGAACGAAGGCGACCGGCTCAGCGGCGACGAACTCGCGGCGGAATACGGCACGTTTCCGGGTGCCGGCCACCCTGCGCACCTGTACTTCCACCTCCCGCTGTGCAACTACATCTGCCACTTCTGCAACTACGTCAAGAGACTGGTGCCGCGGGGCAAGGAGGACGGGGCGCTGCGCCTGTGGTCCGATCTCCTCATCGAGGAGTCCCGCCGCTACCTGGACCGCTACGACTGGATACCGCACGCCCGCATCGAGTCCTTCTACATCGGCGGCGGCACGGCGGCGCTGCTGCTCAACAACCCCGACTTCATCAAGCCATTGGTCAAGCACGCCCGTGAGAACTACGACCTGGCGGACGGCATCGAGTTCAACATCGAGGGCAACCCGGAGAACTTCCAGCGCCACCACCTCGAAACGGCCCGGGAGCTGGGCTTCAACCGGTTCAGTCTCGGTGTGCAGTCCCTGCAGGACGAGGTGAACGACTTCACCAAGCGCCGCCACTCCGCGGCACAGTCGATCGAGGCCGTCGAGAACCTGCTCGCGACCGGCTGTCCTTTCAACGTCGACATGATGTTCGGCCTGCCCTACCAGACCCCGGAGTCGGTACGCCACGACATGGAGATCCTCACCGGCCTCGGCGTCCCGACCATCACCATCTACCGGCTGCGCAACGCAGACCGGGAGGAGATGGGCATCGGTAACCGGGCGGTGTGGAACAACCCCACAGTGCGCGAACGCCTCATCCGCGAGGGCCGCTTCCCTGACCTGGAATCGACGTACGCGATGCGTCAGGAGGCCGTCGAGGTCCTGCTTGAGCAGGGCTACTACCCCAGCCCCTGCGGCTGGTGGAGCCGACCGGGCACCTACGAGGGCGGCAACATCCCGCAGACGTCGAAGAACAAGTGGGAGCACTACAACACCATGATTGCGTACGGCCCCGGGGCCTACGGCTGGCTCACCGGCGACCAGGAGGAGTTCCTCCAGACGCACAACATCACCGACATCAGCAAGTACGTGTCGTTCATGCAGAACAACGAGGGCCTGCCGCTGAGCTTCGGCCGGCGTCTGTCCGGCCACAAGGCCATCGGCACCGCGCTCGGCTTCAACTTCAAGGCCAACCAGCCGATCGTCCTCGACCGCTACCGGGAACGGTTCGGCGCAGATCTGCTCGAAATGGAGCCGTTCGCCTCGGCGTTCGCGGAGTTGCTGGAGCGCGGGCTGGTCGAGGAGGTCGCAGACGGTGCCGCGCTGAAGCCGACCCTGGACGGCGAGGCGCTGCACGAGGAGATCATCTTCCACTACTTCCACCAGCGCATCGGCCTGTCCGACGCGCCCGTGTGCCGGCGGTGACCGTGCAGCAGACGACAATGACGACGCCCACCGCCCCGGCCCACGGCTCGGCCCGCCGGGTCAAGAGCGCCTTCGCCGCCCTGCACGGCGCCGACTCGGCACTGATCGTCCCCGGCGTCGTGGCCGCCACCATGGGCACGCTGCTCGCGTTGACCAACCCGGGCGGCCACATCGTCGCCTCCGACCAGACCTGCGACCCGCTGCGCGGCATGCTGCACCAGGAACTCACCGGCCTCGGGCGATCGGTGACGTTCGTCGACTGCACCGACGTGGACTCGGTCGCGGCCGCCGTGCAGCCCTCGACGCAGGTCGTGTACACCCAGTCCCTCAGTGACCCGCTGATGAGGCTGTGCCCGGTCAACGAGATCGCTATCCACGCGCAGATGAACGACCTGCTGCTGGCCGTGGACAACACCGCGCTGTCGCCGGCCGAGCTGCGGCCGCTGGAGACCGGCGCCGTGGTCGTCATCGAGGACACGGCCCCCTACCTGGACGCCTGGGGAGACGTCGACGCCGCCCTGGTCACCGGCCTGGACCGGCACCTGCCGCGGATCGCCGAGCAGTGCGCGCGCCTCGGCGGCGAGGTGGACGGCTGGGCGGCGCACCTGCTGGAACGTTCCCTGTCCACCCTGCAGCTGCGCCTGTCCGCCCAGCGAGCGGGCGCCGAGCGGGTCGCCGAGGCGCTGCGCGGGCACCCCGCAGTACGAGCAGTGCACCGGCCGTCGTACGACGAGGCGCCCTGGGCCCTGGAGACCCACCAGGGCTTTGGCGGACTGCTGTCCTTCGAGGTCGTACCGGAGGTCAGGGACCTGTCCGGGGTGCTGGATGCCTGCCGCGGCGACGGCACACCGCTCAGCACATCGGCACAGCTCCCGGCTCGCACCACCCACGCCCACTTGAGCGAGCGGGTGCGCCGGGAGGCGGGCGTCTCACGTCAGCTGGTGCGCCTGTCAGTGGGCGTCGAGGACGGCGACGCGCTGGCCCGCAGGGTTCGGCGGGCCCTGGACACGGCCCTCGAACAGAACACAGCCCTGAAGCAGAGCAACGGAGGAGAGCGATGCTGAACGGCGTCGATCTGCGCGCCAGGCAGGCCCTGGCCGAGCAGATCCGGGAGGACTCGTGGGAGGCGCAGCTGAGCCTGGGCGTGGCAGCACATACCGCGGTCGCCGACCGCTGCAGGGTGCGGACCGAGCCGATGCGGCTCGGCTCTACCCGGGTGGCCCGAACCTTCGGCATCGACCAGCGGTGCGGATCAGGTGCGGACGACTGCCTCGACCCGGTCGGCTCGCTGTTGGTGGCGCTGGGCGCGTCCGTGGCGGACAGCGTCGTCACCGAGCTGACCGAACAGGGTTGCAGTCCGGCGCTGCTGGAGGTGCTGCCGTGCGTCGAGTTCGCGCGGGACGGGGATGCGGCCAGGCTTGCCTACGAGATACGTCTTGGGGGTAACGTCCCGGTCGAGCAGGCCCGGCGGGCGCTCGCGGCGGCCCGCGAGCGGGGCAGCGCCCACCGCACCCTTGAGGAGCCCAACGACATCAAGGCCGTGGTGCAGACCGCCCAAGACGTGCATCTGACCAGCCGGCCCGTCCTGCCGGGCACGGAGCCATTCGTGCCGGAGCGGCGGCGTGCGGCCCGGGTGATGTGGGAGGTGGGCACTCATGTGCTCGCCGAGGTCGACGGCGTGCATGCGGAGTCCGATCAGCCCAAGCAGCTATTCGGTGCCGATCTCGCGCCCAGCGCCCAGGAGTACTTCCTGGCCGCACTCGCGGCGGAGGCCCTGGGATTCGCCGATCCGGCCAGGGCCACCGCCGCCCCGGACAAGCCACCCGTCTCCGCCCACGCCTCCGGCCGCATCGACCTGCGCGGACCGTACTCCACTCAGATCGCCCCTGCCGGACTGCGCAACATCCTGGTCCAACTGCTGCCCGCCGACCCCACCGCGGACGGCAACACGGCGGTCCGGAACATGCGCCGCTGGCTCGCCGGGGGCCCCGCCCTGCGACTGGTCAGGGACGCTCACCCGATCGAGGTCCGGCTGGTCCTGAACGGCACGCCGGCCCCCGCACAGCACACCGAGAACGACCGCACGATCGCCGCGAACGACACGAAGGAGTAGCACCGTGCCCCGTGAATGGGACGCCAAGACGTACGACTCGCTTCCCCTGCCGCACCAGCAGTGGGGCAAGCGCACGCTCGGCCGGCTGGAACTGAAGGGCGATGAGACCGTTCTGGACGCCGGCTGCGGCACGGGGCGCGACACGGCCGCGCTGCTCGACCTGGTGCCGGACGGCCAGGTGATCGGGGTCGACGGCTCCAGCCGGATGCTCGACCAGCTCCGCACGAAGTTGGCCGACCGGCTCGACCGGGTCGAGGTCGTCCATGCCGACCTCACCAAGCCGCTGCCGATCTCCAGCCAGGTCGACGCGATCACCAGCGTGGCCACCTTCCACTGGATCACCGATCACGCCGCGCTCTTCACGAATCTCGCACAGCACCTGCGCCCGGGCGGCCGGTTCGTCGCCGAGTGCGGCGGCCAGGGCAATGTCGCGCGGATCAACGCGGCAGTGGAGGAGGTGCTCGGTAGGAAGACCGACGACAAGGAGAAGGTCTGGTACTTCGCCGGCGTCGAGGAGACCACCGAGCGGCTGCGGAACGCCGGGTTCACCCACATTGAGGTCACCCTGCTGCCCGACCCGGCCCGGCTGGAGCCCGGCGAGCAGTTGTGGAGCTACCTGGCCACCGTGGTCCTCGGCTCCCACCTTGACCGGCTCCCCGCGTCCGACCACGAGGAGTTCGTCCACGCGGTCGCCGCCCGCCTGCCCCAGCCGGTGGTCGACTACGTACGACTGAACCTCACCGCCCGCCGCGCCTGACGGAGGCACTCCATGGCCCACCCCGCTCTCCCCACTCTCCTGGTCGTCCACGACCAGGGATCCGCCGGCCCCCTGCGCATCCTGTCCGCGGCGCGGGGACTGTGCCGGGTAGTCTTCCTGTGCGAGTCGGAACATCCGTCTCTGGCAGACGAGTTACGGCAGGTCGCGGGGCACGCCGAAGTGGCAGACATCACGAACCTCAGCGAACCGGAGGTGTGCCGACTCGCCGAAGGCCTGGATCCCGCGGGCGTCGTCACCTTCAGCGAGCACCGGCTGCGGCTGACCGCGGCGGTGGCTGCGCGCTGCGGGCTGCGCTTCCACTCCCGCGAGACCGCGGCCGTCCTGACCGACAAGTACCGGCAGCGGCAGATCCTTTTGGAGAGCGGTGTCCAGGGCACAGGGTGCGCCCTGGTCCGGCACCCGGACGAAGCCGCCTCCGCGCTTGCCCTGGTGGGGACGCCCGCGGTGCTCAAGCCACGGCAGGGCGCCGGAAGCGTGGACACCTGCCTGGTCGCCTCGGTTGACGAATGCCGCTCCCGGCTGGCGGAGTTCGCCGGGGAAGCTCACCGGGACTTCGTCCTCGAAGAGTTCCTGCGTGGGGATCCCAAGCAGACGGGGCCGGGCCGGGGCGACTACGTCTCCGTGGAGTCGCTGGTCGTCGACGGCGAACCGCGGACCGTGGCAGTCACCGGAAAGCCGCCGCTGGTCCCACCGTTCCGGGAGACCGGGCACGTCCTGCCTGCTCCCGTCGCGCCCGCTCTCGCGGCGGACGTCATACGGCTGGAGCAAGCGGCGATCCGTGCCCTGGGCGTCCGGCACGGTGCGACCCACACCGAGGTCAAGCTCACCGCCGACGGGCCCAAGATCATCGAGGTCAACGGGCGACTGGGCGGCTACGTCGCCGAGATCGTGCAGCGCCACACGGGGTACGACATGGTGGCGGCGGCCCTGCGGCTGGCGCTCGGGATGCCTGTCACCGCTCCGCAGCCTGCACCGCGCCGCGCGGACCCGGTGGTCTTCCAGTATTGGCTGGTCCCTCCCGGAGGTCCGCTCAAGCCGGGGCCACCATCGTTCCTCGAAGGACTTGCGGAGCTCCCCGGAATCGACCTTGTCGACGTCTCCCCGCCCGGCACCTGGCACACCGACTGGCGACGGGGCACGACCGGCGCGATCGGCGTGATCTACGGATCCGCTGCCGATCACGCCGAGTTGGGGATGCTGCTGGGGCAACTGCAGGAGCGACTTGACCGCTTCTGGCACGCACACAGGCCCGAGCGCTGACGCGTCCTGGCTGATCGGTACGGTGAGCCAACTCCTTTGAATTTCCCCTGCTTTGGCGAAAGGTTCGAGAAATGCCCGAGAATAACACTCCTGCCGAGGTGGTGTGTCGTCCGGTGGGTCGGGTGGTCGGTGGGCGGCGTGACGTCCGGGACGACGACTGGGGTACGGAGCGGGCCGTCATCCGTCTGGATGCCGACCGGTTCGGTCCCGACGCGGTGGCGGGCCTGGACGCCTTCTCCCACCTGGAGGTCGTCTACCACTTCCACCGCGTCCCCGTGGACCGGATCGAGACCGGCGCCCGTCACCCGCGCGGCAACACCGACTGGCCCCTGGCCGGCATCTTCGCCCAGCGCGGCAAGAACCGCCCCAACCGCCTCGGCGTCTCCCGCTGCCGCCTGCTCGACGTCGACGGACTCGACCTCCACGTCCAGGGCCTGGACGCCATCGACGGCACCCCCGTCCTCGACATCAAGCCCTACATGACCGAGTTCGGCCCCCAGGAAACCGTCACCCAGCCCACCTGGACCACCGAGATCATGCGCCACTACTACTGACCTGCCGCAGCACGGAAGTCACGGGTAATCGCCCGTACACGGGGTAATCAGTCGTGCCCGGATCTGCGGTGTCGCACTGCGACCACCTGAGGGTCTGGGTGCTCGTCTTCGACACCTGCCCGCCCCTCAGCCGGGGCGGGCAGGCCGTACAGTCCCCGGGTGCGGCGCTCGCTATGTGCCGCAGGGCGCCCTCGCGGGCCGGCAATGGTGGCTCGCTGGTCGCGCGTACGGCTGGCCAGCGGGGGTGTCCACCGCGACGTTCGAGAAGTGGAAGGCATACCGGGCCGCCAGCTGGTAGTCCTCCGGGAGGCAACGCAGGATCTCACCTGCTATCCCGGCGCCGTCGCCCCCTCGGCGGGTGCCCACCTTGGCGATGGACTCGGCAGTGCCGATGAAGCCGGCGGTAACGGGGGCAGGACGGTTCGGCTGGTCGCGCGACCAGGACCATGCCGCCAGAATGGCGACCTCCGGGCTGCGTCGGCCCGTGACAATCAACGGGCCTGTGCCGGGCACGGGCGCATGTTCACAACCCGCCGTCACTTGCGACTCCTGCTGAGGACTCAAACCGGCGGCTATGGCAATCGCAATTCGCCCCGCATCATCGGCATGTGCGTAAGGTTCAACTCGGCCCTCGGACACGCACGCAAAATGCCTGGTCGGCGCGCTGACCAGGCATTTTGTGCGTGGAGGCCAGATGGGCCGTCGAAATGGGTGCGCGGGCTTTTGGTGGGGCAGTGCGCTGACCTGGGGTTTCTCCCGAGCTCGGGTGTGGGGGTTCGTGTCGGGTTCATGTGGAGATCGTGTGTGTTCGGGGCTTGTGGCCTCGTGGTCTCAGGGCTGTGACCGCTCCGTCGTCTGCACGTGGCGTGGGGGTTCACATCGGCTGGGGGATACGACTCGGATCCACCTCCTCCTACCGGGTGTGGTTGGTACCGCGCACGGACTCCGTCATGGAGATGCCTGCGGATTGAGCGGTACCGCGTCAGGGGTTCAAGCTCCAAGGCAGGATGCGACGCAACGAAACGGAAGGCACAGCGCGGCCCGCCACATGGGCCGGCAGCTGCCGAGCTCGATCGGCCCTCACTAGGCTCACAGCCTTCATCAGTGGTCGGACGCTGAGCTTTGGATCTGTCCGACGCGACATGGGCCATGCCGTGGGTGCCGCCTACCGGGGCGACATCTGGCCCTGTGCGCGGTGCAGCTGATGACCCTCTACGTCGATCAGGCCCTGGAGTTGGAGCGGGTGGTGTTGCAGATTGAGCCGGGCAACACCCCCGGCATCGCTGTCGCCAACGCTGGCCTGGAACGCCGGGCGCCGACCGGCCCGTAGTGCAGGGGCTGCGTCATCCGGCACTCGACGAGACGGCCTACGGCCCGGAGCTGACCGGTGAGCATTACCGATAGCAGGGCATAGCCCGAAGGCGCGGCCCAGCTATCGGTGATGCCGCTGGTGAATTCGGGTCCCGGCCGTGACGTCTTCAAGACCTGGGCTTCCGTCGGAGCCGATCAGAGGGCAGTCGGGATGAGGGGGATGGGCTCAGGTGACGTGTGGCGCGGGCGGCCACCTTCCCCGCGGACGCTGGGGTCCGCGGGGAAGGCGACGGCAGACGGTATTCGGCGCAGGAGGCCGGGAGGCGTACACCGGACAGGCGCAGCTGGCTGACCCGGCTGTGGAAGGCGGCGCCGCGCAGGAGGTGTTCGGCGATGGTGGCGGCGTGGCGTTGTTCCGGGGCGGCCAGCGCGCTGCCGGCGGTCCATGCGTTGAACGCGCCCATTGCCGGACCGCACCAGACCTGCCAGTCGCCGGAGCGCTCGGTCTGTCCGGAGGTGGCCCAGCGTGAGGCCATCGCCAGGTACCAGCGGAAGACCAGGGCCATACGGTACTTCGGGTCCCGCTCGGCGCGCGGGAGCTGGTCGGGTTGATGGGCCTTCAGGTAGGCGGTGCACTCGTCCACGACCTGCTCCAACGGGCGGCGCAGGATGCGCTCTTGGAGCAGACGGCACTCGTCGGCCGGGAGGTCGTCCAGGCTGGTGTGCTCTCGGTACAGGCGGTAGAGCCGGGCCGCGTTGCCGGGGAAGAGCGTTCCGCGGGCCAGGACCTGTACTTGTACGCCCTGCTCGAACATGTCGGCCGCCGGGGCCATGGTGCAGTCTGCCAGGCCGGCCTGGGCGAGAAGGCGTTTCACGCCGGGCGAGGTGCCTGCCTCGGTGGTGGCCTGGTTGACCGAACCGGTGACGACGTAGTCCGCGCCCAGAGCGAAGGCGGCCGCCATGGCGTGCGGGGTGCCGATGCCGCCGGCGGCGCCGATGCGTACCGGGGTACCGTGCGGGTGGGGGTGTTCACGGGCGATCAGGTCGCGCAGGCGGATGAGGGCGGGCAGCAGGATGGCCAGCGGGCGGCGGTCGGTGTGTCCGCCGGAGTCCGCCTCGGCTGTGATGTCGTCGGCCATGGGGACGGTGCGGGCGAGTTCGGCCTGTTCGGCGGGGACCAGTCCGCGGGCCTTGAGATCGGCGACGATCTCGTGGGGGGCTGGGCGGAGGAACAGTTCGGCGGTGTGCGGGTGGGAGACCTTGGCGATCAGCCGGTGCTCGGACCGGACCCCGGTGGCGGGGTCGCGGCGTAGTCCGGCCACCCGGTAGCGCACCAGGTCCGGGGTGAGTTGGACGAAAGCGGATGCTTCCAGGCAGTGCACCCCGTGGCGCAGGCAGGCGTCCACGCAGGCTTTCTCCATCGCGCGCGCGAGGGGGTTGTGGATGAGGTTGCAGGCGAAGGGCGTCTCTGTGGCGGCGAGTTCTGCCGTCAGGCGGCCGAGGGCTTGGTCGATCCGGTCTTCGGGCAGTCCCGCGGAGCCGAACGAGGCCAGGTGTCCGGCGCGGGCCAGTGCGGTGACCAGCTCCACGGAGGCGATGCCGCCGGCCATCGCGCCCGCCATGTAGGCGTAGCGGAGGCCGTGGTGGCGCCGGAAGTCCGCGGAGCCGAGCCGCTGAGGGGCCAGTGGGCCCACGGCGGCGAGCAGGGTGGTACCGGAGCCGGGTGCGGGGGGATGGTGGGTGGCGCCTGGCCGGCCCTCGCTGCTGACGATGTAGCAGGGGCGGTCGAGTGCCGCGAGCACCTCGTACAACCCCTCGGGGTCGTGGCTGACGGTCGTCATCCCGCTTCCCCCCTGTCGTTCCGCCGGGCGGATGTGACCTGTACGGCGATGTTGTCCACTTGGTAGATGCGCAGATCGTCGCGCCAGACGCTGCCGTCGGCCAGGATCCGGACGGCTCGGCCGTCGTGGTGCACCTCGCGGATGTGCACTTCGCCGCGGACTTGTCGGTGCTCGCGGAGGATCTGTCCGCGGTAGGTCCACCGCACCTCCTCGCCGACCGCGATGGCGAAGTGCGGGTGCGGCAGGAGGTGATCCACCAGACCGGTGTGCAGCGCGTAGGCGTGCGCGGCCTGGTAGAGCATCTGTACCCCGGCCGAGCCCGGCATCACCGGGTCCTGGAAGAAGTGCTGTTCGAAGTACCAGTCGTCGGGGCGCACCGGTTTGGTGCACAGCAGATAGCCGGCGCCGTACACGCCCCCGTCGGGAACCAGGACGGTGTCCTCCAAGAGCGCCATCCGCCCGTGGCCCAGCCGGGTGTCCTCGCGCAGATCCAGGTGGCGCACCTGCGCCGGGGGTGGCGGGCAGCGGTCCAGCCAGGGCGGGACACGGCGACCGCCGTCCAGGCCCTGCTGCTGTGCCAGCAGCTCAGGGGTGAAGTACCCGTGCACGGTCTCGCCAGTGTAGAAGGGCTTGCCGCCGGTGCCCAGTGAGAAGTTGTAGCGGTGCATAAGGCCGCCGGGGAGGGGGGTGTGCGAGGTGAGGGTGGTTTGCTGCTCGACGGTCGCGCCGCGCGGATCGACCTCGCGCAGCAGCCGAGCGGTGCCGTCGAGGTTGCGGCAGGTCAGGTCCTGGTCGGGGTACTCTCCCAGGACGCCGAGAAGCCCACTGAAGATGCCTGGGGGCTGTAGCGCGATCTCCATGAGCGCCAACTGCGGCAGGGCGCCGCCGCTCTCACGGACATACCATGGATCCTCCGGTACGTCGTGTTCGCTGGCCAGCCAGCTGCCGGGCCGGTACTCGCGCCAGGCGCCAATCTCCGCTTGGCGGCAGCGGTCCAGCATGAGCATGTCGCCGCGGGGCAGCCGCGGGCGGACCTGCGCCGTGCCGTGGAGGTCGCGGACGTCGTGGAGCGTATGGGCTCTGTAGTTTCCCTCGGCGGCGACGGCCGGCACCAGTTCGCTGCACACCGCCCACTGCCCGGCCGCGCTTCTGCGGCAGCCCTCCCGCTCCAAGCCGAAGGCCAGATCGGCTCCCGGCCTCTCCCGGAGCGTGATGCCCAGGTCACGCAGGTGGGCGACCAGCTGCCCGCCCCCGGTGATGCGGCAGTCGCCGATCAGGTACGGCCGTGGGACCATGCCGAGTTCGGTCACCTCCATCTCCAGGCGGAGTTCGGCCTGTTGTGGCGCGGGGGTGTCAAACAGCTCGACCAGGGCGGGACGGTCGGTCAGGGGGGTGGTCTTGGCACCGGGGAGGCACAGGTGGAACCCGCGGTGGAAGGCATAGACCCGCAGGAGTTCGCTCGCCGTCACGATGAGCCGCGGCCAGGTGGCGGTGTGCTCGTCCGCGGTCAGGTGCGCGGTGGCCCGCAAGAAGCCCTGTGCGTACACGCCGCCGCGGGGCTCGATGGCCGTGACCTCGGCCAGCAGCCGGGCCGGCCAGGGTGCGGGGAGGGCCTCGGCCGACAGGCCGCGCTGGTCGAACGCGGCGCCGAAGACCGTGGCGAACTCGCCCGCGGCCAAGGCGTCCAGCTCGGCGGCGGAGAGCCGTTCCACCGAGGTACGGGCCAGGGGGCGCGGATCGCGCGGGTAGCGGGGGACTGGCCGTCGTGGCCACGGTGGGGCCTGCGGATGCCTGGCGACAACGGCGATGACCCGGTCCCCGTCACGGACGTACCACTGTGACGGCAGGGGCGGTCCGCCGGAGCCGGTGGCGGGGTGGGCGTCCAGTGCCGTGGGCGCATCCGGCACGGTGTTGCGCCAGGTCAGGTCGATCGCGCCGGTGCCGTCGCCCGGGAGCGCGTTGGCCGCCGTCTCGAGGACCGCTGCCGTGCCGTCGTAGATCTCGTGGCGGGGGAGCGGCGCTGGGCCGTCGCCGGTGGGGTACGGGCCGTCTGTCCGGAGGACCTCCGCGGTGCCGGTGAGCATGGCCGTGCGGGCGAGCTGCCAGGCACTGATGGCCCGATGGGTGTCGAGTACGGCGGCGTGGGCCCGCTGGAGCTGCTCGGCCATCGTCGCGGCCGGCGCCGCGGGAGGGACGGTGATGGGCCTGCTGCCGGGCCGCGCTGCCGGCGGCCTGGTCGACTGCTGAGCCGGCGGGGAGCCGGGCGGGGCTGTGAGTTCGCCGAGGGGGACTCCCTCGAAGGTGAGTTCTTCCATCATGACGTCCCGGGCAGTACTTGGCTGTAGATGGGGGAGCCGGCTCGGGCGGTGGTGCCGCGAACGGCGGTTTCCGGTTCGATCCACAGGGCGCGCACCCCGCTCCAGCGCTGGTGGATCCGTCCGTCGGGCGTGCAGGCGGTCAGCGTGCCTGTGGCGAAGAGCGGGTTGTCCCCGGAGTCGACAGCGGAGATGATCACGAAGGGCTCGTCGTCGGGCAAGGGGGAGAACAGTTCCACCCGTTCGACGCTGACCGGCAGCGGGAGGAGGCCGTCGCCGCCTTGCCGTAGCAGGTCCAGCAGCGCGGCCTGGAGCAGCAGGTCGGCCAAGGCCGGACTGTAGAGACGGCCCCCGAACGCTCCCTTGCCGAGCGGCGGGTCGGGCATCCGGGCGGTCACGATCAGCCGGTCGGACTCGTCCACACGACCGTTGCGCAGACCGGCCAGAGTCGGGCCGTGGAAGAGCCTGCCGTCGTCGTAACCGGGGTGCAGTCCCTCGGTGATCTCGTAACGCGGCAGCTGCTCGCGCGGCGCTTCCGGTGGCCGCTCCGCCCGTCGGAAGACACCCGCGTAGTGCAGCTGTTCGTCCGCGGTGGTGGCATCGTGGACGGTCGCGCGTACGGTGTCCGGGCCCGCTTCCGGATCCGGTACCAGGTGGATGCGGTACCGCTCCGGGTGTCCTTCGGGGAAGAAGATCCCTCGGGCGATTCGGAAGTCGCGGAACTCGACCACCGGTTGACTGCCGCCGTGTGCGCGTTCGACCATGTGCAGGGCCCAGCCCGCGGCGGCCGTCATGGGGAGTACCGGCACCTGGCCGATGCGGTGGTCGCGCAGGACCGGCTCCTGGCCGAGGCCGGTCAGCACTCGGTAGGCGGTGAGGCCCGCGGAGGGCAGCCGATCCACCCGGCGGTACAGCGGCCCGAGCGGACCTGCGACGGTGACCCCGGCAGCGTCGCGGTCCCGGCCGCTCATCCGTGCCAGGAAGTAGGCGCACCCGGCTTCCCGGGTCAGCACCGGCACTCCTGCTTCCTTGAAGAGCCGCTGCATCGGGGCCGCCATGCCACCGGTCCACGGGCCCCAGACGAACGACACGACCCGGCACCGGGGGTGGGCGGTCTGGAAGGCGCAGCCGAAGCGGGTCAACGCCTCGCTGGCAAGGGCGTAGTCGGCCTGGCGCAGATTGCCCCAGAGGCCGGATACCGAGGAGAAGAGAACCAGGTGCCGAAGGCGGTCGATGTGCAGCGCGTCGAGCACGTGGTGGATTCCACGGAGCTTTGTGTCCACCACCGGTGTGAGGGACTCCGCGGTCATCTCCGCCAGCGGCTTGTCGCCCAGAACGCCCGCACCATGGATGACTCCGGTGACACGCGGTGCGTACGGGGCGAGGGCCTGTGCCAGCGCCTGGGCATCGAGTACGTCTGCGGCGACGTACTCGGCTTCGACGCCCTGCGCGCGCAGCTCGTCGAGCGCGGTGCGGATCCGCCGCTGGTACAGCAGCTGCTCGGCATGCTCGTCGAGCCGTGTGTGGATTGCGGGATCGCCGGGATCCTCGCCCGCCTCGCGCGCCCTGGTATCCAGGGCAGCACGCAGATCCTCGGCGCTGTCCGCTCCGGCCGCCCACTCCGGTTCCTCGGTCAGTGGGGTACGGCCAAGGAGGAGGTAGCCGCACCGGTGCTCACGGGCCAGTGCGGCCACGCACCAGGAGGTGATCCCGGAGGCCCCTCCGGTGACCAGCAGCAGATCCTCTCCGGTCAGTGCCGTCGTCGGACCGGCTTCCCGTGCAGCGGCGGGCTCCGCCTCCCGCGGCGAGGGCAACGACGGGCGAAGGTACTCGGGTGGGAACGGTGTGTCGGACAGGAACGGTGTGCGGCGGGCCGTTCCGTCCCGGGCGACCTCGCGCAGGTCGGTGGCGAGGTCGGTGATCTCCGCGATGAAGGCATCGCCGACGTGCTGAGCGAGCAGCCCGGGCATGAAGTCCAACGCACGGCAGAACAGGCTCGTTTCTTCCAAGGCGACCGTCTTGGCCAATCCGCTCAGGCCCGAGGCCAGGGCCAGGGCCGGGGCGCCGCCGGTCCCGGCGTAGCCAAGGGCCCCGTCGAGCTGCGTAACCGTCACCAGCCCGGCCCGCCTTCCGCCCGCAGCCGCCGCCCGCAGGGCGGGACAGACGAGCTTGGCCACCAGCACGGCGTGCCGGAGCTGTTCGACCACCTGGGCGGCAGGCAAGGCAGCGGAAGGACTGATCGGGAGGACACACAGATCGAGACGGGGAGCATCGGCCAAGACCTCGGCAAGTCCACCGGAGAGCGTGGCCTCCTCCCAGTCCCCCAGCCCCCAGGTACGGGTCTGCTCCTCGGCCGTGGCGGGGACGGCGCAGGGGACGCGCAGGCGGCTGGTCCGCCAACCGCGGGAGCTCAGAGCCGCGTCGAGCGTGGCGGACAGGTCACCTCCGTCGTCCAGCAGCAGCGCGTGCGGCTGGTCCGGATAGGCGTGCGGACAAACATCCGGCTCGGGCAACTCGCGCAACGCGACGAAGGCCCGGCCCAGTTCGCCGTCGCCGAAGGACAACAGCAGCTGGGGTCGGGAGCTGGCGAGGACCTCGTGCAGCTTCTCGGTCAGCTCACGCACTGTTCTGGCTTCGCTGAACTGGTACAACTCGGTCCGGCTGATCACCGGGTAGCGGCGCCACATCTCCGCGCCGATCTCCACCTGTTTCAGTGAGTCGATTCCCAAGTCCAACTGGATGTCCATATCGGGCTCGATCATGTCGATGTCGTAGCCCGTCTTCTCAGCCACGATTTCGCGAAAGACCCGTTCCAACTCCTCCGGATCGAGGCCGTCGATGTCCATCGGAAGCCGTTCGTCTTCGGCGTCGCCCCTTTCCACAGCCCACAGCTGCGCCAGCGCCGACTTGTCCGAGCCCTGCGAATCGCCCACATCGGCAGGCGGTTCACCGGCTGGCGGGGCGGCCGGCGAGGGACTGGCGTCGTCCGCCGTCAGGGGACCCGGCAGCTCCGGTCGTGCGTCGCCGTGCGGGTACGTGCCCGGCAGGGACGCGGGGCCGACGGCGGGCAGCTGCAGCAGGCTGGCGACGACCTCCCCGGCCCTGGTGTGCGCGTTCCCCAACGCCAGGCTGTGCTCGGTGACGGCCCTGACCGCGGCGGCCAGTGACGCGTCCATCGGTCCGTCCGCGGCGCTCCGGCTCAGCAGGCGGGTCAGCTGCTCCGCCGTGTGCAGCTGACCGTCCAGGTAGCGGGTGTGCGCGGCCAGATGCTCGGCGGCGGCGCGGGAGAGGGGGTCGGGTTGCCACTCCCGCGCGGCCGGGTCCGCGGCGACAGCGGGTGCCGGGGACTCCGGTTCCGGTGACAGGGCACGGCGCAGCTCAACCGCGCTTCGAGAGCCTTCCTCGGCAAGCAGCCTCTCGTAGGCGGGGCGGCGGGACACGGTGGCGAAGAGCGGGCCCTCCAGAGTGCGGGCGACTTTGGAAGGGGTGGGGCGCTCGGCCCGCGGCGGGACGTCGTAGCGGTCGATACCGCTCAGCGGCAGCCCCAGGACGGAAAGTCGGACGGCGGCCTGCTTCAAGGCCGCACAGCTGTCGGCGGCGCCGCCGATGTCACAGGAGATCGCCGTCACACCGCGTTCGCCCAGGGTTCGCTCCACGAGACCGGTCAGGGTGTGCCTGGGCCCGAACTCCACGAAGATCCGGATGCCGTCCGCGTACATCTCCTCCAGGCGGGCGGCGAAGTCCACCGGCCGGCACAGCTGCTCGACGAGGGTGCGGCGGTTGGCCTCCGGGTCCTGGCCGTAGGCTGCCCCGGCCGTGTTGGCGTAGACCCGCAGGGCAGGTGGCGCGAACGCGGTCGCGGCGCAGGCCGCGCCGAACGCCTCGACCGCGTGCTGCACATGGGAGGTATGGAACGCGGCGGCGACCGGCAGCCGCTGCGCAGGGACTCCCCGGGTGACGCATTCGCGCACAAACCGCTCCACGGCGGGGGCCGGGCCGCCGACCACGTGCTCGTTCGGGGCGTTGCGGTTGCACACCGTCAGTTCGGTGTGCATGGACAGCGCTTGCCGGAGTTCCGGCTCCGGTGCCCGCACCGCTGCCAGGGTGCCGACGGCGTCCTCTCGGCCCGGCGGGGGCGTCATGGCCTGCCCGCGAGCGCGGGCCAGCGCCGTGAACGTCTCGTCGTCCCAGACGCCGGCCGCCCACAGCGCGGTCAGTTCCCCGAAGCTGTGGCCGAGCAGGCCGTGCGGAACGAACCCCAGCTCCCGCAGGTAGCGGTACTGGCCCATGGACAGCGCACCGACCGCCGACTGCGCGTAGGCCGTGCGCCGCAGCCGGTCCTCGCAAGCCCGGCCCTCCGGGTCGCCGGGCGGCGGGAAGACCGCACGGGCCAGACTGTCGGAGGAGGGGAAGAGCACGTTTGCGATGTCGAAGGCCGCCCGCACCGGGGGCACGGCCAGCGCGGCATGCAGGCCCATCTCCACGTACTGGCTGCCCTGACCGGTGAAGAGTGCGCCGACCTTCGTCTCTGGTGGCAGCGCACGGCGGCGGTAGTGGATGCCCCGCGTGTGGCTCCAGCTGTCATGGTCGGAGCTCACCCGAAGCTGCTGGATGGCCGTGGCCACCAGTGCGTCGCGGTGTTCCGTGCTGGTGGCCACGAAGCCGACCCGGGCGTGCCCGGCCGGTACCGGACCGTCGTCCGGGGCTTCCTCCCGCTCCAGGCGCCTCCGCAGCTCGTCCGGGTCGGCGGCATGCCACAGCCAGGCCCTCGGAGTGCGGTGCAGCGCGTGCTCCGGCGCTCCCGCCCCACCGCGATGCTCCTCCAGGACGGCGTGATAGTTCACCCCGCCGAAGCCGAACGCGGAGACGCCCGCCCGACGCACCTCCCGGGAGGCGTCGCGCACCCACGGACGGGTGGTGGTGTTGAGGTAGAGCGGGCTGTTCTCACCGGTGGCCGCCGGGCTGGGGGTGTCCACATTGATGGTGGGCGGCAGCACCTTGTGATGCAGGGCCAGCACCGCCTTGATCATCCCGGCGATCCCGGCCGCGGCCTTGGTGTGGCCGATCTGCGACTTCACGCTTCCCACGGCGACGAAGCGGTGCTCACCGGGTGCGCCCAGCAGCTCGCTGAGCGCGTTCAGTTCCACACCGTCGCCGGCCGGGGTGCCGGTCCCGTGAGCCTCGATCAGCCCCACTGACCGCGGCGGACAGTCGGCGTCCTCGTACGCCCGTCGCAGTGCGACCAACTGGCCCTCACCGCAGGGCGCGTAGATGCTCTGCGCCATCCCGTCGCTGGAGCTGCCCAATCCCCGCAGCACCGCGTAGACCCGGTCCTCGTCCCGCTCGGCGTCGTCCAGGCGCTTGAGCGCCAGCATCCCGACACCCTCGCCCACTAGTGTGCCGTCCGCCTCCGCGTCGAAAGGCCGTACCCGTCCACTCAGTGACAGCGCGGGCGTCTTACTGAAGCACATATAGGGAACGATGGAGTTGTCCGCATCGCAGCCTCCAGTGAGCATCAAGTCGGCGCGGCGACAGAGGAGTTCATCAACGGCTGAGCGCAGTGCGGCCAGCGAGCTGGCGCAGGCCGCGTCCACGGTGTGGTTGGCGGCCCGCAGGTTCAGCCGATTGGCGATCCGGCCGGAGACGATGTTTCCCAGGACTCCGGGGAAGGAGTCCTCGGTCCAGGGCGGCAAGCCGGCCAGACGCGTGCGCATGACCCGGCGTGCCTGCTCCTCCGGGATCCCGAAGGCGACCATCGTCCGCACCATCTCGGGAGCGAGCAGCCGGGAGGCGAGTGGGATCAAGGTGGAGTTGGTCCCACATACCCCGAGCACCACCCCGGCATGCTCAGGATCGAGCCAGTCCCGACGTCCGCGGGCCGCATCGGCCAGCACGTCCTTGGCCACCATCAGGCTCAGCAGTTGCACCAGGCCCACGGAGTCGACGCTGTTCGGCGGCATCCCGAACTCCCGCGGATCGAACACCACCGGAGCCAGGAACGCCCCGCGGCGGCAGTAGGTCCGGTCCTCGGCGAAGGGGTCGGGGTCGTAGTGGTCTTCCGTGCTCCACCACGCCTCAGGGACCTCCTCGGAGCAGTCCCGGCTCGCGACAATGTTGTCCCAGAACTCCTGTACGTCCCGCGCTTTGGGGAACATCCCGGCAACGCCCACGATCGCAATCGGATCGTTGGCCAGGCGGCGGTCGACGGCATCGGTCCGTGTCAATGGGCACCCCACTCAGACAGCGACCAACGGAAAGAGGCAGCCAAGCACCCATTGCCGTTTCGACGGGAACGGGAATATCAGGCTTCTCGTTTGAGGCTAGCGCTTTTGTGATTCCCCCGGTAGGCGCCGAGCAAGATCGCCCGTAACGGATATTCACTTGAGGGTCGGGTATCGATCCACGCTGAGGAGCTGGCCGGGAGTCTCTCCAGTACAGCTGCCACCGGCGATCCGCTCAAATATGCTACGGAATTCCGCTCGATGAGTGCATCGTATTCCAAGGAGGCCGCCGACTATTGGTGCCGTACACCAGGCGATCTCTTCGGCCCGGAGGGATAGAGGGCAGGATCAACCGCATCAGGAAAATGGGCCTACGAGGCAGTTGAGTCGAGGCACTATCCCATGAAAATCGCTCCGTGCTCGATGTTCTGCGTGTCCTCTTGGCCGCCATCGTCGTCCAACCGCACGAAGGCGTTCTGCGCCCCCAGCCGGCAGGGTGCGAACCGGGCTGCTTCCTCATCCGCGCTCTTCGCCGTCCCTGGGTCTTGGGCGTGATCCGATGGGTGTCCGAGTCCAGGGGCTGCTTCTGCACTGGTGTTTCGGTACTCAGGGCGTGAACTCGTCGGAATTTCCGGGCACTTGAGGCCGAGTTTTGCGTGTTCCAGGTAGCCACCAGTTGGCTCGCCCCAGCATCCGCATGGCAGCCGGAACGAGCAGCGCCCGGACGAGGCCGGCGTCCACCGCTACGGCGATGAACACGCCGACGCACAACTCCTTGACCAGGATCACGCCATTGGTGGTGAAGATCGCGCTGACGACCAGAACCACCGCCGCGGACGCCGTGATGATCGGCGCGGACCGCTGTAGCCCGGTCGCGACCGCAACAGCGTTGTCTCCGGTGGCGTCGTACTGCTCGCGGATGCGCGACAGGAGAAGGAGCTCGTAGTCCGTCGAGAGGCCGATCAGCAGGATCAGCATGGTCACAGGTTGGGTGACGTCGATGTAGCCGGTGCGGCCGGCGCCGACCAGCCATGTCAGGTGCCCGTCCTGGAAGATCCATACGAGTGCGCCGAAGGAGGCGCCGATGGACAGCGCGTTGACGAGCAGTGCCTTGGCCGGCAGGACCACCGACCGCAACGCCGTCAGCAGCAGCACATAGGTGAACGCCGCGATGGAGAACAGGACCCACGGTAGTCGGCGGCCCAGCATTTGGAGGGTGTCCTGGGCCATCGCCGACAACCCGCCCACCAGCACTTCCCCGCCGTCCGGCGGGTGCAGCGCGCGGATGCGCTGCACCAAGGTGCGGGTGACCGGGTCTTCGGCGCTGCTGTCGTGGGTCAGGTAGATCACTGCGCTGTGTTGGGACGTCGCAGCGATGAGCCCGGCACCGGTGCCAGGAAGACGGATGAGTTCCTCACCCCAGGCCCTGAGTGTCCGCTGCCCGGTGGGGGTGTCCAGCCGGTGCGGAACGGAAACCACCACCTGCACGGCGTCGAGTCCGCCGAGTGCGAAGTCGTGTTGCAGGGCGTCGGAAGCCAGGCGGGCCGGCGCGTCGGCGGGCAGGGTTCGCTGGTCCGGGAACCCGAGGGTGATGTGTGCGAAGGGTGCCGTCATGACGAGCAGGGTCAAGAGGACGCCGATCGTGTAGTGCCCTGGCCGAGCCATCACCGCCCGGGCGAGTCCGGCCCAGGGGCCCTCCGCCGGGTCCGCGCGCCTCCGTCGTGGCGTGCGGAGCCTTCGTGTGGTCAGGCGCGAACCGACGAGGGCCAGCGCGGCGGGCAGCGCGGTGACGCTGAGGGTGGCGCTGACGGTGATGACAATGGCAGCGGCGACACCGATCGACCGCAGGATGCCGATGGGGAAGAGCAGGAACCCCAGAGCGATTCCGCTCATGGTGGCCCCGGAAAGAAACACCGTGCGGCCGGCGGTCGCGCAGGCGGTCGTCACCGCGTCCGGCACGCCGGCACGGCCGGCAAGCTCTTCGCGGAACCGCCCGACGACGAAGAGGGCGGCGTCCACTCCGAGAGCCAGTCCCAGCGCGGTCACCAGACTCAGGGTGATGGCCGAGATCTCCACCACGTCGTTGAGCAACACCAGAACGCCCAGCGTGATGCTGATGCTGAGCCCGCCGATGACGACCGGCAACAGGGCCGCCACCAGACTTCGGAAGATCAACAGGAGCAGGGCGAACACCAGGGGAAGCGCGATGAGCCGGGCGCGGTTCAGGTCCGTCAGGGCCCGCTCTGCGACTCCGTCGACCACCGCGACCGGCCCGGTGTACTGGATGCGGAAACCCTCTGCCCGCAGCGCTGGGCGCAGTTGGTGGTATCTGGCCGTGCGGCTGGTGTCGTCGGACCCGGCGAGCATGATGAGGACGGCCGTCGCGTGGTGGTCCTTCGATGCCAGCAGGGGCAGATCGCGCGACCAATACGTCATTGTCGAGACGATGGTTCCCTTCGGCGCAGTGGCCAGCGAATGTTCCACCGCACGGCGGAACATCGGCTCTTCCACCGTGTGGTGGGCGTTGCGGTAGATGGCGATCACGTCCGCGCCACCACGCCCGATGCGGTCGCGGATGGCCATGGCGGCCCGGTTCGACTCGGCGTCGCGCGCGATGAATCCCCCATAGCTGAGCCGTTCGTGGATGTCTGACGCCACAGCCGCCGCCAACGCGGCCAATACCAGGGGCACCACGAGAAAGACCCATCTGCGGCGGGCGGCGGCACGGCCGAGCGTCACGAACACGCGCCCTCCCCGATGGCTTTTCCGTCCCCGAACGCGATCAGGAGCCGGCGGCAGCAAGCGGAGAACCCGCGCAGGATCGGATCGTGGAGGCCCCAAGGGCTCGGTGGTCGAGCTAGCCGGCCGGCTCCTGGTGTGCACGGCTCGGCGCTGCGGCCCGGATTCTCACGCGGCTCTGAAGGTACGGTTGCGGGCGCGAAGATCTCCATGATTTCCACCGTCTGTCATGGGTGAGGGCGTTCGAACACAGGCCACGACGTGTGCTACTGAGGGCGAGTTCGGTGCAAGCACACTGTCGGCTTCGCACCTCGGCCCCAGGTGGCGCACGCGCACCGTCGGCGTACAGTCGCTGGCGTTGCGGGGCGGGACGCACTGCGTCGGCTCCGTCAGGTACCGACTTCGGTCGCAGGAGGGGTCCCGGTGTTCTCAGCGGATCCCGGGATCCCGTTGCTGGAACCTGCGCCGGGCAGGTGGTAGTGCCCGGCGCAAGCCTGCTGAACTCCTCAGGTGGGGCTCACCGCCCCGCTACCGGAGCCGGTGGCCCCGGCGAAGGTCCCACTTGTAATGCAGTCGAGCCGAACCTGCTCGGGCGCGGTGCCCTCACCCTTCACCAGCGCGCCGGTGAAGGCGCCGCTTGTGATCGAGCCGCTGACGATGCTGGCCGAGATTCCCTGGCCGGCGGTGGCGACCCACACCACGGTTCCCGCACCGGAGCTCTTCGTTCCGTCGGGCCACGTGACGCTTGCCGTGACGTTCGTCGACGCGTTCGCGCAATTGTTCCGCGCGATGGAAAACATTGACTTGCCGATGGCGGTGCCGTTCTCCGCGCCCGTTACCTCGCACGAGCCCGTTGCCTGGTACTTCACCGGTTCGCCCTGCTCACCCGGGTCGTCGGTTTTCGTCACGGCCCCTGAGCCGTTCGCACAGATGATGGCGCCGGCAGCGGTACCACCCGCCCGCGGCGGCGCCACGGGCGCGGCCATGGCCGTCACCGCGGTTCCAGCCAGGGCCGCGAACAGTCCGTAGACACCGAGACGAATGAGACGGCGGCGCCATTTCGGCGTCGTGTCCGTGACCTCCCCGACGTCATCCTCCAGGCTTCGCTGAGTACCCTTTTCAGTTGACATGCCTCCTCCTTTCACGAAGAAATAGATCTGCATCGACGGTAGTAACCCCGCACAAAAACAAGAAGAATGGCGCCGCACGAAGTCGAACAGACGCACTTCACTCCTCCGGGGATTCAAAATAGAATTACTGGTACGCGGACGGAGGAGCGTCTTCTGGGGAAATGGAGGAATGGCGTTGCCGAATTTCTTGCCTCGCGCAAGCGACCTGTAGAACGAGGCCACGGACCCCTTCAGGCAGGTCCCTGTGCAAACCCCTGGGTTACGAGAATCGTACCGTGATGTACGCCGAACGGGAAGGCATCGAAGCGAATTAGCCTATTCCCTTTTCCCTCTTTGGTAACATGTCGCGACAGGGCAAATGTCTATCGCACGTCGTTTCGATAAAACATGCCGGTGGGACTCACGTAATCAATATCTGATCGGCGCGAGATCCGTGTGTGACGGGGGTGTCGCTAGCGCTTCCGTAATTCGATCGACAAAAGGAAGAAGCACCTGCGCCGTTCGCGCGCCACGCTTCCAGCTCTCGTGATTTTCACTGCGGGTGCCAGCGGTGGCCAGAGCCTGGGGTCGCAACGATGGCCACGTGTGGCGGCCGCAGTTCCGTGAAAGTGCAGGTCGCGGCGGGAAAGCAGCCTCTTTCGCCTACGCGGTGGCGGTCAATGCGGTTGGGGACGTACGGACGGCGGGCGGCTGTCTCGTGCTGATCCGGCGGCTCGGCTGGTTCACGCCTGGAACTCGGTGAGATCGATGGTGTGAACGTGCAGCGGAAAGTCGTACACCGGGTGTGCCGTCTCGCGTTCCGGCCCCATGCCGAGCTTACGGATGACGTTCTCGGAGGCGTTGTCGCCCACCCGGTTGATGCTGATGACGCGATCGAGGCCACGGTCCTGGAGCGCGAACTCCAGCGTGGCTTGGGCTGCTTCGGATGCGTATCCCTGGCCCCAGAACTGTGAGCCGAGCCGCCAGCTGATCGCCACGGCGGGCAGCGCCTCCGGAAGGAACTCGGGCACGGACAGACCCGTGAAGCCGGCCAGTTCACCTGAGGCCAGCAGCTCGACGGCGAAGAGGCCGAAGCCCTCCTCGTCCCACTCCTCCTCCCACCGTTCGATGTCCTCTGCCGTCTGGTCCGGGTCGCGCACCGAGCCGTCGTCGATCCAGTGCATGACCCGCGGGTCGGCGTTGATCTCGGTCATTGGCGCGAGGTCGTCATCACACCAGCGACGGAGCAGGAGACGGGGGGTGTGGATCTCGGTCATGGCGCCCATCCTGCCGAAGGCAAGGGCCTCATCGGTAATCGGCGCTGCTCCCGGACTCTCGAAGCGTTACGGCGTGCCCGACGGACCCAGTCAGGTCCACACCGGGCAGGGCATGGGCAAGGTTGGGGGACTCTCAGCGCCACCGCCTCCGCGGCGGTGCCAATTCGCCTCGCGGCCATCGGCGGCCTTATCGCCCTCGCCAACCGCCGGTGCGTCCCGTCGGCCGGCGCCGAGTTCCGCGTGAGGTCAGTCGAGCGTGTGTACGTACGGGGTGGTGGTGGCCAGCGGTACGAACCCGAGCCGCCGCAGGATCGGACGGCTCTGGTCGGACGCGTCGACCTGGAGGTAGCGGTAACCGTGTTCGGCGGCGATGCGGGTGCGGAAGGCGACCAGGGCCCGGTAGAGGCCCCGGCCGCGCCACTCCGGCACTGTGCCCCCGCCCCACAGGCTCGCGAAGGAGGTACCCGGGTGCAGCTCCATCCGTGCGGCGCTCACCGGCACGTCACCGGCCATGGCGACGACCGCGGGAGGCAGGCCGGCGGCCAACTGGCCGAGCAGCAGCTGCCGGTGGTACGGCCGCGCTTCGCCGAACGCCCGCTCCTGCGCGGTCACCGCGAGCTCGACCTCGGCAGCATCGGTCACCGGGAGCAGGCGGACGCCCTCGGGCAGTTCGACGTTCGTGGGCAGGTCTTTGATGTAGGCGACCATCAGCGTCTCCTCGGGCTCGGGCACGAAACCCGCTGCCCGCAGCCGTCCGGGCAGGTCGGCCGGCCGGTCGTACCCGTACAGCTTCCACTCGAACCCGCGCCCGAGCGAGGTGAAGTACTCCACCTGTTCCGCGATCACGGCGTCCGCCGTGGCTTCGTCCAGCTCCGACCAGACGATTCCGTTCCAGCCGTCGGCGTCTGCGCCGACATGGCGTACGACGCCGCCCACCCGCTCTACCCGGGCTCCTGGCTCATCGGCCCGGATGCCCTGCCGCATCTCGCGATCGAAGACCGCCAGCACTGTGTCCTGATCCATCCGCTCACTCCAGCATCACCAGACGCACGAGGCAACGGAAAATGAGCAGGACAGGCCTGGCACGCCTACGCGTTGCTGCAACTGCTCAGCATCGGCAGCGCTGATGGCGCATGGCCCTGCCCGGCAACTGGCGGATCCAGGATCCTGAAGCAGTGCTCTGGCTGCCGGTGCTGGGACCCCGCGCCCGACGGCACCGCGAGGTTTCCTGCCTGCGGGACCTACACTTCTGTGATGAATTGCGGGGATATAGAGCAGGCGCGGCGCTGGCTGGAAGCGCAGGGGGTCAGGCAAGTCAGCGACGGTGTCTGGGCCGAAGGCGGAGTTCCCGCGGGGACGCTGACGTCGAGCGAGGTGGCGCACACGTGGACGAGCGTGGCGCTGGAGGAACGCGGCCGCGACGCGGCTGCTCGGTTGCGGCTCGCCTTCGGTCTGCTGGATCTGCTCGGTGAGTACTGGGTGACTTGCGAGATCCGCGCTGCGCTGAAGGACAACCGGGACCCGCTGCCAGCTGAGGCGTTCTGGGCGGGATACCGCCATCGGCTGGAAGCCCCTGATGAGCCCGAAGCGGTGATCTACTCTCTCTGGGTCGACTGGTTCGAGGACCCGGCCACGGCCGAGGCAGCCTTCGCCGAGGTGGTGGGCCACGACCTGGCAGAGATTCTGGACGGAACTGCGCCAGCCGGGATAGCCGGCGGTCCCCTGTTCCGCCGTGCCCGGCGCGTTCTGTGTGCCTCGGGCCCCGTGTCCTGGCCCGTCAAGTACCCGGTCTACCGGACAGCGGCGACGTTCCCCGAGCTCCAGCCCGCGGTATTCCGCGCCATCTTGGGCAGCTATCACGATTTCTACGGAGACCTCGAACCGCACTCCGCCCTCGCCCTGTTGCGGCAGCTGAGCATGCCCTCCGACACCGAGCACTTCACGGCCCTGTGCGATGCCCTCGAGGCCGGCCACACGAGTCACTATCTCTCCCGCCGCCTGGCAGCGGACGCCGGGCCGCCTGAGGCGGTTGATCAGACGGTTCTGTCCGAGCGTCACGTCCGAGGTGGGAGTCACGTCGCGACGACGGTGACGGCGCCATCGGTCTGGCAGGAGGCGATCCGGAGGGCGGGACGAGTCGGTCTGAGGAGGCGGCCGCTCGCTCTACGTGCCTGAATCCGACCACGGCGTGTCTGCAGGGCCTGTCACTTGTCCCAACGGACAGGCCCTACACCGTGACGGGGAACCCTCGAGCCGATGGTCCGGGAATGACGTGTGGCCTTACTACGTCCTCCGGCACACCGATGCCCTCGCGGTGAAGAATGTCGACAGCGAGAGCTGCCGGACGCCACCGTCGTGGAACTCGCGGTGCACGACCCAACCCCTGGACCCTGGCGGATCGGCCATGACTTCGACAGTGCGGTCGAGAGTTGAGATCGAATTCGTCGGCAGTCTGCCGCAGCACGAAGATCGCTGACGGAATCGCGGTCAGACCCAATATCGCCGTCGTCGACAAGAGGCCACCGGCAGATACGCAGGAAGCTGATGGTGTGTCCGGAGAGCGAGAAACCCCGCCCGGCCGTCGTCACCCATCACCAGCGGTCGTATCGATGCTGTTTAGCCTGGCCAGCCCCCAGCGGAGGCTACGCAGTTCCCACATACCCGGCGCCGGTCGAGGACATCGATCGTGGTCCCCGCTGCAAACGTCGTCACCGGCCCATTTTCGACGAGGAATGGGACTCCGCACAGCGGTTGGAGGGGGTTGCGCCCCTCCGGCCGTCGCTTCTGTGGAGCGTCCTGGTAGACGATATGCAGCGTGCCTTTCCGGGGGCGGCAGGCGATATCCACGGCCAAGTGAAGACGCGCACGGCCGATGCTCGACTCCGTGCGCTCCCGCTCGGCCGACACCAGACACCGCTGACAGACCTTGAGCATCCCGGCGGCGTCCTGAACGAGCGTCCCTGCGGGGATGGTCACCGCTTCCGCCGTGGTATCCAGCAGCAGCGTCCGCCGACAAGAAGCGGTTTCGCCGGCCGTCGCCCTCTCGTGCGGGTACGCACCCCGCCCATCGCGCACTGTGGCATGGAGCATTCCCTTGCCGTTGCGAGCCGGGTAGAAGTCCAACGGACGCATCGTCCGGGACGACTCCGGCCCTCTCGGGGGCGGTGGGACCGGCTGCGTGAGGGGGGTGGAGCGCTGATGAGGCTTCGCACCCTTCTGCACGGTCCGGAGGGATCCCGCTATCCCGCGTGCCCGCAGCCGGGCGGCCCGCTCTCGTCGCAATCCGCGCCACGACGCCACCCACTCCGAGCTGTCACACAGCCGCGCCGGTTCCGCCGGCCTGACCCGGGTGGCGAAAATATGCTCGATATGGGCGCGCTCCTCAGCGGACGCGGGGCGTAGCCGCGCCTCGGTCTTGGCGTGGTGGCAGTCCAGGCACAGCAGTTGGAGGTTCTCCGGCTCCGGTGAGGGACCGTCGATGTGGTCGACCTCCGCACCAGGCGCTCCACACATCTCGCACGAGCCTGCAGCCCGCTCGATCACGGCCTGCCGAACCTCCGGCCTGGTCCGTATATTCCGGTAGCCGCCCGCGAGAGCTTGAAGGAACTTCATGCGGAACCCATACATGGCCTCGGTATCGTCCTCACGACCCTCGTTCCGCAGCTTGCGCCGGTAGCGGATCGACTCGGCAAGCTGGGCGCAACCGGTGCTGCAGAAGAGCACGGGCCGGTGCGACAGGTCGTCAGGAAGTGGCGCGTCGCAGTTGGCGCAGTGGTCGGACGTGAACTCCATAGCACCCAGCATGACAGCGCATCACTCCGCTTCGGCCTCCGCCTGCACCAGCACGATCGCCCGCCAGTTGGCCGCTTCATCCACGGTCATCCGGCACTCCGCAGCGATATCCTCCGGATACCCGCGGGCCATCTGCGCCAGTCCCAGGAGTACAGAGCTCGTCCATGCTGCCTTCGGGGAGGTAGCGGCGGGGGCGCTCCCAGGCCACTGCCCCACGTCAACGGACTGCCCGCGGTCCGGGCCGCTACGATCGCCCCTTGCACGTACGAGAAGTGGATCCGCAAGACACCATCTGGGAGCAGGACGCCGCCACTATCGGGCGTACATCTGGGAGAGGTCGGCAAGGGTGTCGGACGAGTACGAGCTGGCCGGCGCCGACGCCGAGGAGGTCCTGGCCTGGACCGCGCCAAGGCCGAGGAAACGGGCTCGGCCTACACGCTGTACGTGCGCGTCATCGACGAGGGCAGGCCCGGGCTGGTCCGCCTCAGCGGGGTGGCGGGCGACCCGTTCGCCTGAAATCCTCGCGTCCCGCGATGAGTTCAGGGACTCCGAGCTGTCCAGGGCACCCGACACCCGCGACGTAGCGGTGGACCTTCCCGCCGTAGTAGCCCCACCCCACATCCGTGTCACGCTCGAGGCAGTCCTCGTGTGTGGTCGTCCTGGCGGTGCTGGCCGGGATCGCCAGGAACAAGCGCGCTTCCACTGACAGGGCGCCACTCACCCACGCTCATCTTCCACTTGTGCCCGCTCCACTGCGGCATGTCATTGTTTGTCCAGTTCAAACGGATTGGTTACGCAATCCGCGATCTTCTGCCGCGCTTCCACATAAACTACTTGCGCATCGGGGGGATTCATGTCGTACCCGCAACATCCTGCTCAGCCGCAGTGAGTGCCGCCGCAGCCGCTACAAAAGAAAAAGACGAACAAGGGCCTGCTGCTGCCGCCCTGGCAAACCTCACGATTCCTCGACTCGCGCGGCGAATCGAGGCTGCTGCCCAGGCCAGGACCACAGGAAGAGAGGCCGACCTGGAGCCCGGGCGTGAGCCGCAGCACGCGGCATGACTGACCAGACCAGCCGAAGAGTGACAACTTTCTCTACGGGTTCAAGGCAGCTCGCTCTCGGCCGCCGCCTGCGACCCTGCCCTTGTCCATGTCTGCGCTCTTGCCTCCGCCCCGCTCCAGCCCAGGGCAGCGTGGTCGCGGTTCCCCGCTCCCCTCCACAGGGCCTGGGGCGCTCGCGCGCGGGCGAAGTCGTGGAGGGAGACGTTATCGGCGAGGAGGTTGACAGGTTGGGCAGTGCGGTCCCGGTACCCCGCCACCCTCGCCAGGGCCTCGGTTGCCCCCGCGCGGTCGACATCGCCGAAGGAGGTGTTGTCGGCGAAGGCGATCAGCCGGTCAACAGCTCACCGCCATACGAACGACCAGCCATGATCGGTGGCGTCTGCCCGGACTTCGAATCGGTGGCTACGGCAACCGCAATTCGCCCCGCATCACCGGCGTGTACGTATGGTTCAAGTCCCCCCTCGGACACGCACAAAGAGCCTGGTCGCTGCGTTGGCCAGGCTCTTTGCGTGAGGAGGATGGTTGGGTGGTCGAAAGGGGTTCGTGGGCTCTTGGTGGAGCAGTGCGCTGTGGCCTGGGGTTTCTCTCGAGCTCAGGGGCGGGGGTTCGTGTCGGGTTGATGTGGAGATTGTCTGCGTTCGGGGCTTGCGGCCTTGTGGCGTCGGGGCTGCGACCTGCACGGTCGTCTACGTGTGGCGTGGGGGTCATGTCGGTCTGACGTGGTCGGGTATCTCACCCAGCCGTGGCTGCGACGTCCATGAGCTCGTGGACGGCATTGCCGGTTTCGGCCCATCGCCTCCTGCGGCCTGTCCGCGCGTTCGACCTGCAGGTCGAACGCGCGGACAGGCTGGGCTTCTTACGGGCGCGGCTCGCCGCGGTAGGTGCCGAAGGACCATTTGTTGCCCTCCGGGTCCTCGATCGCGAACTCGCGGCTCCCGTATGCCTGGTCCTCGATCGGCCGGATCACCTTCGCACCGGCAGCGGCGAGCCGCTCGTAGAGCTCGTCGACCTGGTCGGTGACAACGTACGCGCCGAAGGAACCGGGCGGCACGCACCACTCGGAGTCCGGCTTGTACGAGCCGAGCATGATGCCGCCGCCTTCCGGCCAGTCGAGCTGGGCGTGCGCGACAGCGCCGGCGTCCTCGTATACGGCCGTGCGCGTGAAGCCCACGGTGTCCACCAGGAAATCGATCAGTGCGGGGGCGTCGTGGGCCTGGAGGGTGGGCCAGACGCTGGGCTCGCGCATCTTCTTCTCGGTTGCGTTCATGCATCCCACTCTGGGCCGTTGCGGTGGCCGCCGGCTTGGATATTCCGGCACTCCTCGGCAAGCCAGGCGGTGGGGTTCACACCGGTGTACTGGCGGAAGTCGCGCACCAGGTGGGAGTGGTCGTAGTAGCCGCAGTCGGCGGCCACCCCGGCCAGGTCGGGCCGGTCGTGCGCGGACACTGCTGCTACGACCTGCGCCTTCGCTCTGTCGAAGCGCATCAGCCGGGCGGCCTGCTTGGGGGTAAGTCCGGTCTCCGCGCGAAAGAGCGTGGTCAGGCGCCGTTCGCTGAGCGCGACGTGGGCGGCGAGACCCTGGAGGGTGCCCGCGCCGTGGTGCCGGGCGAGCCAGGCCCAGGCTTCGCCGACCTCGTCCCGCACGCCCGGCGTGTCTGGGGCCCGGGCCACCTGCCTGCGCAGGAAGTCGGTCAGCGTGGCGAAGCGCTCCTCCCACCGGTCCTGCTCGCGCAGTCGCTCGTGCACTTCGGCGCCGGCCCGGCCGAGCACATCGGTGCCCTCGGCGACGGCGTGCCCGGTCAGCTCCGCCGCGGGCATCCCGAACAGCGCCCGCGCAGCGAGCGGGTGTACGGCCAGTTGCACTCCCGACTCCCGCTCGGGTTGCTCCACGTACGCCGGAGCCTGCTGCAGCCCACCCACCACGATGTCCGCGCGGAAGGCATCCGGGCCGCGCGCCTGCTCCGGCGTCAGCCCGCCAGTGACGGGTCCGTCCAGGGAGAAGATCAGCGTCAGGTACGGAGACGGCAGCCCCCGGTGCAGTCCCGTCCGCACCCCGGCGATGCGGTAGCCGACGGCGGAGACCACCATGCCTCCAAGCCCGGGCGTCATCCGCACCATCTCCTGGTCGACGGAGACGGTGTCTGTGACCATTCCTCCAGTATGCAGCCCTGAGCCAGTGTCCCCGGAGCTGCGGACCCGGTTGGCGCTCGAGCTGGGAGTTCTGCGGGTGGGGCCGCGGCAAGCCGTCGTCGATCTTCGCGAACCGGCCCCCGTTCGCGTCGCCACGGTGAGGCCGCTTGTGGACGTGACCGCCCCCTGGCGGCGAGCGGTTGCTCGGAACGTCCGAGGTCGGAGTGAGGTGCCACGCGGGGAAGGGGCGAGTTGCATGCCGTGAATGAGCATGATTACCATTTTCAACATGAGAGGTCGGATCGGTAACAGCAGTGGAGGGCAGCTGCCGGCGACGGCGGTGCAGAGCGCGTATTTCGCCGGGCGTGATCCAGGGCTGCCGCTGGGGGGCCTCGACTGCGTCGCGTACCTGGAGTTCAGCGGCAGGAGCATCGACGTGGGGCGGCTCGGTGATGCCGTCGTCGCTCTGACAGCCAATCCGTCTCTGCGGCTGCGGTTCGCCGACGCGGAGACCTTGGAGGAGGCGCAGGTCGTTCCGCCACGGCTGCGCCGGCACGATCTGAGGAGGCTGGAGCCCGGGGACGTGGCCCAGGCAGTGGCAGTGACGCGGCGTCGGATGCTGACGGAGTCACTGGATCTGGTCGGGGGGCGGACGTGGGCGGTGGAGGTCAGCCAGCTGCCCGACGGGACGACCACGATGCATCTGGCGATCTCCCTGGCGATCGCGGACATCGCCGCGATCGGCGTGCTGGCTTCGCAGCTGGCCGCGGTGTTGGGTAGGGACGTCCTCCCGGAGTACCGGGAGTTGGGGGACGTACGGGTGCGCCTGCGCCGGGCCCGGCGGCCACGGCCGGCGGTGGCGCAGGAAGTCGTCGACGCCCGGCCAGTCGAACTGTTCGCGCCGCCTCAACTGCCGCGGTGTACCGCCGCGGCCGCACCGCCCGACGGGCCTGCTGGCGGAGCCGAGGCGGACCTGGCTGCGCATCCGCTCGTGGAGCGGCTGACCACCCGGTTCGGTAACGCCGACTGGAGTCGGCTGGAGGGGCGGGCGCAGGAACTGGGCTGCACGACGGCGGCCTTGGTGCTCGCGCTGTACGAGCGGGCGCTGCGCCGGTTCTCTTCGAGCGCTGAGTTCCTGGTGACGGTGACCAGCGTTGACGCCACCGGCACCGAGGACGAGGTGGTGGACCGTACGGTCACCTACGCGCACCGCGCGCGTCCCGATGCCATGGACACATTCGCCGAGGCCGTGCGTGAGGTCGGTGACGAGCTCAGGTTCCGGATCTCGCGCGGTGTCGAGGCGACGACGGAGCTGCGCGAGGCGCTCAAGGCCGGAAGCGGGCATCCCGGCCTGTCTCCCTACGTGTTCACGTTCGCGGCGAAGCGGCCGATCTTCGGTGACGATGCCGTGGCGGCGCTCGGTGAGCCCGAGTTCTCTTCGACGACACCACAAGTGATCATTGACTGCCGGGTCTTCCGGCTGACGAGCGCGGGTGTGGAGGTCGCGTTCGATGTGCGCCGCGATGTGCTGCCCGACGGAATGGCGCGTGAGATCTACGAGCTGTTCGTGCAATCGCTCCGCGAGGTCATCGAACACGGCGCTCCGCAACTGGAGTTGTGCCGTAGCACGGTCGATGAGCGGCTCGCGGTCAACTCGACCGCGCCCGCCCGCACAACCGGTCTGCTCTACGAGGACTTCCGTCGGCGGGTCGGCGAGCATCCGCACGCCGAGGCGGTGCTCTGGGATCCGCGGCAGTACCGCGAGAGCGGTGACCCCGTCGGTGTCGGGGAGTCCGGGCGGCTGACCTATGCCGAACTGGACGACAGGGCACTGCGACTGGCCGCCGCGGTCCATGCGCGGGTCGCCCCCGGCGCGGTCGTCGCGATCCGGCTGCCGAAGGGACCGTCACAGGTCGTGGCGGTGCTCGGGGTGCTGTACGCGGGATGCACCTATCTGCCGATCGGCGTCGATGTGCCGGACGCGCGTGCGCAGGCCATCGCCGAGGCGGCCGGGGCCGGGCTGGTGCTCACCGCGGACGACCTCGCCGCCGGTGCCGCCGGTCACGATCCGCTGCCCGAGCCGGTGGCAGCAGCGGGCGACGGGCTTGCGTACATCATCTACACGTCCGGCTCGACCGGGGCCCCCAAGGGGGTGGCGATCGCCCACAGCGCGGCGCTGAACACAGTGGCCGACGTCAACGTCCGGAACGCGGTCGGCCGCCACGACCGGGTGCTCGCGGTGTCCGCGCTGGACTTCGATCTGAGCGTGTACGACATCCTCGGTCCGCTGTCCTGCGGCGGGGCGGTCGTCACCATCCCCGAGGACGCCCGGCGGGACGCCTTCATATGGGGCGAGCTGGTCCGCCGCTTCGGGGTGACGGTGTGGAACACCGTTCCCGGCCTGGTCGAGATGCTGCTCGCCGCCAACGACGAACTGGACTCGCTGCGCACGGTGATGTGCTCCGGGGACTGGATCGACCCGGGGCTGTTCCGCAGGCTGCGGGAGGCCGCGCCGAAGGCGGTGCTGGTGGCGATGGGTGGCGCCACCGAGGCGTCCATCTGGTCCAACGCGTACGTGATCCGTTCGCAGGACGACATCGACCCGGAGTGGCGGTCGATTCCGTATGGCGTGCCGCTGTCGGGACAGAAGTACCGCGTCGTCGATGACGAGGGACGGGACCGTCCCAACGGGGTCGCCGGTGAACTGTGGATCGGCGGCGCGGGGGTGGCCACCGGGTACCACCGCGCGCCGGAGCTCACCGTCCAGCGGTTCGTCACCGACGGGCGGGGGGAGCGGTGGTACCGCACGGGCGACCTCGGGGTCTGGCGGAAAGGGCCGTTGCTGTTCATCCTCGGCAGGCTGGACACGCAGGTGAAGGTCCGGGGCCATCGCGTCGAATGCGGCGAGATCGAGCACGCGATCCGGCGAGTCGGGGGCGTTTCGGCGGCCGTGGTGACACCGATCCGGAACCGGACGGCGCTGGGTGCGTTGGTCGTCCCGGATGCATCGGACGTATCCGCTGCATCGGACGTATCCGCGCCGGCGCCCTTTGATGCCGGGGTGCTCCGTGAACGGCTCGCTTGCGACCTGCCGCACTACATGGTGCCAACGGTGATCGCCGAGGCCGCGGAGCTGCGCTTCACCGCGAACGGCAAGGTGGACCGGAGGTGGGCTGCCGCGCGGCTGGAGTCGGACGGGTCTGAGGCGTCCCCGAGTCCCAGCGGCGTGGACCGTGACAGCGAGGTCGCGGCGGAGTGGCGTCGTGTGCTCGGCGTGGAGCAGCTCGCCCCCGACGACAACTTCTTCGTTCTCGGCGGGGACAGCCTCGCCGCGACCCGGGTCTGTGCGGGGCTGCGGGAGCGGGGCATCGAAGCCGGAGTGGACCAGCTGTTCGCCAATCCGGCGCTGCGAGCGTTCACAGCGGTCTGCACCGCGGTGCGGACGCCGTCGGTGCAGGGTGCGTCGGACGCACAGGTCCCGCAGGACGCGCCGGCCCTCCGGGACACGGCCTCCGAGGAGGCCGCGCGGACATTCCCGCTGACCCCGTTGCAGCGTGCGTACGCGCTCGGCGCGGACGGGATCCGCGGGGTCGTCCGTACGGCACCGCGGTACTCGGTCGTGATCAGCTCCGCCGGGCCGGTCGACTTCGACGCGTGGTCGAAGGCGATCGACGTCGTGTGCGCCCGCCTCGACGGACTGCGGTGCATACGCCACGGGGACGCGGCACAGCGCGTACTGCCGCCCCACGAACTCCCCGAACTCCCTCCGCTCACCTGGCTCGACGCGGGCGACCCTGCCCGGGCTGCGGACCGCTTGCGCGCCTACCTGGCCGGCCTGGACGACGAGACCGAACCGTCTGCCGGCGTGCTGACCGCAGTGGCGGTACGGGGCCACGAACGGGAGATCGGGCTCAGCCTCAATTACCTCGGGCTCGATGCGCGGAGCCTCATGGGCGTACTCAACACGCTGATATCCGAGGCGTGCGGGACCGAGTCGGCGGAGCCGATCGATCCTTCCCTGGCGGAGTTCGGCCGGTACGCGGCACGGACCGCCGCCGAAGAAGCCGAGGAGGCAGGGGAGGCAGGGGAGGCCGAGGAGGCTGAGGGAGCAGGCTTCCGGGCCGATGCCCCCGATGACGCGGCGGGTGTACTGCGGCCGCCGGAGCTTCCGGTACGGCGGATTCCCGGTGAGTCGGCCGCCATCCGCTCGCGCGGGGTGCACCTTGACCCCGATGAGACCGGCGCACTGACCCGCGTCGCCAGGGGGCAGCAGGTCACCACGTCATCGCTGCTGCTGGCCGAGTTCGGGCAGTCCCTCGCGGAGACCCTCGGCGTGGACGCCGTGGACATCAGCGTGCCGATGTCCCGCCGGCCCACGGACGTCTCCTCGGAGGTGCTGGGCAACTTCACCGAACTCGCGCTGTGCCGCTGCGGTCCGGAGATCGGCGCCCGGGAGGTGCACCATGCGCTGGGTCGGGCCGTTGCCGGGTACGCGCCCGGCGAGCGGGATGTCGCCCGGGCAGGCCGTGCGGCCTTCCCCGTCGTCTTTACCAGCACCCTCGGCCTGTCGTCGGCGCAGCGCCTTTTCTGTGGCGAGGTCAAGGCGGTCTGGTCGCACACCAGGACTCCCGGCGTACTGATCGACTGCCAGGTGGTGCCGCGCGGCGAGGGGATCGAACTGCGCTGGGACTGTCCGGACGACGTCCTGGAACCGGGCTTTCTGGAGCGGGCGTTCTCCCGGTTCGTGGGTCGGATCCGGCGCCTCACGGGGAGCAGCGGGAGAGCACCGGCCGCCGCCCCTGCGGCACCGTCCGCTGCGGTGTGTGCGCCGGACCGCGACGAGCTGGTGGCCACACTGCGCCGCTGTGTGCAGCGCGTGGACCCGCAGCAGGTCAGGCCCGCGCTGGCGCCGGTGTTCGACCGGTGGCGCACCGCACTCGCCGACCTGGAGGCGGCGGGCGAACCGCACGCCGCGGACGCCGAGTTCCTCGCGCACTGCCTCACCGGCGAGGTGCGAGTCACGCGGCTGTTGGAGCACGAACGACTCGCGCCGGAGGCGCTGTTGACCCGTTCTCTTGAGGCCGGCGGACTGCTGACGCAGGTGTGCGGCGAGCTGCGTCGCGCGGCGGAGGCCGTGGGCGGCAGAGTGCGGGTGGCCCACCTCGGCGCCGGGACCGGGCTGCTGCACAGCGTTCTCGCCGGGCACTTGGCGGGGACGGACATCGAGTGGGTCCCGGTCGAGTGCTCTCCGCTGCTGCGCGATCTCGGCGAGGAGCGGGGTCTGGAATCTCTCGCCGTGCTGCCGGAGATGCCGGTGGACGTCGTCCTTGCGTTGGGCGCGCTGCACCGGGACACCGGATTGGCCGCCATGCTCACCGACATGCCCGTCGCGCCCGGGGCCGCGCTCCTGCTGGCCGAGGTGACCGAGCCCGCCCCGGCCTCCCTGGTGACCGCGCTGCTCGACTCCCGCATCGCCGACCCGGCGACCACGCCGCTGTGGCCGGTGCCCAGCTGGTGGAACTGGCTGACGGAACGGGGCTGGCGTCCCGTCTCGGTCTGCGCGCCTACCCCGCAACTCGCCCTCGTACATGCCCGGTACGAGCGGTACGAGGGTGGCGATGGGGATGAGATGGCCGCCGACGCTCCCGCCCGCACAGCCGCGCCGGTGCCTGAGCTCCAGCTGCCGCCTCCATCGGACATCCCGGCACGCCGGAAGGAACGGAAGCGACAGAACACACAGAAGCAACAGAAGGAGCGGGAAGAAACATCCCGCACCGGCATCGAGGAGCTCCTTGCCGTCCTGTGGCGGCGGTGTCTGCCGGAGGCTACACGCACGGCCGGGGCGGACGACGACTTCTTCGCGCTGGGCGGCGACTCGCTCGCGGCCACGCGGGTTCTCGCCGAGCTGCACACCCATGGCTTCACCGGCGTTCGGCTTGCCGACCTGTTCAACATCCCGGTGCTCGGCGAACTGGCGCGGCACATCGCCCGGTCGGCGCGCGAAGACGAGCCTGCGGCTCCGCTGTCCGCGGCGGCCTCCCCGGACGCGGGCGCGGACCCCCGAACCGCCGCGGACACCACTGCCTTCCCCCTGACCAAGGTGCAGCAGGCATACCTGATCGGCCGCAGCGAGCAGCAGCTGCTCGGGGGTGTCGCCTCGCACTGCTACTTCGAGTTCGACGCGCCGGAGCTCGACACCGATCGCTTCACCGCCGCCGTCGAGGCCGTGGTGCTCCGGCATCCGGCCCTGCGCACCACGGTCGTTGATGAGGACGGGGTCATGACCGGCCGTGTCGGGGACCGGCCGGTGCACCCGCCCGTCGAATTCGCCGACGATCCGCGGGAGAGCACCGCCGCGGAGGTCCCCGACCCCGTCCGGCGTGGCCCGCTCACGGTGCGCATCGGTCGGTCGGCCAGCCCGGGTTCGCCCGGGACCCGGATCGGGATCGGGATGGACAACCTGATGCTCGACGGTGCCTCGATGTGGCGGGTGCTGCGGGAGATCGGCGCACTCTACGCCGGGGGCACGGCGGCGGAACTCGACCCGCTGCGCGCCTCTTTCGCCGACTACGTCTCCCAGCGCCCGTGGTTGTGCAGCACCGTGGCACCGACGGAGCGGGACTCCGCGTACTGGGCCGCCAACCCTGTGCCCGAAGCGCCCGCGCTCGTCAGCGCGGCGCAGATCGTCGCGCTGACCGAACGGCCCGTCTTCGATCGGGTGGGCACCGGCCTGCACCGCGGGGAGTGGGACGCGGTCCGCGCCGCGGCGGCGGATGCGGGTCTCACGCCCGCCGCGCTGATCTTCGCCGCGTACGCCGCCGAACTCGCGGAGTGCAGTGGCCAGGAACGGTTCGCGGTCAACGTCACCACCTTCGACCGCGACCTGACCGTGCCGGGCATCGACACGGTGGTGGGCGACTTCACCTCGCTGACGCTGGTCGGTGCGCAGGTGGCCGACGGCGGCGACCTCGTCCCCGTCGGGCGGAGCGCCCAGCTGCAACTGGCCGCGGCGCGGGACCACCGCACCGTCACCGCCATCGATCAGCAGCGCAACGCGGTGCAGGAGACGGGGGATCCGGTGCGCGGCATGTATCCCGTGGTGTTCACCTGTGGGCTCGGGATGCAGGATCCCGCGCTGCGCTCCGACGACTTCGGGTTCGGGCGGCTGGTGTTCAGCTGCTCGCAGACCCCGCAGACGGTGCTCGACCTCCAGGTCCACGACGACTGCCGGGGGCTGCACATCACGGCCGACCACGTCACCCAGCTCATCGGCTCCCGGCGGGCCCAGGCCGTGGTGGACGGGGTCGCACGCCGGCTGCGCGACTTCGCCGGGTCCGCGTGCGCACGGCCGGTCGCCGAGGAGCCGGATCCCGGGCAGTCCGGCGCCGGGCGGCTCGACGCGCTCATCCGGCAGGCATGGGAGCGCGCGCTCGGCACGGAACTGCCCCGGGACGGGGCGAACTTCTTCCGCGCCGGGGGCGATTCACTGCGGGCGACGCGCTGCGTCCGCGCCCTCCAGGAGCAGGTCCACCCGCGGATCACACTGCGAACTCTCCTGTCCCATCCGGACCTTGGGACATTCACCGCTGCGGTGGCGAACCTCGCGACCGACACGGCAGACACGGCAGACGACGACTACGAAGCAGGTGAGCTATGACCTCCGTCCAGCAGCTGATCGACAGGATCGAGATGAGGGGCGTCGATCTGTGGCTGGAAGACGGGAAGCTCCGCTTCAAGGCCCCGACCGGCGCCTTCGGGCCCGAGCTGCGCGAGCAGGTCGCGGCACGGCGCGAGGAGGTCATCGCGGTGCTCGCGGCTCGCGAGGCCGCGGTGCGGGACCCGGACAACGCCGACCGGCCCTTCCCCCTCACCGATGTTCAGGCCGCCTACCTCGTCGGCCGGACGGACGCCTACGAGGACGGTGGCGTCGGCTGCCACGGCTACGCCGAGTTCGTCCTCCCCGACGACCTGGCGGGACCGGCCGGACGGCTGCGGCAGGCATGGCAGCGGGTCGTCGACTGCCACGAGATGCTGCGCGTGACGGTCTCCCCGGACGGATGGCAGCGGATCGAGTCCGGCATGGAGGTACCGCTCCTCGTCCACGACTGCCCGACTTCCGAGGCGTTCGACGAGACCCGGCGTGTCGTGCGGTCGCAGCTCCAGCACCGCAGTTACGAGCTCGGTGGCGGCCCCATGATCGACGCAGTGGTCACGCGCGGCCCGGACCAGTCGGTGCTGCACCTGTCGGTGGATCTGCTCCTCACCGACTTCCGCGGCCTCGAAGTGATCCTCCAGGATTTCGAAACGGTCCTCGACGACCCGGAGACGCCCCTGGCGAAACCGTCCCTCAGCTTCCGCGACTACATCCTGACGATGGGCAGGAGGGCGGGTACGGCGCGGGCGCGCGCAGCCCGGGCCCGGGACGAGGAGTACTGGCAGGAGCGCAGCGAACAGCTCCCGCCGGCCATGCGGTTCCCGCCCTCCCTCCGGGCCCCGGGCCGGAACCAGGCCCGGGAACGCGGACCGGTCCGCTACACGCGGCGCAGCCATCTCGTCGAGCCGGAGCGCTGGGCGGCCCTGACCGCCGCGGCACGGTCGCGCGGGGTGACGCCGTCCGCGCTGCTGCTCGCGGTGCTCGGGCGGGTGGCCCGGCGTTACACCGACGCCGACCGCTCCCTGGTGACCGCGACGGTCCTGGACCGCAGCCCGGTCACGGAGGACGTGGACCGGATCGTCGGGGACTTCACCTCGACCGCTCTGGCCGAGGCCCCCGGACAGCCCGATGTGCCCTTCGCCGACCTGGCGCGCCGGGCGCGGGACTCCCTGTTCGAGGCGATGGACCACGGCGCGGTCAGCGGCGTCGAAGTGGGCCGGATGCTGGCGCGCCGACAGGAGGGGCAGAACAGCACCCCGCAGGTGGTGCTCACCTCGACCGTGGGCGCCGGCACGGGGTCGGGAACGGGCATCGGGCGCCGGCTCCGGCCCGTCGTGGAGGCCGGGCTCAGCCAGACTCCGCAGGTCCTGCTCGATGTGCAGGCCGCCCCGCACGGCGGCGGGGCCTCGCTGGTCTGGGACAGCAGGAACGGCGGGATCGAGGAGAGCGTGCTGGACGCCGCGTTCGGGGACTTCGTAGGCGCCGTGGAACTGCTGGCGGCGGACGAGTCGGCCTGGGACCGCGACCTCCTCGACCGCCGCGCGCTGCCGGCGGTGACACGCGTGCCGCGGCGTTCCAGGGGCGCGCTGCACACCCGAATACGGGAGCACGCCCAGGCCGACCCCGACGCCGTCGCGGTCGTGCACTCCGGCACCGGCGCCACCGTGAGCAGGGGAGAGCTCGCCGAGCGGGCATCCGCGGTCACCCGGATGCTCGCCGGCGCCGGGGTACGGCCGGGCAGTCCGGTGGTGGTGGCGCTGCCGCCGGGCCCGGACCAGATCGCGGCGGAGATCGGCGTGCTCGCCGCGGGCTGCTACTTCGTGCCCGTCGACCCGGAGTGGCCCGCCGCCCGCCGGGAGCACATCATCGCCACGCTCAGCGACAGCGGGGTCGGAACCACAGCAGGCGCCGCAACCGGCACCGAAGCCCGCGCCGCCACCAGCACCGCAAACGGCGCCGAAGCAGGCGTGTTCGTGATCGACCCGAACACCGTGCTCCTGCCTGCCGGGGACATGGACATCGCGGCAGTGGACCCCGGACAGCTCGCGTACGCCATCTTCACGTCCGGCTCCACCGGGGCACCGAAGGGAGTCGCGCTCACCCACGACCAGGTCGCGACCACCCTCGACGCGATGGAGGAGCTCCTCCAACTGACCGCGGACGACGCGGTGCTGGCGGTCTCGCGGCCCTCCTTCGACCTGTCGGTGTTCAACGTCTTCGGCGTGCTCGCCGCGGGCGGGCGCGTGGTGCTGCCGTCCTCGGGCGTCACCGCCGACCCGCAGACCTGGGCCCACGCGGTGGCGGAGCACGGCGTCACGGTCTGGAACTCGGTGCCCGAACAACTCCAGCTGCTGCTGGACCATTTGGACGACGAGGGCGCTCCGGCGGGGCGGCTGTCCGGCATGCGCGCGGTGCTCGTCTCCGGGGACTGGGTCCCGGTACGGCAGCCCGGGCACCTGTGGCGCCACGCGCCCGACGCCCGCTTCCTCGCACTCGGCGGCGCGACAGAGGCCGCGATCTGGTCGAACCTGCACGAGGTGACCGAGCCGCTGCCGCCGGACACGCGGTCCGTTCCGTACGGAACGGCACTGCCCAACCAGGGCATCTGGGTCCTCAACGCCGACGGAGAGCCCGCCGTCACCGGACAGCCGGGCGAGATCCACATCGGCGGCGACGGCGTCGGCGCCGGATACCTCGGCACCGGCAGCGGCACCGGTTCGGCCGCCTCCACGGCCTCGACCGCCTTCTACCGCCACCCGGACAACGGTGAACGCTGCTACCGCACCGGCGACCGCGGCAGGATGCTGCCGAACGGGGAGATCGAGTTCCTCGGACGCCTCGACGGCCAGGTGAAGATCCGCGGGCACCGCATCGAGCTCGCCGAGGTCGAATCCGCACTGTGCTCCGCGGAGGGGATAGCGGCCGCCGTCGCGGCGACCGCCGACACCGGGCGTGGCAAGTCCCTCTTCGCGGGCGTGGTCCCCCGACGCGGGCCGGACCGGCGCGCCGAAGGAGTGCGGGATGCAGAACGGGTCGAGCAGGCCGTCGCGGCCGAACACGCGGCGTTCATCGACAAGTTGGATGCCGACGCCTTCACCGAGTTCCTCGCCCGCATGAACGCGGTGGCCCTCGACGCGATGGGCAGCAAGGTCGCCGAGGAGTGCGCGCGGGGAACCACCGGCGTCGAGGACCTCGTCGCCGCGCTCGGCGGCAGCGCCCACCGGCCGCTGGTACGGCGCTGGATTCGCACGCTTCAGGACGAGGGCAGGCTCACCGTGTCGGACGGAAACGTCACCGTCGCCCCGGAGCTGCACGAGGAGACGGCGCTGCTGCGGCGGTGGTCCGAGGTGCGCGAGCTCGGCCGCGCGCTCGACTACGGAGACGAGCAGCTCGCCTACGTCGAGCGCTGTCTCGCCGAACTTTCCGCCCTGCTGTCCGGCGAAGCCGACCCCCTGGCGTTGCTGTTCCCCGAGGGCAGCACGCATGTCGCCCGGGCCGCCTATGCCGAGAACCTCACCAGCCGGTACCTCAACGGCCTGATCTGCGCGGGCATCAGGGAGCGGGCCGGGCAGCGCAATGCCGCAGGACAGCCGCTCCGGATCCTGGAGATCGGCGCCGGTGTCGGCGGCACCACTGCCCCGGTGCTCGCCGCCCTCGAAGGGCGCCGTGCCGAGTACACGTTCACGGACGTCTCGCGGTTCTTTCTCGACGAAGCGGCCGAGCGATGGCCCGAGATGAACGTCGCGCTCTTCGACCTCAACGAGGACCCGCAGGAGCAGGGCATGGCGCCGGGCTCCTTCGACGTCGTCCTGTGCGCCAACGTGCTCCACAACGCCCGGGACATTCCCGCGGCCCTCGACCGCCTGCACGGGCTGCTCGCCCCCGGCGGCACCCTGGCCGTCATCGACTCCACGAAGGTCAACGCGCCACTGCTGGTGTCGATGGAGTTCAAGGAGGGGCTGACCGGATTCACGGATGAACGGGCAGTGAGCGGTGATGCGTTCTTCTCCCTGGAGCAGTGGAACGCCGCACTGGAGGCGTCGCGGTTCGAGCGGTGTGTGCACTTCCCCGCCGAGGACAGCGTGCTGCGCCCGGCAGCGCAGTCGGTGTTCTTCGCCGGCGCGCGGCTCGACGAGGAGCCCCTCACCCCCGCGCAGGTCCTGGAAGCCGGCGCGCAGCGCCTGCCCCGCTACATGCTTCCGTCGCGCGTGGTCGTGCTGCCTTCCCTCCCGCTGACGGCGAACGGCAAGGTCGACCGGGCGGCCGTCGCACAGCTGGCGGGGCGCACGGGCACCGGCCCGCAGCGCCCGACCGGCGCAGGCGGACCGGCACCGCTGGACGCCGAGCACCGGCCCGTGGCCCGGATCTGGCGCGAGATGCTGGGCCTTGGCCCGGACCATCCGATCGCGGCCGGTGACAACTTCTTCGAGCTCGGCGGCGATTCCCTGTTGATCGCCCGTTGCGTGGGAACGCTGCGGCGGGAGATCCCCGGGGCCGCGGCGATTCCGTGGGACCGGCTGCTGAGGGAGATCGTCGCCGACCCCACGGTGGCCGGGTGCGTACGGGCGCTCTCCGACGGCGGCACGGCGGACCCCACCGCGACGGCGGCCGGAACGGAGACCGGGAAGGGAACCGTCGACGGCAAGGGGCCCGCGGAGGCGCAACGGCCCCTGGTCCAGGTGCTCGACGGCCGCGGCAGCCGTTGGCAGGACGATGCCGTGGTCTTCGTCCACGACGGCTCCGGCGGGCTCGGCCCGTACCGCGATCTGCTGGCACGGCTGGAGACGCGGACCGAGCGGCCAGCCGTGTTCGGCGTGCGGCGCACCCCCGGCGATGGCGGCATCGACGTCGCGCCGGAGGAGTTGTTCGGCACCCTCGCCGAACGCTACCTCCGCGCGCTCGACGACAGCGGACCGGACCGGACCGACGGCCGGATCCACCTGGTCGGCTACTGCATGGGCGGCCTGATCGCCGCGAGCATGGCCGAGCGGCTCGCCGAGCGCGGGACCCCACCCGGATCGCTGACGGTGGTCAGCTCGTACCGCATCCCGTTCGTCATCGAGGACGGGCTGCTGCTCGACTACTCCTTCGCCAGGCTGATGTACCGCGACCCCGCCGACGCCGGACTCGACTTCGACGAGCACGAACTCGGCGACCTGCTGAACGAGGCACGCGCCCACTACGCCGACCGCGTGCCCCACGGCGCGGTGGCACAACTCGCCGCTGGCTACCCGAGGTTGGGCCCGGCGGTTGCCACGGCACCCGGCAGTGTGCGGGCTCGGCTGGACCGGCTCGCTGCCTCCGACCCGGCCGGCGCCTGGACGCCGGAGACGTTGCTGGAGCTCCGTGAGTCGTACGCGGCGAGCCTGAAGGCGGTCGCCTCCTTCCGGAGCCCCGGCTACCTCGGCGACATCACCTTCCTGCGGCAGCGCGGTGACCTGCACTTCCTGCCCACCTTGAAGGAGGACATGACGGCCTTCTGGGAGGAGTACTGCCTCGGTGAGCTCACCGTGACCGACGTGGACGGAACCCACTTCGACTGTCTCACCGGTGATGCGGCGGCCGCGGTGACGGATGTTCTCCAGCAGGTGTGGGGGAGGGACGCGTGAAATACCTGGTGCTGGGCGCCTCCGGCGCGGTGGGGCGGGCCTGTGTGCGGACCCTACTCGGCCGGGAGGACGCCCATGTCGTCGCCGCGGGGCGTGATCTGCCCCGGCTGGCATGGGAGTTGCGGGCGTACGGGGTGAGCAGCCCGGACACCGTCCGGGTGGACCTCGACGAGCCGGACTCCGTGGACGCCGCCCTGGCCGGACGGGCCGGTCCGGTGGATGTCGTCGTCAACTGCGCCGGGCCGTCCTACCGTTACTCCGCGGCGGCCGCGGAGACGGCGCTGCGGCACGGAGCCCGCTACGTCGACGCCGGCGGCGACCAGGCCGTCATCGACGCGACGGCGGCAGCAGCCGAGAAGCACGGCGCTCTCGCCGTGTTCGGCGCGGGTGTGCAGCCCGGGCTGGCCGGTGTGGCCGTGCGCGCGGTCGCCGCCCGGCTGGCGGACCCCGCGACGACGGAGATCCACGCCCACTGCGGCGGGGTGCAGCCGCTCAGCCGCGCGGGACTCGACGAGTACCTGCACGCGGTGCGTGCCCGGACCGGTCACCCCGGAAAGATCTACCAGCGGGGTGCCCTGCACACACTGCCACCGGACAGCGGCATGGCCGTCCCCGCGGCATTCCCCGGCACCGCGCGCGCCCATGTGAGCCTGGACGAGGAATGCCGGGCCGCGGCCGAGGAGTTGGGCCTCGCTGCCCTGTGGTGGGGCAACATCACCGGCTCGGCGCCGATCGAACAGGCCCTGTCCAGGGCGCTCGGCCAGGAACGCACCCACACCGAGACGCTCCGGGCGATCGACGCCGCGGTCTCCGGGGCCCGACCGTACTTCCGGATCAGCCTGCAGGGCACCTCGGGACACGGCACCTCGGGACAGATCACGGTGCGTACTGTCCTGCACTGCGCCGACAGCTATGCCCTCACCGGGGCCGTGGCCGCGCTGGCCGCCCTCGAAGACCCGCTCGGCAGGACCGGCGCGGTCTGGATGTCGGAGTACGTCGAGGCCCGGCGCTTCTGGGACCGCATGGCCACGGACGTACCCGGGGTGTCGCTCGTTCTGGACACCGCCCCGGCCGCCGGCCTGCCCGATCCCTCCGAACCGGCCGAGAAGTCCGGACAGTTCGAGGAGGGCGAGCTGTGAGCAGGGGCAGGCCACGGGCGGTGGTGGTCGGGGCCACCTTCGGCGCGCACTATGCGCGGGCGCTGGCCGGTCCGTGCTCACCCGTGGAACTCGTCGGCGTGGCCGGCACCGGCGGGCAGGCCGGACGCGACCTCGGGGCGGAACTCGGGGTGCGCTACCTGGCCGGGACGGACGAGATCGACGGTGCCGAGCTGGCCGTCGTCGCGGTCCGCTCCGCGATGGTCGGCGGCCAGGGCGACGAGATCTGCCGTGACCTGCTGCGACGCGGCATCTCCGTGCTCCAGGAGCTCCCGGTGCACTCCGCGGACGTCGTGCGCTCGGTACGGGCCGCGAAACGGTCCGGAGCGGTATTCGCGGTGACCGGCTTCTACGAGCATCTGGGACCGGTCCGTCGGTTCATCGCCGCGGCGCGGGCGCTGGACGCCGTCTCCCCGATCACCAGCGTCGAACTCCGCACCACCGTCCAGGTGCTGCACTCCAGCCTGCGCGTGCTGTCCCGGATCCTCACCTCCCCGCCGGGCGGTGACCTCGCGGTGCACCCGGCAGCGGCGACGGCCAAGTCCCTGGTCAGCACGGACTGGGGAGGTGTCGCGGTGGATGTGCTGGTTCGCAATGGCTACGACGCACGCACGCCCGACGACAACTGCCAGCCCCTCATGGGCTTCGTCCTCGGCACACCGGACGGCGAGCTGTCGCTGCCGCACGTCCACGGCCCGACCCGGTGGGAGCCCCGGTTGCACGAGGACGTCCCGGGACGGCTGCGCCACCCGCAACAGCGCCTGTCACACGTCCTCGGACCGGACGACTGGACCGGAGACACCGTGTTCACCGGCCTGTGGGCGGAGGGAATCACCCGGGCAGTCAGCGGCTTCGCCGAGGCGCTGACCACCGGGCGGCAGCCGGTCGGGCAGCGGGACCTCGCCGTGCTCCGCCACTGGGAGGCGGTGTCGGCACGTCTCGGCAGACCCGCCGACCTGCCCTCCTCACCACCGAGATTCATCAACGTCCATGACCTGGAGGTGTGTTCGTGAACGCAGTGGCACCGCTGAGCGATGCCGAGACGAGCGGGGGAGGCGGCGTACCCGTCGTCATCTTCCCGCACGCCGGGGGGAGTCCACGGTTCTTTCTGCACTGGACCGGCGCGATACCCAAGGCCCGGCTGTTCGGCGTCACCTATCCCGGACGGGACGCCCGCCTGCACGAGCGGCACCGGGACAACCCGCATGGCGACAGCCTCGTCGGCCTCGCCCGCTCGATCGCGGACGACCTCGCGGCGGCCGGCCTCGCCGAGGCGGCGCCCGTGCTCGTCGGGCATTCGATGGGTGCCCTGGTGGCGTACGAGACCGCAGCGGCGCTGGCGGCGCGTGGTGCCCGAGGCATTCAGGTGGTGGTGTCGGGGCAGAACCCGCCATCCCGCGGTGTGGGCACCGCACTGCACCGCGACACCGACGCGAAGCTGATCGCCGACATCGTTCGGCAGAATCCGGCGAGCGCGGAGCTGTGGCAGGTGCCCGAACTCCGCGACATGTTCCTTCCGGCGGTGCGGGAGGACTATCGGCTGCTGGAGACATACGCCTGCACCGGCGCTGTGATCCCGGACATCCACGTGGTCTTCGGCGACCGCGACGACGAGATCGACCCGGTACGCATCGGCGAGTGGAACGGCTTCGCCACCCAGCGGCGTGCCCCCGTCCGGTGCGCGGGCGGGCACTTCTACCTACAGGCACCCGACACCCAGCTCCCGGAGCTGATCAGCACCATCTGTGCCGGTGCCGGTGCCGATGTCCGTGCTGCCCGCGGGGTGTGCGCCGATGTCTGACCAGCACACCAGGCAGCAGCCGGGGCTGTCAGGGAAGATCACGGGCGGCCCGCTGTTCCGGATCCTGCGGCCGGTGGTCGCCCCCACCGCGGTCGCGGTCGCGATCCAGGCCGCCGGGTCGCTGTGCTCAGTGGTCCCGTTCTTCGCCCTGCTGGATCTCGCCGAGGGACTGACCCTCCATCAGGACGTGAGCGGGCCGCTGCTCTGGTTCATCGCCGGGCTCGGCATCCAGTCGACGTGCGGCTTTGTCGCCCTGCTGATCACGCACTTCGCCGACGTCGAACTCCAGGCGACGCTCCGCCGTACGCTGAGCGCCAAGCTGGGACGGCTGCCGCTGGGGTGGTTCGGAGCCCACTCCTCGGGGCGGGTGCGGCAGATCGTGCAGAACGACGTCGACTCGCTCCACCAGCTCGTCGCGCACACCCTCGTCGAGTCCGTCGCCGGCGTGCTCACACCGGCCGCCGGACTGCTCTTCTGCTTCGCCGTCGACTGGCGGCTCGGGCTGGCGGTGATCGCTCCGATGGTCCTGTACTTCACCGTGTTCGCGGCGCTGTCCAAGACCGGAAACCGGGAGATCATGGCGCGTGTCTCCGCCGAACTCGCGGCCGTCAGCGCGGCGATCACGGACTACTTCCGCGGGGTCGTGGTGCTGAAGGTGTTCGGCAAGGCGGGCGAGAAGTACGGGCGCTTCACCGCGGTCTCCGAGCGGTTCCGTGCGGAGTTCACCGGCCTCGTCCGGCCCGCGATGCGCGCCCAGGCCGTCGCGAGCGTGTTCCTCACCGCGTCGGTGATGGCCTGCGCGGTGTGCGCGGTGGGCGTCTGGAGCGTGCAGCAGGGCTGGACGCGAGCCGCCTCGCTGCTGGTGGTGTCGGCCGTGGCCATGATGCTGCCAGCGGCCATCCTCACGGTCGCGACCAGTGCCCAGGCCCGGGCCGACGCGGCCGAGGCCGCGGGACGTATCGTCCGCCTGCTCGACGAGCCGGAGCTCCCGGCCACGGACCGGGGGGCGGAGCTGCGCGACGCGACGGTCGAGGTGCGTGACGTCGGCTTCGGATATCGCGCGGAGGAGCCCGTACTGCACGACATCACGCTCACCTTCCCCGCCCGCACCACGACCGCCCTCGTCGGGCCGTCCGGCGCGGGAAAGTCGACGCTGACGGCGCTGCTGGCACGGTTCCACGACGTCGACCGGGGGCAGATCCGCATCGGGGGAGTGGACGTCCGCGACATCCCGACCCGGCAGCTGTACCGCACCGTCGGGGTGCTGCTCCAGCAACCGCAGCTGCCCGCCGTCTCGGTGGCCGACAACATCGCCCTCGGCCGCCCGGACGCCACCCGCGCGGAGGTCGAACGCGCGGCCCGCGAGGCGCTGATCCACGAACGGATCCTCGCACTGCCCAACGGATACGACTCGGTGGTCGGCACGGACGCCCGCCTGTCCGGCGGGGAAGCCCAGCGCATCGCCATCGCCCGCCTGCTGCTGGCGGACACCCCGGTGCTGGTGCTCGACGAGGCGACATCCGCGATCGACCCGGACGCGGCGGCGCTGCTGAACGCCGCCCTCCGGCGCCTGACCGCGGACCGCACCGTCATCGTGATCACGCATCGGCTCGACAGCACGAAGGAGGCGGACAACACCGTGGTGCTGGAGCACGGCCGCGTCGTGGAGCAGGGCACCCACGCCCAACTGCTGGAGCACGGGGGCGTCTACGCCCGCATGTGGAACGACGACCTCTGTGAGGTGACCCGGTGATATCCGCGCTCATATCCATCGGCGGCACCGCTACCCGCCGTGCGTTCCGCGGCTTCCTGGCCCTCGCCACGCTGGTCGGTGTGCTCCAGGGGATCGCGCTGGCGACGCTGGTGCCGGTGCTGCTGTCGCTCTACCGGAACGATGCCGGGGCGGCCTGGTGCTGGCTGGCCGTGCTCGGCCTGGTCGCGGCGGCTGGCGGCACGCTGCTGGCGCGGGTGACGATGTGGGGATTCCACCTCGCGATGGACGTCATCGTCGCCATGCACCGTCGCATCGGCCGGCGGCTCGTCGAGTTGCCGATCGGCTGGTTCACCCCCGCGACCACGGGGCGCACCTCGCACGTCGCGGTGCGGGGCACGATGTTCGTCGCACAGACGGCGATGGACATCCTGGTACCGCTGACACTGCATGTCGTCACGCCGCTCACCGTCGCGGTCGCGACCTGCTTCTACGACTGGCGCATGGGGCTGGCCCTGCTGGCCGCCGCACCCGTCATCTGGCTGTCGGCAACCGTCGCCGGCCGCCGCAACGGCGCAGCCGAACGGCGGATCCACGACGCCGCGGCGGCCACCAACACCCGACTCCTCGAATTCGCGGAGAAACAGCTGACGCTGCGTGCCGCGGGCATCGAAGGAACCGCGTACACACCGCTCGACGACGCGATCGACGCACAGCGCAGGGCCGGACGGCGGGCCCTTTGGTCCTCGGTGCTCGGCCTGGTCCTGCAGGGCCTCGTCGTCCAGACCGCGTTCGGCGCCGCCGTGACGCTGGGCGTCTACCTGACGGTGCACGGCACCGCCGACCCGGTCCACGTGGTCGCGCTGATCGGACTGTGCGCACAGTTCACCGGCCCGCTGAAGATCCTGGCCGAACTCGGTACGGCGCTGCGCCGTTCGGCTGTGGAAGTTGGTGCCGTCCGCGATCTCGTCGAGCTCGACGGACTCCCGGAACCGGCCACGCCGAGCCCGGTGCCACCACGGCACGACATCGCCTTCCACGACGTCACCTTCGCCTATGAGCCCGGGCCAGGGCACGAACGGCGTGGCCAACCCGTCCTGAACAGCCTGTCGTTGACCGTTCCGCACCGCTCGATGGTGGCGCTGGTCGGCCCGTCCGGGAGCGGGAAGACCACCCTCACCAGACTGATCGCACGCTTCTGGGACGTCCAGGACGGGGCCGTCACCCTCGGCGGCACCGACGTCCGCGACTTCGCCACAGATGACCTGATGGCCCAGCTGTCCCTGGTCTTCCAGGACGTCTACCTGTTCGACGACACCCTGGAAGCCAACATCCGCCTGGGCAACCCCGAAGCCACCGATGAACAGGTACGGCGCGCCGCGGAGTTCGCGGCGGTGACCGAGATCGCCGAACGCCTTCCCGACGGATGGCAGAGCAGCGTCGGCGAAGGAGGCCGGGCGCTCTCCGGTGGCGAACGTCAGCGGGTGTCCATCGCACGGGCCCTGGTGAAGAACGCCCCGGTGGTGCTGTTCGACGAAGCCACCGCCGCCCTCGACCCGACAACCGAAGCCGTGGTGGCCGAATCCATCCGGCTGCTCGCCGGGCACGCCACGGTCCTGGTCATCGCGCACAGCCTGGCCACGGTGACACAGGCCGACTCGATCGCCTTCCTCGACGGCGGCGCCGTGGTCGAACACGGCACCCACGAGGACCTCCTCGAACGGAACGGCAGGTACGCGCAGTTCTGGCGCTCACACGTGGGAGAAACCCCACTGCTGACGCCCGCCCATATACCGGCCGGCGAATCCTGAACATCCGAATCAGCCGGGAACAAGAAAACCAGGAAACCAGGAGAACAACCGTGAATTTCAAGGCCAGAGACCTGGTATCGCTCGGCGTCTTCAGCGCCGTGTATCTCGTCCTCTATTTCGCCATCAACATGCTCGCTTCGCTCACCCCCCTGCTACAGCCCCTTACCTCCTTCGCCACCATCGTGATCTGCGGCATCGTCTTCATGCTGTTCCGGGCCCGAGTGCGCTCGACCGGTATGGTCGCGCTGATGGCGCTGTTGCTCGGCCTTCTCACGCTGCTGCTCGGCCACCACGTGATCACGATGGCGACCGCCCTCGTCGCCGGTGTCGCCGCGGAGATCGTGATCGCCGCCAAGCGCGCGTCACCCGGGGTCTCCGACGTGCTCGGCTATGCGTTCTTCAGCCTGTGGTCGGCAGGTGCCATCCTTCCGCTGCTCTTCCTGCGCGAGGACACGATCGCCCAGGTACGCGCGCAGATGGGCAACGCCTACGCCGATACCTACGCCGGCCTGATGACACCGGGCGTGGTCCTCGCGATGGTGGCGAGTTACCTCGTCGCGGGTCTGCTCGGCGGGCTGCTCGGACGCAAGATGCTGGCAAAGCACTTCGTGAAGGCCGGTCTTGCATAGCCGGGGCTGGTTCGACGTCCGGACCCGACTGATCGCCGTCATCGTCGTCGACCTGCTCCTGCTGTCGTCGGGCACCCGCTTCATCCAGGTCCCGGCCCTGCTGGTGCTGGCCGTGCTGCTGGCATCGGAGCGGGCGGTACGTGGCGCCGCGTGGTTCACCGGGGCATGGGCCGCCGTCATGGCGCTGAGCCGGTGGGTGCTGCCGCATGTGCCGGGTGGCGCGGTGATCATGACAGCGCTGCTGTACACGGTCCCGTACGTCATAACGGCGGGGTACGGGTACTACTTCGTCCGCTCGACGACTCCGAGCGAGCTGTCCGGCGGACTGAACCGTATGCGCGTACCCCGCTTCGTGATCACCCCGCTCGCGGTCATGCTGCGGTTCACCGCGACCGTGCGCGAGGACGCCGTGGCGATCACCGACGCGATGCGGCTGCGCGGTCTGTTCGGCCCCGCGGCCGCGGTCCGTCACCCCCTGCGGACCGTGGAGTATGTGTTGGTTCCGCTGCTGGCGGCAGCGGTACGTTCCGGCGAGGACCTGGCCGCCTCGGCGATGTGCCGCGGACTCGGCGCCCCGGTCCGGCCGACGACGACCGCCCGACTGGGATTCGGTATCCGGGACGCGGCCCTGGCGCTCACCGTGCTGGCCCTGGCCGCCCTCGCGACGTTCTGGAAACTGACGGAGTAACGGAGTAACGGAGTGACGGAGTATCGGAGTGACGGAGTAATGGCTGGCATGAAGGCGATCGCACTCGACAACGTCACCGTGCGGTACCCGACGGGCGGCGAACCGGCGTTGCGTGACGTCTCGTTCGAGGTGTCAGAGGGGGAGTGCGTTCTGCTCACCGGCGGCAGCGGATGCGGCAAGTCGACCGTGATCCGGCTGCTGAACGGTCTCATCCCACATGTCTACGAGGCCGAAGTGTCGGGCGGCGTCGCGGTGTTCGGGAGCGATCCCCGTTACCAGCCGCTGCACGAGACGGGACGCGCGGTGTCGACCGTGTTCCAGAACCCCAGGACCCAGTTCTTCTGCACCGACCCGCTGTCCGAGATGGCCTTCGGCAGCGAGAACGCGGGTGCGGACCCGGAGGGTATCCGCGCCCGCGTGGCGCGGGTCGCCGACCGGATGGGCGTCTCCCGCCTCGCCCGCCGCAGCATGTTCGAGCTCTCCGGCGGAGAGAAACAACGCGTGGCGCTGGCCTCGGCGGTCTGCGACCAGCCGCGGATCTACCTCCTCGACGAGCCGACCTCCAATCTGGACGACAGCGCGGTGGAGGAACTGCGAGCATCCCTCGCGCGGCTCCGTGATACCGGCGCGACCCTCGTCATCGCCGAACACCGGCTGCACTACCTGCGTGGCCTGGTCGACCGCGTGGTGCGGATGGACGGCGGCCGGATCGCGGAGACCTACCGGCCCAAGGACTTCTGGGGCATACCCGAACAGACGCGCCGCGAACTGGGCCTGCGCAGCCTGCACCCCCCGGAGGCCGAGCTGAGCCACCAGGCGGTCGACAACCAACCGGGTCTGGTCTGCCACCACCCGCGCTTCGGCGGACTGAGCTTCCCCCGTGCGACGGTAACCGCGCTCATCGGACGGAACGGCGTCGGCAAGACGCACACCGCGCGCATCCTTTCCGGCCTTGAGAAGTCGTCGGCGCACGTGGCACTCGACGGCGTGCCGTTGACGCGCCGGGAGCGGACCCGCCGCGTCTTCCTGGCCATGCAGGACGTCAACCGGCAGCTGTTCGGCCCGTCGGTCCGCGAAGAACTGGCACTGGGGCGCCCGGGAGTGTCGTCATCCGCCGTCGACGACGCCCTGCGACGGCTGGACATCGGCCATCTCGCCGACCGGCATCCGCTGTCGCTCTCCGGCGGCCAGCAGCAGCGGTTGGCCGTCGCATCGGCGCTCGTCGAGGGCCGCGAGGTGTACGTGTTCGACGAGCCCTCCGCCGGCCTCGACTACCGCGCCATGCGATCCGTCTCGGAGGTACTGACGAACCTCGCCGGCACGGGCGCGGCCGTGGTTCTGATCACCCACGACCACGAACTCGCCGACGAGTGCGCGAAGAACCTCGTGTCCTTGTCCGCTCCCGAGGATTCCCCCTGAACGCGGACTCCCCAGACACGAGGGCAGCCGCACGCCCGAGGGCCAAGCCGCGGCGCGCGCCGCGCGCTGGTGTCCCTCCTGCGGGCGCGGCTGGGCGAGGCGGCGGCGAAGGCGGAAAATTGTCATCACCTGGGGCAAGCGCAAAGGACGGCACCCCAGCTTGCCCACCCTGTACCGCACCCTCGCGCGCAGGGCGAGGGCGTACTCGATCTGGTCGGCGTCCAGTGAAGGGGGACGTCCGCCCGTGCGGCCGCGTCGGCGTGCGGATTCCTGTCCTTCGAGGGTGCGTTCGCGGGTGTAGGTGCGCTCGGCGCCGGACAGGGGGCCGTACGGCGGAGCGGTACCGGTCGTGGGTGCGAGAGCGGTGTGGGGTGCGTTACGACGGCCCGGCGGCGCGCAAGCTCGCCGAGGAGGCGATGCGGCCTGGCGGCGGCGAAGAACAACCCGGCGGACCTGATCAACATCGCGCTGGAGAAGCTGGTGGAGGCGGGGCTGCTTGAGCGCATTGAACAGCGTCTTGCCATCTAGCCCGAGCACATCCGGCAGCCCCAGCAGCCGGCGCCGCTCCCCGGGCGTCATCCGGTCCCGGACGCCCGCCAGGATCTCCTCGTTGACCTGGCCCCGCACCTTCGTCAGCGCCGCCGCCCTCGCCCGCGCCCTCTGCGCGGGCCCCGCCGCCTGGGCCGCGGCACCGACCTGCTCGTCACCGTCGAGGATCTGCGCAAGAACGGCATCGCCCTGGAGTTCCTGTCCGGCCCCATCGCCGGCCTGTACGACCCGGCCGACCGCCGTGATCCCCTCGGTGAGCGGCGCCGCTTGCGCGGGCACGTTCGCATCGCCGGGTTCGGGGCCCAGCGTCCAGCGTCTGCCGGGGCCTCGGCCGGGTGAGAGCCCCGTTCGTGAGGCGGCCTACGGCCGGTCAGTGAGCGGCGCCTGGGCAAGGCGCGCCGGTGCTGCCTGCGTACGCGGCGGCGGGCAGCCGTCGGGGCGGCGCACTACTAGGGCCTGTGCCGTTCGGTGCTGTGCGCGGTGCGCTGTCGAGTGCCTGTGAACGCTCCCTTGTTGAAAGTGGCTGTGTCCTCGTCAATGGGCACAGAGGCATGGGTTCTGGTTCGTGGGTATCCAGACGTCGGCGCCGGAGCGTCAGTGCGGGAGTGCCAGGCGGAGGTGGGCAGATGGGGAACGAGGTCGTGACGGGGGCGGGGCGGCTGGTGGTGTTGCAGGGTGGCCCGGAGGGGGTTCCGTATCTGTACAGGCTGCCGGACGGTACTGCTGACGAGTTGTGGGTCGTGGTGGCCTACTACGGGCGGCATGAGCACTACGAGTCCACGGGGGAATCCGTTGTGGTTGAGGGGCGGCCGATGGCGGTGTTCCGGTGGACGCACGGTACCGCCATCGCGGAGTGAACAGGGGGAATGTGCCGGTGTGCAGTGCTTCGCAGACTCATCCGGTGGCCGTGGTCGGTATCGGATGCCGCTTTCCCGGAGGGATCGGCTCTCCGGCTGAGATGTGGTAGGCGCTGCTTGATGAGCGGGATCTGGTGACCGAGGTGCCCAAAGGGCGCTGGGATGTCGGGGCCATCTACGATCCGGAGCCCGGCGTGCCGGGAATGACTCCCTCCCGCTGGGGCGCCTTCCTCGACGACGTGTCGGGGTTCGAGCCGGAGTTCTTCGGGCTGAGCGATCGGGAAGCCGAATTGATCGATCCTCAGTACCGCTTGCTGCTGGAGGTGGCGTGTGAGGCATTCGAACACGCCGGGTACCGGCCGCACGGCATGCACGGCTCGCGGACCGCGGTCGTCGTCGGCTGCGCATACGAGGACTACGCCAATATGGTCGATTTCGACCGGGCGATGCGCCATCCGTCGGCGGCGCATGGCGTGGTGGGGGTGAGCCGATTCACCGCATCGGGGCGGATCGCGTACCTGCTCGATCTGCGGGGCCCGGCGATCACTCTCGATACGGCCTGTTCGTCGTCACTGGTGGCGGTGCACCTAGCCGCACAGGCACTGCGGTCGGGGGAGGTGGATTACGCGCTCGCCGGCGGTGTCATGTTGTCCCTCGAGGCCAAGAACACCGTCATCTTCAGCACGCTGGGGGTGCTGTCACCGCATGGCCGGTGCCGCGCGTTCAGCGACGGGGCCAGTGGCTTCGTGCGCGGCGAAGGCGCGGGGATGGTGTTGCTGAAGCGCCTGGATGATGCCGTGCGCGACGGGGATCGCGTGCTGGCGGTGCTCCAGGGCACGGCCACCAACCACAACGGCCGCTCGTCTGACACGATGCTGAGCCCCTCGGCCGAGGCTCAGCGGGATGTGCAGTTGCAGGTGCTGCAGGCAGCCGGCGTGGATCCGGCGCAGGTGGCGCTGATCGAGACGCACGGTCCGGGCACGCCGGTGGGCGATCCGATCGAATACGCGGCGCTGTGTGCCTCCTACGGCACCGGCGGTGTGCCTTGCGCGCTGGGGTCGGTGAAGACCAACTTCGGGCACTGTGAGACGGCGGCCGGCGTTGCTGGGCTGATCAAGTCGATCCTCGCCGTTCACCATGGCCGGATTCCGGCGAATCTGCACTTCAGCGGGTGGAATCCCGAGATCGGCGGCGGCAGCGGGCGGTTCTTTGTCCCGGTGACGGCACTGGACTGGCCGGCGGTGGAGGGGCCGAGGGTGGCTGCGGTCTCCTCATACGGGATGTCGGGTACCAACGCGCATGCTCTGGTGATGCAGGCCCCCCAGCGGGAAGTCGGGTCGAGCACGGAGCCTTCCAGTGCGGCGCTGTTTCCGGTATCGGCGGGGTCCGCGCAGGCGCTGGCCGCGACGGCTGAGCGGATCGCCGACTGGCTGGAGACCGACCGCACGTTCCTCAGGGATGTCGGGCATACGCTCGCCCGCTGCCGAGAGCACCGGTCGGCGCGTGCGACCGTGCGGGCCGCTACCCGCGGGCAGCTGGTCGACGGGCTGAGGGGGCTGGCCGCGGGCCGGACGAACGAGAGCGTGTCCAGCGGCACCGCCCGGCACCAGCGCCTGGGCCCGGTCTGGGTGTTCTCGGGGCAGGGCTCTCAGTGGGCGGGCATGGGCCGGGCGATGCTCGCGTCGGAGCCGGCCTTCGCCGCGGTGGTCGACGAGCTGGAGCCGGTCATCCAGGCGGAGTCAGGCTTCTCGGTGCGGGCAGTTTTGCTGGCCGACGAGGTCGTCACCGGCTTCGCCCGGGTGCAACCGGCATTGTTCGCCATGCAGGTGGCGCTGGCCGCGGCGTGGCGGTCCCACGGGGTGGAGCCCGGCGCGATCATCGGGCAGTCCATGGGTGAGGTCGCGGCCGCGGTCGTGGCCGGTGGCCTGTCGCTCACCGACGGCGCGGTGGTGATCTGCCGCCGCTCGCGGCTGACGAAGCGGCTGCGAGGCAAGGGGACGATGGCCCAGGTCATGCTGCCCGCGCCGCGGGTGGCGGAGGAGCTGAGGGGTCTCTCGGTCGACATCGCGGTCGTCCCCTCCCCGTCGGCAACGGTCATCTCCGGCGACGTTGACCAGATCCAGGCGCTGGTGGCCCGCTGGCAGCAGCGGGACCTCACGGCGGGCCTCATCGCGGTCGATGTTGCGTCGCACAGCCCGCAGGTCGACATGATTCTCGACCCGCTGCGTGCCGAATTGGCCGGTCTTGCTCCCAGGGCGCCCGAGGTGGCTTTCTACTCCACGGTGCTGGACGACCCCCGCGGTACCTCGTGCTTCGACGCCGACTACTGGGCGGACAACCTGCGGCAGCCGGTCCGTCTAGCCGAAGCGGTAGCTGCCGTCCTGGCCGACGGCTACCGGACGTTCATCGAGGTGTCCCCGCATCCGCTGCTGACGTCGCTGATGACGGAGAACGCCGCGCATGCGGGCCGTGAGGTGGCCGTGCTGCCCACCCTGACCCGCAGTCACGACGAGTCGGCCGGGCTGCTGGACAGGGTGGCGCAGGCGTACTGCGCGGGTGTCCACATGAGCTGGCCCCAGCATCGGCAGGGGCAGCTGGCCGAGGTTCCCCTGCCGGTCTGGGCCAGACGCCCGCTGTGGCTCCCCGCAGAACTGCAGCGCCAGGACACGGCCGAACCTCAGGCCGGCCGGCCGCTGCTGGGCACGCATATGGACGTGCCAGGGGAGGCGGAGGAACGCCACTTGTGGCAGACCGACGCCGGCACCGAGGCATACCCGTGGCTGGCCGACCACCGCGTCTACGGGGCCCCGGCCATGCCCGCGGCAGGCTACATCGAGATCGCTCTGGCCGCGGGCGCCGACCTGTACGGCGAACACGCCCCCTGCGAGCTGCGGGACGTGGCCTTTCGCGGGCTGCTGACCCTCGACGCCCGCACCGTGATCACCACCCAGGCCGTCCCCGCCGGGGACCGGGCTGCACGCCTGGAGATCCGTGCCAAGGGCAAGGAAGGGCTGACGGCCACGGCGATCCTGACCAGCACGCCGACCACCGCCCCCGAACCCCTCGACCTCGATGCACTGCTGACCGGGCAGCAGCCCGCAATATCCAGCGACCCCGTATTCGCCAACGCGCGTAGCAAGGTCGTCGAGCACGGCCCCGGCTTCGTCGGTCTCATCGAGACCTATCCGCCCGCCACCGAGGCGTCTCGGGTCCTCGGCAGGATCGAACTGCCGCGCGTGCTGCGCAGTGAGGCGGGCCGCTACCGGCTGCACCCCGTAGTACTCGACGCCGCACTGCAGACCCTGTGCTCACATCCGGATGTCCTGGCCACGTCGAGGACCCAGCTGCCGCTGGGAGTCCAACGGATGCAAGTCCACAACACCAGCTGCACCGTGGCCTGGTGCCTGGCCGAGGTGCACCAGGCGGACGACACCTCGGCGCGGGCCGACCTGACACTGCTGGCCGACGACGGTGTCGTCGTCGCCGAGATGCACGGCGTTCGCCTCGGCTCCCTCGCCGAGGACACCGCCGACGGCTACGACCGGCAGCGGCTGCTCGCATGCGAATGGGATCCGGCCCCACCGCCCGGCGCAGCCCGGCAGGCGACAGGCGCCTGGCTCATCCTGGACGAGGACGACGCCCAGGGCGCAAGCCAGGACCCAGTGCCCCAAGGGCTCGCCGCGGCACTGCGCAGGAGCGGAGCATGCGTGGAGACCGCCACCGTCCCCCTTCCCTCAGGAGTGATGACCGCAGCCGACCGCTTCCTGTCCGTAGGCGACTGCCAGGGCGTGGTGATGCTGTGTCCGCCGCCTGGCCGCACCGAGGATGCCGGTGGCCTCGAACGGGCACGCCAGCGGGCGCGGCGCCTGGTCGACCTGGTCCGGGCGATGGACAGCGCCGGCTCGGCCCGGCTGTATGTCGTCACACGCAGCACACAGCCCGTGCCCAACACCACGTCGATGACGCTCGAGCAGGCACCGTTGCGGGGCCTGTGCCGTGTGGTGGGAGGGGAGCTGCCGCACCTGCGGTGCACCCATCTCGACCTACCCGCTGATTCCAACGGCGTCGAGGCTCTGGCCCGGGAGCTGCTGGCCGACAGCCCGGAGGACGAGGTCGCCTGGCGTGACGGCGTCCGCTACGTCGCCCGGCTGCGCCCCAGACCATTCCAGGACAGCGAACGGCGGCCCACCACGGTCCGCCATGGACACGACGGTTACCGGCTCGTGCCCCGAAACCGCGGTGACCTGGACTCCCTGGAACTGTGCACCTGGCCGCGGCGGACGCCTGGGGCCGACGAGGTCGAGATCCGCGTGCACGCCGCCAGCCTGCACTTCAACGACGTCCTCAACGCACTGGGCAGGCTGCCCGGCCAGGACGGCGACCTCCCCCTCGGCCTGGACTGCTCAGGTCAGGTGGTCGCGGCCGGTGCGAACGTGACCCACCTGGTGGTGGGAGACCGGGTCGCGGCCTTCGCCCCCGGCTCCCTGGCCTCATTCGTGACCGTATCGGCAGGCACCGTATTCAAGCTCCCCGACGGGATGTCGTACACCGAGGCCGCCACCATCCCCGCCGTCCACCTGACGGCGTGGTACGCACTTCACCATGTGGCGCGCGTGCGATCGGGCGAGCATGTTCTCATCCATTCGGCCATCGGCGGCGTCGGCACCGCAGCCGTGAACCTGGCCCGCGCAACAGGCGCGATCATCCACGCAACGGCCGGCACTCCCGGAAAACGGCGGCAACTGCACGCGCTGGGCATCAGCAGTGTCCACGACTCCCGCAGCCTCGCCTTCGCCGACAGTCTGCGCTCGGGCATCGACATCGTACTGAACTCGCTCACCGGGCCGGCCCTGACGGCCAGCCTCGGCTTGCTGCGCCCCGGTGGCCGATTTGTCGAACTCGGCAAGCGCGACATCCACGCCAACCACCGGCTCGGCCTGGCACCGTTCCAGCACAACATCACCTTCGCCAGTGTCGATCTCACCCTCATTGCCGATCAGCTGCCCCAGCTGGCCGCACAGCTCACCCGTGAAGTCGGCTCGGCCCTCGCGCACGGCGACATCGGACCCATCCCGCACACCGTCTACCCCCTGAAGAACACCGCCACCGCCCTGCGCACCATGGCCTCCGCCGATCACCACGGCAAAATCATCATCGATGTGCCCGACCATGGCGCGGCACCAGCCGTGCTGCCACCCGGGCAGATCCCCCTCGTCCGGCCGGACGGTGCCTACATCATCACCGGCGGGCTCGGCGGGCTCGGCCTACTGCTCGCCGAGGACCTCACCCGGCACGGACCCGTCCGGATCGTGCTCAACGCACGCTCCGCCCCGGGCCCGCAGGCCCTGGCCGCGATCAAGCGGCTGCGCACCGCGGGGGCCGACATCGCGGTAGAACTCGGCGACATCGCCGACCCGGCCACCGCCGACCGGCTCATCGCCGCCGCCACCGGCACAGGACGGTCACTGCGGGGCATCGCACACGCCGCCGCCCGGGTAATCGACGCGACCGTGACCGCGATCAGCGACGACCTCCTCACCGAGGTCTGGCAGGCGAAGGCCGTCGGCGCCTGGCACCTGTCGGCCGCCAGCGAAGACCACCCCCTGGACTGGTGGCTCGCCTTCTCCTCCGCCGCCAGCACCGCCGGCAACCCCGGCCAGGGCGCCTACGCCGCCGCCAACGGCTGGCTCGACGCACTCACCACCCACCGCAAGCTGCGGGGACTGCCCGCGCACAGCATCCAGTGGGGCGCCTGGGCCGACCACGGACGCGGAGCCGCCCTCGCCGGCCAAGGCTTCACCATGATCCGCCCGACAGAAGGGCTGGCCGCATGCCGCGCGATCCTGCGCCACGACCGCCCCCACACCGCCTACCTGCCCATCCAAGACGCACGCCAGTTCATCGGCGAGCGCCTCCACCACATCCCCTTCTTCACCGCCCTGCGCCCCGCCACGGGCACCCCCCCCACCAACCGTCGCGCAAACGCTGCGCACCGACCTCTCCACCGCCGACCCACACGACCAGCACGCTCTGCTCACCGCGTTCCTCACCGAACGCACCGCAGCCGTACTGCGCCGCAACACCACCGCCATCGACCCGGATACACCCCTGACCGACCTGGGCCTGGACTCCCTCATGGCGGTGGAACTGCGCGCCCACCTCAACCGGGCCACCGGCCTGCAGATCCCCACCAAAGCCATCTGGCAACACCCCACGATCACGGCCCTCGCCGACCACCTCACACACCTCCTGGAAGACCTCACATGACAGGCGGCAGGGACAGCGGGAATCCAGCATCCAGATCTCCAGGACAACGAGATCGGACGGAACCCTCTCGGGCAGCAACTGCCACCGAAAAGGCCGCCCCGGCCGACCACACCCCTCTCACCGCCGCGCTCCCCCAAAGCCGACCCGGCGACGATCCTGCCGGCACACTCCGGCCAGCCCACGACCGGGAAACCCTGCTCGCCACACCGCCAGCGCCCGCGCAGCCACGCCGAACCGAGCAGCCATGGAGTGATGTCCGATGGCACGCTACTGCCGACTTCGCCACATCCAAACACTCGACCCAGTCAAAGACTGCGCCGAGATCTTCACCCTGGTCACCCGCTACGAGTTCCCTTGGGACTACCACCTCGCCTTCAAGATCGCGGGAATGACCGACATGACCATGCCCTCGGTCAGCGGCCTCCTGGTCCACACCGGGCAGTTCGCCAACGCCGGTGACAAACGCGTCGACGACACCGTCCTGTTCGAGTACGAAGCCAAACGCACCGGCCTCGACTCACCCCACGGCCGGCAGACGATACGCGCCCTCAACAAGATCCACGGCCGCTACGACATCAGCAACGACGACTACCTCTTCGTCCTGGCTTCCTGGACCACCGCACCGATCCGCTGGATCAACCAGTACGGCTGGCGCAAACTCACCGACATCGAGATCCAGGCCATGGTCGAAACCGACCGGCGCCTCGGACAGCTCATGGGAGTCAAGCACATCCCCGACGACTACCAGGGATTCATCGACCTGCTGGAACACCAGCTCAAAACACGGTCCCACTGCGCCGAGACGAACCGCACAATGGCCGACACCCTCATCAGCATTGTCCAGTCCTGGTTCCCCCGGTTCCTGCGGCCAGTGCTCCGGCCCGTCATCATCGCTCTCGTGGATCCCCCGGTCCGCCGCCTGGTCGGTCTCCCCGACCCGCCCGACTGGTTCGTTCGAGCAGTGCGCCGGGCCGTACGCGCCCGCGGACAACTCGTCCGCCTGCTCCCGGCCAGGCCCGACAACCGCCCCTACCGCCACCAGCCACGCAGCTACCCCCTGGGCTGGACCATCGAACAACTCGGCCCCCACCCGGCCGAGGAGAAACGATGAACCACCGCACCGGCCGCGACACGACTCCCGGCAGCACCACAGCAGAGCCCCGGCCACCGCGCAGGCACAAACCGGCCTACTGGTTTGTGGCGCTCGCCGTCTTCGGCCTCGCACTGGCCGCCTGGACCATCGCGCGGTGGCTCGCCGCCGGAGGACCTCACCAGTTCGGTACCGGCCCCGACCCCGAACCGGCCCATGTCAAGGTCGCGATCCGCACCTACGAGTCGCTCTATGTCATCGTGCTGGTCTACAGCCTCAGACTCGCCGTACAGACATCAAGGCGAGCAGGCAGGCTTTCCTTCCCGGCCATTCTCTTCCTCGCGGCACCGACACCGTTCTGGATGGACCCGGTCTTCAACTACCTCCGCCCGGGCTACTTCAACAACTCCTACACCTTCCACGTGAGGTCCTGGGGCAACGAGATACCCGGCTGGCAGAACCCGGCGAACGGCCAGCCGTTCCCACTCGCCCTGATCATCGGGTACTCCGCAGCAACTCCGGTCCTGGCATTCATGATCCGTGGGATCATGCGCTGGCTGAAACGCTATCGGCCACAGACAAGCACCTTCAGCCTCATCCTCTTCGCCGTACTCACCGCCGGACTGATCGAGCTCGCGATCGAAGGCACGGCGATCCGGTTTCAGATCACCGCCTACCCGAGCGCCATCCACGCCCTGTCACTGTGGGGCGGCGAACCGTTCCAAGTGCCCCTCTACCTCGTCCTGATAGGCGATCTGTGGTGGCTGCCCGCAGGGCTGCTGTACTACTACGTCGGTAAGGACGGGCTGTCCCCTGTAGAACGGGGAATCCCCGACTCGGCTTCACCACGGCTGAAATCCCTGCTCAGGTGGCTGGCCGTAACCGGATTTCTGCAGGGCACCTTCGCCATCTACATGGCCCTCCACGTCCTCTTCATACAGTTCGGAGACCCCATCCCGCACTACCCCAGCTACATGCTCTACCGATGACTTGAAATTCCCCAACCGGGCGTCGCTCAGGAGCCAGCCCTCTCCTGGGCCCGCCCAAGCCCCACTCGAGCCAACGAGGCCGTGGGTTCAGCCGGATTTCGCACCCACGGCCTCATCACGCAAGTCAGACGGCACCTGGGGGACCCATCAGCCCACCTGCACCTGCAGACTCGCGGTGCCAGCATCGGCAACCCTGACGCTGACGAGCCGCTGCCCCACGCCTCCGCCTTCTCCGGCCACGGGGTGCATCCGACCGCACCGACTGACGGTGCGACTGTCCGCGGTGGAGGCGGACGGCTTCCTCTTCGCCGCCGCCAACCTCGCCTGGGTGGGAACGGCCAGCCTCTCTGTCGGTAAACGATCGTTTGACGACAGGCGGCCGGGGCGTCCAATGAACCCGTGCAATCCGGGGGTTCGAGGCGGCGCGAATCCAATCAGATCCGATGGTGATTGCTGACAGGGTTTGACGACAGATAGGGTCCGATCCTCCGTACGGAAGGGGCCCCACGGTGGCGAACCTGGTCTACAAGCGGGTCTCGACCGACCAGCAGTCGACCGCCCGGCAGAACCTCGTCCTGGACGAGGCCGGCATCGAGGAACCGGTCGTCTTCGAGGAGGACGGCGGCACTTCCAGCCGCCTCCATCCCTTCCAGTGGCCGAAGTTCCGCGCGCTCCTCGAATACGCGCGGCCCGGGGACACCGTGCACATCTCCGAGATGTTCCGCCTCGTACGCGGCACCGGGCACATCCTCGACGTGCTCGACGTTCTCCACCGCGACCAGGTGGCCCTGCGCATCCACGACGGCGCGTTCTCCGCCATGGACCTCACCGCCCGCCACCCTCGCACCGGCGAGCTGCTGTCCACCGTGAAGTTCATGGTGCAGACCCTCGCCGCCGCCGGCGAACTCCAACGCGACCTCCAGCGCGAGCTGACCTACGACGGACTGCGCGCCGCCGAGGCCAAGGGCGCGAAGGGTGGGCGCCGCCCCGCCGTCCCGGCCGCGAAGACCGACACCGTCCGCACCGCCTACCTGGAGGGCCGCTCCATCGCCGCCCTCGCCCGCGACCACGAGGTCAGCCGCGGCGCCATCCGTACGGCCGTCGCCGACCGTCTGCCCGACCGCATCGCCGCTGCGGAGGACGCCCCCGCCCCGGAGCTGCCGGTCACTCTCGATATGCCGGGCAAGGTCGCCGATTTCCTCCGCGCTACCGAAGTGGAGCCCGCCGAGCGGGCCGCGCTCGACCAGGGAATGACTGTACGGCGCGGCCAGGGCTACACCCTGCGCGTCACGGCTGTCCCCGCCGTGCACCACAAGCTCCTCGCCCATTGCCAGCCGCTCGACGGCGGCCAGGGCGTCCCGGCGGTCCCGGCCCAGCGCAAGGCCCGACGCGAGTACGAGACCCGCGTCACCGCCTTCGCGCCGACCGGACCATGATCGTTCTCATCGATAACCGCTGTACCGCTGGTCCCCGAGGCCGAAGGCCATGCGACGCCTGGCTGTAAACGGTGCGCTGCCTCGGATGAGAAGCGTAGTGAAGCGATCAAGTGGAAGGACTGGCGGGCAACCTGCGGTGCCGCCCGAGATATCCGCAGTCACAACCAAGACCACTGACACAAGGCTCCCGCCCCGGCGGCGGAACCCTGGACAGGTGAGCGCCGGGGCGGGTGACCCAACCGCAGGAACCCTGCGGACCTTCGGGCCGTGCCTACGACGGTACGGCGGCACGGCCCCTCACGGAAGAGGAGGTTGAGAGATGAGCGCTGTAGCGGTCGAAACGTACGGGACGCGCACGCCCGATGCCGAAGGCTGGCGCGGCATCCCGTTCCGGCACCCGGCGGACCTGACGGTCGTTGCTGAGGCGGACGGCGGGAAGCACGACGGCGGGCCGATGCCCGCGGAGGCACCCCGCGACCCCGCTCCGCAGCCCAGCGGCGGAGACAAGAGCTAGGCGGAACTCATGAGACTCCTGCCCTGATTCTTAGAGACAGGCTCCTTTACTCCTGAAGGGAGCGTTCCCGCGCTCCCGGCGACGGGAGCCCCGGTTCCCGGAGAGACGGGAAGCGGCGAATCCTGCGGGGAATCGTAGACGAACGTTTCCGTCCAGATCCGCCCCGTTTCCGGGTCGCGAATAGTGCGTCGGAAGTAGTACCCGGCGTCCGCCAGCTGCTGGACGGCCTGGAGACGCAGCGCCGCCCAAGGCCAGGATTGCGGTCCGTGAGGCTACAAATGTCTTCACGGGCGCCGTCGGGTAGGGAGAGGAGGCGAACAATGATGCCCCGGCCTGTGAAAGACAGACCTCTGTGTCGGGCGGCGGAGTTGGGGACTATCAGGAAGTCCCGGGCGTGGGGCGTACGATGAACGCGCACTGGGAGGGTTCAACTCCTGGCTTCCGTAGACCGTGGGAGCGTTGCAGCGCGCCCGGGGTCTTTTAGGTGGTCACCCCTGGAGTGGCGTTTCCGTTGGTCCTGTCCATGTGACTTGGACCATAGGGATATAGAAGCCCCTCCTGGACCATCAAGATCCAATTGTCAGGGTGTCGACTCCAAAGGAATCAGCCTCAGGCCGCGATCTGACCTACAACTTCAACACCGACGGCTTCGTCGCCTACTGCGCTTCACGCCGGTCGGCCCGGAGGCAGGTCATAGTTCCATCCAGCTGCGCCGGCCCGCAGGGCCGTCCAGCGGCCACCACACCGGAGCCGCTGCCCCAAGCTCCTCCAACTCCTCCAGGACCGCGGCACCAACAGGTACGTCCTCGGCGAACCGCGTCGTCGACGGATGCTCACGCACCATCGCTCGCAGATCCGCGACCCGATGGAGAAGCGCCTGCCGGCCGGCTCCGGTCAGGACGAACAGAAGTCGGGGGAAGACGGGGTACGTCCGCTGCCAGGCACGCATCCCCGACAGATTCGCCGCGCTGCGCCGACCGGCGACCGGGACGTGATCGTAGAACCGCGCGTAGGTGATCACCTTCGACGCCAGACGCTCGGACGACTCGGTAGCCCGGTCCACCTCGACGAAGGCACGCAGCATCGCCCGCGTGGGCGCGGTTCGGGTGTAGCGCAGCAGGGCATCAGCGATCAGCGTGCGGTCTCCGTCGCCGGCACCGTCGCGGATCGGATGTGCCACTTCCGGGAACCAGTCCGAGGCCGTGACCTCGTCGCCCCGCCGCCGCGCGTCTTCGATGAACGCCAGCGCCGTCCGCGTCACGGCCAGAGTGTGGGCACTGCGTGCCCCCATCGTCGTATGCCGACGAAGGCGCCGCCCCGCGAACTCGGGCCAGCTCGCGACGTTCCGGGCGCCCTGATCGGTAAGTGACCAGACGCTGGGGCAGTGAGCCCGGGTGGCACTCTGGACGAGACCGAGCCGTCGAAGATCACGGAGGCAACGCCGCAGGTACCTTAGTTCAGGCGGAGGCGCCAGCAGGCGACGCAACTGCTCCGTCTCCGCGGCACGGTGCACGAACAGCGCAGCCAGTGCCTGCTCCCGCACCGGCGCTGCGCGACGGGATGAAACCGTGGAGGAGGGGGTGGGCATCAAAGCTCCCGGGCGCCGAAGGGCTCGTAGCGGAGGGGCCGCGAGGAGGGCTGGGAACCCTCGCCTTCAGCTCACCGAGCTTTCTTACCACCACGCTTACCACTACGCCCCGCCCCCATTACGGAACGATCACACCAGCACTTACCAGCACTTGCCGACAGCGTGGGGTGGCCCCCACCTCCCGGGAGGAATCAGGCAAGCTCACGAGGAGCAGAGACTTCCCGGTGCCAGCAGGGAAACGTGAGCAGCGCATCGGGTGTGGGCAGTTACGCATGGCGAGGTTGATTGGGTTCACCGTCGAGCTCTTTCCGGGCTACCGGACCGCCTGGCTCCACAGAGTCAGCGACTGCAACTCTCCATGCATCTCGGCCAGTTCGGCCGCGACACGCGGTACCACTCCTGACGTCGCTGTGGTGTCGGTCGGTCCTCCGCGCGGATCCGTGGGGCCGGCCTGGTCGTAGGCGGGGACGGCCCCGGTTGTGCCCACCGCACTGGTCCGCGACCATGACCTCTGTGCCGAACAGCAGGAACCGCCAGGCCGTGCAGCTGCGCAGGTTGTTCCGCGACCGGTCGGCGCCGTCCACCCCGTTGTATTCCAGGAACCACAGGACGCCATTGTCTCGTTGACATGAATCGCGTTGTCGGGCCAGTGCTGGTTGGGTGGCCGCCGCGAACTTGCGCCGAAGTCGACCGGCTGAGCGCCGGACATGTCCACGCCTTCGGGGGCTTCGCCGTCGTCCGCGTTGAAGGTCGGTTTTCGCCAACCTTTGGAACTGCTCCAAGGAACACCTTCGGCTTGCCTTCCGGCCGTATCCTACTGTTCTCGCGATTGTAAAAATTGGTCGGTTCGTAGGGTGGGCCGCCCTGTTCGGGCATCATCTTGCGGCATTCACCCGCGCCCTGCGGGTTACTCCGCCCTTGGCTTGTGCGATCCTGAGGTGTCTGCCGACGTGGTGTCCGACGGTTTCGGTTTGGCTGGCAACACACTCGCGTGGCCGTGCGCCTGATTCCGTAGGTAGGCCCCCGTAAAAGACTCCGTGAGGGCCCCTTACGAGACCCCTTGCGGGACTCCTTGAAGGACCCCTCACGGAGAGTGCTTTTCGGAGGAACTCCCTGGCCAGGGAGGGTTGGTAAGTAGGTTTGACGCGCTGACAACCCTCCTTCCTGCCCTCTCCTTTGGTTTTGTGTTGGTGGTTGTGTGGGGTGGGTGGGTGCCGGTTCGTGTGTCGGGTTGAGGTGGGTCGCTGGGCGCTGTGCCTGGGAGTTGGCCCGCCTGGTTGCTTTGCAGGCCTTGATGGTGCGGTTTGTGTCGTGTGCGCCCGTGCGAGGCTTTGGGGGAATCGCCTTGGTTCTCTCGCCCCTGGGGTGCTGTTGTGCCGTCAGGCGTCCTTCTGAGGCTCCGGGCGACCAGGGCGTGGAAACCGTCTTCGGCGTCATCTACCCGCCACAAGTCGCCCTGGTCGGCTTCGGACGGCTCATCGACCGGCCCTGCGCCGTCGACGGCCTGCTGGGCGTACGGCCGGTCGTCACCGCCACCCTGTCCGCAGACCACCGCGCGACCGACGGCGCCGTCGGAGCGCGCTACCTGACAGCGGTCGACCGCCTGTTGCAGAAGCCGGAGGAGCTGTGAACCGTACCGAAGCACTGGGCATCGTCAAGGCATCGATCGCCCACGTCATCCCCGACGCCGACGTCACCACGCTCGGCCCCCACGACACGTTCCGCGACGCCCTCGACATGGACTCACTGGAGTTCCTGCACTACGTCGAGACCCTCAGCGAACGCACCGGCATCCGCATCGACGACGAGGACACCCCCCAGCTCACCACGCTGTCCGGCAGCGCCGACTTCCTCATCGCCCACGCGCGATCAGACACGCAGTGAGACGCGCAACGAGGCACGGCCGCACGTGTCAGTGCGGCCGGCTCGCCCGCGCGCCTCAGTAAGGCTGCTTTCTCAGGTTTTCCAAGCGCCGACCTCGACTCTGCCCCTACTGGCGCGTTCGGTTGACGAGGCCAGTGGCGGGGTGGGCATGCTCGCGTTCTCGTGGAGACCGGCCAGCCACTCCTGCAGTGCCTCCTGGACGGTGTATCGAGGTGTCCAGTCCAGTTCCCGCTGTGCCCGCGACGTGTCCATGATCGGGAAGTGCAGGACGGCGTCGAACAGGGACGGCGGAGTGCGCAGCAGATGCGTGCGCCAAGCGGCGGAGACCGCCGCCCGGGCCGGCCAGCCAGGCAGCGGGAAGGTCCGTGCGCCGAACATCTCGGCCAGCATGGGCGCGTCCACGACCGGTTCGGCCGCCAGGTTGAACGCACCGTGCACGGTGCGCACGGTGGCTTGCCGGAATGCCTCGGCCGCGTCGTGGGTGTGTAGGGCCTGGTACCGCATGCCGGGGACGGCGGGGAGCGCGGGCATGCGCTCCGGGTGGGTCAGGCGCTTGGGGACGAGCGGGCCGCGGAAGAGGCGGTGCTGCTCTCCTGCGGCTTCGCGCTTGAGTATGAAGCCAGGCCGCAGCCGCACCACCCGGATCTCGGGGTGTTGGAGCTCGAAGGCGTCCAGGACGCGCTCGACGTATGCCTTCTCCCGGCACAGCGCCGACTCCGGCCAGCCGTGAGTGGGCCAGGACTCGTCCACGATCCGGTCCTTCGGACCGGGTGAGTAGGCTCCGACGAAGGACGCGTAGATCAGGGCGGGAACGCCGGCTGCGGCCGCGGCGTCGAAGATCCTGCTGCTGCCGTGCACGTTCGTGCGCCACGTCGTCGCCGGGTGGTGCGTGGGCTGGAACAGCCACGCCAGGTGGATGACGGCGTCGGCGCCGGCGAAGTGTTCGGTGAGGTCGGTGCTCTCGTCGCCGATGTCCGCGCTTGCCCACCGGGTCTTCGCGGGGGACCACTTCGGGAGCCGTCGGGCCAGCCCCAGGATCGAGTCGACCCGTGGATCCGCGCCGAACGCCTGGACGATGCTGGTGCCGACATTGCCGGTGGCCCCGACGACCACCACCCGCCTGCCAGGAGATGCCATGGATCTCGCCCGCCTTCCGGCGTCGGCCCTGCCTTCCGGTGCCGACGTGGAAATGCTCGACTGCCTCTGCCTCCACCGTAAGCCGACAGCGGAGGCACCGCACGATCGCACGACGCCCGTGCAGGCCGCATGTCCACGCCGAGGCACCACCGCAACTGATCAACGAATTCCGTTCCGGCAGCCGCACACCGGACAGCAGACATCGGCGGGGTGCACCTTGCCTCGATGCGTGTCGCCTCACCCTCCGTATAGCTGACTTGACCACGACGTACGCGGTGGATGGGTACAACAACTCCCGCACCGGGTCGGCATCTCACTCACGGCGACGGGGTCCCGCCGGTATCGCTCCGGGATTGAACGCTAAGGGGGCCCAGTCAAGGTAAGCCGGAAAGGGGCAGCGGGATGATCTTGAGACTCCAGGAAAGCGGGTTACACCCCCTTCTGAGACTTGCATTGCGCGAAAACCCGGGCCCATGACGGACCCTCAGCAGTGTGAGTCTCTGAAGCCGGCCGCACGGATGACCGGAGCCGGCTGCGCGCGCCGGACTCGCCGTCTTCAAGGCCCTGTTCTCGTATGGCTACGGCGAACGGACATGGAGCGTTGTGGCGGCGGCGGTGGACGACAAGGGCCGTATCGAGCGCGTCCCGTATGAGCTGTGCGGCTGGTGGCGCTGCGGGACGCGGTGCGCCGCCAGGAGGTCTGGGTGGTGGGGGTGAACCGGTGGCGCAACCCGGAGGACGACCTGCCCGCCGACTTCGAGGACGACCGAGACGTGCACTACGCCGCGCTGGGCCAGCCGAACTGGACATGAACAGCCGCATGGACCTGACGCTCACGATCCGCGTGACGGTGCCCGCACCGCGCAGCTCATCGGGCGAGCCGGCCTCGACTACACCGGCCGGACGGCTACGCGGGGCAGCGTCCAGGGCCGGTTCCCGTCCTCAGAGGAGGCGGAGCTGCCCGACGGTGATCGGGACAGCCTTGTGCTGGTAGCGGTAGACCATGGCCCTGAGCGTGCCACGACAGAGCAGGGAAGACCGCGTATACGCGCTGGAGGGGCTGTTGCTGGAGTACGGCACGTGAGGTGACTGCCCGGGTGACGTGTCATGTCCCGGGTTGATTGCGCCGGCCTGGTCAGACCAAGGCTCAGGATCAACTACTGGCGGCTTTTGGGCTCACCTCGGTGATACCTCGATGACGTACGCCCCAAGTCTGCTTCGTGCGCCCCTTCGTCGCACGTGTGCCCCGGAGGGGACGGTGGGGATTCGGTATGTATGCGGACGAGTTCCGCCCCTCCTGTGAGGAAGACCCGAAGGAGCCAGGGGCAGGACTCGCTTGGTGTGGAGGTGTCTTCTCGCCGTCCCGCCCAGCTTGGACAGGACAGGGCAGGCGTTCCGTGACAAGTGACGACAAGCAAAGGGGCATCACATATGCCGACTCACATCCTTGCCGGCCTGGGAACTGCTAGCTCCAGCTACAGTCCGCCCATCACCCAGAGCGCGCAGACGGTCACTGTGCACAGCGATACGACATTTGTGCCGCCTGTGCCCTGTGCCGATGACCCTACTAGGCTACTGATGTCCTCTCAGGTCGACGGCACCTTTGTGACTCAGTGCCTGGGCACCGTCACCGAGGCGAACCACCATGGCACGCTCACGTGGTCGGACGGCACCACCAGTGCGTTCAACGTGAACACGTTCACTGCCGAACGCGTGGAAGGCCACATCGCCGGACATGCCGAGGGCACCATCATCAATGGGCACTACTCGGGTGCCACCATCAATCTTCTGCCTCTCCGGCTGGCAAACCAGACCGCGGCCTGCCTGACCGGTAGCAGTGTTTCTGGCGGCACTGGTTCAGAAGTGGTCGTCGTGACAGTGCCCTGAGTCTGGATCAACCGGTCCGTAACGGGGGCGCCGGTCTTCTCCTGTCTCGCTGTCGGCGGAGCCGGGGCGCGCAGCAATGAAGAGATGGTGCATGTGAGCGGCGCGACAGCAGGTGGCTTGCGGGACTTGGAGCCGTCGGTGGGGCGTCTGCTCGACCGGTATCTGGCGGTGGCCCGTGATGGTTCCGCATCAGTACGTGCCGTGGAGGGGAGCGCGGGACTTCGACGGCCCGCTGACGGTACGGGCTGGAGTGCGCAGCAGTCGGCGCTGTCGCAGGCGGTGCAGGGCGCCCTGCTTGTCAACTTGCTCACCGAGGACTATCTGCCCAGTCATCACTTCGAGATCGCGACCCGCTTCGGCAGGGACGGGGCCTGGGGCGCTTGGGTGCACCGGTGGACGGCGGAGGAGGATCACCACTCATGTCTCATGCGGGCCTACGTCCACGCCCGTCGTGCGATGGACCCGGTGGCCCTTGAGGAGCTACGGATGCGGCATGCGGGCGGCCGGGTACCGCAGCGACCTGCCGACCGTCCTGCATGCGCTGGCGTACGTGACGGTGCAGGAGCCGGCGTCCCGCCAGGCGCACCGCAGCGTGGGCGTCATGTGCGGTGCCCGGTGGGTGAACAACTGATGGCGTGTATCGCCGCAGACGAGAACTTGCACATGCTCTTCCACCGGGATCTGTACGCCGACGCCCCCCGCGTGTTCCCGGACGACGCGCTGACGGCTTTGACCGACGTGATCTGCGACTTCAGGATGCCAGGCACGACGATTCCCGGTTTCCGCGCCCGCGCTCTGCGGGTTGCCGCCGTCGGCATCTTCGACCTCTATGTCCACCACCAGCACGTCGTGCGGCGCCGTTTGCGCGCCCTGAGAGTGATGTGTGGCCCGGCAGGGGAGCAGGCCCAGGAGAGACTGGGGCAGCACCTGGAGTCGCTGTGGGCGCAGGGGTCCCGCGCGCGAGAACTGTACGAGCGGATGGACGCCGGTGACGGTCCAGGGCGTTCCCGTACCACAGCGCAGGAGGCCACGGCATGACACAGGAAGTGGGACAGGACATCCAGCCGGTGCTGCCCGAGCGTCTGGTCACCCTGCTGACCAGTCATCTCGACGTCAAGGCGGACCCACAGCAGCTGACGGCGGCGACGACATTCGAAAGCCTCGGGATGGACTCCTTGTCCTTGATGGAACTCGTGGTGGCGGCAGAGGAGGAGCTCGGGATCGTCCTGCCGGAGGACGCCGTGGAACTGTCCCCGTCAGCCACACTGGGCGAGGCCGCCCAGGTGTTCGAGCGTGCGCGCTGAGGTCGCGGTCACCGGACTGGGTCTGGTGACTCCCGCGGGGCACAGCGCCGAGGACAACTGGGCGGCTCTGTGCCGGGGCCGCTCCCTGGCCGCCTCCGATCCGGAACTCGCCGGACTGCCCGTCGACTTCTCATGCCAGGTGCCCGGTTTCGACGCCGTCGCCGAACTGGGACGGTCGCTCGCCCGGCGGGTGGACCGGTTCATCCAGTTCGCCCTCGTCGCCGCCAGGCGAGCTGTCGCCGACGCCGCGCTCGACCCCACGTCCTGGCCGGCCGAGCGGGTGGGCGTCGTGCTGGGTGTCGGCTCGAACTGCCTGAGTACCTACGTCACCGAGTTCGGCCACCTCGGCGCGGGCCGCCCCGAGCGGGTCTCACCGCTGGCGCTGCCGCGCAGTGTGCCGAACATGGCGGCCGGCGAGGTCGCGATCGACCTGGGCGCCCAGGGGCCGAACTTCACCACCTCCAGCGCCTGCGCGTCCGGCGCGACAGCGATCGGTGTCGCACGGGACCTGCTGCGGTCGGGCACCTGCGACATCGTCCTGGCAGGCGGCAGCGAGTCCGGGCGCTCCCGCATGACGGCGACCTGCTTCACCCGGATGCGCGCGCTCTCCCGACAGCGGGAGCAGCCGGAGCTGGCCAGCCGGCCGTTCGACGCGGCGCGGGACGGCTTCGTCCTGGGCGAGGGCGCCGCCGTCCTCGTACTGGAACGGCTCACGCAGGCAAAGGCCCGCGGCGTTCCGGCGCCGGCGCTGCTGCGCGGTTATGGAGCCGGTGCGGACGCCTGTCATCCGGTTGCCCCGGACCCGGCCGGTGCCGGAGCGGCCCGGGCGGTCCGTGCCGCGCTGGAGGACGGGGCCTGCGCTGCGCGTGACGTGGGTCTGGTCAACGCGCACGGTACGTCGACGCCGTTGAACGATGCAGCCGAGGCCGCGGCCCTGACCCGGGCGTTCGGTGACGACGTGCCACCGGTGACCGCGTCCAAGGGTGTGATCGGTCACGCTCTTGGCGCGGCTGGAGCGATCCAGGCCGCGTACACCGTCCTTGCCCTGCGCCGCCGCCTCATCCCGCCGGTGGCGAACTTCCAGGGCCAGGACGGCGAGCACAAGCTGGACATCGTGGCCGGCCGCCCGCGCCCGGTCGACACAAAGACGGCTATCAGCTGTTCCTTTGGGTTCGGCGGGCAGAACGCCGTCCTGCTGTTCACAGCCCCCTGAGACGGGACAGGATACGAGTGCGAGCGTTGAGGCAGCTGCCCCCCACCGCTCCGGCAGCTGCCGCGGCCGAGAGCGGGCGCGCCGCGTTCGCCGCCCCGCCCGCCCGGCTCCTCACCGTGGTGGTCACCGGTCCACAGGCCGCCGCCGGAGCTGACGCCCACGCCGGCCGACTGGAGGACCTGGCGGACGTCACGCCCGTACGCGTCGTACGAACCCTGCCCGCACAGCAGGCGGCCGTGCTGCTGGCCGTCTCTCCGCTCGCTCCCGGCACCCGGGCCTCCCACGACGTGGTGCGGGCCGTGCGGAACACGCCCGCACCCGGCACCGTGGTCGTGGGTGGCCGAGCCGCCGAAGTCACTGACACCGCTGACACCGTTGCGGGCGCCCTGCCGTGGTGCCTCACCGCGCTGGGTGTGGGACTCGCGCTCCTGCTCGACGCCTTCACCCACAGCGTGATCGCGCCGCTGAAGGCGCCGACGGTGGCGGCCGTCAGCCTCGGAGCGAGCGAGGAGTACGTGCGCTGCAGAGACAACCGCACCACGATCGTCGACGGCATCGGCATCGGCATCGGCGTGGCGCTGGGCGGGGCCGTGGACGCCGTACTCGTACGCGGAGTGCTGGTGCCCGCCGTCATGACAGAAGCTGACCGCACACCCGGCAAAGAGCGAAGGGTAATCGATGGGGGAACCGACGCAAGACTCCACCACCCAGACCACACACCGCCACGCACGACCGCCGGAAGGCCCCTCGCCCGCTCCGCGGATCAGGGCGATCAGGACGGCGTTCCCGCCGTACCGCTACCCCCAGCACGAGATCATGGCCACACTGGCGCGCACCACGCTCATGAACTCCGCGACCGGCGTCCTGATGCTGCGGAAGATCGAGGCCAACGCAGGCGTGGCCACGCGCCATCTGTCCCTGCCCCTGGGCAAGCTCGTCGAACTGGCCGAACTCGACGACTTCACACAGACCAACCAGATATGGCTGCAAACCGCCCTGGATCTCGGCGAGCAGGCCCTGACCGGAGCCCTGAGCGAGGCCGGGGTACGTCCCGGGGACGTCGACGCGGTGATCAGCACCACCGTGACGGGGCTGGCCGTACCCTCGCTGGAAGCACGACTGGCCCAGCGGACGGGGTTGCGTCCGGACATCAGACGCATCCCGCTGTTCGGCAACGGCTGCGCCGGGGGAGCCGCGGGTCTCGCCCTGCTCCGCGACTACCTGAGCGCGCACCCGGACCACATCGCCGTCCTGCTGGCAGTGGAGCTCTGCTCCCTGGCCTACCAGCAGAAGGACGGATCGATGGCGAACATCGTCGCCGGCAGCCTGTTCGGCGACGGCGCGGCGGTCGTGGTGGCGGCGGGCGGCCACCGGGCAGGCGAGCGTCAGGGGCCACAACTAGTGGACGGCGCGAGCTGGTTGGTGCCTGACAGCGACGATGTGCTCGGCTGGGCGATCGGCTCCCACGGCTTCCGGATCCGTCTGGCGCCGGAGGTGCCCGCGCTCACCGAGGAACACCTGCCCCAAGCGGTGCACTCCTTCCTCTCCCGGCATGCGCTGACGACCGACCGGATCGGCAGCTGGATCATCCACGGCGGCGGGCCGAAGGTGCTCACCGCGGTGGAACGGGCTCTGGGCCTCGCGCCGGATGCCACCGTGCTCACCCGCCGTTCCATGGCCGACCGGGGCAATCTCTCGTCCGTGTCAGTCCTCGATGTCCTGGACACCGCGATGGGAAGCCCGCCCCCGGCCGGCACTCATGGGCTCGTGGCAGCCATGGGCCCCGGATTCGCTGTCGAACTCGTTCTCGTCCGCTGGTGATCGGCCGCGGCTACTGGAAAGAGATGCCATCATGACCGACGCGGGCTTCACCCCCCCTCCCCACCTGGGAGAATGCAAGCCATTGTCAAGACCTGTGGATCGTGTCTGCGAGGCGCAGTGGCGGCATCTGAGTCCGTGCCACGCTCAGGGCGTGTTGGGATGATGACTGTCTGCCCCGAGCGGACGAGCGGCCCCATGAGCCTCAAGGGGTGTCAACGTCCTGTTTCCGAAGACGCCTCCCTCTGCTTGTTTGGTCATGTGGCCACACAAGCAAGCATTCACACATCGCATCAACCGTGGTACCGCCCGGCACGGTGGTTCTGCTCTGAGGTCTGTCTGAGCTGGCGGTTCATCCGTTCCCACTTCCCCCGTCCGCTCTCGTGAGTCTGGTCTTCACGACCAGCGCCTGGCACACGCGCAGGCTCCGGCATCTCGACCTTCTACTCCTCGGACTCGCCCGGCTCCCGCAGGGGCTGCGGGGTCCGTCGCTGTGGAAGCGGATGATGGGGTAGCGGCCGTGGAAATTGATGTGTTCGTGGACCAGCGGGGACAGGCGTGAGCGGATCTCGGGGGAGATGGTCACACGCCCCCGGCTTCCAGCTTCTTGACCGCCGCATCGGTGTAGAGCCTGTTCCACCACACGACGGCGTTGAGGGCGAGGCCGAGGGCGCCGAGCTGATCTTCCATGCCGCCGCGGTAGCCGTGGCGGAGCTCGCCGAGCCGTTGGCTTCATCCTCGGAGGGGCTGTCGACGCTGAATTCCCCACAGACAACGCACTTCCCCACGTGCCACAGGCACCACTCCGGATCGAGCTGGAACGCCCAGTCATGCAACCGCTCGCGCTCGCTCACAGCGTGCCCTCCGGACGCTCCGAAGCCTCAATGCCCGCGTCCAGCATGGCGTTGAGGCATGCGCCCAGAGCACACAGCGTCTCTTCCAGCTCTTCCTCGGTCAGCTCATTCACCCACGGGACACGAGCCTTCAGCGCCTCTGTCAGACGGTGCTCAAGGTCCCGGAGTTTGTCTGCTGCCTGGCTGGTCGTGCGCTCCTCAGATGCCATCAGCGCACCGCCTCCGGCTTGTGGGAGTGGTCCCCCAACTCCAGCGAACACAGAGCCGCACGGGCATGCCGACCGTGCTTCCGGTGCTCAGCTCGCTGCCACACCAGTGCCTCGCAGACGTCGCACCCTTCAACAGGCTGCGGCTCCGGAAACGGGTCCTGAAGGTGCACCGGCCCACTCTGACGATCCATCAGCTCACCGCCACACCATGGATGAGTGCACAGCGAGCCACAATGCCCGGGACACACCAGGTGGCGACTGCCGCTGCTCGCGCTCCTCGGGCGTGAGGACGTACGGACGTACCAGGGCCGAGTCCACACCACGTAGCAGCAACTCCCCCCGCTCGACGGGAACTCGGGGGAGTGCGAGAGTCGGAGCGTCCGTGTGCTGCACGACGGGCAGCGCACCGACCGCATGGCGGCAGACATGGTCTGGTAGTAACCGGCGTACCAGCGATTCGAAGATCGTTCGGAATAGTGTGAAGCACTGTCGTCAACCTCCCAGGGTTGATGGCCACGCCCCCGGACCGACGCGCATCGGTCGCGGGGGTCTTCTCGTGCCCCGCCTCATAACCCGTGTTTCGTTGGCAAGTTGATGGGGCCTCATCCCGCAGAGTGCTGGAGAGTGGAGTAATTTGCAAGACTTCCATCGAAGTCGCTCGGTTGAGTTGACGGACGTTGCAAGTCGCTCACTGTGCTGATTTCATTTCGAGCGCGACGGCATTTCAGATTGGCGTCCGAGGGGAAGGGGGGAGGTATGTCGGAAGAGTCAGCGGGGCCCACCGGTTCGACCGTGCCGCGTAGGCAACTCGGCAGATACCTGACCGAACTGCGTGAACGTGCGGGTCTCACCGCGAAAGCGGCAGCTCATGAGCTGGAGCGATCAACGGCGACGCTGTGGCGTATCGAGTCGGGGAAGACTTCCAGTCGTAGTCATGAAGTTGAACTCATGTGCCGCGTATACGGAGCATCAGCAGACCTGACTGAAGCGCTCATGGCTCTGGCGAAAGAAACGAAAGCTCGAGGCTGGTGGCACGCTTTCGGAGACGTGATTCCCGAAGGCTTCGACCTCTACGTCGGGTTGGAAGAAGCAGCGGCGCAACTTGACGTATATGAAGTCGGGTTGGTCCCGGGCTTGCTTCAGACCGAAGGGTACGCCCGCGTGGTCATTGAAGTAGGCCATGCGGGCGAAGACCCGGCGGAGATTGAGCGCCGAATCCAATTCCGCGTCAAACGTGGGGTGGTGCTGAACAGGGTGATTAACCCGCCTAAGGTCACGGTGGTGCTAAACGAGGCTGTTCTGCGCTGCCCTATCGGCGGACACGGCGTCTTCGCAGGTCAGTTGCACCATCTGGTGCGGGTCAGTGAACTTCCGAACGTGACGATAAGAGTGCTCCCGTTCAATGCTGGTCTACATCAGGGGCTCATGTCCGGGCAGTTCACTATCTTGCGCTTCCCGCTGAGCGGAAATGGGAAACAAACAGAACCATCGACTGTCTACGCGGACGGTTACACAGGAGACCTCTATTTGGATAAACCAAATGAGGTTGAACGCTACGACGCGGCGTTCAAGGACATTTCAAGTAAGGCGCTGCCCGAGGAAGCATCAAGGCGCCTGATTCTCGAAACGGCAGGAAAGTATGAACAGGGCTGATCTGAATCACGCAACCTGGCGAAAGTCCAGCTACAGCAATTCCAACTCTAACTGCATTGAAGTCGCCGACGGCTTCTCTGGCCTGGTCCCCGTGCGAGACAGCAAGGACCCGCACGGCCCGGCGCTGGTCTTCCTGGCCGACGACTGGACCTCGTTCGTATCAGCCATCAAGCAAGGGGAGTTCCCCGGCTGAGACGACACACCGTAGCCCGACGGCCACCCTCCACCGTCACGGAGGGTGGCCGTTCGCATGCCCGACAGCGCCAGAGTGGTTGGCAGGCTCGACCATCGGACAAGGATCTGGTTCTCTCTACTCCCTCACCGTTGGGAGGGGCTCCACAGAGGTCGGCCGGTAGATCCGCACGGGGATGTTTCCGGCGGGGCCGGGCACAGGGGTGTCGTGCACCGCTTTCACCTCGACCCGGAGGGTGGCCGTTACGGCGGACAGCTGCTGCTCCGCTTCGCGCAGCAGTCGGGGGTCGGTGGAGGCCCGAAAGGAGGGGCCCGGCGCGGTGCCGTACGGCCGGGCTCGGATGCGCCGAGCTCCGCGCGCCTGCTCACCCGTGAGCGCTGTGCTGCGCCACCGGGTCGTGTCTTGGGGTAAGACCGGTGGGGCCGGAACTCCGTTGCTGTCGTGGGCGCATGAAGGCGGTGGCGGCAGCCGTGGCGAGGATCAGCACGGCCGCGACGCAAAAGGCGTTCCGGGCGCCTGTCAGCGTGGCGGTCCCCTGCGCGAGAGCGCCGGACGTGGTGATGCGGAAGAAGACACTGCCGAGCAGGGCGACGCCGAGGGTGCCGCCGAGTTGCTGGACGGCGTTGAGCAGGCCGGCTGCTGAGCCGGTCTCGTGCGGGCGGACGTGGCGCAGTGCAGTGGTGAAGAACGGCACGGCGTACAGGCCCTGGCCGAGTCCGGCCACCGCCAGCGCCGGGAGCAGCGGCCACGGGTAGGAGCCGGGCCGGCCGGTGCCGTACACCACCGCCGCGGCCACGGTGCCGACGAGCAGGGCCAGCAGGCCGACCGCCATGACGCGGGCCCCGTATCGCGGTACGAGCCAGGCGCCGGCGGCCCAGGACGACAGTGCCATGGCGACCGACCATGGCAGCAGGGTGTAGCCCGCCGTCAGCACGTCGCTGTGCAGCCCCACTTGCAGCTGCACCACGATCACCAGCATCAATCCGTTGACCGCGGCGAAGAAGAGCACGGATGCGATCAGGGCGGCGGGGAAGCCGCGCTCGCGGAACAGGCTCGGCTCGACCAGCGGGCTGCGGCCGCATCGCCCGCGCCACCGCTGGTGGACGGGAAAGCCGGCCAGCAGTGCGCCGCCGACGATCAGCAGCGCCCAGCACCAGCCCGGCCACCCCACCGCGCCTCCCTGGATCAGGGGGTAGATGACGAGACCGGTGCCCAGCACCGCCAGCACCGTACCGGTGAGGTCCAGACGAGGCCGCCTGGCGGCGCGGTCCTCACGCAGCAGGCGGCTGGCCAGCAGGACCGCGGCGCCGAGGGGCACGTTGACGAGGAACACCGCGCGCCACGTGGAGCCGAAGAGATCGGCGTGGGTGAGCACGCCACCGAGCGCGGGACCGGTGACGGCGGCCAGACCCATGACGGGGCCGATGCAGCCCATGGCTCGGGCCAGCTCACGGCCGTCGAACAGTGCACGGATCATGCCGATGGTCTGGGGGATGATCAGCGCCGCGGCGGCTCCTTGCACGGCCCGTACCGCGATCAATGCCGCGGTGGACGGGGCCAGCGCGCATACCAGCGAGGCGAGGGTGAAGGCGGCCATGCCAGCGCGGAAGATCCGCCGGCGGCCGGCGATGTCGCCCAGGCGCCCGCCGGTGATCAGGAAGACGGCGAAGGGCAGTGTGTAGGCGGCGCTGAACCACTGGATGGCCGCGTTCGAGCCGCCGAGGTCGGCACGGATCACCGGCGCGGCGACGGTCGTGATGGTGGCGTCGAGGAGGTTCATCGCCTCGGCGAGCAGGAGCACCGCCAGCGCGGCCCAGCGGTGCGGATGGCGTGTGGTGGATTCGTCAGGCATGCCTCGACGGTGCGCCGAGGCGCGATCCAGCTTCCACTTCTGCCGATAGAGCGATGAGACTTTCCACATCTCTGTCTTGTGTGCATGATTCTCACATGCTGGACGACATTGATCGCGGTCTCATCCACGCCCTGCACATCGACGGCCGGGCGCCGTTCAGCACGATCGCGGACGTCCTCGGCGTCTCGACACAGACCGTCTCCCGCCGCTACCGCCGGCTGCGCGCCGAGGCGTCGCTGCGGGTGGTGGGTCTGGCCGACCCCCACCGGGCCGGGCGTACGCAGTGGCTGCTGCGGCTCACCGCCGGCCCGCACGCCGCCCAGGACCTCGCGGCCGCGCTCGCCCGCCGCGCCGACACCTCCTGGGTCATGCTGGCCTCGGGCGGCACCGAGATCGTCGCGCTCGTGCACACGCCTACCGCCGTCGGCCAGGCTGGGCACGCGCTGCTGTTGCACGACATCCCGCGCACGGCCGCCATCACCGCCGTCTCCGCACACTGCGTCCTGCACACCTACCTCGGTGGACCCACCGCCTGGCCCGGACGCGAACAGAGCCTCGACGCCGAGCAGCGCCGCCGCCTCCAGCCCGCCATCGTGCCCGCCCGTCCCGCGCAGCAGGCACTCACCCCGGCCGACGACGACCTGCTCGCCGCCCTCCAGCGCGACGGCCGTGCCAGCCTCACCGACCTCGCCGCGGCCACCGGCTGGTCGGCCGCCACCATCGCGCGCCGGCTGGCCGATCTGCGAGCCGTCGGCGCACTCTTCTTCGACCTCGAGCTCGACAACACCCTGCTGGGCGTCACCACACAGGCAATGCTGTGGATGGCCGTCGCCCCCGCCCACCTTGACCACGTCGCCCGGACCTTGGCCGGACACCACGAACTCGCCTACGTGGCCGCCGTCACGGGCCCCAGCAACCTGGTCGCCCAGGCACTGTGCCCCGACCCGGCAGCGCTGCACCGCTACCTCATCGACAAGGTGGGGGCCGTGGCAGCGATCCGCAGCCTGGAGACCGCTCCTGTTCTGCGCATGGTCAAGGCAATCGGCCCGGTCCCGTCCACGCCCCGGACCGGCGCACCCCGCCGCACCAAGTCCCGCACCCAGCCGGCCGGGTAGGCCACGAAGCGCTCATCCGCCAACTGGACGAGTAAGCCCGAACGTTCCGGTGTCACAGAGGCATTTGACGAGGAACCCATGATGAGGAACCCACAGACAGTGGATGATGCTCTCACCCTCGTCAGATACGGCATCCTGGCTGGTGAGTGTGAAGCCGATGCCCTCGTAGAGACGTTGGGACGTTGGGCACGAGCATTGTCGGCGTGGGTGAACAGCTGGAACCGGTCGTAGCCGTGGTCTCGGCCGTGGGGGACGGCACGAACGGTGCCGTGTGATCAGTGGTCACAGGCGATCAGCGACCGGGTTACCGGTGCGCCGAACCGGTTCCCGCCTGGCCACCGGCCGTAGCTGTCGCGCTGCGGGGCGGGCAGCGGTTTCGGGCCACTGCGGCGACGAGTCGGTGCGGGCCGAGGGCGGTGGAAGGGGGCGCGCTGGCATGGGTATTGTGCGCCAGTTCGACCAGTGTCTGTGTCTCGCGGTGGGCTTGAATGCGCTTCTTGGCAGAGGTTGGGGCGTGTGCCAGGCTCGCCGGTGCTCTGCTGTTCTGCCCCGCTCTGTCTCCCCCTCCAGGCTGACTCCCCGCGCTGTCCCGGCTCAGTCCCGGGCTGTGGGGGTTCTGCTCCGCGAACTCACTCCGTACGACCTGAGGAGAGTCGGCATGACCACGATCGAGCACGATCAAGCAGGTGATCCCACCCTGTACCGCACTCCGGCGGATGCCGTTGCCGCTCCACCCGAGAAGTTCGCCTACGTCGTCGGCTTCGACCGCACGGCGCAGCGCCCGGACGCATTGTTCACCCTCGACACCGACCCCGAATCCCCTTCATTCGGCCGGGTGTTGAGCATCGTCGAAGTCCCCGGACGCGGTGACGAACTGCATCACTTCGGCTGGAACGCCTGCTCCAGCGCGCTCGCGCACGCCGGTCACCACCACGCCGAACGCCGCTATCTGCTGGCGCCCGGACTGCGCTCCTCGCGTCTGCACGTCTTCGACACCCAACCGGACCCGGCCCGCCCCCGCCTGGCCAAGGTCGTCAGCGCCGACGATCTGGCCGCCAAGGCGGGCTACTCGCGCCCGCATACCCTGCACTGCGGCCCCGACGGCGTCTTCCTCTCCTGCCTGGGCGGCGCGTACGGCGCCGATGGACCCGGCGGCGTCGCCCTGCTCGACCACGACACCTTCGAGGTACTGCGCCCCTGGGAAACCGACCGTGGACCGCAGCACCTGGCCTACGACGTGTGGTGGCATCTGGGCCACAACGTCGCCGTGACCAGTGAGTGGGGCACGCCCTCGATGGTCGAGGACGGTGTGGACCCGGAGCTGCTGCTCGCCCGCAAGTACGGCCACGCGCTGCACTTCTGGGACCTGGACACGGGCCGGCACCTCCAGCGCGCCGACCTGGGGGACGAGCACCAGATGGTGCTGGAACTGCGCCCGGCCCACGACCCGCAGGCCACGTGGGGCTTCGCCGGCGTCGTGATCAGCACGGCGGACCTGTCGGCGTCCGTGTGGCTGTGGCACCGGGACACGGACCGGGAGGGTGGCGAGTTCTCCGTGCACAAGGTCATCACCCTTCCCGCCGAGCCCGCCGAGAAGAGCCAACTACCTCCGGCGCTCCAGCCGTTCGGGGCCGTGCCGCCGCTGGTCACCGACATCAATCTGTCGGTCGACGACCGCTGGCTGTACGTCTCGGCCTGGGGGACGGGCGAACTGCTTCAGTACGACGTCAGCGACCCCTTCCACCCCCGCAAGACCGCGTCCGTGCGGCTGGGCGGCATCACCGGCCGTGCGCCGCACCCCTCGACGCCGAACGTACCGCTGTCCGGAGGGCCTCAGATGGTCGAGCTCAGTCGCGACGGACGACGGGTGTACCTGACCAATTCCCTGTACGGGGCGTGGGACGACCAGTTCTACCCGGACGGCATCCAGCCGTGGCTGGTCAAGCTCGACGCGGACACCGCCCGCGGCGGCCTGGTCGTCGACGAGCGCTTCTTCCCACACGGCGAGGAGTTCCAGGGAAGGCGGGTGCACCAGACCCATCTCCACGGCGGCGACGCCTCCTCCGACTCCTACTGCTACCGCTGAAGGCCGACCAGGCGGCCTCGTGGCATCAGGGCTGTGACCTGCACCGTTTCCGAGCGCCGACTGTTCGGGCAGTACCGGGACGATCTGCGACAGCTCTCCGCGGCCATGCCGGGGTGGCCGGCCGTCGTCAAAGCCGACTTCGGGTCCTCGCAGGCATCTGCGAGGACTCGCCGGCCGCTTCCCCGCACGAAGCCCGGCACAAGGCCCAAGCAATCCCCGCCGGCCTCCTCGCCGACCGTTTCGGCACCACTCGGCTGATGGCCTGGGGCATAGGTCCGCCTCGTCCAGACCCGGGTGAGGAGACTCGTCAATAACACGTCGAGGTAACGCAACCCAGATCGCGGAACGCTAGGGCTGCTGCGCAGCTTCACTCATCGGGACGAGTCTGTAGCCTGCCGTGCGCAGGCGTGTGTGCTTCCCCCTGCGACGTGCTCGGGTGCGCCTACCCGTCTCCAGCGCTTCCTTTACCTGCTCGCCGAATTCCGCGTCCCGCTCTGTGTACCTGTAGGCGGTCCTTCGGCTGATGCCCGCGCGTTCGGCGGCGCCTGTCATGGTCTCCCCGTCGCGCAGGGCCTCCAGGAGAATGGCTGCCCGAGCCGGAGTCATGCGACCACCTGTTTCGCGGTGCTGCTGCCGACCAGGTCCCCGACCGCATCCAGCACGGCCTTGAAGCGTGCGGCATTGGCGCTCCACGCGGTCACGGTGGCGGCAGCGACTCCGGTGGTGCGCGCGGCGTCGGCGAGGGACATTCCGAGCGCTACGCCGCGCAGTACGTCGGCACGTTGCTGAATTGCCTGCCCGCACCGGGCATGCGGGTGTCGCCCCGCGAAGGCGACGGCAGGATTTCCGTCCGCGTTGGCCACCGCGTCGAGAGCGTCGAGCGTTATACCGGTGCGGGTGGCCGCCTCTTCGGGCACGAAGCCGACGCGGCGATATTCGACCAGTCGTTCTCGGGTCTTTGCGGGCAGTACGGGAGCACTTCCGTTGGCCGGCAGGTGCATGTGGAGACGTGGCCCCCCTTCCGACTGGCAGGACGTCAGCTGTGTTCGCCGGGGGAGGGGTAGTTGAGCCCGAGGTCCATCGGCACGCTGGTTATGGGAGTGCGGGGAGTCCGTCCCCCAATCCGCAGGATGGCTTAGGTTAGCCTAACGTTCTTGCGCAGGCGAAGCGGCTGCTTTGCGGCGAGCCCTCCAGCGTCCCTGTGCCGCCTGTCGCTTCACGCTGTGCGCCCTGCGTCGGTCAGCCGGCCAGGGGCGACGCGCCCGTGCGGCCACGCTGGGCCCGACCAGCAGGTAAAACGCGGAGGGCGGGCCGTGATCGAGGGCGATGCGCAGCCCTTCGGTGCTCCCACTGTGAAGGTGCCCTTGAGCGACCAGGCAAGCGAGTTCGTCATGCCTTCCATAACTGGGCGAAGGACGAAGGACGAAGGCGTTACCTTGGTTCGCTTCGAGCAAGTCCGGCAGGATCCGCAGTCCCAGGAATGCGGCGGCTGTATCGGCAACCGTAGGGACGGTCGGTGCTGCTCGTTTCGGGGCTGTCGCGCTAATCGCCTGCGGGCGCGGGTTGCAGGTGAGTTGCTCACTGGAGAGGCCCCAGTCGCCATTCCCGCTCTCAAGTCGAGACGCCGGTCTGTGTGTGTAGTGCATGCAGTCTTGGTGACTTGCACGGAATTCGTTAGGTTAGGCTAGCCTAAGCATTCTGCTGAAGCTCTATGGCCGCCAGGCAGTTGTGTACCTCTGGGAGTGCTTGTGACGCGTTCGAGCAAGTCAATCGTGCCAACGCCGGCGATGGCGTCGGCCGAGCTTGTGATCGAGCATTACGACGGCGCAGCCGTCACCTCGGCCGTCGGGCGCTGGGCAGCTGCCTACGAGGATGTGTACGCGGACGCGTTGGGACTCAGCGACCATCGCGATCCGCCCGTATCGGACCGACTGCTGCGGCATGCCGAGCGCCCCGGTTTTGGGCTGATGGCAGCTCTGCACGGCGACGAGGTGGCCGGATTCGTCTACGGGTACACGCTTCCGCCGGACTCGCTGTGGTGGGACGGCCTGGTGCCGGATCCCGGCGCGGAGTTCACCCGCGAGTACCCCGGACGCACGGTCGGGGTGTGCGAGCTGCTGGTGCGTCACCGATGGCGGCGCTCGCGCATCGGGCACGCGCTCTTCGAGGCGTTCCTCGCGCGGCGCTCGGAGGAGCGCGCAGCGGCCTTCGTGTCCGAGGGCAACGACGTGATGCTCACCACTTACGCCAAGTACGGCTTCACACCCGTCGGTCGGATGGAGCCGTATCCGGGATGGCGCCCCCATGTGGCGATCGTGCGCCCGCTCGGCGGTGCGCGTCCGCTCGGCCGTGGCTGAAGCCCCTACCTGTTCCGGCCTGCTCCGGGCCCGCCCGGAAACCGAACCTTTCCCTGTACCCGCCCCCGACCTGAGGCATAACCGTGTCCATTGAGTTGCCGCCGTCCGCAGCCCCGCGATCCGTCTACCCCGTGGACGTGGTCCCGGAAAGGGTTCGCGGCCGTCTTCTGGAACTGGCGCAGTCCGAGACGCCGGTCTCCACGTATGTGTACGACGGAGACGTCGCCGCCGAGCGAGCGCGGGAGCTGCGCAGTGCCCTTCCCGAGTGGGCGGCCGTCTACTACGCCGTGAAGGCGAACTCCTGCCCCGGAGTCGTCGCGGCCCTGGCGCCCCATGTCGACGGGTTCGAGGTCGCCTCCCGCTCGGAGCTCGAACTCGCCCTGTCGGCCAAGCCGGTCGACGAGGGCACCACCGCCCCCGTGGTCGCCGCGGGGCCCGCGAAGTCCGTCCCCGTCCTGACCGCCCTGGTCCGGGCCGGGGCCGAGGCGATCAACGCCGAGAGTCTGCTCGAACTGCACCGGATCAGCCGGATCGCCGTCGCGGAGGGCGTCCGCGCCAAGGTGGCGCTGCGCGTCAACCCGGAGACGATCCCGGTCACCGGCTCGCTGCACATGGGCGGTGTGCCCTCCCAGTTCGGCGTGGCGGAGCCGGATGTGCCCGGTGTGCTGCGCGCGGCGGTTCAGCTGCCCGCCCTGGATCTGGTCGGCTTCCACATCCACGCCGCCTCCAACAACCTCGACGCCGACTCCCATGCCGCCTATCTGCGCTGGTGCGTGGAGTGGAGCGTGCGGACCGCCCGCGAGAACGGGATCGACCTGCGCCATGTCGACATCGGCGGCGGCATCGGCGTCGCCTTCGAGATCGGTGAGAAGCCCTTCGACGTCGTCCGCTTCGGGGAACTCGCCGCGCAGGTGGAGGTCCCCGAGGGCGTCAAGGTCGTGCTGGAGCCCGGCCGCTTCCTGGTCACCGACTGCGGCTGGTACGCCGCCGAGGTGACCGACGTGAAGGCGTCGTACGGCGAGTCCTTCGTCGTGCTCCGCGGCGGCATCAACCACTTCCAGCTGCCCACCTCCTGGGACATCGTGCACAACGTCGCGGTCCTGCCCGTCGCGGACTGGCCCGAGGGCTGCCCCCGTCCCGCCGCCGAGGACACCCGGGTGACCGTCGTCGGCGAACTGTGCACCCCCGAGGACACCCTGTTGCGCGACGTGAAGGTGGACCGGGTGCGCGCCGGCGACCTGGTCGTCTTCCCCAACGCGGGCTCCTACGGCTGGGAGTTCGCCATGCACGGCTTCCTCGGACACCCGGTCGCCGGGCGACTTCTGCTCTGAACGAGCCCCCGGCCGCCGCGGCTTGTCGCCACTGCGGTACCGCCCCCGCGCCACGCCGCCTTCGGCCTCACCGGTGTGGTCCCCCCGTCTCTGTCCCCCTCCTTGGAGCCAGTCCTCATGACCCTGCAGCCCACCGACCTGCCCGCGGCACCGCGGACCGCACCCAGCGGGGCGGCCATCCTGGAGCGCCAGCGCGGACGCGAATCCGCCGCCCGCACCTACGCCCGCTCGTTCCCCATCGTCCCGGCCCGCGCCCAGGGCATGACGATCGAGGACACCGACGGCCGCCGCTACCTCGACTGCCTCTCCGGCGCCGGCACGCTCGCCCTCGGACACAACCACCCCGTCGTGCTGGAGGCCATCCAGCGGACCGTCAGCAGTGGAGCCCCGCTCCACGTCCTGGACCTGGCCACCCCGGAGAAGGACGAGTTCACCGACGCGCTGTTCGCCACCCTGCCCGGTGACTTCGCGGACAGGGCCCGCATCCACTTCTGCGGGCCGGCCGGAACCGACGCCGTCGAAGCCGCGCTCAAACTGATGCAGACGGCCACCGGACGCCGCGGTGTGCTGGGCTTCACCGGCGCGTACCACGGCATGACCGCGGGCGCGCTGGCCGCCTCCGGCGGTGTCGGCACGAAGACGCCGGTGCCCGGGATCGCCGCGGACGTCACCCGGCTTCCCTACCCGTACAGCTACCGCTGCCCGTTCGGCGTCGGCGGCGAGCGCGGTGCGCAGATCTCGGCCGACTACGTCGAGCGGCTGCTGGACGACCCCAACGGCGGCGTGGTGCCGCCCGCCGCGATGATCCTGGAAGCGGTGCAGGGCGAGGGCGGCGCCGTGCCCGCCCCGGACGCCTGGCTGCGCGAGATGCGGCGGATCACCGCCGAGCGCGAGATTCCGCTGATCGTCGACGAGGTGCAGACCGGCGTCGGGCGCACCGGCGCCTTCTGGGCCGTGGAGCACAGCGGGATCGTGCCGGACGCCATGGTGATGTCCAAGGCGATCGGCGGCAGCCTGCCGCTGGCGGTCATCGTCTACCACGAGGACTACAACGGCTGGCTGCCCGGCGCGCACACCGGTACCTTCCGCGGCAACACCCTGGCCATGGCGACCGGTACCGCCACGTTGCGGTACGTCTCCCGCGAGGGCCTGGTCGAGCGGGCCGCGGCCGTCGGTGCCCGGATGACCGAGCGGCTGACCGCGCTGCGCTCCGAACTGCCGGTGATCGGCGACGTCCGCGGCCGCGGCCTGATGATCGGCGTCGAGCTGGTCGACGCCGAGGCCGAGCCGGACGCGTGCGGCGCCCGGCCCTTCGCCCCGCAGCTGGCCGCGCAGGTCCGTGACGCGTGCCTGGAGCGCGGCCTGATCGTCGAACTCGGTGGCCGCTTCGACTCCACGGTGCGGCTGCTGCCGCCGCTGATCATCACCGACGAGCAGGTCGAGGCCGTACTGGACCGGCTGACCGACGCCATCGCCGCAGTGACGGCCACTCAGAACGCAGGAGCGGGAGCATGACGGGCAAGGTGCACGAACTGCCCGCGGCCGGCGGGGAATCCGCGGTCGCCGGCGGCGCGGAGGACCGGCACGGTCTGCGGCTCGTCCCCGAACCCGCTGCCCCGCCGGCAGACGCGTTGGACGAGGAGATGGCCGGACTGCTGCGCGAGGCCGCTCCGGCATCGTCCGGCGCCCCGCACACCGCGCTGTCCGGGGGCACAGGCGGCCCCGGCGCGCTCACCCCGCTGCTGCGCACCGTCCTTGCCGCCCTTGCCGAAGGGGCCGGACGGCGCGGCGGACCGCTGGCCGCCGGGACGCCCGCGGAACTGGCCGCCGACGTCGCCCGGGTGTTCGCCGAGGCGGACGGCGGCGATGCCCTGCGCAGGCTCACCGACGTTCTCGCGCACGGCAGCGCCGACCCGGCCGATCCGGCCTGCGCGGCGCATCTGCACTGCCCGCCGCTGGCCGTCGCCGTCGCCGCCGACCTCGCGGTCTCCGCGCTCAACCCGTCCCAGGACTCCTGGGACCAGGCACCCGCCGCCACCGCCCTGGAGACGCTGCTGCTGGGGGAGTTGGCGCAGCTCGTCGGCTACGACCCGGCCGAGGCGGCCGGTGTGCTCACCTCGGGCGGCACCGAGTCCAACCTCATGGGCCTGATGCTCGCCCGCGACCGCGTGCTCGGCCGGGAGACCGGGCGCCAGATCGAGCTGAGCGGTGTACCGGGCAGCGGCCCCCGGCCGCGGATCTTCACCTCCGCCGCCGCGCACTTCTCGGTGCAGCGGTCGGCGGCCCTGCTGGGCCTCGGTGAGGACGCGGTCGTCCCCGTCCCCGTGGACGACCAGCTGCGCATGAAGCCCAAGGCGCTGGCCGCGGCCCTGAGCGCGTGCGTCGCGGAGGGCGACCTGCCGGTGGCGATCGTGGCCACCGCCGGCACCACCGACACCGGGGCCGTCGACCCGCTGCGCACGTGTGCGTCGTTGGCCGCCCAGTACGGTGCCTGGCTCCATGTGGACGCCGCCTACGGCGGCGGCGCGCTGCTGTCCGACCGGCTCGCCCCGCTGATGGGCGGGATCGCGCTGGCCGACTCGGTGTCGCTGGACTGGCACAAGCTGGGCTGGCAGCCGGTCGCGGCGGGCATCTTCCTCGTCAAGCGGGCGGAGACCTACGCGTCACTGGCCCGGCGGGCGGTCTACCTCAACCCGCAGGACGACGAGGAGGCCGGCTACCCGAGCCTGCTCGGTCTCTCGCTGCGCACCACCCGCCGTGCCGACGCCTTCAAGATCGCCGTCACGCTGCGGACGTTGGGCCGAGAGGGCCTGGGCCGGCTGGTGGACGCCTGCCACGAGCTGGCGCACTCCGGAGCGGCGGCGGTCCGTGCCCACCCGCGGCTGGAACTGCACGCCGACCCGGTCCTGACGGCGTTCCTGTTCCGCTATCTGCCGGAGAACCCCGAGCACACCGACCCGGAGCACATCGACCGGATCAACGCGGCCCTGCGGCGCAGACTGCTGCGCGAGGGGCGCGCGGTCGTCGGCCGCACCGAACTGCCGGGCGGGGGACCGGGCCGGGTACGCCTCAAGCTCACCCTGCTCAACCCGCACACCACCACCGACGCGGTCCAGCGGCTGCTGGACGCGGTCGTGGCGGCGGGCCGGGCCGAGGAGGAGCTGTGAACCACCCCGTCGAAGCCCGCCGCACGGACACGGCCCCGGCCCTGCCCGAGCCCGCCGTCGGCCCCGACCCGCTCGACGATGCCGACGCCCTGCGTGCGGGCGACGCGGCGGCGATGGAGACGCTGCTGCGCGCCTACGTACGCGAGACCGGCACCGACGTGCCCGCCACCGGCCAGGCGCTGCTGCTGAACCTGCCGGCCAGTCAGCTGACCCTGTCGGTGCCCGTCCGCTACCGGTCGGCCACCGGCTGGCACCGCTTCGGAGCGCCCCGCCTGGCCGCCGCCGGCGACGGCAGCGGCCTGCCCGCCGACGCCTCGCTGGTGGCGGCGGCGCTGATCCGCGAGACCACCCTGGGCCGCGGCGCACCGCCGCACCACGGCGCGGACGCGGCCGCGCGGGTGCTCAACTCCGCGCGGCGCACCGCCACCCACATCGAGCGCCGACGCGCCGAGTCCCCCGGCATCCAGGGCCCGACGCCGTTCCTCGACAGCGAGCAGGCCCTGCTGCTGGGACACCCGTTCCACCCGGCGCCCAAGAGCCGCGAAGAGGCGTCGGACGCGGAACTGGCGGCGTACTCGCCCGAGTTGCGCGGCTCCTTCCCCCTGCACTGGTTCGCCGCCCACCCCGAGATCGTGGTCGGCCAGAGCGCAGACGGACGGCCGGTCGCCGAGCTGCTGCGCCCGCTCGCCGCCGGGCTCGGCCTGCCCGAGGGCATGGTGCCGGTGCCCGCGCACCCCTGGCAGGCCCGCGAGGTGCTGGACCGCCCGGAGGTCGCCGCCCTCGTCGATGCCGGGCTGCTGCGCCCGCTCGGCGCGGCCGGGCCCGACTGGTACCCCACGTCCTCCGTACGGACCGTCCAGCGGCCGGACTCCGACGTGATGCTGAAGCTGTCCCTGGGCATGCGGATCACCAACTCCCGCCGCAACAACCTGCGCAGCGAGCTGCGGCTCGGCGTCCGCGCCGCCCAGCTCCTGGCTGCCGGCCCCGCCGACTGGCTGCGCGCCGAGCACCCCGAGTTCGGCATCCTGCGCGACTTCGCCTGGATTTCGGCCGGTGCGGACGGCCCGGAGACCGGTCTGGAGACCGCGATCCGCGACAACCCCTTCCGGGGTGGTGGACACGGCCGGCCCGAGGGACTGTGCGTGGCCGGACTGCTGGCCGAGCGGACCGGTCCCGGCGACGGCACACCGCCCCGCCACCGGGCCCTGCTGTGCGCGGCGGTCGAGCGCGCCGCGGGTGCGCTCGGCGTCTCCACCGCCGAGGCGTCGGCGCGCTGGCTGGAGCGCTATCTGGAGGTCCTCGCCGTACCCCTGATCCGCCTCCAGGCCCGGTACGGCATCGCCCTGGAGCCGCACCACCAGAACACCCTCGTCGCCCTCGACGCCGTCGGCCTGCCCTGCGCGGGCTGGTACCGCGACAGCCAGGGCTACTACCTGGCCGAGTCCCGCACCGCCGACATCGAACGGCTGCTGCCCGGTGCCACCGACGGCGTCGACCTGGTCTTCGAGGACGCGTTCGTCGACGAACGCGTCGCCTACTACCTGGGCATCAACAACCTGCTGGGCCTCATCGGCGCGTTCGGCGCCCTCGGCCTGGCCGACGAGAGCGACCAACTGCGCGTCCTGCGCGGGGCCTTGGAGCGGCTGCGCACGGCCGAGCCCGCCGCCAAGGGCCTGCTCGACCTGCTGCTCGACGCGCCCGTACTGCGCTGCAAGGGCAACTACCTCACCTGCGTGGACGGACTCGACGAACTCGTCGGCGACGTTCACACCCAGTCCGTCTACATCGATCTCCCCAACCCCCTTACGGAGGCACAGCGGTGACCGCGCCCTCGACTTCCCCCGACCGGAACACCCCCTACGACCTGGTCGGTGTCGGCATAGGCCCGTTCAACCTGTCGCTCGCCGCGCTGGCCGACGGCGCGCCCGGCTTCCGTTCGCTCTTCCTGGACGCCAAGCCGGCATTCTCCTGGCACCCCGGCCTGCTGATGGAAGGCACCACCCTCCAAGTGCCGTTCCTCGCCGACCTGGTCACCATGGCCGACCCGACCAGCCCCTGGTCGTACCTGAACTACCTCCGCGCCCACGACCGGATGTTCAAGTTCTTCTTCTCCGAGCGCTTCCACATCCCGCGCCGCGAGTACGACCACTACTGCCGCTGGGTCGCCGAACGGCTGCCCTCCTGCCGCTTCGACGCAGCCGTCACGGCGCTGGAATGGGACGAGTCGGCGGACGCCTTCGCCGTCACCTACCGCTCCGCGGCCGGTGCGCAGACCCGCGTCCTGGCCCGCCAGGTCGTCCTCGGCGTGGGGACCAGCCCCGTCGTGCCCGAGCCGCTGCGCCCGTTGCTGACCGAGGCCCACGCCGGCCGCGTCCTGCACAGCGCCGACTACCGCACCCATCGCGCCCGCCTCGCTGCCGCCGACGACGTCACCGTCATCGGCGCGGGCCAGTCCGGCGCCGAGGTCGCGCTCGACCTGCTGCGCAACCAGGACGGCGAGGGCAACGGCGGCCCGTACGTGCGCTGGCTCGCCCGGACCACCGCGTTCGCGCCCATGGAGTACTCCAAGATCGGACTGGAGCACTTCACCCCGGACTACATCCGCTACTTCCGCGGCCTGCCCGAGGCCACGCGGGAGCGGCTGACGGCCGAACAGTGGCAGCTCTACAAGGGAGTCAGCGAGGAGACGCTGGGCGAGATCTACGACGAGATGTACGAGCGCACCATCGGCGGCGGCGAGCCGCGCGCCGCACTGCACCCGGCCGTGGAGGTCGTCGCGGCCGCGGCCGACGGCGACGGATACCGGCTCACCTGCCGCAGCCGGCAGCAGGACGAGCTCTTCGAGATCCGCACCTCGGCCGTGGTCTCCGCCACCGGCTACGCCGCCTCCCGCCCCGCCTTCCTGGAGACGATGGCCGACCTGGTCGACTGGGACGACAAGGGCCGCTACCAGGTCGACGGTGACTACCGGGTCGCGCTCGACCCCCGGGTCTCGGGCACCCTGTACGTCCAGAACGCCGAGATGCACACGCACGGTGTGGGCGCCCCCGACCTCACTCTGGGGGCCTGGCGCGCAGCCACCATCCTCAATGCCGCGGCCGGACGCACCCTCCTGCCCAGCGCCCCGCGGCAGGCGTACACCACCTTCGGCGCGCCGCAGGAGCCGGCGCCTGTTCCGGCCCAGGCGCCTGCTGCCGTCGCGGTACCGGCAGAGACCCCGTGATGACGGCCGCCGAGAAGAAGAACGGTGCGCCGGCCCGCGACGGGTCGGCGCGCCGCGCCAAGTCCGTCCTGCTGTCGGTCATCGGCCTCCACCTGGTCGCCGAGACCGCGCTGACGCCGTTCCTGCCACAGCTCTTCGAGCGGCTGTACGGGATCGAGGACCCCGAGGCGACCGGGCTGTACCTCTGGATCTGCCGGATCGCCGGCCTCCTCGCCCTCCCGCTGTGGGGACTGGCGGCCCGGCGCTGGTCCCTGCATCGACTCGTGCTGGCCGGACTGTGCGGCTCCGCCGTCCTCGACCTGCTCCTGGGCATGGCCCCCAGTTATACGGCGTATCTGGCCCTGTCCACCTTGATCGTCACGACCAACAGCGCGCTCCTGCTGGCCTATCCGGCGTTCATCGCCGAGCACGGCGACGAGTCGTCCGAGGACGGCACCCGGGCGCGGCTCACCGGTATCTGCTCGCTCGTGATCGTCTTCCATCTGTCGGTGGTCGTCTCCACGATGGTGGGCGCCGGTGTCCTCGCCCTGCCGGAACCCCGCATCGGCATCTCGGCGTTCGCGGTGCTGGACACCCTGCTGGCCTGGCTCACCTACCGCATCCTGGGCAAGCGCCCCGACACCCGGGACGACAAGGCCGCAGGGGCCCGCAAGAACGGCACCGCCGCACCTCGTACGCGCCGCCTGCCGTGGCTCATGGCGCTGGCCTACGCCGCGCTGATCGGCGTCGCATTCGACTTCTCGGTCAACGTGGCGCGTCCCTTCTTCACCGAGTTCGCCCAGGGCCTGGGCAGCGGCTCGGTCGGCGGCGCGGTGCTGTTCTTCCTGCCGAGCCTGTCCGCGCTGGCGGTCCTGCCCGCCGTACGCCGCTGCCACGACCTGCTCGGCGAGCGGCTGCTGCCGCTGTCCCTGGCGGTGGGCGCGGCCGGGCTGGCCTGGAGCTGGCTGGCCGGCTCGCTGCCCGGACTGGTCGGCGGGCGAGTGCTCTTCGGCGTCGGCCTGGGGCTGGGGCAGGTCGCCGTCGAACTGCGCATGTTCCGCACGACCGGAACGCAGGGCCCGGCGTTCACCGCCGTGGAGACCGCCCGGTCTGCCGGTCTGCTGGCCGCACCGATCGCCGCCACGGCAGCCGTCTCGTACGACCTCGCACTCCCGCTGGCCGTCGCCGCGGCTGTTCAGGCCCTTGCCGCCGTGGTGTCCCTGCGGAGCCCGCGGAGCAGCGTCACGGCACCGCTCACAGCGGTTGCGGGCCCACCGGAGACCGCGGGCATGCCCGCCGTGCCCTTGCAGATCCGGCGCGGGACATACGAGTCCGCGCAGGCCGACGACCGCCCCCTGACTGCCGCCACCGCTTCCCCCGTGCACTCCGAGGAGAACCACCGATGAACCGCACCACACGAGACGCCTGGGCGCAGGCGGGCCGACGGCTGCTCACCAAGGCCGTAGAGGAGTTCGCCTACGAGGAGCTGCTCGTCCCCGAGCCCGACGCCTCGGCCGACGCCCCCGACGCCTACCGGCTGGACTTCACCGACGGCGTCCACTGGACGTTCCGCGCGAGCCGCGGCACTTTCGGCACCTGGCGGCTGGTGCCCGGCACCCTGCGGCGGCACCCCGCGCCCGAGGAAGGCGAGAGCGGTCCCGAGCGGCTGCTGCTCGACGCCCGCCCGGTCCTGGGATGGGACGGCCCCACCACGGCCGAGGTCCTGCGGGAACTGACCGCCACCCGGCGAGCCGAGGCCGAGGTGATCGCCCGCGCCCTGCCCGCCGCCGCCCTCGCCGACCTGGACCACCTCGACCTTGAGGGCCACCAGGACGGTCACCCCTGTATGCTCCTCAACAAGGGGCGGCTGGGCTTCTCGGCCTCCGATGCCGCCGCATACGCCCCCGAGGCGGCCGGGACGGTGCACCTGCTGTGGGCAGCCGTCCACGGCAGCCTCGCCTCCTACTCCGGCGTGGACGGTCTGGACGAGGGCACCTTGCTTGCCGAGGAACTGGACGAGGACACCCGCAAGCAGTTCGCGGCCGTCCTCCAGGAGACCTGCGCCGAAACCGGCTATCACACCCTCGACTTCCACTGGCTGCCGGTGCACCCCTTCCACTGGGACGAGGCCGTCGCGCCCCTCTTCGCCCCCTACCTCGCCGACGGCCGGATCGTGCTGCTCGGCGAGGGCCCGGACCGCTACCGGCCGTTGCAGTCCATCCGTACGCTGGCCAACCTCGACCATCCGCACCGCCGCAATGTGAAGGTGCCGCTGTACATCCGCAACACCCTCGTCTGGCGCGGTCTGTCCACGAAGCCGACCGAGGCGGCGCCGGACGTCAGCGCCTGGCTGCACGCGGTCCGCGACGCGGACCCGTACCTGCGCGACGAGCTGCGCTTCCACCCGCTGGGCGAGGTCGCGGGCGTGGCCGTGCGCCACCCGCTGTACGAGTCCGTCAAGGACGCCCCGTACCGCTACCACGAACTCCTCGGTGCCGTCTGGCGCGAGCCGGTCGCGGCGCTGCTGGGCGAGGGCGAGCAGGCCCGCACCATGGCCGCACTGCTCAAGGTCGGCTCGGACGGCCGGGCGCTGGCCGGCGAACTGGTCGAGCGCTCCGGACTCGCCCCGCGGGCCTGGCTGGAGCGCTTCTTCTCGGCCCTGCTGCCCGGCCTGCTGCACTACCTCTACCGGTACGGCACGGCGTACTGCCCGCACGGTGAGAACACCGTCGTGCTCTACGACGCTGCCGATACCCCGATCGGTATCGCCGTGAAGGACTTCGCCGAGGACGTCAACCTGCTGCCCGGCGAGCACCCCGAGTACGCCGGACTGTCCGAGCGGGCCGACGCGCTGCTGCTGCGCTGGCCCGCAGGCGAGCTGGCGCACTCCCTCCTCAGCGCCGTCTTCGCCGGGCACTTCCGGTTCTTCGCCCCGCTGGTCGCCGAGCACCTCGGCGTACCGGAGGACGAGTTCTGGGGCCTGATCCGCGCCGAGATCGAGCGCTACCACGCCCGCTTCCCCGAACTGGCCGACCGCTTCGGGGAGTTCGGACTGCTCGCCCCCGAGTTCGACCGGGTGGCGCTCAACCGGGAGCAGCTGCTCGGCGGCGGCTTCCACGACCGCGCCGAGAAGGACGAGGGCTTCGACGTCGTCCACGGCACCCTCACCAACCCCCTCGCCACCGCAACCGCCCCCGCGCGGGACCCCCAGGAGCAGATATGACCACCTCGCCTTACGCACGACTGCGCGCCGAGGCCGACGCCGGAAAGATCGAGGACGTGATCGTCAGCGTCCCGGACCTCCAGGGGCGGCTCCAGGGAAGCCGGCTGTCCGTGCCGTACTTCCTCGACGAGGCGGCGGAGCAGGGTTTCGGCGCCTGCCTCTACCTTCTCGCCTCCGACGTCGAGATGAACACCGGCCCCGGCTATGCCATCGACGCCTGGCAGAGCGGCTTCGGCGACTTCGTGCTCCGCCCAGACCCGGCCACCCTGCGCACCCTCCCGTGGGACGAGGGCAGCGCGCTCGTCCTCGCCGACGCCGTCTGGCCGGACGGCCGGGCGGTCGAGGTGGCCCCGCGCCAGGTGCTGCGCGCGCAGCTGGACCGGCTGGCCGAGCGCGGACTGGCCGCGTTCGCGGGCACCGAGCTGGAGTTCCTGGTCTTCCGCGAGACATACCGCCAGGCGTGGGACCGGCGCTACCACGGTCTGGAGACGGCCACCGCCTACAACGTCGACTACTCCCTCCAGGGCCTCGCCGAGATCGAGCCGGTGGTGCGCCGTATCCGCCGGGAGATGGTGCGGGCCGGGCTCACCATGGAGACCGCGCGCGCTGAGTGCCACCCCGGCCAGTACGAGATCGTCTTCCGTTACGACGAGGCGATGGCCACCTGCGACAACCACGTCTTCTTCAAGAACGGCGCCAAGCAGATCGCCGCCCAGGAGGGCGTCGCGCTCACCTTCATGCCCAAGTTCGACGAGGGCGAGGGCAATTCCTGCCACATCCACCTGTCGCTGCGCGGCACCGACGGCTCGGCCGTACTGGCCGATCCGGCCGCCGGCGACGGCATGTCCGAGCTGATGCGCCACTTCGTGGCCGGCCAGCTCGCCTGCCTGGCCGACTTCGCGCTGCTGATGGCGCCGAACATCAACTCCTACAAGCGCCTTCAGCCGGGCGGCTTCGCGCCGACCGGCATCACCTGGGGCCGGGACAACCGCACCTGCCCGGTCCGCGTCGTCGGCTCGGGGCACTCGATGCGCATCGAGCACCGGGTGCCCGGCGGCGACGCCAACCCGTATCTCGCCACCGCCGCCGCGGTGGCCGCCGGTCTGTACGGCATCGAGAACCGTCTCCCGCTGCCGGAACCGCACGCCGCCAACGCCCTGGACGACCCGTCGGTGCCGCGGCTGCCCAGCACTCTCACCGAGGCGCTGCACCGCTGGGAGAACAGCGAGATCGCCGCCAAGGTCTTCGGCGCATCGGTGGTCGCCCACTACGCCCAGGCCGCCCGCACGGAGCTGGCCGCCTTCGAGTCGGCGGTGACCGACTGGGAACGGGTCCGCGGTTTCGAGCGGCTGTAGGCGCCGCACCGGACCGCGCACAGACGCCGGCGGCCCGACACGAAGTGCGTGTCGGGCCGCCGGCGTTGTGGTGCGGTGGTATGGCCGCGATGGCCGATGGCCGGTCGCCGGGCCGTCAGCGGAGCTTCTGCGCCATCTCGTCGAGGACCTTGTCGGCGCCGGTGTAGCCGATGCCGAGCATCCACAGGCTGTCGTTGACCGCGTAGACCTTGTTGTTCTTCACCGCGTCCAGCTTCTTCCACATGCTCCCGCCGGTGGTGGCGGTCTCCTTGGCCTTGTCCGGGTCGCCGTAGGTCGAGTGGAAGATGACATCGGCATTGGCCTCGTCGGTCTTCTCCGGGCTGATGTCCAGGGAGAAGCCGTTGCCGTCCACGTTGGCCGGGCGGCCGACCTTCAGGTCCTTGAAGATGCTGCCGACGAACGTGTCGTTCTTGTAGAGGCGGGTGTCCGCACCCTCTACGAACCGGACGAAGCCGACCTTGGTGTTCTTGGCCTTCTCGGGGCCGCCGAGCGCCTCGGTCACCTTCGCGACATGCTTCTCGTAGTCCGCGACGATGTTCTTGACCTGGTCCTTCTTGCCCAACGCGTCGGCGTGCAGCTCGAAGTTCTCGCGCCAGGCGGGTCCGGTGGTGTTGGTGAAGACGGTCGGGGCGATCTTCGAGAGCTCCCGGTAGCTCTTCTCGTCGCGCGCCTTGCTGCTCAGGATCAGGTCCGGCTTCAGGCCGTAGATCGCCTCGAGGTTGGGCTCGGCTATGAGACCGACCTTCTTGATGCCCGCCAGCTTGTCCTTGGGCAGGTATGTGGACAGCGGTGCACCGGCCTCCGCCTGGACCGCGCCGACCGGCTTGACGCCGAGGGTGATGGCCGAGTCGAGGGCGTCGGTGTCCAGGACCACCACGCGCTTGGGGTGGTTGTACACCTCGACGTTGCCCATGGCCGTCTTGACGGTGTGCTTGCCTCCCTTGGGCTCCGTCCTGGCGTCGTCCTTGCCACCCCCGCAGGCGGTGGCAGTGACGGCGAGCGCGGCGACGGCAGCGACGGCTGCGGCGCGGCGAGTGAAGGAGCGGGACATCTGGGAGCCTTTCCGGTACGAGGATGAGAGCGAAGCGGGTGTGAACTTAGGTAAAGCTAACCTTGCGTGGGGTGGTGGACAAGTTCATCCCGGATCGCAAGTTGGTCTCCGCGTCCGGCAGGGAACGCCAATAGGCCCGGCCAGACGTGGAGTTCATGGATACGGATTGAGGGTGACTCCGCCGAGGGCCGGAGTCACCCTGAATCCGCGGCGGACGCGCCTACCGCGACCGGAGTGTCCGCCGTTGCGGGATCCGCGTCGCCGCCTTCCGCCTGCCAGGGCCTGGCGGGAACGATCAGCGGGCTGCCGGTCACCGGGTCGGGCACGACGACCGAGTCGAGGCCGAAGACGTCCCGCACCAGGTCCGCGGTGACGACCTGTGAGGGACGGCCTTGTGCGACGATGCGCCCCGCCTTCATCGCCACCAGATGATCCGCGTACCGCGCCGCCTGGTTGAGGTCGTGCAGTACCGCGACGACGGTCCGGCCGCGCTCGTGGTTGAGCTGTCGTACCAGGTCCAACACCTCGACTTGGTGCGAGATGTCCAGATACGTCGTCGGCTCGTCGAGCAGCAGCAGGTCGGTCTCCTGGGCGAGCGCCATCGCGATCCATGCCCGCTGCCGCTGACCGCCCGACAACTCGTCCACCGCCCGCTCGGCGAGCTGCGTCACGTCCGTACGCTCCATGGCGCCGGTGACCGCGCGCTCGTCCTCCTCCGACCACTGCTGCCACCACCGCTGATGCGGCTGGCGTCCGCGGGAGACCAGATCGGCGACCGTGATCGCCTCCGGCGCCACCGGTGTCTGCGGCAGCAGTCCGATGGACTGCGCGATCGTACGGGTGGGTATGCGGTCCAAGTCCTTGCCGTCCAGCAGCACCGACCCGTGCTTGGGCTTGAGCAGCCGTCCGAGCGCGCGCAGGAGTGTGGACTTGCCACAGGCGTTGGGGCCGACGATGACGGTGACCTGACCGTGTGGGACATCCAGATCGAGGTCCTCGACGACCGTGCGCTCCTCGTAGGCCAGGGTCAGGCCGCGGGCTGTGAGCCTGCTTTCGGTCACGCTCTTCCTCCAGTTCGGCTGCGGGTGCTGCGGTCTTTCACGATGAGCCAGATCAGATACGGGGCGCCGATGGCCGCGGTCAGTACGCCCACGGGCAGTTCCACCGGCGCGAACAGCAGACGCGCCGGCAGGTCGGCGGCCACCACGATGAACGCGCCGAGCAGGGCCGAGCACAGCAGGGGGATCTGCGCCGTGCGCGTCAGGCGGCGGGCGATCTGCGGGGCGAGCAGCGCCACGAAGTCCACGGGCCCGGCCGCGCCGGTCGCGATCGACGCGAGGAACACACCCAACAGCGCCAGCCCGAACCGGGTCCGCTGGAGCGGTACGCCCAGCGCGGTGGCGGTGTCGTCGTCGAGCGTCACATTGCGCTGTGCGCGTGCCGCCCAGATCACACAGGGCAGCATGGCGAGCAGGGTCCAGCCGAGCGGGGCGGCTTCGTCCCAGCCCCGCCCGTTGAGCGAACCGGTCAGCCATACCTGTGCCTGCTGGGCCAGCAGGTAGTCGCCCTTGGTGATGAACAGGTGGACGATCGACCGCAGCGCGATGGCGATGCCGATGCCGATGAGGACGAACCGCCCGGCGTGCAGCCCGCCGCGCCAGGCGAAGAGGTAGACGAGCGCGGCGGCGAGCACACCGCCCGCGACCGACACATACGGCAGGACGCCGAACGACGAGACGCCGAACGTGAGCGCGCCGATGGTCAGGGCACTCGCGCCCTGGGACACCCCGATGATGTCGGGGCTGGCGAGCGGATTGCGGGCCACGGTCTGGATCAGCGCACCGCCCACCCCGAAGGCCACCCCGACCAGCAACCCCAGCACCATCCGCGGCAGCCGCAGGTCACTCACCACGAGTTCGGCCCAGGACGGCTGCCCCGCCAGAATGTTCAGGACCTCGCCCGGCGCGACATCGGTCTCGCCGAGGCAGAGGTAGGCGACGCACACGGCCGACGTCAGCAGCGCCAGCGCGACCGCGACAACCGCCGCACGCCGGTGGACGAGAAAGGAGCCGCGCCCCTTGCGCGCGAGCGCGTAGCCGGCGGGGCGGATGCGCACGGCCGCAGGGCGCTCCGTGGCGGAGGCCGTCATGCGCTCACCGCCTTGCGCCGGACCAGGACGATCAGGAACGGCACACCGATCAGCGCCGTCATCACCCCGGCGGGCACTTCGCTCGGCGGGAAGACGACCCGTCCGATCGCATCCGACACCAGCAGCATGACCGGCCCGAGCAGCGCCGCCATGGGCAGCACCCAGCGGTGGTTGCTGCCCACCAGGGCGCGTGCGATATGGGGCACCGCGAGTCCCACGAAGGCGATCGGACCGGCGGCCGCAACCCCGACACCGGTGAGCACCGTCGCTCCGATGCCGCCCACGATCCGTACGGTCCCCACCTTGTGTCCGAGCCCCTTGGCGACGTCCTCCCCCAGCGCCAGGGCGTCCAGCCCCCGCGCCACCGACAGCGCAAGCACCGCGCCGACGACGAGGAACGGCCAGATCTGGCCCGCCAGGTCGGCATCCCGACCGGCGATCGACCCGACCTGCCAGAAACGGAACTCGTCCAGGGTGGCCGCGTCCGTCGTCAACATCCCCTGGATCACGGCGATCAGCAGCGCGTTGACGGCGGCGCCGGCCAGCGCCAGCTTCACCGGACTCGCACCGCCGCGCCCGCTCGCGGCGACGGCGTACACCGCCACCGACGCGACACCGGCTCCGGCGAAGGCGAACCACACATAGCCGGTGAGGGTGTGCACCCCGGCGATCGCGATGGCCAGAACCACGCCCGCCGCTGCGCCCTGGCTGATCCCCAGGACGCCGGGATCGGCGATGGGGTTGCGGGTGATGCCCTGCATCACGGTGCCCGCGACAGCGAGCGCCGCTCCGACCATCAGGCCGACGAGGGTCCTGGGCACCCGCATGGACCGTACGACCTCGGCGGCATCACTCGTGCCACCGTGCAAAAGGGCGTCGAAGACTTCACCCGGGGCAATCTGGCGGGCGCCGACCGCAAGGCTGAGCAGCACCGCAAGCAGCAGTGCTATGACGGCCGCGGCCGTCCAGCCGATGCGGCGGCCGGCCAGAGCGCCTCGTGGGGTGCTGATTGTGACAGCTGACATCGCATCCATTTCGACATGATGAAGACGGACTGAATCTCGGTACTCACGAAGTTAGGCGACCCTAAGTGTATGGGCGGCGCCTTCTGGGTGCGTAACCGACTGGCGGAAAGGATGAGTGCAGCCGCCTGCACATGTGCCCGCTGTGGCCAGAGCGGACATCGGGGCGGAGGCATCGGGCGGAGCACGCCACGCGCAAGGCTGGTGTGACGCCGACCGCGTCGCGATCGCAGGAGCCGGCGATGTCCTGCGGTGTTTCCGCGGGAGGACGCTGTCGGGCGTGAGCTGCGCGCGCGGAGGGCTGCCCGCCTGCAGAGGCGGGGCTTTGCCGTGGCAACTGCTGGATGGTGGCCGGTCGTCGATGACGATGTGGGTGGCGTCGGGTTGTGACGTGCCGCTGGTGGTGGCGTCGCTGGCTGGGGGTGGGGGAGTGTTCGGGTGCCAGCGGTCGCCCCTGCACCCGTGGGCCGGACCCGGGCGCGGGTTCGGTCAGGGAGTGCGGGGCGGGGAGCCCGGGACTTCGCCGCCTCCGCAACTCCTGCGGGCCGGCCCGCAGCCGGGCCGTACGCTCCAGCGAGCGCGCCAGGTGCGGGCCGGCCAGGTGCGCCTCGGAGGTCCTCGCGGGGCTCCCACTCCTCCACGACCACCCAGGAGCGCGGATCGTCCGGGTCCAGGTAGTTCCACGACAGACAGCCGGGCTCCGCCAGGCTCAGCGTCACCATCGACCGCGCCTGCTCCCGCATCTCCGCCTCGCGCCCCGGCTTGGCTGGCAGCCGCCCGACAGCCGTGACCCGCTGCGATATCGTCGCCCCCCGTTTCCGTGTCCTCTCGGCGGAGCCAACACCGCCGAGGCTCCGGTCTTCCCGGACCTCGTGTTCAGAACCCGGTGGGCAGCCGGGGGGTGTACGGACGCTCCAGCGTCGCGAGTTCGTCGCCGGTCAGCCGGACATCCAGCGCGGCCGCCGCGTCGTCCAGGTGGTCCGGGCGGGTCGCGCCGATGACTGGGGCGGTGACCACCGGGTTGCCCAGCACCCAACCGAGCGCGACCTGCGCCATCGGCAGGCCCCGGGCCCCCGCGACGGACTGCACGGCGTCCACGATCGGCCGGTCGACGTCCGCGAAGAACCGCCGGGCGACCGGATCCCCGGCCGAGCGGACCGTCGCCTGCCCGTACGGGCGGGCCAGCCGCCCGGAGGCGAGCGGGCACCACACCAGGCTGCCCACCCCCTGGTCGGCGAGCAGCGGGAACATCTCCCTCTCCTCCTCGCGCTGCATCAGGCTGTACTGGTGCTGCATCGAGGCGAAGGCCGGGCCGCCGTCCCGCGCCGCGGTGTGCTGCAGCTTGGCGAACTGCCAGGCCCACATCGAGGAGGCACCCACGTACCGGACCTTCCCGGCCGCCACCACCTCCCGCAGGGCCGCCACGGTCTCCTCGACCGGGGTCGCCGGGTCGAAGCGGTGCAGCTGGTAGAGGTCCAGGTAGTCGGTGCCGAGGCGGGTCAGCGAGCCGTCCACCTGCGCCAGGATCGCCTTGCGGGACAGCCCGGAGCCGCCCGGGCCGTCGTGCATCGGCAGGCCCACCTTCGTCGCCAGGACGACGTCTTCGCGACGGGTGTACCGCCGCACCGCGCGGCCGACCAGCTCCTCCGAGGCACCGCCGCCGTACACGTTGGCGGTGTCCCAGAAGGTGATGCCGAGCTCGACCGCCCGCCGGAAGACCGGCGCCGCGGCCTCTTCGTCCAGCGCCCACGGGTTGTGCCCGCGGCCGCTGCCGCCGAAGCCCATGCAGCCGAGCGCGATCCGGCTGACCGTCAGGCCGGTGCCGCCAAGTTTGACGTACTCCATCGTTCCTCCGCTCACGCCGGGTACGGTTCGGCGGCCCGCGCGTGCTTCAACGCGCCCGCCCACCAGGACAGTTGGTCGAGCATGGACTTGGCGTAGCCGGCCGCCTGCGGGTCGTCCGGGCGGCCGTCCGTCCAGGCGGTGAAGTAGTTCGGGAAGGCCAGGCCGTCCCGGATGGTCACCGCGTGCAGCTCGGTCAGCACGTTCTCCAGGTGCAGCACGGCGTGCCGGCCGCCGGCCGCGCCGCCGTAGCTCACGAAGGCGACCGGCTTGGCCGTCCACTGGGTGAAGTGCCAGTCGATGGCGGCCTTCAGCGAGGCGGGGTAGCTGTGGTTGTACTCCGGCGTGACGATCAGGAAGGCGTCCGCGCCTTCCAGGGCCTCGGTCAGCCCGGCCATCCCGGCCGGGCGGGGGTAGTCGGCGCCCGCGAACTTCGGCGGGGCAGCGGGCAGCGCCAGTGGGAGGTCCACCTCGGCCAGGTCGACCACCTCCACCTCGAACCCGCCGTGCGCGACGGCCTGTTCGGCCACCCACGAGGACACCACCGGGCCGAACCGGCCCTCCCGGACGCTGCCGACGAGGATCACCAACTTGTGCGTGTTCTTCTCCATGTCCACCACCATCGGCCCGCCCGCCGGCCCCAACCAGACCGTGCCCAGGCTGGCCCCCGCAGGGCCACCCTCCGTGCTGCCGCCAACCACTAGGCTCGTCACATGGGCACACCACTGGGGGACTTCATCCGCGCCAAGCGCGACAGCATCCAACCCGAGACGCTCGGCCTGCCCGACCACGGCCGCCGCCGCTCGCCCGGGCTGCGCCGCTCCGATCTGGCCGTCCGCGCCGGCATCAGCGTCGAGTACCTGACCCGGCTGGAGCAGGGCCGCGACCGCAACCCCTCCCCGGCCGTGGTCCACGCGCTCGCCGACGCCCTCAGCCTCGACCCCGCCGAGCGCGGCCACCTGCACTACCTCGCTAAGATCACCGGCGGCGCCTGCGCCGGCCGCACCCGGCCCGCCCCGCCGCCCCGCGACGTCCGCCCGGCCGTCCGCGAGACCCTGCGCCTGCTCGAACCGGGCGTCGCCGCCGTCACCAACCGCCTCGGCGACATCCTCGCCCACACCAGCGGCTACGCCGCCGTCCTCGGCACGACCGGCCTGCTCGACGGCCCGGCGCCGAACCTCACCCGCTACGTCTTCACCGACCCCCGGTCCCGTGCCCTCTTCCCCGACTGGGACGAGGTCGCCGACGAGCAGGCATTCGACCTCTGGCTCGGCCCCTCGGCCGAGAACTCCGAGTGGCTCAGCACCGAACTCGCCCCCGTGGCCGGCCCCGAGTTCACCCGCCGCCTGGGTAACCACCGCGTCCCCCGCCGCGGCCCGCTCCGCCTCCAGCACCCGGCCGGGCCCGAACTCCGCCTGCTGCGCGAGACCTTGGATCTCACCGCCGACGCCCAGCAGCTCCTCGTCCTGCTCCCCGCCGACGAGGACACCGCCGCCCACCTCGACCGGCTCACCCAGCCGACCCCGGCCCGCCTGCGGGCGATCTCCTGAGCGTGGCGAATCCGACGCCCCGAAACCGGCCCTAGCTCAGATCGGCGAGGAGGCCGTCCAGGGCCTTCTTGAGGGCTGCGGCGTTGGCCGGATCGAACCAGGTGGTGCGGATGCGCTCGTTGTTCCCTTTGGGCGTCTCGTGGTCGGCGGCGAGTTGGTGCAGCGGGCGGGTCTTGTCGTCCAGGGAGCGGCCGACGTTCTGGAAGAGGCCCCGCACATACCGGTCGGCGGCATCGGGGGCGATGCCATGGCCGGTGGCCCACGAGGTGAGCGTGGCGAGGTAGGCGTAGTGGGCGGTGAGCGTCCCGGTCAGTGCGGAGAAGACGTTGAAGGCAGCCTCGTCCGCGACCGGGAGCGCTCCGCCCAGCTGTTCAAAGAGAGCGTCCACCACCGGGTGCGACGGGCAGGTCACGGTGACGGAGCGGCGCTCGCGCACCGCGGGCAGCGGGATGGCGCGGACGATCGTGGCGCCGGTGTCGAGGGTTCGGCGCAGGTCGTCGGTGGCGACGCCGGCCATCAGGTTGACCACGGTCTTGTCGTCGTTCATCTTCAGCCCGGTGAGGGCCTCGTGGTGGTTCTGGCGGCGCACGGCGATGATCACCACCTCGGAGCGGTCCCGCACTGCCTGGTTGTCGGCGCACACCTGGACGCCCTCGTAGCGCTCGGACAGTTCCGCGGTGGTGCGGGCCCCCCGGGGAGAGAGGAAGACCTCGGGCGACGCACCGCCCCCGTTGCGCAGGCCCTCGACGATGGCCCGGCCGATCTCGCCCACTCCGATGATGCCGATGCGCTGCACTGTGTCTTCCTCCATGGCGCGTGGTGGTTGTGACCTGTGGTGGTGCATGTCTGTACGGGTGCGGTGTTGTCGTCGGCTCCTGGAGTGCGGAGCCGCATGGGGCCGCGGTCACGTCAGTCGCGGTCTCCTCCACAGCAGTGCGATCGCGACGACGCCTGCCAGGCAGGGAACCATCCCGGCCCAACCCAGTTGCGGCGGCAGTCCGGTCGCGCCAGAGGTGTCCTCGGTCAGCAGCCCGGCCAGTCCGACGCTGGTGCCGAGAATGAACATCACGGTCGCGGCGGGGCGGGCCCACCGTTTGCCTGCCTGGACAGCCCAGGCCGTCGTGAGCCAGGCAAGGACGCCGAGTGCTCCGATCACGGACAAGACGATCAGGTAGGTGGTGACGGCCGAGTCGACCCGCGCCTGAGGGTAGTTGGGATAGCCGGCCCGGATGTGGGCGGCCAGCAGGTGGGTGGTGTTGCGGTCGACGTACATGGCGATCGTCGCGAGGACGGTGAGCGCAAGACCCGCATACATCGCTGCGAGCGGCCCTCGTACATGGGGTGGTTGCGTCATCAGGGTGCTTCTCTCGTCAGTTCTCTTCGTTTTTCTTTATTGGTCGATCAGGGCGATGCCGTGGTCGCTGTATCGGGCTCCCTGGGCCCCGGTGTCGGGGATGGCGGCGTCGATGTCGCCGAGGTCGGTGGCGGTCAGGTGCAGATCGAGGGCGGCGAGGTTGTCGCGCAGGTGGGGGCGGCGGGAGCTGCCGGGGATGGGGATGACGTCGCTGCCGCGGGTGAGGAGCCAGGCGAGGGCGATCTGGGCGGGGGTGGCGTGCTTTGCGGCGGCGAGGTGGGTGATGGCGTCGACGGTGGTCAGGTTGGCCTTGAGGTCGTCGCCGTTGTAGCGGGGGGCGGTGGCGCGGAAGTCGCCGGGTTCGTAGCGCGTGGTGGTGCGGACGGCTCCGGTGAGCAGGCCGCGGCCGAGGGGGCTGTAGGCGATGAGGGTGGCGCCGAGACTGCGGATCGTGGGCAGGATGTCGTTTTCGACATGGCGTTCCCACAGCGAGTACTCGGTCTGGACGGCGCTGATCGGATGGACGGCGTGCGCGCGGCGAAGAGTTGCGGCCGAGACTTCGGACAGGCCGATGTGGCCTACCTTGCCCTGGGCGACCAGGTCGGCCAGGGCGCCGACGGATTCCTCGACGGGGACGGCGGGGTCGATACGGGCGAGGTAGTACAGGTCGATGTGATCGGTGCGCAGGCGGCGCAACGAGGCTTCGCAGGCACGCCGCAGATCGCTTGGTGAGCCGGCGGGGACCAGGCCCTCGGTGGTGCGGCGGACGCCGGTCTTGGTGGCCAGCACGGCACGGTCACGGTGCGGTGCGAGGGTCCGGCCGAGGAGTTCCTCGTTGGCTCCGTCGCCGTAGAAGTCGCCGGTGTCGAACATGGTGATGCCCGAATCGAGGGCCTCCAGCAGGGTGGCTGCGGCCTCGTGCGGGCCGGTGGGGCCGTAGCTGCCGGTCATGCTCATGCAGCCGAGGCCGAGTCGGGAGATCGCTGGGCCGTCGGGTCCAAGGGTGGGGTTCATTGCTCCTCCGTCACTTTCACTTTGTCAGGGCCGCGCGGAGGAACGTGAGGATCTCCGCCTGGGCGGCCTCGGCCTGGGGTTCCACGCCGGGCAGGGTGAGGAACGCGTGCTTTGCGCCCGGGTATTCGCAGAGCCGCACGGAGGACCCTGCCTCGCGCAGTCGCTTCGCGTAGCGGCGGCCGTGGTCGGCGACCGCGTCCTGGGTGGGCACCACCACGAGCGCCGGGGCGAGCCCGCTCAGGTCGTTTGCGTACAGCGGCGAGAGCGTGCGGGCGTCGGTTCCCGGCGGGACGGCGAGCTGTTGGAAGAGCCGCAGTAGCGGCAGGGCCCGGGTCGGGCTGTATGCGTACTCGGCGATCGAGGGGTGGTCGAACATCGTCTCGGTCACGTCGACTGCCGGGTTGACCAGCACCTGCGCCTTGAGATCCAGGCCGGCCTCCCGGGCTCTGATGGCGGTCAGGGCGCTGATCAGCGCGCCGCAGCTCTCACCGAAGACGGCCGCCCGCGCGGGGGCGACGCCCCACTGCGCGGCGTGCCGCACCACGTGGTCGAGCACGTCCCAGCCGTCGTCGGCGGCGTTCGCGAGGGGGCTGCCGGGGGCGAGGAGGCGGTGCTCGACCGAGACGACGAGGGCGGGCAGTCGGGCGGCGAGGTGGCTGTTGGTCCAGTCGCACTGCACCGCTGTGCCCACGAAGCTGCCTCCGTGGACGTGGATCACGAGTGGCAGGTCGGTTCGGGCTGCGGCTTCGGTGTCTCCCGTCGGGGCCGGACGGTACACCCGGACCGGGATGTCGCGGTCGGGCAGCGCGATCGCCTGCCAGTCGATCGTGGCGCCGGGGTCCGGCTCTCCGAGGAGCGTCCGGGCCCCGCTGGAGGCCCGCCAGCGGTTCTCCGCGTCGCGGTAGGCGCGTAGTTGCTCGGTGGTGATCGCCGAGAAGTCCGGCTCCGGCGGCCGTGTCGCGGTAGTGGTCTCGCTCATGTCTCCGTCTCTCCTCCCGGCCGGAAGCCGGGTGTTCATCGCGGTCGGACAGTGCGTCGCCCTCATTATGCACGCGGTGCGTGCATCAGCAAGTGCATAGGTTAGGCTGAGGCTGGACGAGAGGGGCGAGATGACTGGCCGAAGGCGATGGACGACCGAGGAGATCCTCGACACGGCAGCGGAACTGCTGCGCACGAGCGACGCCGAGTCGTTCAGCGTGCGCAAACTCGCCGCAGCGCTCGGGACCGACTCCTCCAGCCTCTACCGGCACTTCCGCAACAAGACCGAGCTGCTGCGCGCGGTCGCCGACCGGATCCTGCTGGCAGCCATGGACGGCTACCGCCCCGAGGGCGACTGGAAGCAACGCATCACCGCCCTGGCCCTACGCCTGCGCGAAGCCTTCGGCGAGCAACCCCAACTCGCCACGGTGTGGGGACGCTATGCGTCGGGCGGCACCGGATCCCGACTGGTCATGGAAGAACTGCTACAGGCCCTGCGCGCCTCCGGCCTGCCCGACGAGGAGGTCCCGGTGCGATACCACCGGATCGTGATCCTCCTCGCCGCGCTGATCGCCTCCGAGGCCGGGATCGGCACCGTCGCCCCCAAGGAGCACGAACAGGGCATGGAGCAGTTCCGCGTCGCGGTGTTCGGCGCCGACCCCGAGCACTTCCCCGCCCTGGCCCACTTCGCCCGCGACATCCGCCCCCTCGGAGCAGACCGCCGCGCCGCGTTCGAGGAGATCCTCGCCGCCCAACTCGCCCACATCGAGACCCAGATCCCCTGACACGCCGGATCACGCATGCCATGCGGTCGGGATGCGCCGCTGCCCCGGGCCCGGTTGCCGGAGGCCGGATGCAGGAGCAGCACAAGCTCAGCTTGACTCTGTCGGGGATCTTGGTTGCGCTGTGAGGCGCTGTGGTTCGAGTGGAGGCGGAAGACCATGCGCCTCCTGATGGCCACCCGGTCGCTGGGCACGGCGAAGCGGAAGACGGAGAAGGAGCGGCTGTCCACGCTGCCGCAGCTGGAGACGGCGTCGCGCACGCTCGCGCGGGCAGCGAAGATGGTGTTCGAGGAACTGGAACTGGCCGAGGAGCACGGCGCGGACCTGGACGTGGCCACGCTGTGGGCGACGGTGGAGGAAGTCGCCCCGCGCGCCGCCGTGCTGACGGCGGCCCCCACGATGGTCTCGCTGGTGCCCGAGGACGAGGACGAGGACTGGGTCGAGGTCGCCCTGCGGGCCGCGCTCGCGACCCGGTATGCGACGGTGCGCCCGTTCCTGTCGCTGCTGGGCGAGTCAAGGCGCTGGACGCGGCGAGCGCCGGCAAGCGGGTCCTGGCCGAGGGCCGCGGCCTTCCGGCGCTGGCGCGGCGGAAGGCGGGCGTCAAGTCGCTACTGCCGCGCGAGGTGGACGACAAGCTCGTGCCGTCCGTGTGGCGCAAGGCGGTGCACGCCAACCCCGATCCGCCGCAGGGCGCGGTGGACCGGGATGCGTACGTGATGTGTGTGCTGGCGCCAGGTCGCCGACTGGCCCTTACACATGCGCTTCCACAGGTCCGCGAAGGCCACGACAATCACCGGGGCTCCTCCACGCAGGACGTGCCGAAGGTTGCCCAGCAGGTCGGCCATCTCCAGAGCAGCGGCCACGGCCTCGTCCGCGGGCTGTCCGGACGGGGTGTCGAAGAAGTCATCGAGAATGAAGAAGAACGTCATCGCGTCGGTCAGCAGATCGACATCGTCACCGGCCTCCGGACAGAACTCCGGGCCGAACCGCGCCCCCTCGCTGAAAACGTACAGCTCGACAGCACTGTCGACCGGCAGGAGCCCAGCCCGCGGGCCCACCGGACGTTGCGCTCCAGCGCAGCATCCCCGTCCGGGTGCGACCGGCGCGGACAAGGCATGAAGAACACGGCGTCTTGCGGCATCAGGAACGCCCCCTCGCATGGCAGCCGTGACGGGACGTCACTGGTCTCTCCATCAGGCATTCTCCAGACTGTGGACACCGCAGGGAACGCTCTTCCTCTGCGCTGTCGACCACAGTTGGCCCGGGTGAGCGTCGTGGTTGGCCCTGAAGGCCGTGAAGGTGCGCCTCATCTGCGATTTTGGCCGCCCGGGGCCCTGGGTGATCCTGATCGGTATGCACCATGCGCTCACTCACTGGGACAGCCCCTTCATCAACTTCAAGAACTTCGACTTCCCGGACGGGCGGGGCCACGGATACCGATGGGTTCACATCAAGCGTTTCCACCTACCCTCCGGCTCGCCGACCGACCAGGACTTGCTGACCGCCTTGATCGCCCACCCGGAGTTCCGGGACACCTACGACGGGGCCGGCGTCTGGCTCGAACCGCGCCATGGTCAGTGGTGGGCGGATCGGATCACTCCCGGCACATATGCGGCGGTCGACGAGTCGAGCGCGACCGGCACGATTTGCACGTGGGCCACCAGCGGTGCCCCACTTCCCCCAGACCTGAACGCGAGGCTTCAAGAGGCGGTCTACACCCCGATCCGCCAGGCGACCAGCCGGTACGCACTCGGAGCCCTCCCCGAGGACGCGCACCACGACTACGGCCCCATCCACATCGAGTTCCATGAACTCGTGCTCATCGACCGCCGCCTCGGCATCCTCGCCCTCCTGGTCGCCGCCGACGACTGAGACGACTGAGCCAGCGTTCGACCGCATGCATACCGGGTGCCGAAAGGGCCGTCACCCCCAACCCGGGCGTGCCGATCGCAGCTGACGGCTCGCGGCAATGCCGTGGTGTTCGGCCTCGCCGCGGTGTGGACGACCGTCCGCAATCTCGTGGGTGACGCCCTAGGGTGGCATCCCTCGGTAAGCGAGGTTCATCCGTGAAGTGACGTGTGTCCTAGGGCGCGCCCTGACTGGCCGCGATCAGGTCAGCGGACGGTGACCTTGATCACCGGCGACTCGCCGCTCTCGGAGACTATCCGGAGCTGGTTGACGCCCTTGTGGCCGAGCTTGACCCGGACCGAGTAGGCACCGCGGTCGTTGATCGGTGCCTTGGCGGGCAGCGACACCCACTTCTTTCCCTGCTTCTGCTGGACGGTGACGCTGCTGTCGCCCTCGGTGCCTTTGCCGACGGCGGTGCCGGAGATCTGGAACTGCTGCCATGCCTTGACCGTGGTCGCGCTGGCCTTGGCGGTCAGCGAGGCGGCGGCCGGCGCGGCGGTCGGCTTGGCGGCGTGCAGGTCCTGCGGTGCGGCGAAGGCGGCGGCCGAGCCGCCGGCGAGCAGGGAGGCGGCGAGGGCACCGACGGTGGCGTAGCGAAGTGCACGGTTCATGGGAGTTCCTCACAGACGGTGTATGGGCCGTTGGCGGCCTCACCGAGGAACATGACCAGGGGCCCATCAGCGTTCCATGCACCGGCACATATCGGTGGACTGTCGGCCGGTTGTTACAGAACCGCCCGGAAGCGCACGGAGCGGCTTTCGGGGGCTCATGGGGTGGGCGGGCCGTGCGGGCGCTGCACGTGGTCAGCAGCCGGCCTCAGCTGTACCAGCAGCTCCTTGGCCGCCTCGGCCGTGATGGCCGTGCCCGTGATGGGACGGCCGTCGGCGGGGAGAGCAGTGGGCGGCACCTGACCCGCTGGCCTGCGTCGTCCGTACGCTGCCGGTCCGGACAGGATGTCGACCGGTCGCGAGGCGAAGGTCAGTGGGCCTCGGCGTATGCTTCGCGGACCTCGGCCGGCACGCGCCCGCGGTCGGGAACGGTGTAGCCGGCGTCCTTGGCCCATGCGCGAATTGCGGCGCCGTCGTCACGACTGGCGGGAGTGGCCCTGTGGGCCTTGCGGGTCCTTCCGGTCTTTCGCCCGGCCTTCATGAACGGGGCGACGGCCTCGAGCAGTTGGTCGTTGCCGTCAGGAGCCAGATCAATCTCGTACTGCACACCGTCAAGGCTGAAGATGTGGGTGGTGGCCTCCGAGGATTCTTCACCCGTGAGGTCATCTGTGTAGATGGTTACAACCTTCTGGGCCATGGCGAGATTGCATGAGCTGACGTTGCATGGTCTTGGCTGCCGACGGCCTGATCCAGGAGCCCGCCGAACTGGCGGCGGCCCTTGCCGGCTTTGTCTCGCCTCAGCGCACTGCCCCTCCCCTCCGCGCATGGGCTTCCGGGAAGGCGCGGACGGTCGTGACGAGTGCGGCTTCGCTCAGGTGAGGCCGAGGCCCTGGTGTGTGAGATGCGCAGAGCGAACCCCTGCTGGGGTGCCCGCCGGGCCTCGGCGGGGGAGTCCGGCTGCGCGTCCAGGGACTGTCGAGTAGTCGAGACGCGGGCGTACCCGAGATGGACTTGCCCGACCGGCTGGGCGCCGGCGCTCGTGGGCCGGGGTGGCTCGGTCCACGGCGAGCCCGGCTTGCGCACGGCCGGGGTCGGCACGTTGGGCGCCTTGGTGAGTTGGGGCACGAGGCGGAAGCGGGCGGTGTGGTGCTGGATGGTCACCTTGCCCTTGCCTGTCCGGCACGGCGAGCCTGCGGGGGCGGCACAGGTGGACATCGGGCAGTCGCGAGATTCCACGTGCTTGAAGTCATCGCTTACGACCCCGGACTGTTTCATGAGGGCTTTTCAGACATCGAGTCGCTTGCCAGGACTCATGAAGCACGGTCGATGCAGGTGGACCGCCGGTCGGCCAGGTGTTTCACGAGCGACCGCTCGTGAAACCTGCTTCTCGATCGGGTGGTCGCGATACTCCATCCGGGTGATGGGCCGCGGGGTGGGTCCTGGGGCGCCGCTTGGATATCTCTCATGATCTCTTCAGCAGCGGCGTGGGTACCTGACTACCCAGTTGGCGATAGCAGTGCCCTTCTGCCTGTGCACCGGGCCGTCGCATCCGCCGCACACCGCGAGCCGGATGGGCCCGCGGTCGTGGAAGAGGGAGGCAGGAGTTGGTCGTACCGCGAACTGTGTTCCTGGGCTGCGGAATTGGCGTTTCGGCTGCGCGAGGTCGACGTCGGCCCGGGGACGGCGGTTTCGCTGCGGCTGCCGCGCTCGGCGCGGCTGATCGTCTCGTTGCTCGCGGTCTTCGAGACCGGTGCCGCCGCGGTGGTCCTGGATCCGCGTACGCCGGCTGAGCGGCTGTTGGCTATTGAGGCCGACGCGGGATGCGTGGCGGTGCTCGTCCCCGCCGAGGCGCCGGCTCACCCGGGTGGTCCGCTGCCCGTTGCCGTGCCCGCTTCACCCGGGGTGGTCCCCGACATGACGCCGATCCTGGCCCCGGCTGGCCCGGACGGTGAACTCGACCGTGTGGCCTGTGTGTTCTACACCTCGGGGTCGACCGGCTGCCCCAAGGGTGTCCAGGTCACCCACCGCAACCTGGGGCGCTTCGCCGCCGCCCCGCACTGGGATGGGCCCGGTCACCGGGTCACCGCGCTGCTCTCGGCGCTGGGCTTCGACGCGCTCAGCCACGACCTGTGGCCGTCGCTCACCCGGGGCGGCACCGTGGTCGTTCCCGCCGATGACCGGGTGGACGCGCACAGGCTGGCCGCCCTGGTCGCTGCGCACGGAGTCACCGGGATCTTCCTCACTGCCGCCTGGTTCGCCCAGATCGCCGCCGACGACCCGGGCGCGCTGCGCGGGCTGCACACGGTGCTCGCCGGCGGTGAGGCCGTCGACCCGCAGGCGTTCGCGCAGGTCCGTGCCGTGTGCCCGGAGGTGGTGCTCGGCAACGGTTATGGCCCGACGGAGTGCACCACGTTCACCACGCTCCACCTGGTGTTGCCCGGGGAGCCGGTGCCTGTCGGCCGGGTGCCGATCGGTACCGGGCTGCCGGGGGTCGCCGTGCGACTGCTCGGTCCCGATCTGGCCGAGGTTCCCGCTGGCGAGCCCGGTGAGGTGTACGTGGCGGGAGAGCAGGTCGCCCGCGGTTACCTGGGCCGGCCCGGCCTGACCGCGGAACGTTTCGTCGCCGACCCGTGCGGCCCGGCCGGTGCCCGCATGTACCGCACCGGTGACCGTGCTGTGCGGGGGGCCGACGGCGTACTGGAGTACCTGGGACGCGACGACGACCAGGTCAAGATCCGCGGCCACCGGGTCGAGCCGGGCGAGGCACGTGCCGCCCTGGCTGCCCTGGCCGGGGTGGCGCAGGCGGTCGTGGTGGCGAGGGACGGGCGGCTGGTCGGCTATGCGGTTCCCGAACGTGGCGCGACCGGCGTCACCGGGGAGGGCCTGTGCTCCCGGCTGAGCCAGGTGCTGCCGGAATACCTGGTGCCCGCGACCGTGATCCTGATCGACGAGATCCCGCTGACCGTGAACGGCAAGGTGGACCTGGCGGCGCTGCCCGCGCCCGCGGCCGCGCGAGGTGGTGTGGGCCTACCGCACACGCCGGCCGAGCGGGCGCTGTGCGCGGCCTTCGCGGAGCTGCTGGGCCTGCCGGGTGTGGGTACCGACGACGATTTCTTCGCGCTCGGCGGCGACAGCATCACCGCGATGCGCCTGGTCAGCCGGGTACGCCGGGAGAACGTGGCCATCAGCTCGCAGGACGTCTTCAGGCTGCGCACCCCCGGCGCCCTGGCCGCCGCCGCTCAGGTGACGGCTCCGGTCGCGGACCTGCTGCACCAGTCGGCCACCGGCAGCCTCGGCCTGCCGCCGATCGCGCTGTGGCTGCGCGAACAGGGGGCGGGGGTGGCCGAGTTCGTCCAGTCGGTGCTGGTAGAGACGCCGCCCGGCCTGGAACCCGAGGCACTCCTAGGCGCCCTGCAGACGGTGCTCGACCGGCACGACGCCCTGCGCACCCGGCTGCCCGACCCGTCCACCGAGGCCGTGTGGCAGCCCGAGGTGCTGCCGCCGGGCGAGGTGGACGCGGCCGGGCTACTGGACGTGGTGGATGTGCGGGAGTCGCCGGGCGCTCCATCGTCGCGCGCGGTCCAGGAGGCGGTGGGGCGCGCCATGCGGTCGCTGGACCTGCCCGCCGGGCGGACGCTGCGCGCGGTGTGGTGGGACGCGGGCCCCGGGCGACCGGGCCGCCTACTGCTGGTCGTGCACCATCTGGTGGTCGACGGGGTCTCCTGGCAGGTGCTGATGCAGGACCTGGCGCGGGCCGCCGAGGACCCGCGCACACTGGGCGCCTGGGGGTCGGCCACTGCCTACCGCCGCTGGGTGCAGGCGCACAACGCACGGGCCGACAGTGCCGAGGTGCTGGCGACGCTGCCGCACTGGCAGGTGGCAACAGCCCCGTCAGTCATGCCGTGGCCCGCCGGTGGGCCGCTGATTCCGGAGCTGGACACCATCGGTACGTCCCGCACTCTGGAGTCGGTACTTCCTCCCGAGGTCGGTCGGGCCTTGCTCACCACCGCCCCGGCGTACTTCGGTGCCACCACGCAGGAGCTGTTGCTGGCCGCGCTGACGGTGGCCGCGGCCCGGCGTGGCGGCTCCCGGACGCTGGTCCTGGACACCGAGGGGCACGGCCGGGACACCGTGGCGGCCGATTCGTCCATCGATGTCTCCGCCACGGTCGGCTGGTTCACGTGCATGTTCCCGGTCCGCCTTGAGTGCCCCTGGCAGGCGGCCAGCGCTGCGACGGACCCCGGTGCGGAGGATGCGGCCCTGGCCGATGCCGTACGCGCGATCCGGCGGCAGTGGCAGCAGGTGCCACAGGACCGCGCGTCGTACGGGCTGCTGCGCCACCTGCACCCGCAGGCTGCCGGTCTGCTGTCCGCCGCGCCGGGCCGACCGGTGCTCTTCAACTACCTGGGCCGCTACGCCGTTCCGGGCCGCGACCCTTGGCCGTACGCCGCCGAGGCACCGGTGCTGGGTATCCACCGTGCCGCCCGGCAGCCGTTGTCCCACCCGCTGGAGATCAACGCCGTCGTCGACGAGCGCACCGGGGAGCCCATGCTCACCGCGCTCTGGCGCTGGTCGGCGCGGCTGGTGGACAGCAGCGACGCGGCGGGACTGGCAGCGGAGTGGGCCGGTGTACTGGCCGCGCTGGCCCGCGCGGCGGACGGTGGTGCGAGGGAACGGGTCGGTGCGCCGGCTGTGCCCGCGCAGCGCAAGGAGGAACAGTGGCCCTGCTCCCCGCTCCAGGAGGGACTCCTCTACCACGCCCACCGCGGCGAGGGCACTGCCGACCCGTACCACGTCCAGACCGTTCTCGAGCTCGATGGACCGGTGGACACGGCCGCGCTGCGCACGGCGCTGTCCGCGCTCACCGCTCAGCACCCGGCGCTGCGGGCCAGGTTCCGCTGGGACTGCCGCGGCCGGGCGGTACAGACCGTGCCCGAGACGGTCGAGGTCCCACTGAGGGAGATCGACCTGTCGCGGCTGCCCGAGGCGGATCGGGAGCGGGCCGCCGACGAGGAGACCCGCAGGGACCGGGACGAGCCGTTCGATCTGGCCGCGCCGCCGCTGCTGCGGGCCGTGCTGCTGCGCTTGGGCGACGACCGCGTGCGACTGTTGCTGAGCTACCACCACATCCTCATGGACGGCTGGTCGATGCAGGTGGTCCTGGACGACCTGGCGGCCCTGTACGGCCAGGCCGCCTCGGGTGCCGTGCCGAGGCCCGCCGACCGGCCGTCCGCGCTCGCCTACCTGCGCCACGTCGCCGGCCAGGACGTGGCGTTGGCGGGCAAACACTGGCAGGCTCTGCTCGACGGTGTGACCGAGCCGACGCTGTTGACCTCCCCGGGAAGCGCGGAGCAGGACCGTCCGCACACGGTGCTGCTGGAGCTGCCGGCCGAGCGTACGACCGCCCTGCGGGCTCAGGCACGCGAACGGGCACTCTCCCTCAACACTCTGGTCCTGGGTGCCTGGGCGCTGGTGCTGGCCCAGCTGACCGGCCGCACCGATGTGGTGTTCGGCACGGTAGTCGCCGACCGTCCACCCCATCTGCCCGGCGTCGAGTCCATGGTCGGACTGATGAACAACGCGGTGCCGGTACGGGTGGACACCTCCACGGCCGGCGACCGGGGCGGCCTCCTGACGGCACTTCAGGAGCAGCGGACCGAGATGATGCCCTCCCAGCATCTGGGCCTGGCGGAGATCATCCGTGCCGTCGGGCTGCGCGAGCTCTTCGACACCGTCGTCGTGCTGGAGACCTACACCGACGCCTTCGCCACCCAGTGGGGCACAGACCTGCGGGTGACGTCCAGCCGGGTGGAGAACGGCACGCACTATCCGCTGTGCGTGCTGGTCTCGCCCGGTGAGCAGATCACCGTCCGGGTCCAGTACCAGCCGGGAAGGCTCGGCGAAGCCGGTGCCCGGGAGGTCGGTACCCGGTTCGTCGAGGCGCTGGACGCGCTGGCCGCGGATCTGTCCGTGCCCGCCGCCCACCCGGTCGGCCCCGCAATCGCGCCGGCCCGGCCGCAGGCACCGGAGCGGCTGCCCGCCGCGGTGCCGGTGCTGGAGCGGTTCGCTGCGCAGGTGAGGATGGCACCTGGACGGGCGGCCGTGGTGGACGGTGGTGGGGTGCTGGACTACCGGGGCCTGGACGCGGCCTCGGACCGGCTGGCCGCAGAGCTGGCCGCCCGGGGCGTGGGCGCCGAGGACGTGGTGGCCCTGTGCCTGCGGCGCGGCCGCGACGCGGTGGCGGCGATGCTGGCGGTACTCAAGGCCGGTGCCGCCTATCTGTGGCTGGACCCGCGCCACCCCGCACCACGCGTGGCGGCGCTGGCCGCCGAAGGACGCCCCGCCCTGCTCGTACAACATCAGGAGTTCGACGAGGCCCTGGCGCTGGTCTCCGCCGTGCCCCGGATGCCACTGGAGGCACGTCATGTGTCCCCCGAGCCACTGCCCGCCGACCGCCGTGTCCGTCCCGCCCGGCTGCCCGGCCACCCGGCCTACGTGGTGCACACCTCCGGGACACAGGGAATGCCGAAGGCGGTAGTGATGCCCGGCGCCGCCATGGACCGACTGGTGGACTGGCACGAGCAGCGCTTCCCGGCCGAACCGGGCGCGGTTACAGCCCAGTTCACCTCGATGGCGTTCGACGTCGCCACCCAGGAAGTCCTCACCTCGCTGTGCACGGGGCGGACTCTGGCGGTGCCTGACGCGGACACCCGCGCCGACGCCGCCGCCTGGGTCGCCTGGCTGCGGACCCACCGGGTTACCGAGCTGTTCGCCCCTACACCCGTGCTGGCGGCACTGTGCGAGTTCGCCGACGGAGAGCGGGAGCTGCTGCCCGATCTGCGGCATCTGGTACAGGCCGGTGAGGCACTCGTGGTCGGATCGCCGCTGCGTGCGTTGTGCGCGCGCAGCGGCAAGCGCCTGCACAACCACTACGGCCCGGCAGAGACGCACGTGGTGACCGCGGGAGAGGTCACCGGGGAGCCGGCCCACTGGCCCGCGCGGCCCGGCATCGGCGACCCGGTGCCCGGCTCCCGGGTGATGCTGCTGGACGCGGGGTTGCGTCCGGTCCCCGACGGGTTGCCCGGCGAGCTCTATCTGGCGGGTGACCAGGTGGCCCGTGGCTACCTGGGCCGCCCGGGGCTGACCTCCGCACGGTTCGTCGCCGACCCCTGGGGGCCACCCGGTTCACGGATGTACCGCACCGGCGACCTGGCCCGCAGACTCCCGGACGGCACGTTGGAATTCGCCGGGCGCAACGACGACCAGGTCAAGATCCGCGGGCACCGGATCGAGCCGGACGAGGTGCGGGCCGCCCTGGCCGCCCTGCCCGGTGTGGTGCAGGCCGCCGTGGTGGCAGGACCGGACGGACGCGGCGGCAAGGAGTTGACCGGCTACGCGGTGGGTTCGCCGGAGGCCGGCGGTCCGTTGGAGGGTGCCGCTCTGCGGGATGCGCTGGCCCAGGTACTCCCGGACTTCATGCTGCCCGCCCGGGTGATGGTGCTGCCGTGCATGCCGCTGACCGTCAACGGCAAGGTGGATCGCCGGGCCCTGCCCGAACCCGAGCGCGGGCCGGCCGGGACGCGGGAGCCGCGCACACCGGCCGAGCTTGTGGTGACCGAGGCGTTCGCCGACGTCCTGGGCCTGGAACGGGTCGCTGTGGACGATAACTTCTTCCACCTGGGCGGGCATTCACTGCTCGCAGCCCGGCTGCTCCAGCGCCTGCGGGAACACCTCAACCCCGCAGCCACCCTGGCCCAGGTGATGCAACGGGCCACCCCGGCTGCCCTGGCCGCCACGCTCGCACCAGCCCCGGACACCGCATCGGCCGTACCGGGCGATGCCCCCGCGCCCGCGACCAGCTGACCGCTGCCGGTCCCGGCCCCCCGCGGCCGGGACCACCGCACCCGCTTTCTCGACCCGACCGCAGCACCCCCCGGCGGCGCACCCCGCCGCCATCCGAGGAGCCCCGATGAACCCCTTCGACGACCCCGACGGCACCTTCCTCGTCCTTGCCAACGACGAAGACCAGTACAGCCTCTGGCTCTCCCACATCGCCGTTCCGGAAGGCTGGCGCGAGGTACACCCCCGCGCCGACAGGGCCACCTGCCTGGCCTGGATCGAGGCGTCCTGGACCGACCTGCGACCGCGTTCGGTGCGGACTGCCGGGGCCACCCGATGACCGCCTCGGACACCTCAGCGGCGGCGACCGCCGCCGGTCAGGACGTCCCCGCCCTGCGCATCGCCGTCGTGGCAGCGCTGCCGCAGACAGCCCCTCCCCTGGTCGAGGCGCTGCGCACCCTGGGGCACCAAGTCCCAGTGGTGATCAGCTACCGGCGCCCCCTCGACTGGCCGGGGCATGTGCTCACCGAGCACGATCTGCCACCAGGAGTGGACCTGGCCATCCCCTCCAGCCCGGAATCGGTGGCTGCGCTCCTGCGCGCGTACGCTCTGGACGCAGCGGTGAGTTACGGCTACCCGAGAAAGCTGTCCGCTGCCGCAGTGTCCGCCCCACGCCTGGGAACGATCAACTGTCACCCCTCCGACCTGCCTTCCTACCGGGGCCCGAACCCGGTGGGATGGGCAGTGCGCAACGGCGAACGCCAGATCGGCGTGACCTGGCACCGGATGGACGCGGAGCTGGACACTGGGGCCGTGCTGGCCTGCACGATGATCCCCTTGGACGACCAGGTCTGGTCGTTCACAGGAGTCAACTCACGGGTACTGGAAGCCGCTTCGGCGATGCTCCCGCAGGTACTGCAACGGCTGGCACACGGGGACGCAGGCGAACCACAGCCCCGGCGCGAGGGCACCTGGGCCGGTTTCTTCTCGGCGGAGTACGCCACAGTGGACTGGTCCGCAGGAGCCGCGCACATCCACACACAGGTGCGCGCCTGGAACATCGCCGGCCACCACCCCCGCGTACAAGGCCCGGTCGCGATGATCGACGGTGCACGTTGGCGGCTGCGCCGCACCACGCTGGAACAGCCACCGCCGGGCACCGGCCGGCGCATCACGTGCGGTACCGGCGAACTGTGGGTGCTGGCCGCCGACCGGCTGGACCCGGCATGACGATGCCCAACAGGTGCCCGCGGAACCCATGAGCACCCGCTCCGGTGGGTGCGATCTGGCAGAGCGATGCTGGGTGCGGCCGTAACTGGGGAAGCCTGGCCCCGAGCACCGCCGCGGACACCGGCAGGCATGGCTCTGGTGCGGCCCGGGGAACACTGGCAAGGTGTGGCCGACTTGCCGACCGAGCCGAGGCACTGCTTGCCCACGTGCGTGGTTACTGCCCCGTCCTTACGGTGCCCGGAGTCGTCGACCACCAGCACGCCGCCCGCTTGCGGGGCGATGGTCGAGTCGGCCCTCAGCGGTTTCAGGCGGCCAGTGTTGACCGTTTCCTAATCCCAGGCCGGCTCCGAGAGGAAGAACTGCAGCCGCCGCACCGCCGGATGCTGGGCACTGGCCGCCCGTTCGGCACCGGCCAGGCAGGGGCAGTGCCTTGTTCCGGTCCCGCGCCCGTCACCCCGGCACCGTGGGACCCGCAGTACACCCCGACCAGGCCGGGGGAGTAGCGACCCGCATGCGGCTGAAGCACGTCGACGACACCGACGGGACTAGGGCGTGTCCGATGAGTCAGCGCTGATCCATGCATCTGCTGCTATTTCAAACACAAGAGCTCCACCTCGCTGTTTTGGGGGAACTGTTGTCTGGGCTCTGTCCAGGGCTGACGTGCTGCGCTGTGCTGGCTTCTTCCACTGAGGTACCGGGTTCGGGCCGATAAAGGAGGACTTATGAGGTCGCTATGGGGGCGGCGAGGACTCAGGAAAGCCGTTCTGGCGGGAGCGTCGGCGCTCGCGCTGCTGACGGCGACGGTGGGCAGCGCGCAGGCGGCGTCCGGCACCTACACCTACGTCACACCGTCCGGGCAGACCTTCCAGGGCCAGGACCCGCCCAGCGACACGTGCGTCCCGCTCACCGGGGGCGCGGTCAGGTTCTCCAACGACACGACCGACACCGCCTTCCTCTACGCCAGCGGATCATGCAGCGGGCAATGGGGCGAACTCGTGGGTACCGGCGCCACATGGGACGCACCCACCGGCGCCCAAGCCCTGGGCGTCCGCTTCGGTTCGGCCCCCGGGTAAATCATCAACGGACCCACAGCCGGATCGCAGCGAGGGTGACTGTGCTCTGGAAGACGTACGCTCTCTCGTCGTATGTCGTTGCTACGACCCGGAAGCCCTTGAGGGCGTTGACGGCTCGTTCTTAGGGCGTGTCGGCTGGGTCAGCCGCCAGACCCGTTGGCCAGACCTTAGTGCGCTCCTCCGGTCGCAGCCAGTGCCTCGGCCACCAACCAGCCTGCCCGTACGGCGTGTTCGGCGGTCGTCGGGACGCAGCGGTCCGCCGCCGGGTCGTACTCGGTCATGATCACGCCTGCGTGATCGGTGTCCGGCTCCTGGAGAGTCACCGGCTGGCCCGCGGTCGTCGCCGGGTGTGACGCGGTCGATGGCCCTCCACTGCGGAGCAACCGTCATGGTGGGGCGGGAGCGTTCTCGCAGAACGAACCTGCTCAAGGGCTGCTGCAAGAGGGGCATACCGACTGAGTACGCGTGCTCACTCCCCGCCGGGTAGCAACACTCATCCGATCCCGCTCCCGCCGACATACCGTCCCCGTATGCCCGAGGAGACCGCACCGACCAAAACCACCACCCGGACCGAGTCCGGGGCTCCCTCTTCCCTCCTCGGGTCCCTCGGATGCGGCTGCGCCGCACTCGTCATCGTGCTCGTGCTGGTGGTCCAGCTCGCATCGGGCTCATGGGGCGCGACGGACCTTCCCCGCGTCGCACCCAAGGACATGGCCGGCCGCGCCCTCGAACGATCCCAAGAGGCCTACACCACCATGGGGTTCCAGCGCACCATAAGCCCAGGTGTCGACCACCTCGGCGTCAGCACACAGAACACCTTCAGCTCCAGCTTCTGCTACGACGGCGGCCTGCTGGGGCTGGAGGACAAAACCATCGACGGTGCCTACCGGGTGAGCCACAACTGGGCGCTGGACCACGTCCCCGCCAGCCAGGCCGTCCCCGGCCTCCGTCGACTGCACCAGCACCTCAAAGACACCGGCTGGAAAATCACGTCCTACCGTGACGGAGAGAAAGGCGACTGGGACCTGTTCGTCCAGCGCGACGACGGGACCGAGCGGATGTCCTTCACCTGGTTCCCGGACCGGCAGTACTTCACCGGCGACGCCACCGTGCCCTGCGCCTACGACCCCGCGTGGAAGAACGGCGATGTAGGCCCGGCCGGAGACAACCAGAAACCACCCGCCTTCGGGCCCACACAACGAAACCAGGATCCACCCTCCTCAACCGCATCGCGGGAACAGACCGGAGCCGAGCTGATGGACATCGACAACTCCACCGAGCCGCCCGCTCATCGGCGGAGCGCCCCATAATCCCCTCCTGCACTCGTGGGCCGGACGCTGCCGATCGCTCCCTGCGCCCGTGGGCCGGACGTGTTTGGCCTTCGCATGGAGCTGGGCCGTGGTTGTCGCACAAGGCGTAGACCCTGGAGCGGCCGCACGCGTACTCGGCCGGGGCAGGTGTTGAGTGCGGCGTGGAGCTCGGTCTCGTCGTGGACCTGCTACTTGACCTTGGGTTCCTTCGCGCCGGACTCGTACGCGTCGCACAGCGCAACGATGTGATCGATGGTTACCTGGTCGCGGCCGATGACGTTCGTCGTCGCGTTGTAGGGGTTCGGCCAGGTCCCGCCGAGGGGAGGTGGTTCGCACGCCGTTGGCCACGGAGTGCGGACCACCTGGATGATGGTGCCTACTAGAGCCAGACGGGCGGGTCCCAGAGACTGGCGGGCTTGTTCCTGAGGATGCGTCGGATGGCAGCGATCATGTCATTCACCTCCCTTCGTCAGCGCAGGCTTGACGGGGGTCTTGGGGGTACGCCGAAGGACGAAGGGACGGGGGAGGACGGAGCCGGCCACCAGGGGCCGATCATCGCCGCCGCTGACGGTCAGGTGGGCGTTCTGTGCCAGGGCGGTGACCGCCTCGGTGATCAGGCTGTGCGCGACGGCCGCCCCGGCACAGGTGAACGGACCGGTGCTGAAGGGCAGGTAGGGGCCTTGCCCGCCCGGCTCGTCCCAGCGTTCGGGCCGGAACAGCTCGGGCCGGTCCCAGCGGCCCGCGTCGTGGTGCAGCAAGTAGGGGCTGACCGACAGGGCCGTGCCCGGCGCGAACGACAGGCCGCCGAACTCGAGAGCGTAGGGGACGGGCCGGCCGACCATCCAGACGAACGGACGGTGCCGTCCGGCCTCGCGCACCAGCGACTCCGTGGCCCATGGCCAGGGCGGGCCGGGCGGGTGGTGCAGGTAAGCCAGCAGGAGTGCCCACGCCACCGCGTAGCCGATGTTGCCCACGATCGACTGGAACAGCAGCACGTACAGGTCCGTCACCCTCTGGTCGGTGGTCCCCTCGGGGCAGGCTCCGATCACCGCGTCCAGCACGTCCCGCGGCTCGCCCGCTCCGGAGCCCTCCGCCCGGCGGTGCCTCACCTGCTCGGTGAGCGCGGACAGCAGCCCGGGGCGCAGCATTTCCACCCGTGCCCGCTGCCACATGTGCGGCTGGCGGGCGGTCAGTCCGCCCGCCACGGCCTTCACCATCAGCCGCCGCAGCTCCGGCGGGGCGCCGGGGTGCAGCAACGCGTCCGCCGTGCACCGGTACACCAGCGAAGGCCCCGCTTGGGGCCACTGGCTGACCGGCCCCAACCTGTCCGCGGCTTCGGCCAGGCACTGACGGTAGGCGGGTAGGTGCGCCCGCATCACGTTTCGGACGGTGCGGCCGAGGGCGATCTGGGCGGGCCGCGAAGGCAGCATGTCCCCGAAGAACGTGGACATGCCGGTGTGGAAGACCGGGTCGTGCAGCACGGTGAGCGCCAGTTCGGAATCCCTCACACACCAGGCGCCCCACGGGAGCCGGAACACCTCCGCGTGGCTCCGGCGAGCGCGGTCCTCGATGTACCCCAGCGGATCACGCCGGAAGCGGCGCATCTCCCTCACGCTCACCGCACGCCTCCCAAGAGCCGAAGGGGCTTCATCCGAGTCATGCCAGAATCGCTGCTGATGTCGCGGACTTGTCCATCGGCGACCTTGCACAACGCTGCAGGGGCGGCACTCCACCCGTAAAGGTGAACACAAGCCAACCACCGAGGTCGTCGCCCTCCTTGAATCCGTCTGCCCTGCTGACCCGGCCCCTCAGCGCCGGAGACCGCGCAGACGTGATCACCACGTGGACCCACACCCTGGCACTCCCGGCCACGAACGCGGCTGACAGTGACCGCCGCTGTCGGGGGTCGGCGTCGGGCAGGGTCAGTTCGATGAAGCTGCGGCCGTCCTGCCAGACACCTACGGACGTGATGTCCCCGACGAAAGCCATCGTGCCGGTACCGGTGATCCATCGTGCCGGTACCGGTGATGACGTGGACCTGGTCGGCATGGATCGGACGGCGGCCGGGCCAGGAACTCATGCCGGCACCTCCCCGGTGAGGGCGATCTCAGCGATGCGATTCCAGGCGATCTGCGCGCCGTCGTGCCGCTGCTCGACGAGATGCAGTCGATCCGCTCGTATGGTCCCGGAAAGCGGTCCCTCGATGTCCGCCAGCGCGGCCTTGAGGTCGGCGGCGTTGACGTCGGGCGCCGGTGGAGGTGTAGGCGAGGGAGATGCGGGGACAGCGGCTCGGCGCGGCTGTGAAGGGCCCGCACCTCGGCTCCATCACCTGCGTGAGAGTCTCCACGATCTGCGTGAAGGTGTCGCCCGGCCATCCGCTGATCTCGAAGGCCGCGTTGCCGACCGCCGGCCGGTCGAACGTGAGCGTGAAGGGGGCCAGCATCTGCGCGTAGCGCGTCACGTCCTCGATGACGGCGTCCACCGTGGCCTGCTCGATGTTGTCGAGGCCGAGGTCGACGGCGTGCAGCAGTGTGCAGTGGAGGTCCTGCACCTGCACCTCTTTCAGCCCCGGGCTGGACAGGGGCAACTCTTGGTGTAGGTCCGCAATGGGAAAGTCCCCTACCGCTCCAGCGACCTGCAGGTTCTCGAGATGTCTCATCGGCGGGCCACCCGTATCCGTCTCACGATCTTGTCCCTTTTGAGGCTGCGCGCATCGTGGAAGAAGGTGGATGTGTCCCTCGCCGACCGTGCCCGTCCTCAACACGTGCCGCCCAACCGGACCTCCGACCTCGAAGCCGGCGGCGGACCGGATCATCGACCACCTGGGGCCGATGCTCGCGCTGCAGCCCCGGAAGCGATTTCGCAAGGACACCGTGAATGGACCTTGGGACGCGAACCGATGCCTTCACGCAGAAAGTGCCTTCCCACCGCGACAGCAGAGACCCTGGACACGTCTCATCGTCCCTGGCCGGGAGGCACTTTCGCGTTCACGGCACGGTGACCGCCCTCACCCCAAGTGAAAGCGCGAGGTTAGGGCTTGATGATCACCTGGAACGCCTCGCCCTCGAGGATACGGTCGGAGTTCACGGCCGCGCTGAGCTCCCTCTGGCCCACGCCCTCGTTGTCAACGCGGGTGACGTGGGAGCGCACACAACGCGCGGTGGCCTCGTCGCCATGCAGGACCGTGACGCTCCATACACCGCCTACTTTCTGGGGAAGGATGTCCACGCACGCGGACGGGGGGTTGCCGCCCTCGTTGGACATGGCGAAAGGGAACTCATCACACGAGTCGTCCGGCACTGAGGGGTGATCCGGGAAGCTTCTACAGGTAATCCCGCGCTTTCTGTCCGCTTCCTTTTTCCCGCCGGAGCCACGATGCAGGGGATGCTCCGCGGTACCGAAGTTATTGCTGCCGAATTTCTGCAGGTTCTTCTGCGCCCACTCATAGGTGACGGCAGCGGCATGGTAGAGCGACTCGCGGACCGTCACATTGGCCAGGTGCTCCGGGATGATGCAGCCCGGTGAGCTACTGACCTTGGCGTCACAGCGTATCTGGATGCCGTCCCAGTCGTTGTTCTCAGTTGGCAGGGGTACCCCGGGGGCCAGAATGTTCAGCTCCACGTGGTAGTGGATGCGGGACAGCGCCTCAGAGTCCTGGCCGACTGAAGAGCTGTAGTCGATGGACCCGCCCAGGTGGTCACCCGGGTTCGTCAGCGTCCCAATGAGGGGCGCTGACGCGGTGCATTGGCCGATGCAGGTGCTCTGCAGGTTCATCTGCACGGCGGGAATTTTCTCTGATTTCTTGTCCAGGGTGACAATAACGTGCTCCCGCCAATTGGCGTTCGTTACGCTCTTGAGCCTGGAGTAGATCGCGAGGTAGCCCTCGGCCGTGCCGATCACCGAGTTATCGGGGCCATAGTACGTCCACCTCAACGGCCTTGTAATGCAGTACGCGAGGCGGGTGGAGTTGGGTTGTTTGTCGCACAGGCTGTCCGGGCTGTCCGGATCGTCGCTGTCGCTGCCGTTGTCGCGGGGGGCGGGGCCAAGCGCACGCGCGGAGGCGGGCGGTACGGAAGTGACCTCGGAGCAGGGCCACGCCGCGCCCTTAGGGGCCCCACTGCCGAGGGGGACGGGCGTGCAGGTGCCGTGGCCGTGAGGGGCGGTCCGGCCCGTGGCCGGGGCAGCGGCGGCCTGGGAGGTTCCCAGGGCCAGCAGGGCGGCGGTGAGGGCGAGTGAGGCTATCGCCGCCAGCAGTCGTCTGACGCGTTTCAAAGTTGATCCCCCTTTTTCCGGTGGCATGTGAATCCACTCGGGATCGAACCGGGGTAGGGCCCGTCTGCGTCAGCCAGCACTAGAATCTTCCACGTTCGCTCTTCGGCCTGTTCGGGCCTACCACCGCGGCCCGTCTTCGCGACGGCATTCCCGCGGTCGGCAGGGTGCGCGGGCCCGGTGGCCGTCGCTGGACCGCCGAATGCGACAGCGGCGTCCGGCGTCGCCCCGGCCAGGGCACGGTGCCGCCTGTTCGGTCTTCGGTCCCGTCCTCCGTGGCGACGATGTAAACCTGGTAAGGGCATGTCGTTTACTCCTTGTTTTCCGATTGGTTGTGTTCCGTGTGCCCGCGCTGGATGCGGTCGGGGATCATGCGGATGCTGCCGGGTCGGCCGTCGGGATCGGCGCTCCTCCCTTCCAGCTCACCGCCGGACACTCATCTGGCTCGATTCGCTGGATTCTCTTCTGCCGCGCCGATGCCTCTCTGCCCCCATCGTTCATAGGGCTGTTCACGCTGACGCGCAAACATTCAAGACGCCATGGCTGTCGAAGGTGCTCGGTTTCAGAATGTGCAAGTTGGCCGAATACCGTGATGGCTAGGTGGCGGTCGGTCGCGCCGGCAAACGACGAAAGGCCGGTCTGGTACTCGGTGGCCGCCGAGGTGACAGCGGCGGAATCACAACTACAACAGCTCATCTGTGTGGCGATGGCGGTGCATCTTAGCTATGCGGATGAAATCCTGATGACCTGCGGGCAGGTCAAGACTGCCTAACAGCCCATGAAGGGGCATGGGTTGTGCCTCGGACGGGCTGATTCCGTCATCGCCACTGCGTCGCTGCCGACGCTAGATTCTCCTCGATCGACCACCGCTCCCCGCCATGTAACTAGCAGAATTCCGGCCTGGGGTGACATGCCACCCGGCCAAGAAAAGGGCATGATGAGCCACTTAAGATCTTCCGGCCGCTGGGCCAGAGGGCTGGTAGCCCTCACCGTGACCGCTGCTTCGACAATCGCCGCCATCACTGCCGTGGCCGGCCCCGCCGCCGCGGCAGGGCACCCGAAACCTGCCGTAACCGCCGGCAAGCCGAAGCTCGGCGACACCTGCACCTCCGCCGACCTCGGCACACGCCACCCGTTCATCAAGACCACCGAAGTCGCCCCGACGATCACTCACTTCAAGGGCTGGTACGTCACCCAGGGCTCGACCGGCACCCAGACCATCTCGACCAACACCCAGACCACCATCTCGGTCTCCGTCGGCCTCAACGGCGGCGTCAACGGCAGCTTCGGCACCGAGGCCCTCGGCCTGGTCGGCGCGAGCCTGGGCCTGAACGTTCAGGTCAACTACTCCTCCACGTCCAGCGTGTCGAACTCCATCACCTGGAACTTCTTCCAGCCCGGCTACTACGGGCTCTACAAGGGAACCAAGAAGGTCACCGGCACCTACGGCAGTCTCAACTGCAACCGCACCGACCTGGGCGGCGGCACCTACGGCCTGAAGTGGACCGAGGGCCCCGACACCGGCAGCTACACCACCTACACCACCCTCGAAGAAGGCGCGGTGCGCTGCGAGGACAAGGTCCCCGCCAACAGCATCATGCGCAAGGCGCAGGACCTCCTCGACTGCGGCTCGGCCGCCGCCACCGCGAAGCACCCGGCCGGGCCAGTCCCCTCGGCGAAGGCCGTTAAGGCCAGTCAAGAAGCCGAGCAGGCCGCCAAGGCCACCCAGAGGATGAAGGCCACCCAGGCCGCCAAGCCCGCTCCGCGCGCCGCCCTGGACTGCCAACCCGGCGCCTACAAGATCGACGTTCCCGGCAAGCCCCTGAACTGGAGCGCACCGCTCCTGGCCAACGACGGCATCCGCCTGCGCGAATCCAACTGGACCAGCGCCCACCTGGACAACTGGCGCCTGTGCAACGTCACGGAGAACAACGGAGTCATCGAGGCATCCCTGTGGAACTGGGGCAACGGCGGATGCGCGACCATCCCGGCGGACATCGCCAACCAGGAGCAGGCCTACCTGACAACGGCCAACTGCGGGGAGGACGACCTCCAGCGGTTCTACATCTACCGCGACGTACCCGGGAGCACGAAGATCGGTCTGCAGAACAAGTACACCGGCTCCATGATGGGCCACGACCGGTACGCGGACGGTGAGTTGATCCGCCAGTACTCCAGCGGCCGACAGGACGGAACGGGCACGTACACCCTGACCGGAGTCTGACGACCCCCACCCCGTGAGCGCGGCCCCACACGTGAACCCCGACCTCCCGGTTCCACACGGTGAAGTCACGAACGAGCCCGCACCCCCGAGTACCCCGGGTGGCGCGGGCTCGTTCGCGCGGGCCCAACCGAACCTATGCGCCGTGCGGTTGGTGCCAGGTCTCGACCGGGTCGTCGCTGTACCACGTAGTCAAAGTTGAACCGTACGGCCCCGTCCGCGTTCGCCAGACACGACAGCGCCAGACCGGGGTCGACCAGCCACCTGGCTCCTCGCCGTCCCGCCGCGGGACGACCGCCAGCGCCACCCGGCCGCCCGCGTACAGGGCCTCGGCCCGGGCCGACGCACAGCACCCAGGTCGTACCGCCCACCACCGAGGCGAGGTAGAACTCATCGCGGCCGGCCCGAGGAGGGAGGTGAGCACCTCGCCCACCGCCAGGTCTCCGCGCACGGCATAGCGGGCCTCCTCCACGTAGCCGTTCGGGCCGGGCTCGTTCCCGGCGTGGACCTGGTCCCGGTCGACGCGCAGGATGGTCCCGCCCGCTGGTAGGGGCTTCGCTTTCGTCCAGATGGAAGTGTCCTGTCGCAGTGAGCCTGTCAGATGGCGAGTCTCTGACCTGCTGGGGTGCCAGATCGTTTGAGATCACAGGATTCCCGCGTTCTCAGCCGATGTGGCTTTCGCGGAAGTCCCGTTCGCGATAGAGGCAGAAGCGCCGGTAGAGAGGGTCCTGGGTTCCGAGGGTGGTGTAGATCCGGGCGAATCGTCGGCTCAGCTCGGCAGTCGTGGCCAGATAGAGCTCTTTGGGGACGATGGTGTTCGTCGGCGGGTCGAGGACCAGGGTGGCCAGCACCACGATCTCGGGGAAGGCCGCGAGGCGGTGGCGGTCCTCCGCTGGAATCATCTTGCTGGCGGAGTGCGCTTCGATGCGGTCGAGGCGATCGGTCCACTCTCGCCTGAGATCGATCGGCATGCCGGAAGCGGACCACTCGTCGACGATCTTGCAGCCGACATCGAGGGCTTGCCTCATCTTTCGGTGGCGGCGGGCGAAGCGGTCGAGTCGCCGTTGGGCGTGAAGGACTTCCGGCAGGTGCGCGAGCGGGATGTCATGCGTGGAACGGGTCCAGAGCCGATGCCTCAGGCAGACGTGCTGGTGGGCGGGCGAGAGCGTGATCACCACGGAAGCCGATGGACTGCGGCTGGCCGTGCAGCAGCGGCAGGGACGGCCGATCACCCGGTCGGAGTGAGACCCCGAGGCGTCGGGGTTGAGGAAGTCGGCGAGCGCGGGCAGGGCCCTGGCGAGCCTGGCCGCTGGGCGTCCGGAGAGCGTCGCCAAACGCTCCACTGAGTGGGATGTCCAGCCGGTTGTGGTGTTGCTGAGCGGGGAGAACTCCGGCGGCAGGGGACCCAGGAGCCGGGCGAGGGGGCCTGCGGGTCGGTTGTTCGCGACGGCCAGGCGGTGGAGATAGGAGCCGAGGGTCTCGTTGTGGATGGGGCCGGGCGAGACGGGCAGCTGCCGGAGCTGGTCAGGCCGCATCGGCGTCGGGCCTCTTGCGGCGGGGCCGTCGTGCTCGGCGGCGTTCACCGTGTGAGCTCTCGGCGGCCTGGTCCACCTCGATGGTGTCAAGGGTCTTGCGGGTGATGACTTCGCTGCCGTTGAGGATGGCTTCGAGGGCGGCTCCGCGGACCAGTTGGGAGAGGCTGCCGATCGCACCGTCAGTACGTTCGTGGAGATAGCCGTCGAGTTTGACCAGGCTGCCGGGCTTGTGCCGGTGCAGCCGCAGCGCGTCTTCGAGCGAGGCGATCAGGCTCCGCCAGTTCTGCCGCTGTGCGCTGGTGCCATAGGCGAACGGTTGGGTGTCGGTGACGGTGTAGCGGCCGGCGATCTGCTGTCCCCGGACCCCGTTGAACAGGCCGCTCGCGGCGACATCGATGCCGGCCAGTACGAAGGTGGCGGGGATGCGCTCGGACAGGTATTTGAGCTGGTCGGAAGCTTCGGCCCCGGCCTGAGTCGCGAGGTTGAGGTTGTGGATCTCGTCGACAAGCGCGAGCTCGACCCGCATTTTGATCAACAGGTCGCAGACGGCGTTGGTAATGGACTTCTGGGTTTCTTGGCGGACGACCGGGAGCCCCAGAAACCGTGCGAACTCGATGGCGAGCATCTTCGGGGTGGCCCGGGGCGGGACGGTGACGTAGACAACCGGCATGCGTCCCGCGGCGGCCGGGCCAAGACGTTTGCGGACCAGGAGCTCATGGTTGCGGCCGAGCTGGGCGATGGCGGTGGTCTTGCCGGTCCCGGCCTGGCCGGTGACGATCAGTCCGCGGCGGCCGGAGATCTGGTGCCGGTTGAGCAGGACGAGGCGCCGTCCGGTGGTGAACACGTTGCGGATGGTGGGGGTGGCCACGATCACCAGCCGGGAGTGGTAATCCAGCCGCGGCTCGTTGTAAGCGAGGCGGTTCTCCTCACTCAGGGCCCTGAAGGCCCGAAGCGAGAGCATCTGCGGGCATGCTGGGATGGCGTCGACGAACCGGTGCCAGCCATCTTTGGTGGTCAGCGGATTGTGTTCGTCGTCGAGGGTGTCGGCGGGGGGTGTCACCACAGCGGTTTGCCTTCCTCTTCCAAGGGGTTGAAGACGCCGAACGGTGTGACCGGCACCTCCTCGTCCTCGACCTCGCGATCCCCTGCATCGGCGGCTGCGGCAGGCGGAAGTGCGGGCCGTGAGGGCGCTTCGAGGGCGGCCCGGGTGCGGGCCAGGACCTGCTTGGACCTGGCAGGCGGCTTCCCGGACCGGTGCAGAAGTTTCGCCAGGACCTGGGCAATGGCGGTCTCGCTGGTGTCGTCGTGGCCCTGGTCGGCGAGAAGCTGGCGCGCGTGACGCCAGGTGAAGTCGGCGAACGGGGCCCGAACCATGGGCAGATGCGTCCAGGGCGCCTCGATCCACCGGCGGCTGTCGCTTCGCCGTACCCAGACACGGGAGACGTCGTAGGGGTCGTAGTGCACCTCCCAGAGGTCGTCCTTGGCCGTCAGGCCGGACGGCTGTCGTCGCAGGCGGTTGAGTTCGGGGCTGTCGTAGGTGCGGTAGTTGACCTTGATGCCGTAGTCGTTGATAGCCCTCCAGACCGCGGGCAGGAGCTCGATGTAGTCCTCTGCCGACAACGCGACGGGCAGATAGCCGGCGCGGGCAACGGCGATCGCGTACGACTCGTTCGGGGACAGCGTCCGTCCCGACATGTAGGGGTTGCGCAGGCCCTCGTGGGGACGCTGCTGCCAGCAGATGATCCACTCATCGAGTAGGTCCTGGAGCTGGGCGAGGGTCCAGACCGCTTCGGATGCCGGGTCGCTGCCGCGGCGGGTGACGTCCGAGCCGGTGTAACCCGCGACGTACTGGCAGAAGAGCGAGTTGATCGACGCGAAGGTCCTCTCCACGATCGCCTTGTCCGTCGGGGTTCGGGGGCGGGCGAGCTGAAGCGAGATCCCCAGCAACGAGCAGGCGGAGGAGAACGTGTCGGAGACGAACACCTTGCCGTGGTCAATCACGATGGTGTCCGGGACAATGACCGGCTTGGCCGCGGCCTGCTCCAGCCGCGTATCGATGGCCATCAGCCGCTCGTGCGGCAGGATCGAGTCCGCCATGGCCAATGTATGGCTCCAGCCCGGCCTCATCGGTTCTGGAACCAGCATCCTGGCCAGCAGCACTGCGGCGTCGACGCCTTTCGTGCCCGCGGGTCTCAGCAGGGCCGCGCAGATCGTGCGCGTGGTGACATCGACCGCAATTGTCAATTCCGGTCGGGCGATGACGCCGTCGTCCAGCACCGCCATCACGTCCAGGCGGGTGGAATCGATCTGCACGATCTCTCCGGGCCGGGCGGCCATCGACGGCGTGAAGGGGCCCATGGGCCGAAGAGCCTTCTGACGGCGGACCGTTGCCGATCCGAAGGCTTCGTTGTTCTTGGCGAGGCTGTTCACGAGCCGGTAGAAGGTCGCCCGCTTCGGCAGAAGTTTCACCGCCTCCTCGCCGTGTCTCGCGTCGAGGATCTGCTCGGCCTGCATCATCAGGCGCTTGCGGTCGCCGGTCGACAGCTCCGTCTGTCCATCCAGGGCTTCGGTGACAGCTGCCACGACACGTTCGTCCACTCGGCCGGTGCCGGGGACCGGCGCCGGCGGCTTCCGGGACCGGCCGTCCACCAGACCCCACAATCCCTCGGCCTCGTAGCGCTGCCGCATCCGCAGAAACGTCCGCTGGCTGAGCTGCTGTCCACCGGCCGCCAACTCAGCGACCTTCGCGGCCTCGCGCTCCATCAGCGTCCGCCAGGCCGGGTCGTACTCCGGCCGAGGAGAGGCGCCCTCCGGCGCATCCGGCGGCAACCCGGTGAGCACCTCCACGACATGCCGTTCCCAGAACCGGGCCTGCTCGACGACCGGCGGGGGCAAGGCGTCCACCAGCGCGAACGGCGGCAAGGTCGCCGCCGGGACAGCGTCCGACCCTCGGTCCAGCACCTCGAAGTCCGCGGCCGCCATCACATATCCCGCGGCCATGACGCTGGTGTCCCCGTCGTCGCTGAGCAGCCGAAGAGCCGTGCCCTCCAGCCCGATGACCTGGTGGGTCCTGCCCTCGAACCGGACCCGATCCCCGACCCGCAACACCCCTCGCGGAGCCAGCTCACCCACGGCTCACCTCCGCGCAACCGATCACAGAGCCATCCCCCAGCGGAACCGTCAGATCGGCCCGTAGCTCACCGCACCACAGCAGGTGGAAGAGCGTGGGCAGCACCGCCAGCAGATCCCCCACATCCCTGGCGCCGTCCATCAGCAGCCGCGGATCTCGGAAGACATCCGTGAGCCGAGCCACGACCTCGCCGACCCGGTTGCGCGGGTGCCGATAGCCCGACAGCCAGCGGACGTTGGCCATCTCCACCGGCTCGGGTTCGTGTACCAGCGCATACGACCAGCAACCCATGGCCTGACACATCGCCTCAGTCGCCGAGAACTTCACCGCGTCCTCCGGACCTACCCGGTCCTCCGGCCGGACATCGACCACCAGACCCGACCCGTCCTCCAGCCGTGCGAAGTAGTCCGGCGTATGCGAGATCCGACGCGTCGCCCCCGGCCAGGTCACCCGGAACGGCTGCGAAGCCAGCCCCACCACCCGCCGGTCATGGTCGAGCAACATGGCCCGGTCCCGCTCCAGCCACGACTCGAACCCGACCAGCGACTCCGTCGTCGCCGCCCAGTACCTGCCCGTGAAGTGCCGCTGCCCGCGATACGACGCGAACTGTCGTACCGGAAGTACAGACTCGAACGGGACCCGAGATGCTGCCTCCAGCACGGACTTCCTCGGCCCACCGCCCTCCCCGTCAGCCCACTCGACATCGACCAGATCCAGGTCCATCGCCACCCCCGGCTCCGCTTACCTGCCGAAAGCGACGGTGACAGGTACAGCGAGAACGAGACCAGAGAAGTGAGATCAAACCCCACGAACGAGGCAAACGTCGCCGCTCAGCACGCGACGCAGTGAGAATCCGCCAGCGCGAACGAGAACGACTGAGAATCCGACAGCTTCGATGCGACAGGACAGGAAGTTCGTCTCACCGCGACACCCTTTGGGACAGACAAGGGCCACGGTCAATGAGAAAGGGACGGGCGAAATGCGAACCTACAACTTGGTACGGCGTGACGAGGGCGGCGGCCTCCTGGGCAGTCGGCAGGAGATGCCAGTGCAGATCACGACGGCCCGGCGGCTCTGGCAGAGGAAGACGCGCAGCGCACCGCCGCCTCGACGGCTGGGATGAAGCAGGACGAGCAGCGGCGCCCTGGGCGCCGGCTGCTGCCAGGCGGCGGTACCGGCGCACCGTGCCGTGTCGGTCAGAGCCGCGGTGGCTACTGGCTCTCGCCGCGCCGAGCCCGAGCAGCTCGCGGGCATCACGGCCTACGGGCAGCCGCGGAGGCAGCTGCCCCGGCGGGCCGCGTGGTTGCCAGGTGCCTGAATCGGACGCCCCGGGATGGGACGGCCGCCACCGGCCGCGCGGCGGTACGGCCCGGACCGAGGATGGTGAACTGCCTGTGGAGGGAGCACAGTTGGGTGGGGCATCACAATGGGTGTGACGTCCGGTCATTGCAGGGGGATGGATGAGCGACGAACAGCAGACCGGGAATACCGAGAACCAGGTGAACGGAGGGCGGCAGGGAGCCGTCGTACAAGCGGGGGCGATCAGCGGCGGGGTCCATCTCCATCTGCCGGGTGATGGCTTCGAGGACACCGAGAGCCCGCTCATCGTCACGGTGGAACGCTCGGGCAAGGACGCCCCCTACGACGAGCAGACGGTCCTGCTGGATACGGACCCGCCCGAGGTGATGGTCCGTGAGGGCTCCTTCCGGGTCACCGTGGAGAGCAGCCTGACCGGGCGGGCGGTAATTCTGCGAAGGATGCGCCCGGTGGTCCTGTCCCGTCGTCCCGCCCGCCGGGCATGCCATGGCCTCATTACGCCCCCGCCCACCTTCCGCAGGGTGGCGCCGCGGCATTTCAGCACCGACCTCAACAAGGCCACGCCTCAGTTGCAGGCCGAGGACGTGGATTTCCCCTTCTCGGTGAGCGCCACCGATGTCGAGGAGTTCATCATCACGCCCGCTGCCGGGGGCGACGAGATCCTGTGGCACCTGGAGATCGACTGGCTGTGCGCCGGACGTCACGGCACCACGATCGTTGACGATCACGGGCAGCCCTTCGCGCTCTACCCACGCTCCGGTCCCCGCCTCGGCTGCGGCTACGAACACGTTCCCGGCTGCCCGGCCCCGCGGCTTGCCCTGGAATCCACTCAGGGCACCGTGCTCGTCGGCTGTTCCAAGTGGTCGCCCCACGGGCGGATCAAGCCCGACAACGGCGGCATGATCCTTGACTTCACCTACCCCAACGAAAGCAGGGCGGGGGAGTATTACCGGGGCCGGGTCGTCAACTACACGGTGAGGTTGACCCACGGCGACCCTCGGAACCCTCGGGAATTATTTCTGGTGGTCACCGACGTCCGACCTGCCCCTGAAGCACCCAAGACGCCCTGAGAACGCGTACCTGGCCCCTACTGTTCCCGTACCTCGACGAGTTCCTCGCCGGCGCCACCGCTGGGTCGGAGCCTTCCCGGCGCCGGGCCCCGGGGCCCGGCGCCGGGCACAGTGTGTTTGCAGGCGGGGACGTTCATCCACGCCGTTGGCAAGCCAAGTGGTCGGCTTTGGAAGTCCTTCAGGGGTTGACTCCGGGCTGGTGTCATGCGTGGCGGTCGGGCAGGGAGCTGTGCTCAACCCCCTGGTCTGTGACGCTCGGTGAGTGGGAGGCTCTGGAAGGATCGGCCTCGGGGGTCGGTTGACGCGAGCATGGACGCTGCCGACCACACGGCCCGCGAGTGGATTCGCATCGCCACCGCAAAGCAGCGGTGAGGTCGCGGGTCGCACCCGAGAGGTGGGCGGGTGGCGAGCCGCCTCGAAGCGCCGGCGCTTTCGTCAGTGAGCTCCTGGACGGCGGCGCCGGAACCGGGGCGTACCGAATCGACGTCGATCACCAGGACGACGTCAGTGCCATATGCCGTGACGACAAGACGGAGACCGCAGCATGCCTACCGCCGAGAGCCATGCCCAGCCCGCACCTCCGGCCCGGGTGAACGACTACGACAGTTTCGCCGAGGCGTATTCGGCCCTGAGCGAGACCAGCTTCCTGAACGCCTATTACGAGCGGCCCGCGATGCTGTCCCTCGCCGGGGACGTGGCCGGCCGCCGGATCCTCGACGCCGGCTGCGGCTCCGGCCCCCTGTTCGCCGCGTTACGCGATCGGGGTGCCCTCGTCACCGGCATCGACTCCAGCGCCGAGATGGTGGAGCTGGCGCGGCGGCGGCTGGGTGCCGACGCGGCCCTGCACGTGGCCGACCTGAGCAACCCGCTGCCGTTCACCAACGGTGCGTTCGACGCTGTCCTCGCGTCGCTGGTGCTGCACTACCTGGAGGACTGGGGGCCGACGCTGGCCGAGATGCGGAGGGTGCTCGGGCCCGGCGGCCGACTGATCGCGTCGGTGCAGCACCCTTTCGTGGACTACGCGATCCAGGATCCTCGGCCCGACTATTCCGCGACCACGAGCTACACCGACGACTGGGCCACCCTGGTGGGACAGTCCGCCCCGATGACCTTCTGGCGCAGGCCACTGCACGCGATGACCGACGCCTTCACCGCGGCCGGCTTCCGCCTGGCCGTCATCAGCGAGCCACAGCCCGATCCGGCCGGCCGCGAGCTGTACCCCGACGACTTCCACAGCCTCTCGACCAAAATGTGCTTCCTGTTCTTCGTTCTGGAGGTGCCCCCGGCTACCGGCTCGGCCGAGTAGCGAGCAACGGGCACAAGACCGAATACCGCTGTGCTGCCGGGCCGAGGTTGTGCTGCGTGCTGCCCGCGGACACTCCAACAACCGGATCGCCACCGCTACCGGATTCCACCTGGACACCGTTCGCCGCTGGCGGAACCGCTTCGCCGAGCACGGCCTTGGCGGGCTGTCCGATCGCTCCCACGCCGCCCGCCCGCCCGTCTTCACCGCGCTGCAGCGCGCCGAGGCCAAGGCGTTGGCCTGCCGGCTGCCGGCCGAGACCGGCCTGCCGGTGTCCCGCTGGAGCTGCCCGGAGCTGGCCGCCGAACTAGGACCTGCCCGGGCGATCTCTGAGGGCAGCGGCGCCCAGCACCGGTGAATCTCGTTATCGAAGGTCTTGCCAGGTGAGGTAGAAGGGCGGCATGGATACCGCCGTACTTGAGCAGATGCTGGACGAGACCTTCGATCACGCTGTCGTGCACCACGGATACACCAACTACATGCGGGACTACGAGGTCATCATCTACGCGACGGCTGATCCCCGTGCCGGCATCGCGCCGTCTCACCTGCGGTATCTCTTCCGGTACTGCGTTGAAGCCCGGTGTGAGACGTCAGTGCCTGCGGAGACCTGGCGGGTCTCCTTGGACGACCGGCTCATCGACCACGAAACCGGTGTTGACCTCGACGGATACGTCTGGGGTGTGAAGTGGCACGCCATGTACCCGGGAGCGAAGCTCCTTCCTGAGTCCGAGGCGACCCGCCGCTGGTCGAAGGCCCTCGGGATCGACTTTCACGAGGTGCGCATCGAAACCAACGCACACAACGTGACCTTGCTCTTCTCGGACCTTCAGGTGAGCGAGGTCCCGGTCGGATACGCCCCCTTCGTCACGGAGTAGGGATCAGGGCTTGCGTGATCTTGCGACTGCCATCTGTCCAGGTCGTTGTTCCTGTCATGGGACGGGGTGATCTGAGCGACGCCGAGTGGGAACGGCTGCGGCCGTTCCTGCCGGTCAGCAACGGGCGGTGTGGAAGGTGGCGGAACAACCGGTAGGTGATCGACGGGATTCTGCACCGGGTGCGGAGCGGGGTCCAGGCCGCGGCAGATGCGGCGGGTGAGATCGACTGGGACATCTCGGTTGACTCCACCATCGTGCGCGCGCATCAACATGCGGCCGGCGCCCGCACCGACTCGCCTACGGCCCCGGGACCAAAAGGGGCCGTAGGTCTGGAACACCAGGACGAGAGACCGTGGCAGAGTCTCGTCGCCCGCCTGGTGGAGGTGGCGCTGGAGGTGAGGCTTTGGGCCGCTCGCGGGGCGGGTTCACCAGCAAGCTCCACCTGAGCGCGGACGGCCGCTGCCGTCCCCTGTCCCTGATCGTCGCTCCAGGTCAGCGGGCGGACTGCACTCAGTTCAAGCCGGTCCTGGAGAAGATCCGAGTACCCAGATCTGGCCCGGGACGACCACGTAAGAAGCCCGACAGCCTCGCAGCCGACAAGGCCTACAGCAACGACCCCATCCGCGAGTACCTGCGACGGCGGGCCAATCCACCACACCATCCCGGAGAAGACCGACAGCGAGACTGCCCGCCTGCGCAACACCGTCGAGCGGGCGATCAACCGCCTGAAACAGTCCCGGGCCGTCGCCACCCGCTACGACAAACGTGGCTACGTCCACCTCGGCACCGCAACTGCCGCAGCCCTGACCATCTGGCTCCGCACGTGATCGCCGGGACAAGTCCTAGGAGGAGCATGTGCCTGTCCGCGCAGCCGGTCGTGCAGCGCGACGATCCAGCCACGGCCTCTCCAGCGCCGCCAGAAGGCATATGCACGGAAAGGGTTCGCAGCAGGCGTTCCCAGTGGGTTTACGCATATTGAGGACGCTGGTGGCGATGTGGTCCTACTGTGATGGCGACGAATCCGGGTGGTGCAGCGGGGGCGCTTTCAGCCAGTCATGCCCCGCTGACCGGTGGCCAGGGGGTTGCCTTGCGGGTATGGATCGACAGCGACGGAACGGGCGATGGCAGTGGGTCGCGGGGCGAGGGTGCCCGTCTGACCGCCGACTTCGCGGACTGGCTCACTCAGGACCGAAATGTGGGCCTGCATACGGAGATCCAACGCGTCCGTCCGGACACAGCCAACGGCGCGATGTCCGGCGACCTCGTGGAATGGATCAGCCTGGCGGTCTCCTCCGGGTTCAGCACCTTGTCGTTGCTCCGGGCGCACAGGTCCTTCCGTGCGTCGCTGCCGCCGCGCCTGCGGCCGGGGGCGCGGATGGTGATCGAGATCGGAGATGTGCGGTTGGTCGTGGAGAACGGCACCGAGCAGGACGCAGCACGCCTCGCACGCGCCCTCGCCGAGTCCGCGTCCAAGTCCGCGTCCGAGCCGCAGCTTGGGACGGAATCGCCTCCCCCGTCTGCGTCCGCCGAGGGTACGTCTGCGGAGAACGAGGGCGATGGCGGTTCCTGACCCCGCCCGGAGCCGCGCGGTCCTGATCGGGATCGATGCCTACACCCACCCGGCGTTGAGGCCGATGCCTGAAGCGTCAGCCGGCGCACGGCGGCTGGCTGAACTCCTTCGTGACCCGTCCGTCTGGGGCCTCCCAGCCGAGCACGTTCAGGTGCTCGGAGCCGAGCACTCCGCGGAAGAGGTACAGGCCGCCGTGCGCGACGCGGCCAAGAAGGCCCGCGACACGCTGCTGGTGTACTTCGCCGGGCACGGCCTGCGTGACCGCAGCCACCGGTTGTACCTGGCACTGGCGAAAGCAGACGCGGATCACCCACAAGTCGGCACGCTGAACTACGGACACCTGCGTGACGTCGTGCGGGAGGCAGGTCACAGGGCGCGGTATCGCGTGACGGTACTGGATTGCTGCTACAGCGGCCTCGCCGGCGAAATGTCCGCCACCACAGCTCCGACACGCGAGGAACTCGCAGTTTCCCTCGGGGAATTGGAAGCCCTGGAGTGGCAACTGGGCCAGACCAACAACAAAGACGACTACAACGAAGGCAACTACTACGAAGACGACTACGGCGACTGTGTCCTGACGTCGGCATCGGCAGCCGAGGAATCCTTTGTGCTACCCGGGGCGGACTACCCGGAGTTCACGGGAGAACTGATCAGGGTTTTGTACGGCGGCATCCCCGGAGCGGGGCCGACGTTCAGTCTGGAGCACGGCTGGGAAAAGATCCGCCACCACATGCGTGAACGCGGCAGTCATCACCCGCAGCAGTACGCGCAGAACCGGGTTGCTCGCAACATCCACCTGCACAACCGCCATAACCGCGCCACGGTTCGCCACCCCGTGAACGGCACCGAATCCCCGCCAACTACCGGTCCCTCGGCACGCAATCCGCTGGTACACGAGACTGAACGGCGCCGCGCCGCGGACCGGCCTCTCGGCATGGCGGTCCATCGACCTCCAGCATCAGGCCAGGGTGCGACAGGCAAGAACACCGATCCCCCTCTCCTGAAACGGGAGCAAGGGGCAGGTACAGCCGCCGTAACGCGGAGCGGGTCCCGCCGCCTCATTTCGGATACCCGTGGAGGGCCAAGGGCACGTCGAGGCCGATCGCCAGGAGTCCTCCTCGACACCAAATTTGCCGTACTCTCCACACGAACATCGCCATTGACCCGGTGGGTACTTGGGGCTCTCGGTCTGACGGCATGCATCGTCGGCATCGCCTTGGCCGCACATTACTACCGAGGACTGGCCGACTACCGCAACGCGCCGATCTGCACGCAAGCCCGCCCGTCCCACACGGATTGCGTCACCCGCGAAGTGGACCAGGTCGTCGATACCCGAGTGCTCAACGAGAACGACAACTATGGCTTGACGATCAGGCGGGCCTCCGGCAAGACGGAGACCCACACCGTGCGATACGAGGCTTACAAGGCAGCACTCGGCGGTGCACCGGCGGACGTCAGAATCTGGCGCGGACAGGTGGCAGAGGTCGCCGTCGACGGAAACAGCGAGCAATACATCGACATCCCGGCCGCCGACTGGGGCTGGAGCTACCTCGCCTGGTACGGAATCGAACTCGTCGTGCTTTCCCTGTTCATGCGTGCTCTGCCGAGCCGCATGCGAGGGCAACCTCTCGTCATTGTCATCTGCGCGTCCCTGGCCTGGGGCTTGTTGGGGTGCATCGCCATACTCGCGGCCAGCGCCATCGCTCTCGCCTGACGGCGTGGCACAGCTCGATGGTCATGCCGACGAAACGCTGACTTACCCGTCGGCCGGCATGAACCAGCCCGCTTCGGTCCGGGTAACCCAACCGTGATCGCTCAGGTGATGGGGTCGGAAGCGCACTACTCGCTCGATCTTTGCGGGCGGGGCCAGCTCGATCCCCATCGCGATGGCGATCCGCTTGCAGGTCATCACCGCCCGGTCGTGGCCGCGGGCGTCGGCCGGCACTGACAGGGTGCGCTGGTAGTCGGCCGCCAGCGCACCCAGGCCGGCAGCCGCGCTCCATCGCGGAATCCGCCCAACCTGCTGCTAGGCGATGACCAGTTCCCGCCAGTCCGTGTCGGCTTGATCCAACTCGGCACCCAGGCGGTCGGCCTGCTCACGCAGCCCTCCACCCGCTGCCGGGCAGCGCGTTCCTCCACTTCCGGCAAGCCCCTCGTGGAGGTGCAGCTGATGCTGCCCGCACGTCGTTCCAGGGGCCGATCCCCCCGTCGTTTCCGTGTACGCGCTTGGATGCGGCCCGTCTGGCCCGAAGACGCACGCCAGGGACCCAGCGAGCCACCGACGGGCGAGCGAAACTGCATATATCGGTGCAGCATTGCATCCCGTTCTACCTGCGACTGAGCCCGGCCCGTGTACCCGCTCCCGCGGCGCCCCGGTCCCCTCAGGTCAGTCCTGCGGCGGCGAGTCCTTTGGCCGTGATCCGGTGCGCTTCTCCGACGTGGTCGGCCAGCACGCTGATGCAGTCCCTCGTCGCGGACTTCCAGCTTGACGATCAGCGCGACCACTACCGCGAGGCCCTGGACAATCAGTACGGCTCTTGGGGATGTGCCTGCCGTGCCGCACGTCGTGCACGCGGTCGAGGCCGCGTAGTTCCAGGTTCCGCGGTTTCGCGATGTGGGCGGATCATGCGCACTGTTTGAGCAAGGCCGGGTGATCACCGACCGGGGCGACGTTCAGCGGCGGCATGATTCAGCCGAAGTGAGACCGCACGACAACGGACTACACAGGCAAAGCGCCGTAGCACTCCCTCGTGAACTCCTGTGTGTTCATGCCGATTTCATCACCCTTTGCAGACTCATGTCGTGACGACTGCAACTATCTCGTGGTTAATGCCACGCCAAAGATCGTCAGGGGGGCAGACGACGCGCCGGGGACACCCATAGGCTCGCCGCGCTCCACAGGAAGTTCACAGACTCACCACAGAAGGTTGGTATGCATAGACGTCTCAAGGGCGTCGGCCGCCTCATAGCGGTCCCGTTCCTCGCCCTGCTCATGCTCACTACCGGCGTCATCGCCACCGCCACCACGGCGCAGGCGGCCGACTCCGGCGCCTGGACGTTCACCAACCCGGACGGCACCCTCAACGCGACCGGCACCGGTGACGGAGCGCAGATCTCCGTCACCCCCGGCGGCGCCAACTACACGAACTGGCGCCTGATCTCCGCCGGCACCGGCACCTTCCGCATCGCCAACACCGAGACCGGCAAGTGCCTCTACTCCACGCAGCCGCTGACCCAGCGCTCGTGCGGCGCGGGCGACAAGGAAGACGGCCAGCTCTGGCATTTCCACCCCATCGACAGCAAGCCGGGCACCTTCACGCTGGTGCGCGCCGATGACGGCTACTGCCTCGACAACCGCGGTGGCCTGCACCTGTGGGGCGTTCTGGCGCAGCCCAATTCCTGCAATGGCGCCTCCGCGCAGGAATGGAAGGTGCCGCAGGCGAAGGCGTCCGAGGCGCTGATGCTCGCGCTCGACTACTACTCCCAGATGTGCACCAAGGACACCTCGACGTGTTCATGGAAGCAGACCTCCGAAGGCGCCCCGGAGGTCCTGCCCAGGGTGAAGGCGTCCTCGGTCTGGTACAACGACACCGCTGACAAGGTCACCCAGGTCTTCACGACGATCTATCACAGTGGATGGTCGATGAGCCTTTCCTCCAGCGTCTCCGTCTCGGCCGGGGTGTCCGTTCCGGTCCAGGCCATGATCAGCTCCCAGCTGGGATCGACCGTCGCCTACCAGTCGGACGAGTCGCAGATCAACGGCGTGGCCGTCACCGTCCCGCCGAAGAACTACGGCTGGGTCGACTTCGCGGCCGTCGGCAAGAAGGTCACCGGCACCTGGACCTTCGACAAGAACCGCTTCCCGTGGACTACTGACGCCACCGTCACCGTCCCCGTCGTCGACTCCTCGGCCGGCTCGACCATGTACGTCGCCCACACCAGCCCGAACCCGCCGGGCACCACGAACGTGACGAGCGCTGACGCACCGGCGCTGACCTTCGCCACGAAGGCATCGTTCACCCCGGATCTCCCCGACGGCACCATTGCGTCGCAGGACGGCCCGAACAAGGTGAAGCTCACCGACACCGCCACCGGAACCAAGATCGGCACGATCAAGCCGAGCACCGTCGTGGACACCGAAGGGACCACCCACCCTGTCGGCCTGACCGTCTCCGGCAACGTCATCACGCAGACCATCGAGAACGCTCCAGGCGACACCATCGAAGGCTCCATGACCATGCCGTCGGTCACCTACCGCACCACTACCACTCCGGCCGTCAAGACCGCTGGTGTCAAGCCCGCCGCCTTCACGACCATGTCCGCGAAGGCGACCATGCGCCCCGCGTTCTGGCCGATCCCAGACCGCGAGCACCCGAAGAACTCGGACGAGTGGAACAAGTGCATGGCCAAGGAACTGGGCGAGAGCATGGTGAAGGGCGCAGCCAGGGCCGCCCTGCTGGGTGCCCTGCGAGGCGGCCAGCTCGGCGCTGCCGCAGGCCCTGAAGGAGCAGCAGCAGGCGCCGCCCTGGGGATGCTGTCAGGCACTGTCACCGGGCTGGGCAAGGCGTACTACGTCTGCGGTACCGACCCCGGCTGATCCGAACGCACCACACGTAGATGCCGCACACCGACGTATCGAAGTCGGCGAGCAGCGGGCGAGCCAACTTCAGGCGACTCTCGTAGACGACCTGGTGCCGCCTGTCGTTGCGGCAGCGTAGTCGCCTGATCAGTGCGCCATACCGCGTGCCGGACGGACCTGCTGGCACGGGTCCGTCCGGCACTTCGAAGCCCCTCAACCACAGGTGGCCGAAGGGGACTTCGCGAACGGCATTGCGTCGCCGGCTCCTGCTGTTGTCCTCCCTGATCGTCTTCCCGCATTCCGCTGCCGGGCATGCCGAAGGCCCCCGGATCGCGAGGGCGAATTCCGGGGGCCGGATGGGGCAGGTTGTGTCGGTTCTCGGTGGGGCCGTCGTCGGTGCGGCGTCGGCGGGCGGCGACGACGGCGCCTGCTCCGCCGGAGTCTCCTCCCGGGGTCGAACGGGGATGCGCTTCGACGCGGGGTGTGCAGACTCAGTCTTCGTCGGAGCGCAGAGGGCCCCGCCCATCGGGTGACAGGGCGTTAATACGAGCGGCGCGGAGGAATGCCTTCCTCGAATCCTCGCCTCGGGCGCGCTCGCGACCTCACGCGTGCATACCGATGCGACCCGCGATCGGAAAGAAAGGGAGGGCCTGTCATGCGGCGCCGTCTCCGTGTCCTGACCATCTCCGCCACGCTTACCCTGTTTGCCTTCGGCTTGGCCGCGCCGGTGCAGGCCGCTTCGGGTGGTAAGCACCCGATCGCGACGGTCCTTACCAAGGTCGTCGGCGACCTCGTTGGGATCGACGATTACTGATCGGGCGGGGGACGCCCTCCATCAGGGCGGGGTCATCTGGTTGCCGGCCCCGGGTTGGTCGATCCAGACCTCGCTGGTGTCCGTGTGGTCCGGCGGTGAGCCCGTGGCGTGCGATGGGGGACAGCCGTCGGATCCGCTACGGCGCGTGTCGAGTGCAGGCTTCAGCTGAGGTCGATGATGTCGACGATGGCCGGGGTTTTCTGGCCGTCGCTGGCGAAGATCATGGTGAGGGCGCCGTCAACTCGGATCTGCCGGTTCCACTCGTCGGCGTCACCACGAGTGCAGTGTGTCCGATGGGGGCGTGGCAGGCGGCGTTGAGGGCTGCGGTGAGGGCGCGGCTGACGGCTGGCGGGAGTTGGCCGTGGAGGGATTCGCAGCCGGGGTCGTAGATGAGCCGGAACAACGCGCTGCCCTCCTATAGGGTCTCCTGAACGTGGGCCGGATGGGGTCGGCGTTCAGCAGAGTATGGCCACAGCGACGGTGAGTTACCGGGCTTGGAGTTCAGGCGGCACCGCGGGCACGGATGCGCGCCGCTTCCTGCGTGAGCCACTTGGTGCGGTCGACCCAGGTTCCGGGGAGTTCTTCGTGAACGCGCGATAGCGCAGCCTCGCACCAGAGAGCCGGATGCATATGCCGTGCTTACGACGCCGCGACCATGCAAGGTCAGAGCCCGTTCCTAAGCCGTCGTTAACCTCAGGCGCTCTGCGTGGCCGTTGCAACGGTGACATGTGCAGTCCAGTGCCCGGGCTCCCGGGGTGGATCCCAGGTCACGTCGACGTCAGCTTCGTGGAAGTCGTGTGCCAGCCCTACCACCATGGCGGTCGCGGCGGCCCGCGCCTCGGAGGGGTTGGCGTTGGCCGGTACGTCAGCGAGGCGCCCGCAGAGCATCCGGCCTTCCACAGTGAGAACACTGTGGCGCCAGCCTCCTGGCACCTCCAGCAAGAAGATGCCCTTCGGCATGCCGAAGGGAGGCCGCTTCTTCTCCTGCTTCCGTCTTGCCACGAAGCCATCCAACCTCGTCGGCTTCCTGACGGTTCAGTCGGGCAGCCATGCGAACCAGCGGATGGGGGCGGGGCTGGCGGGCCGCACTCGTGGCCCTCAACTGATGCCTGGACGCCGGTCAGGCCGTAACCATGCCCGCGCAGACCAGGGAGGCTGCCGTTCTCCAGTGCGGGCGGCCCCGGTACCGGACCCATCACCAGGACTCCACGCGGCGACTCTGACATGCAACCCTCGAAGACACTCATGAGTCTCGGCGTCGATCACCACGGTGGCGTAGCGGTGGCGCCGGCGCAGAGCGAAGTCGTCGACGCCGATCACGCAGGGGACCTGCCCAGTGGGCAGCGGGATGCGTAACAGGGTGCGCAGGGCCGTGTGACGCGACAGGCCCGTCGCGAGTATCGCCGGCAAGCGGGCTCCCGCCCGGCCTGCCAACTCCTTGACTTATGGCTTTGACCTGCCTGGTCAGGCGGGCTGTGCGGTGCTGGTGACGCTCCAGGACCCCAGGCACCTGGTCGCGGAAGGTGTGGCGGCAGCCGTGCGTGGGGCACACCGGAGGCCGCGCCCGCACACTCCTGCGGAGTTCGTGTCCGCAGCACGATCCGCTGGCGATCGGGCACTCGTCGAGGTCCGGGGAAGGTCCCTCCCACCTTCGTCACTGACTGCGCAGAAGCTCGGCCGGGATCTCCAGCAGCTCGGTCAGGGCTTGGGCGTGGGGGACGAGACGGCGGCAGAGCTCGTTGATCCGCTCGGGCAGCGCGAGGACCTGTTGCGTCCCGAGCAGCCCGTGTGCCAGGTACCAGCCGGTGTGGGGTGCTGTCTGACCCAGGCAGTGGAGCCGGTACAGGTCGCGAAGCAGGGGGCGGGCGGTGTCGGGGACCTCGGGGGCGCGCCAGACGTCACGCAGGCTTTCTGCCGTGATGCGTGTGGCGTGGGCTTCGGCGAGGCGCTGGGCCAGTTCGGTCCGGGCGTTCCAGGACTCGAAGCGGACGGTGCCGCCCTGGTCGTCCGTGCGCAGAGCCGAGGTGAGCTCGGTGTGCAGGAGGCGTTCCCTGGCGCGGAAGAGACAGAGCCAGCCGCTCGGTACGGGCCCCTTGTCCGGTGGCTGGTAGTCCGTGCCGGTGACCATCGTCCAGGCGGTGTCGAGCAGGATGAGGCGGTTGTCGCCGCCGGCGGACTGAAAGGCGCTGGTCAGGGCCTGATAGTCGATCAGTCGGTGTTCCGGGAAGAAGCCGAGTGCGCCACCTGCCGTGCGGCAGCGGGAGACGGCCGTGTCCGCGAGGACGGCGACGGTGACCTTGCTCAGTGCCAGCGTGCGCATGTCGGCGGGCGAGGGACCGGTGCCGGCCCCGCCGCCGGGAGGGAGGTGCCAGCTCGCGGCGGTCGCGCGGCGGGCGACCGCAGTGGCGGCCAGGGCGTCGGCCGCCGCGCCGAATAGGAGGCGCTGCTGGTTGAGGTGGGCGAGGGCCGAGATGTCGCCGGCGAGACGGTCGTTGGTCCGGCGGTGGCGGGCGTGGGTGAGCGCGATGGCCGCGCTCGCCCGCGCGGTCGCGGCCAGGCCGGCCGTGACCGCCCCCCAGGCGAAGCGGCTCATGCCCACGCTGCGCCGGGTGCGGGCGTCGGGCCCGTCCAGGGGGTCGTGGAAGGATCCGTCGTCGGCGATGGACGCGCCGTCGCTGAGCCATCTGCGGTACGGCACCCGGACCCGGTCGAACCGGACCTTCGCGTAGTCCATGGGGAGGAGCGGCGTCGGCGCGAGCGGCTCGATCGTGACGTCCTCGCACGGTCCGTCCTCGTCACGCAAGGGTACGAGGAAGAGCGCGGTTCCTCGATCGGCACCGCCGACCCACAGGCGCGCGCTCACCACGGCCAGTCTGGCGAAGCCGTCCAGGCCCACGTTGGCCGGGCGCTTCGTTGCCTCGGGGGTCGGTGTGTGCAGGACGAACTCGCGGGCTGTCGGGTCGAAGACCGCCTGGGTGCGGATGGCGGAGCTGCTGTTGCCGTGGCCGATTTCGTTCATCAGGGCGGCGCCGATCCATCGCCCGGAGGCCAGGTCGGCCACGTCTTCGGGCGGGGCGCCGAAGTCGAGCGCGGCGCCGATGGCCATGCAGTGGTGCAGGAACATCACGAAGAACAGACGCGGATCCACCACCGCGCTCAGTTCCAGCACGGACCGCAGCCGGGTGTGGTCCGCAAGAAGTGGCTGCCGGCCGTGCAGTCGGGACTGGAGGTGTCGCAACCCCAGGTATGGCGAGGCGGGCGACGGCCTGTCGGCATGGTGTGCCCGTGCGAAGAAGGCGTCGGTGAACAGCTCCGTGAGGTCACCGTCGTAGGGGGCCATGTCCAGTGCTCCTTGGTACGGGTGATGCTCCTAATGAGGCGAGTGGTAGACGGGGGCTACGGCGCGTCTGTGACCTCGGCCCACCAGGTTCGCATGGCATCGGCCAGCGCGGGGGCCTGAGCGTCCAGCATGGTGAAGTGGTCGCCCGGGACGGCGCGTTCGGTGTGCGGTAGTTGCCACGGACAGGACCGCCGGTCGTCCTCGGCGAACTCGGGGGCGGCCTGTCGTGCGCGGACCAGGAGTGTTGGGGTGCGGACCGGTGCGGGCTGCCAACCGGCCAGTACGCGGAGGTAGCCGCCGGTGGCGGTGAGTCGGTGTACGGGGACGCCCTGCCTGGTGAGGGGCTGCTGTCGTACAGCTGCGCTGCAGAGGACGCGGGGCAACACGGCGTCCTGAAAGGTTCGATCGGGCCATGGCGTGTCCAGCAGGACCAAGCCGTTTGCGGGGCGCCCCTGCTCCTCGAGCCGCGCGGCGACGGCGTGCGCGATCAGCCCGCCGGAGGAGTGTCCGCACAAGAGGAACGGCACCTCGCCGGTGTACTGGCCAACTGCCGTCGCGTGGGCTGCGGTGAGGGCTTCGATGTCGTGGGGGAGGGGCTCGTCGTCGGCGAAGCCGGGCTGCGGGAGCACGAGCACCTCGTAGTCGCCGCGCAACGCCTCGGCCAAAGGGGCGTATTCGTGCGGCCCCGAGGCCGGGAGCAGGGAGGGGAAGCACAGCAGCAGAGGGCCGTCTCCTGCCGGGCCGAGCCGGACGGCGCGGGGCGCGTTCTCCGGTGCGGACCCCGCGCCGAACGTGCGGCGGAGCCGGGCCGCCGCGCTGATCAGTTCGACGGCGGCCCGGCCGTCCCCGGTCAGGCAGGCTTGCCGGTACAGGGCATCCAGGGTGTCCGGCACCTCGTGAGGGGCGCATCGACCGTGCTCCGGGTGTCCCTTGTCACACAGGAGGCGCCATAGGCGGGCGCTCAGTGCACGGGGTGTTCGGTGATCGAGGACTACGGTGGAAGGCAAGGGAAGTCCAAGTGTGCGAGTCAGCCGGGCGCGTAGCTCGACCGCGGCGAGGGAACCCGTGCCGATCTCGGCGAACGCCACATCCGGGCCGATCTGCCTGCCGTCGGGGTGCCCGAGGACGACTGCGGTGTGGTCTTGCACGAGCGTCAGGAGCGCGGACTCGCTTTCCGGGAGCGGCATTTCGTCGGTATCGCGGTCGGCCGCGACGGTCTCGGACCTCCGCTCGGACGACTGGCGCGGCGGTGCGACCGCAGCTCCGGACGACAGCCAGTAGCGCTCTCGCAGGAACGGATATGGGGGCAGCTCGACGTGGTGGGCTTGGCGCCCGGCGAAGACGTTCTTCCAGACCACCGGAGCCCCGTTGCTGAAAGCCTCCGCCGCGGAGAGCAGGAAGCGTCGTTCGTCGCCTTCGCCCCGCCGGAGACTTCCCACCACGGAAACGGGGCGTCCGGCCGACTCGGCGATGTCCAGGACCGGGTAGGTGAGCACCGGGTGGGGGCTGACTTCGATGAAGTGGGAGAAGCCGTCGTCCAGCAGTGCGCGGATCGCCTTGTGGAACTCGACCGGGCGGCGGAGGTTCCGGTACCAGTACTCCGAGGTCAGCCGTGTGGTGTCCAGCGGGCCCGGCTCGACGGTGGAGAAGAAGTGCATCTGTGCGGGGCCGGGTTCGAGGCCGTCGAGTGCTTTCGACAGCTGGTCCCGGAGGCCGTTCACGTGGGCACTGTGGGAGGCGTAGCCGACCGCGAGGCCGGTCGCTCGTACGCCCCGGTCATCGAGCTCGTCGAGCAGGGTGCCGATGGCACCGGGATCGCCGGAGATCACGGTCGAGCGAGGGCCGTTGTCGGCCGCGAGCCACAACCGGCCCCGGCCGGCGCGCAGATGATGGAGCACGTCGTCCCTGGACAGGGCGACGGCCGCCATCCGGCCGTCCGGCAGGTCCCGGACGGCTGCGGCGCGCCGCGCGACGACCTTCGCCGCGTCCGCCAGTGAGAGGGCGCCGGACACACAGGCGGCGGCGATTTCCCCCTGGCTGTGCCCGACCACCGCGTCCGGACGCACTCCCAGCGACTGCCACAGGGCGCTGAGCGCGACCATCACGGCGAACAGGGATGTCTGTGCGACGTCGACGCGGCTCAGCGGCGGCTGACCGGCTTCCTGCCGCAGCACGGCCCGTACGGACCAGTCGATGTACGGCGCGAGGGCCTCCTCGCATGCCGCCAGGGACCGCTCGAACACCTCGGACTCGGTCAGCAGGTCTGCTGCCATGCCCTCCCACTGGGAGCCCTGTCCGGGGAAGACGAGGACCGTGCCACCACCCTCGGGACGAGCAGTGCCACCGACCGCGTGGGCGGGTAGGGCACCGCCGTCGGCGATAGCCCGCAACCCGGCGATCAGCTCCGTCCGTTGTCGTGCGACGACCACCGCGCGGTGTTCGAACGACGGCCGGCTGGTGACAAGTGCCCGGCCCGCCTGGAACACATCGGCCGACTCGGCGATCGGTAGCAGCCGCAATGCCATCTCGCGCAGGGCGGGGACGCTGCGGGCAGACAGTGCCCAGGGCAGCGCCTGGTCACCGCTCCACCGGCCTTCGTCCTCGGCCGGCGCCGAGGTCGAGGCGGGCTGCTCCAGGGGGACCTCCTCCACGATCACGTGAGCGTTGGTGCCGCTGATCCCGAAGGCCGACACCCCGGCCCTGCGGATCCGGCCGGAGCGCGGCCACGGCTGGGGCGCCAGCAACAGCCGCACGCCGTCGGCCTCGCCGGCGACCGGCGGGGAGACCAGGTCGGTGTGCAGGGTGCGCGGCAGCAGGCCGTGCCGCAGCGCCTGGACCGTCTTGATGAGGCCGGCGACCCCGGCGGCGGCCTGGGTGTGCCCGATGTTCGACTTGACCGAGCCCAGCCACAGCGGCCGGCCCACGTCACGGCCGCCGCCGTGCACGGCATACAGGGCGTCGGCTTCGATCCGGTCGCCCAACGGGGTGCCCGTGCCGTGCGCCTCGACGGCATCGATCTGACGCGGCGTAAGCCCTGCGTCGGCCAGGGCCTGCCGGATCACGCGCTGCTGCGCAAGCCCGTTGGGCGCGGTCAGGCCGTTGCTCGCGCCGTCCTGGTTCACGGCCGAACCGGCGATGACGGCGAGGACCGGGTGCCCGTGCCGCCGGGCACGGGAGAGTTTTTCCAGCACCAGCACGCCCGCGCCCTCCGCCCATGCCGCGCCGTCGGCCGAGGCCGAGAAGGGCTTGCACCGGCCGTCCGGCGCAAGGGCTCCCTGGCGGCTGAAGTCCACGAACGAGGCCGGGGTGGCCATCACGGTCGCGCCACCGGCCAGGGCCAGGGAGCATTCGCCGCGGCGCAGCGCCTGGACCGCGAGGTGCACGGCGACCAGGGAGGAGGAACAGGCGGTGTCGACGGTGAGTGCGGGTCCGGTCAGGCCGAGGGTGTATGCGATGCGTCCGGAGGCGACGCTCGCCGCGTTGCCGGTGAGCAGCAGTCCGTCGAAACGTTCGGGGGCCTCGACCAGTCGCGGTGCGTAGTCCGGCGCCATCAGCCCGATGAAGACCGCGGTGTCCGAGCCGCGCAGCGCGGTGGGGTCGAGTCCTGCGCTCTCCAGCGCCTCCCAGCTCGTCTCCAACAGGAGCCGTTGCTGAGGGTCCATGGCCAGTGCTTCGCGGGGCGATATCCCGAAGAAGCCGGCGTCGAACTCCCCGGCTCCGGTGAGGAAGTGGCCGTAATGCGTACTGGAGCGCCCGGGGTGGGCGGGATCCGGGTGCTGAAGTCGGTCGAGGTCCCAACCGCGGTCGGCCGGAAAGGGTGCGGCCGTCTCCCGGCCGTCGACGAGCAGCTGCCACAGTTCCTCGGGGGAGCGGACGTCGCCGGGGAAACGGCAGCCGATGCCGGTGATGACGACCGGGTCCTGGCTTTCTGGTGCCGGTGCGGGATGCGCCTCCTCCCGGTCGGTCCGCGGCAGCCGACGTCCAGCGACCAGCTCGGTCAGATGGCGGGCCAGTTCCCCGGGGGTCGGGTGGTCGAAGACGACGGTCGTCGGCAACGCCAGTCCGGTCGCTTCCGAAAGGCTCACGGCGAGGCGCACCGCGGCGAGCGAGTCGACCCCTGACTCGCGGAAGGTGCCATCCGGCGCAAGTTCGCCCGCTGCATCGGCCGGCAGGACACGAGCGACCTCTTGGCGAATCAACTCCCTGGCTGCATAAAAGCTTTCGAGCCCCGGGGGAGTGACCCGATCCGCCCGGCTGCGCCTTCCGGTCTCCGAAGGGCGGGCGAGCAACTCGGCCAGGCGGCCGCGGGCGATCTTTCCGGTGGGGGTGAGCGGTACCTCGTCGACCAGGAACAGTTCCAGCGGCTGCTGGTAGTCGGCGGCGCCCTTCCCGCCAAGATGGGCCCGTACCTCCGCCAGGTCGATGACGGCCCCGGGGCGCAGGGCGGCGATCAGACAGGGGTACTGGCCGAGCCGGGCGTCGGAGCGGGCGGTGACGGCCAGCGCCGAGAACTGCGGCAGATCGCCGAGCATGGTCTCGATGTCCGAAGCGCTGACCTTCATTCCCCCGACGTTGATCACCTCCGCGTCACGCCCCTTGTGGGTGAGGGTGCCGTCCGCGTTCCGGCGGGCCAGGTCCCCGGTGCGCAGCCAGCCGTCGGCGGTGAAAGCCTCCCTGGTGCGTTCGGGATCCCCGAGGTAGCCGAGGAACATGTGCGGTCCCCGGTACTGCAGTTCACCGGTGACGCCTTCGGGGCAGAGGGCGCCCGTGTCGTCGACCACGCGCGCGTCGCAGCCGCTGAGCGGGCGGCCGATGCTTCCCACGGCGACCTCCGGCGGGTCGCAGGGCCGGGTCACGGTGCCCGCACCCAGCTCCGACATGCCCCACTGGACAACCACCGATGCCCCGGCCAGCCGGCGCACGTCCGCCACGAGTGGACCAGGCACCGCCGCGCCACCCGTGCGCACCTCGCGCAGGCGCAGCCGGTCCGGCACGGGGGCGCCGCGCAGTGTCGCCGTCAGATCCCGCAGCTGCGCAGGCACCGCGAACAGCACACTTGCCTCGGTGCGCTCGGCGAGCGCGCGAAAGGCCCCGGCATCCCACTGCCGAAGCATGCCTTGCCGGCTTCCGGTGAGGAGCGCCAGGTGGATGGACAACAGGCCGAAGAGATGGGTGAACGGGCTGGCGCTCACGATGATGTCGTCCTCGCTCGCACCGCCGTCGAGAGCCACCGTCGCGGCGTTCGACAAGAGCGTGCCGTGGCTGTGCAGGCAGAGCTTGGGGTGCTTGGAGGTGGTGCCCGACGACGGCAGCAGGGCGAGCGGCGTCTCGGCCGTCAGTTCCACGCGCCGGGGCGAGGCCGGGCGGCGGTCATGGACGAGTGCGTGGTACGAGACGATGTCGGCGCCCGGCGCCGCCCGTTCCTCGTCTTCCGGCGGAACCGTCAGCCGGGCGCCCCCGACGACCAGCACGAGTTCGAGGGCGTTCAGCCGGTCCAGCAGCCGCCGGCCGAGCGCCGCACCGTCCACCTGCCGGTAGCCGGCCGGCAGGACGAGCGCGCGGGCCGCCGCCCGGCGCATCAACGCCAGCAGGTCCCGCTCACCGTAGGCGAGATGGAGTGGCAGGAGCACCGCGCCCACCTCGGCCACCGCAGTGTGGGCGACCAGGAATTCCCAGCAGTTCGGAAGGTGGACGGCGACCACGTCGCCCATGCCGATGCCGTAGTCCTGCAGGCCCGCGGCAAAGGCCCGGGACTCGGCGCGCCACTGCGACCAGGACCGTGGTTCGCCGCAACCGACGACGGCCGGGGTGTCGCCGTGCGCGTCGGCGGCCGCGGCGAAGACCTCCGCCAGTGTCGTACGGCCGCACCCCTCGGCGGTGGCGTCCGAGGGGGCGACGAGATAGTCGTGGACCGTAACCGCCATGAGTGAACCCTTTCCCCGCCGGTCATGCTGGTCAGCCCCGCCGGCGGGCGTGCAACAGGTTGCCCTCCAGCGGCAGGTCCCGCACAGAGAGCAGCTCGAATCCGGCCGTCGCCAAGAGGCGTTGATAGTGACCGGCGGTCCGCTCCCGGCCGCCCACGTTGCACATCATGTGCAGGTCCCAGGCCACTGCCAGGGACGGCGTATCACCAGGCACAACCCCATTGAGGTCGGGCAACAGGCGCTCCACCAAGAGTAGTTGGGACTCCTTGTGCATGCCCTCGGCGCAGCGGCGCAGGATGGTCAGGCACTGCTCGTCGTCCCAGTCGTGCAGGACACGTGACAGGAGGTAGACGTCCCCGCCCTCCGGCACGGCACAGGTGAAGTCACCGGCCACGAAGGAGCAGCGGTCGGCGCAGCCCATAGCAGCCAGGTGCCGGCGTGCGGCCTCCAGCACGTGCGCCCGCTCCAGGAGCACGCCCCGCAGATGAGGGGCGCGAGCGAGGACCAGGCCCAGCAACTGCCCGTTTCCTCCGGCGACATCCACCACCACGCGGGCATCCGAGAAGTCGAAGAGCCCGGGTATCGGCTCGAACATCGCTCCGCTGGCCGCCATCGCGTTGTCGAACAGCTCGGCCAGGCCCGGCCGTTCGGCGAAATAGTCGAAGTGCCCCTGCCCGAAGAGCGCCTTGAACGCCTCCCTTCCGGTACGGACGGACTGGGCCAGTTCCCCGAAGGACTGGTAGAACGGCCCGCCGTACAGCAGCGCCAGCGAGCGCATCGAGTGACGGGAATCCTCCCGGAGCAGTGCACCAAGCTCCGTCAGCCCGTAGAAGTCTCCGGCAGGAGCGACTACCCCCACGGCCGCGAGGTAGCGCAGCAGACGGACTAAAGCAGCCGGATCGACGGTGAGACGGCCGGCCAGCTCGGCGACGGAACCGGCCACTGTCGCGTCATCGGTCCCGCTCATGGACCGGACGGAGGGGCCGGGCAACTGGTCGGCCAGACCCAGCTCGGCGGCCGCCGCGATCGCCTGGGTCGTCCAGGCTCCGGTCATCAGCTCCAGCAGACGTTTCGCCGGATCGCCCGGCTCGGCGCCATGGTGCGCGGCCAGGACCGCCGGGTGGTCGCCGCGAGCCCGTAACTCCAGACGCCTGGGGCGTACCGGGCCGGTTACGGAGAGCCCGTCCCGGCCGTCGGCGGCAGGGCTGAGGAAGTACAGCACGGTGCAGTTCTCCAGGGGGTTGTAACCCCCACCGTCGGCAGCCAGCCCGCCGTGATCGGCCAGGAGCCCCCGCAACCCCGCCAGAACCACGCTGTCGGGTGCCCTCACCTCCAGTGCGAGGTGGGACTCATTGCGTTCCACCCGTTCCCTGACGGCGATCTCGCACAGCTCCGACCCCGGCGCCGCCTCCAGGACGAAGAGTTCGATCTCGCGCGGCTCTTGACTGGCAGCCGGGACCTGTATGTGCAAGGTCGCGACGTCCAGCGCGGCGACCGGCACACCGTAACGTCGGCTCAGTCGTTCCCGCACCACTACGCTGGGGACGGCTTCGCCGACCGTGCAGCCGTCGGCCCGCAGGCCCGCGATCAGGCTGTCGAGCGAGGACGGAAAGACCAGCGCAGCTGCGTGGGCCACGTCGCAGTGCGCGGCCACGGACTCCTGCTCCTCCTCAGTGAGCCGGGGCAGCAGGTCCCGTACGACTGCACGTGCGTCTGCCGCCAGGACGAGCGACAGAGAGTCGTTGATCAGTGCAAGATCGGCCTCGTCGAGGCCGGCCGTCCGGGCATGAACATACGGGTCCAACAAGGTCAGCTCCCTCGACACGGCAACCGGCAGAGCGCCCTCAGCATGCCCGCCTGAGAGCAGCCCGCACAATGACGCGCGCATCCGCGTGAAACCTGCCCCCCCTTTGCGGAACAGGGTTGGTCAGGCCGGGAGTCCGCCCTTCGCGGAGATGGCGTGGGCGAGGGCAGCCCCGTCATGCGGCTCACTTGGATTCGACCCGTCCGAGCGAGCTGGGGCCGACCGTCAGCGCGGCACACGCTTGCTGCCAGGCGGAATCCCCGGGGTAGAGCTCGGTGCGGAGGCAGGCCCAGGTGAGCCGCTGGACCGTGGTGACTCGCTCGGGGGTCTCGTCCGTGGTCTCGGCGGCGTCGTATCCCAAGACCCCGCCGAGCCCGTGCTCTGGGCCGAACACGGTGAGCAGGGACTTGGGGCGGGGGAGAGGACGTACGGATCCGTGTGCCAGCCGGGGCCGCGAACCGTCAGGTGGGGAATCGCCCGATGTGCCGGCTAGCGCTTGGCGCCGATGCCGGTCAGTGCTCGTACCTCCATCTCCGCCTGCTTGTCGGGATCCGCCGGTTGCTTGCTGAGTACCGTGCCCAGGAACCCGCAGAGGAAGGAGAGCGGAATCGACACGATGCCCGGGTTGGTGAGCGGGAACCAGTGGAAGTCGACGCCCTTGACGATGGACGTGGGTGTGCCCGACATCGCGGGTGAGAAGGCGATCAGCAGCAGCCCGGACACCAGCCCGCCATAGATGCTCCACAGCGTCCCCGTGGTGTTGAACCGCTTCCAGTAAAGGGAGTAGAGCATGGTGGACAGGTTCGCGGACGCGGCGAGCGCCAGGGCCAGCGATACCAGGAAGGCGACGTTCTGCCCGTTGGCCACGATGCCGCCGATGATGGCCAGGAAACCGATCACTACCGCCGTCAGGCGGGCGACCCGTACTTCGGACCGCGCGTCCGCCTTGCCGTGCCGGAGTACGTTGGCGTAGACGTCGTGCGCGAACGACGCGGAAGCGGCGAGCGTCAGACCGGCGACCACCGCCAGGATGGTGGCGAAGGCCACCGCGGAAACCACGCCGAGCAGCACCGCGCCGCCGATCCGGAAGGCGAGCAGCGGTGCCGCGGAGTTCTCCCCGCCCGGGGCGGCCAAGATCTTGTCCGAGCCCACCAGTGCGGTGGCGGCGTATCCGACGATGAGGATCCCCAGGTAGAACATGAACATCGACCAGGAGCACCACACCACCGACCTGCGTGCCTCCTTGGCGTCCGGCACGGTGTAGAAGCGCATCAGCACGTGCGGAAGGCTGGAGATGCCGAGGACCAGCGACAGGGCCAGCGAGACGAAGTCGAGCTTGCCCATCGCGTTCTGGCCGTACCAGCCGCCTGGTTCCAGCAAGCGCTCGCCCAAGGGGCTGTTCTGCGCCGCATGCTCCAGCAGTCCGGACAAGCTGAAGCCGAACTTGCCGAGGATGAAGACGCTGATGAAGGCCACGCAGAGCAGCAGCAGGGTGGCCTTGATGATCTGCACCCAGGTCGTGCCCTTCATGCCGCCGACCAGGACGTAGAAGACCATGACAATGCCGACGGCCGTGATGACCAGGGCCTGCCCGCCCTTGCTGTGCACGTTGAGCAGCAGGGCGATCAGGCCGCCGGCGCCGGCCATCTGGGCCAGCATGTAGAAGAACGTGATGACCAAGGTGGCGTTGGCCGCCGCCGCCCGTACCGGGCGCTGTTTCATCCGGAAGGCCATCACATCGCCCACGGTGAACCGGCCGGTATTACGCAGCCGTTCGCCGATGAGCAGCAGAGCAACCAGCCAGGCGACCAACCATCCGACGGAGTAGAGGAACCCGTCGTAGCCGTGGACGGCGATTGCTCCCGAGATCCCGAGGAAGGAGGCCGCGGAGAGGAAGTCGCCGGACAGTGCGATGCCGTTCTGCATCCCGCTGAAACCGCTGCCTGCCGCGTAGTAGTCGGAGGCGGTCGGGCTGCTGCCGCTGGCCCGGTAGACCACGTACAAGGTGATGCAGACGAAGGCGACGAATACGGTCACGTTGAGCGTCGGACTGCCGGTCGTGCCGACCGCGATCGACACCATCACTTTCTGCCACCCTCCGCCTCGGCCCGCACCTGCTCGCGAATCCGGTCGACCTGGGGGTCGAGCCGCTTCTTGGCGAAGCGCGCATAGGTCACGACGATCATGATCGTGGACAGGAATTGCAGCAGGCCGAAGAGGGTCCCCACATTGATCTCGCCGACCGCTTTGCGCCGCATGAATTCATGGTCATAGGCGGACAGCAGGGCGAAGGTGAGGTACCAGCAAAAGAAAAGCGCGCTCATCGGAAAGACGAACAGCCGCAGCCGTCGGCGAAGCCGGGTGAACTCCGGGCTGGCCTGGATCGCCGCAAAGTCGGGCTCGCCCGCCGGGTCGCACAAGGGCTGGTCGCCGGCTTTAGCGAAAGGGGCCGATAATCCGTGGCCGGTGGTCGGCGCCGATGGGGGTGGAGCGGGAGGCCGCATGTCTCTCGTCATGATTCTCTCCAGGTTTCGGCGCGTTGACCGGTCCGCCTACCGCCGTTGAGGCAGGGAGTGTAGCGGTCCACCCTGTGCAGTCAAAGGCGTTGGATCGGCGACGAGTTGGCCCACTACCGGACAGTAGCAGCCGTTCCGCTTGTGGCGCACCAGGGGGCGCCGACCTCTCTCCGGGGCTCGGGCCGTTCGACCCGTTTACCCATTGCCTGGGCGAATCACGCTGCTTTCGGACGAACCATCGTCAGCAGTTCTCGGGCCATCGTCACCGGTGGTCCGACATCGCCCGAAAGTGCCGCTCTACGCGCGGAGCGTTCCCCTCCGGCAAACGTCTCCATACTCGACAGCGGACAGGTCAAACCATTGGCAGGGGCGATCAGTTGCCCTACACTCGCCACCGCTTGACCGCTTGACGTGCGTCCAGGAAATTCGCCTTTCAATTACTTCTGCCCAGGTCCGGGAGGTAGACCACCGGTGCGACTCCTTGAGCATTCCCGCATCGTCGCGCGACCAGGATGGAGTCGTTGGCTGGTGCCCCCGGCTGCGCTGGCGATCCACCTGTCGATAGGTCAGGTGTATGCCTGGAGCGTTTTCAAATTACCCCTGGAGAACGCGCTGCATATCTCGGGGGCGGCCAGCGCATTGCCGTTCCAGGTCGGCATTCTCGTACTGGGGCTCTCCGCGGCCTTCGGCGGCACCCTCGTCGAGAGCAGGGGTCCGCGATGGGCCATGCTCGTCTCGTTGGTGGCCTTCTCCACCGGGTTCCTGATCGCCGCACTCGGCGTCGCCACCCGCTCCTACTGGCTGGTGGTCTTCGGCTACGGCTTCGTCGGCGGGATCGGCCTGGGCATCGGCTACATCTCGCCGGTGTCCACCCTGATGAAGTGGTTCCCCGACCGGCCGGGCATGGCCACCGGCACCGCGATCATGGGCTTCGGCGGTGGCGCACTGATCGCCTCTCCCTGGTCGACGCAGATGCTCTCCGCCTTCGGCAGCGACACGGGTGGGATCGCGAAGACCTTCCTCGTGCACGGCGTGACCTACGCCGCCCTCATGACGCTTGGCGTGCTGCTCGTGCGCGTGCCGCCCTCGGGTTGGCGGCCGGCCGGCTGGCGGCCCGCCGAGGACGCCGGGAAGCGGCTCGTGACGACCGCGAACGTATCCGCGAGGAATGCGGTGCGCACACCGCAGTTCTGGTTGCTGTGGGTCGTGCTGTGCATGAACGTCACTGCCGGGATCGGAATCCTTCAGAAGGCCGCGCCGATGATCCAGGACTTCTTCCGGGGCACGCCGAGCCCGGTCAGCGTGACAGCCGCCGCCGGCTTCGTCGCGCTGTTGTCCCTGGCCAACATGACCGGCCGGATCCTGTGGTCGTCGGTCTCCGACGTGATCGGCCGCAAGAACGTCTATCGGCTGTACCTGGGCATCGGCGCTCTGCTGTACCTGACGCTGCTGCTCGGCAAGAACAGCAGCGTGACGCTGTTCATCGGAGCCGCCATGGTGATCCTGTCCTTCTACGGCGGTGGATTCGCCACCGTCCCCGCCTACTTGAAAGACCTTTTCGGCGGCTACCAGGTCGGCGCGATCCACGGCCGGTTGCTGACCGCCTGGTCCGTCGCCGGAGTCGCGGGGCCGGCCATCGTGGACGCCATCGCGGACATGAGGCAGCAGGCCGGGCACACCGGGCCGAGCATGTACACCTTCTCGTTCTCCATCATGATCGCGCTGCTCGCCGTCGGATTCGTGGCCAACGAGCTGGTGCGTGCGGTGAATCCGAAGTTCCACGAACCCGAGACGGCGGTCCGCAGTGCATCCGACCCCGTCCCGGCCGAGAACGCATAGGGACGCGGTGAAGGTGATGACTGAACCAGGATCGAACGAAGGCGCGTAGCGGCGGTACAGGTACGGATCGGCCCTGATGGTACGTCAGTTGTTCGTGAACTGAAGTGGGGATGCAAAAAAGTGCGTGGTGGGCTCGGTCCTGCGGACCTCGTCGAGACGTGTCCTGGAACGGACGAAGCTTCCCTTCCAGGGCACGTCCGCATCCTGGCACCACCTCGTGAACGGTCGGTGCGAGGCCACCAGTCCAGGGGCGGGGGACGCCTCTCGTGACCCCGGCAAGGCATGCGTATCCGCGGGTGCGCCGGGTGCCGAGGTGGTCCGCTGTCGTGCAGTGGCGGAACTGGCGGCTGCCCGTCAAGCTGGCCGCCGTCCTGACGGTGCCGGCACTGCTCGGCGTCGCCTCGTCAGTGGTGCAGATCCAGCACGAGGTCGCCAGCGCGGAGGAATACGCGGACATCCAGCAGCTGGTCGAACTGCGAGGTGATCTGACGACGTTGATCGGAGGGCTGCGGCAGGAGCGGACCCTGTCCGCCGAGAACCTGGGCGACCGCACGCCCCTCGACCGGGCCGCGCTCCGGCGGCAGGCGCTGGACGTCGATCACGCCGGAGCGACCGTCAGGCGCACGGCCGGCAAGTACTGCCACCTCGACCAGGTCTCCAAGACCCGGTACGACGAGGCGGGCACGTTCCTGCGACGGTTGCCTGCGCTGCGCGGCCAGGTGAACTCGGGAAGGGTCGCAGTCTGGAGCGCCACGGAGCAGTACAACGCGGTCATCAAGAGTGCACTGGATCTGGACCAGGCCCTGGTCAACCAGTTCGGCGACCCCCAGCTCTCCCGGCCGGCCACCGCGTCGTACGACCTGGAGGTGGCCCAGGAGCAGATCAGCCTCCAGCACGTCCTCCTCCTGGAGGCGGCCAGGCGCGGCAGCATGGAGGACCGGGAGCTCAGCCGGGCACTACAGGACTCCGACACCAGGATGCGGGACAAGCTCGCTGACTTCCGGGCCTTGGCCACCCCCGCGGAGGAGAAGTCCTACGAGGAAACCGTGACCGGTGCGGACGTCAAGCGGCGCGCCCAACTGGTGAAAGCCGCGCTGTCCGAGCCGGAGGCGTCCGACGGCCCGGGGCGGGGCACTTCGTGGCAGATCCCGGTCAAGGACTGGAAGGTCAGCTCCGAGCGAACCGGCGAGCTGATGGACAAGGCGCAGCTCCGGCTCGCCCACGACCTGCGTACGGTCTCCGCCAGGTTGCAGGACCAAACCAGCGACCGGGCGGGGGCGGCGTCCGTGATCCTGCTGACGGTGCTGCTGCTCGCGGTGGGCATCGGTGTGCTGATCGGCCGCTACCTGCTGCGGTCGCTGGTCGTCCTCCGCTCGACCGCCTTGGATGTGGCCGAACACCGGCTGCCGGCCGCGGTCGCGAACATCCGCGAGGGCCGTACACCGAACGCGGTGGTCGAGTCGGTGCCGGTGCACACCACCGAGGAGTTCGGGGAGCTCGCGCGGGCATTCGAGGCAGTACACGGCCAGGCCGTGCGGCTGGCGGTGGAGCAGGCCACGCTGCGCAGCGATCTCCGGAACACCCTGGTCAACCTTTCCCGGCGCAGCCAGAGCCTGGTGGAGCGTCAGTTGCGGCTGATGGAGCAGCTGGAACGGCATGAGGAGGACCCCGATCAGCTGGCCAACCTGTTCAAGCTCGACCACCTCGCGACCCGGATGCGCCGCAACAACGAGAACCTGTTGGTGCTCTCCGGCAGCGAGCTGGCCCGCCGCTTCGATCAGCTCGTACCGCTGGGCAACGTGCTGCGGGCCGCGGTTTCCGAGATCGAGCACTATCAGCGCGTCGTGGTGCAACTACCGGCGCCCCTGGAGGTGATCGGGTACGCGGCCGGTGACCTGGCGCGACTGGTCGCCGAGCTGATGGACAACGCCACCAGCTTCTCCCCGCCGGACACCGAGGTGGTCATCGGCAGCAGCCGGCGGCGCGACGGTTCGGCGCTGATCGACATCCTCGACCAGGGCATCGGGATGAACGACGCCGAACTGGCCGAGGCCAACCGGCGGGTGGCAGTGGGCTCTTCTGCGGACGTGCCCACCTCACGGCAGATGGGCCTGTTCGTGGTCGGCCGGCTGGCGACCCGGCACGGCATCGGCGTGAAGCTGACGATGGACCAGAAGGGCAGCGGTCTACGGGCCTTGGTGCTCGTACCGGCCGGACTGGTGAAGGATGAGCCCTCAAGCACCGCGGGCCAAGCGGGAACGCCGCTGAGCACGCCGGACACCAAGTCCGCCTCCCGGGTGGCGGCACTCCGGGCGACCGATACGGTCACCGCACCCCCGTTGCCCCGCCGGGGCGATGGCCGGGTTGTCGCCACAGCCCGCGTCGACGACTCCGCCCCGACCTCCGGGCCCAATCCCGACGCCGCCGAGCCGGACCGCCTGGCCGACACCGGTTCGTTCGCGACCCCGTCCGCGCCATGCCCGCCCACACCACCCGTCACCGAGGACGTGCCGGACGTCACCCCGGACGCGCCCGACGTCACCGACAGCGGCCCCGCGAACGGGACACTGGTGAACGGGACACCGGTGAACGGCCACCCCCTCCAGGACGCCGTGCACCGGCCGGTGCCTCCGACGCCGTCCGGAACCGCAGACCCACGCGCCGCCGCCACCTCCTGGTTCCGGCCTGCCGCGCCGGAGCGGCCCGGGGCCGGCCCTCAGGACATCGCACGCGCACCCGCACAGCCCGCCGCGAACGCGGGCGGCCCGGCGGCGTCACAAGACACCGACGGATTCTCCTGGTTCGCGGCCGGGTCGGCCCGCCCGCCCGCGGCACAGCCCGTGGACCTCCCGCAACCACAGCCCACCGCAGGCCCCTCCGAACCCGCCGCGCCGCGCCGATCGCCCGCGGCCGAGCCGGCGGGTGCCGCGGAGGCAGCAGACCACACGCGGGTCGGACTGCCCAAGCGGGTGCCGCGCGCGAATCTGGCAGCGGGGCTGGCCGTACCGCGCGCCGGTGGCGTCGGCGACGTACCTGTGCGCGATGACGTGCGGGTAAGTCAGGACGCCGGCCGGACCCGCGGATTCCTCGACAGCTACCAGGCAGGAATCCGTCAGGCTCGCCCCGATGAGACGTGACACCAGCACCCCGACGAGTCCGGCAGGAGAACGATCCCATGACCGCACCCCAGCTCCGGCAGGTGAGCCAGTTCGGATGGTTGGTCACCAACTTCACCGAGCGCGTGCCCAACGTGGCACACGCCGTGGTGGTCTCGGTCGACGGGTTGATGCTGACCGCGTCGAACCGGATGCCGGACGCCCATGCCCGGCAGCTCGCCGCGATCGCCGCAGGCGCCGTCAGCCTGATCCAGGGCGCCGCCGGCTGTTTCGAGGCCGGTGACGTACGTCGGACCGTCGTCCAGATGAAAAACGGGATCATGCTCCTCATGTTGATCAAAGACGGCTCGTGCCTCGCGGTGCTGGCGGCGCCGGACTGCGAGATCGGCCAGATCGCCTACGAGATGACCGTACTCGTCGACCAGGTGGGCGAGATCCTGACCCCGGAACTACGCGCCGAGTTGTACGAACTGAACCAGGCCGCCGCTCAGCAGCCCGGATAGGGAGACCATGAGCACTGGTGGGGGCCCCTTCGGAACCCCTGGGGAGGATCAGGGGCCGGAGGACGACCAGACGTTCGCCGACGTGCTCAACGCGTTCAGCTGGGGCAACGCACGACGCAGGCGGAAACGCTCCGAGCCCGGCGACCGACCCGAGGCCGCACCGCCCCAGGAGGCGGACCGCCCGCCGACGCATCCGTCGCCGGGCTCCCCGGAGGCCGCCCCGCCCGCCGACCCGCTCAGCGCCTGGACGCCCGAGTACCAGCACCAGGACACCGACCAGTACGCGGCCTCGATCGTCCGCGCCTACACCTGGACGGGCGGCCGGACCAGGTCGAACCACCACTTCGAGATCGAGACCCTGGTGACGGCCACCGAGCTGGGTCACCGCTCCACCGCCATCGCGCAGACCGAGTACCGCGCGGTGATCGGGCTGTGCGGACAGCCGGTGTCGGTGGCCGAGGTGGCCGCGCTGCTCACGATCCCCCTCGGGGTGGCCAAAGTCCTGCTCGGTGACATGGCGGAGTGTGGACTGATCACCGTGCACCAGACCGCCACCACCAACGGCGACCCCACCCCGGATTGCGTGCTGATGGAGCGGGTGCTCAGCGGACTGCGTCGGCTTTAGACCGTGTCCTACGTGGTGAGGCGGATCAGGCGTTTGTAGCAGCAGAGGGCTGCAGCGAGTCCGAGAAAGGCAAGGTAGTTGCGGGGATCGCGTTCGTAGCGAGGGCTGAGTCTGCGGTAGCCGGTCAGCCAGGAGATGGTGCGTTCGATCACCCGACGACGCCGTCCCAATCGTTCACTGGACTCGATGCCCTTACGTGCGATGCGGACACCGATGCGCTTGCCGCGAAGCGACTTCCGCAGGTGAGGGGTGTCGTAAGCCTTGTCTGCGTGCAGGCGTTGGGGCTTGAAATACCGGCCGCGGTGGGGGTCGTGTCTCGTTTGGTGACCGGCGACCATCGGCTTCAGCCCTTCGCTGCCGTGGACGTTGGCGGCGGTGACACCGACGAGAAGGGGCAGTCCGTTCGCGTCCGACAGGACGTGCATCTTGGAACCCGGTTTGCCCCGGTCCACGGGGCTCGGACCTGTGTGTTCGCCCCTTTTTTTAGCCCTGACGTGGGCGGAATCCAGCACCACACGAGTCACGTCGATCAAGCCGGCGTCGTCGAGCCGATGGAGGACCGCCTCGTGCAGGCGGCCCCACACTCCGGCCCTGGACCAGATCAGAAATCGACGGTGGGCGGTGGACTTGGAGACTCCGAAGCAAGGCGGCAACTACTTCTGCTTCTTCCAGCGGAAGCACGAATGGGTCGGCCTCAAGGACCGTCACCCCGAGTTGTACGAGCGGGCCGAGTATGAAGAGAAGGCCCGATACCGTCACACCGCCATGAAGGGGCGCAACTACGCCTGGTCGCAAGGCGAATTCCTCCCCGAGCCCATAGAGCGCCGGGAGGAGAGCGAAGCCAAGCACCAGGCGGCCCTGGAGCGAGCAGCTAAGCGGATCAGGCCCAACCGGCCTCTGCTTGAAGTGCTCTCGTGCCCGCCCCCGACGCGCCGCCGGATTGGTCCACAACCTCCTCCCGTGACAGGCGGAGCTGCCTCATGACGCCACGGCGGTGCCCACCCGACGCGACAGTGGGGCCGCTGCCGCGCTCACCCCCAGCCTGGACAGCCGCAACGGCCTGCCGAGAAACCGACAGACCGTCACGGAAGTGCCGGGTCGATCAACGGGTCCGGGGTTCGAGTCCCTGGTGGCGCGCCCGTCACCCGCGGTGCGTTGCGCGGTTCAACGCTGGTGGATTTCCAGGCCGGCCCGTACCGCGCTTTCCAGTGCCCCCTCGATCCAGGCCGGTTTGAGGCTGGTGTGCTCCCCGGCGAAGTGCACGCGCCCCTCCACGGTGCGAGTGGCCGGGTGGTGCTCATGCAGTTGGCCCGGGGTGAAGATGACCGCTTCGCCGAGTGCGTAGCGGGCCCGTGCCCAGGACTGGGTGGCGCCCACGCCGGTGAACTCCTCGCGGACCTGGGGGCCGAACATCCGGGCAAGGTTGTCCAGGGCGAAGGCGTAACGCTCCCCGTCCGTCAGCGAATCCCAGCGCATCGCCTCGTCGGACCAGGTGTAGGAGGCCAGGACGACACCGCCGCGGCTCCCCTCCACCACGGACGGGAAATAGGTGAAGCGGTTGGGGGTGTCCGATACGCAGCCCCCGCCGGTGAACCCCTGCTCGCCCTGTTCCCAGAAGCGGTTCTTGAACTCCAGCAGCACCTTGGTGGCCGAGTCGTAGTGGAGTTCGGCGATGGCCCGCCGCTTGGGGTACGAGAGCGCGGGCTCGAATTCGCAGAACCGCACCGCCGAGAACGGCGCGGTGACGAGGGCGTAGTCACCCTCGAAGACCTGCTGGGGCTCGACGGGCGCGCCGTCGCAGGATCCCTCCGTTCCCGACTCCGCCGTGGTCTCGATCCGCACCCCGTCCGCGGTCTGAGTGAGCCTGGTCATCCGCCGGTTGAAGTGGATGAGGCCGTTCAACCGGGCGGCCAGTGCCTCCGTCAGCATCGCCGTGCCGCCCTCCAGCTCCCAGAACCTGGTGGACGGCGTGATGATCGACCGGTCGATCAGTGTGGGAATCAGCGAGTAGTGCAGCCGCGAGGTGACGTTCTCCAGGGTGCCTGCCGCCTGGATGTCCGCCAGGTTCCATCCGGCGCGTTCCACCAGGTACCGGTGCGTGGAGTAGTCGTCGAATTCATGGATGACCTTGGCCCAGGCGTCGATCTGGCGCTGGATGGAGCACTGTTGGTTGACCGTCACCATACCCAGCGCCTTGTCCAGCGCGGCGGACATGGTGCTGGTGGCCGAGGCGCCGAAGGTTCGGTTGATCGTGCCGGGCGATGTGGCGTAGGCGCCACGGGTGACTCGGGTGCCGTTGACGTGGATGAGCGTGCGCGAGGTACCTTCCGGTGGACGGAAGGAGGTCGGTTCGCCATTGGTCCAGGACTGGCCGTTGAACGACTTGTAGACCACCGGCGGTACCTTGCCGCTGGGCCGGGCGCCGGGCGCCACGTCGGCGTAGTAGAACAGGCGCCGTTTCAGCCGCAGTTTGTCGGCCAGCGCCAGCACCATGGGGTGGAAGTCCGGCAGCCGCATAGCGCCCGCCTCGGCGTGCAGGGACTTGTCGGAGAACACTCCCTTGAAGGTCTTGATGCGGCCGCCGGCTCGATTGCCGTTGGCCTCCACAATGGTGACCCGGTGCCCGGCCTCCTTCAGCAGCAGAGCGGACACCATTCCGGCGATTCCGGCGCCGACGACGAGAATGTGCTTGGGCTTCGCGGACTTGGCGGCCTTGGGAAGCCCGTGGTCGATGAGGATGTTCAGATAGCGCAGCTTGAGGTCTGCACCGTCGTCGCCCACCAGCAGCACCTTGCGGGCAAGGTCATGGCTGACGGCATCGGCCGGACCGGCCGTCCTGGGTCCGGCGACGGCGGTGGAGCCTGCCCCCGCGGTCAGCGCTCCGGCGCCGAGCGCGGCGGCGGAACCCAGGAATCCACGGCGCCCCATGGGGCGTGGAGAAGTAGTCACGCGGCGAAGTTACGAGTGCGGCAACACGGTTGTCAGCGCGATCGAGAACAACGGCAAGAACTCAACTGGCCTACTACCGAGTCGATTTCGCTATTCTGAATCTCGTTCGCTCACCAGTGCCGCATCGCCGTCCGGGCGGCCTTCGTACCTGGATCCGAAGAGGCGAATTGCCCCCTTATCGCGGGCGCCGGAACCGCGTTGACGATTGAGCCGCCAACAGCCGGAACATTCGGCACCGAGTCCAAACATTGAGATCCAGCCGATAGCTCCGGCGGTGGCGGGTACACAGCTGGGCGCGCGCCGCGTCCAGCCGCCGGCGCCGCGGCCAAGGGTGCCCGCAAGGCGGTCGTCGCTGTCGGTGACCGGCGTGGGATGACGTTGGCGCCGGTGGCCGTGCTGCCGTCCGCCACGTGAGGCGCTTCTGGCAGGTGCCGGTTCGGGTGGGCGTGGAGACGTCGTCGCCCAGTGGCTCCACGATCCACCTCGGCGGGAATGCTGCCCCGGCTCACCGGACATCGACCAGGCCGGTTTCCGCACCCCGCTCGACGAACGCGACCTGGCCGACACCGACACCCTGTTCGTCTTCGGGCTGGGCCACATGGTCACCGGCCAGGAGGCGGAGCCGGGCGAGGTCGAGGCGCTGCGGGCGTTCCTCGGCAGACCGGACGCCTGCCTGGTTCTCGGTCCCCACCACGACGTGGCGGCGTCGGACGAGTTGGCGTGGTGGGACATCGAGTACCACCACCACGGCGATCCCCTGGTTCCCCGGCAGCAGCGCTTCGCCGGCTACCTCCGGGGCGTGATGCGCGCGCTCGGTCTACGGGGGAGAACCGCTGCGGGCTGCGGCCCGCCGTGCGGGAGCAGGACAAGATCGCCCCGTTCGTGGCGTTCAGGCACCTGGATGCCAAGGGATGGCTGGAAGGGGTGACCAACTTCAACCTCCACCAGCACCTGCCGCACTACGCCGTGACGACGGACGAGCCGGACACGGTGCGCGTCGTGGCCAGGCATCCGATCGACACCTCCAGACCGCATCCGTTCACCGAAGCCGGCAACACGGCGTTCAACATGTTCCTGTGGACGCCCCCCGACGGCGAGCGGGCCGGCGACATCCTGTTCGCCGACTCCACGATCTTCAGCTCCCTGTTCGGTGGCGACGAGAGCCTGCGCGACTTCTGGCGGAACCTCGTCACCAAGTAGCGCCGCAGGCCGGCTCGGAGAGCGGGGCAAGGAGGTGATGTCCGTGAGCGAAACGCCGGTCGCACCACTGGAACTCGACGACATTCGGCGCGGCGTGCTCAGCCCCCGGCCGACTCCTTACGCGGCGACCTACCTGGCCTTCCGCGTCGAAGACCGAGTGCATGGACGGGAGTTGATGCGGCGCGCGAGCGCGGTGGTGAGGTTGGTCGCCGACCCGGTCAGCCCGCTGGGGGAGTCGTGGGCGCCCGCGGCACGACGACCCCGCCCTCGGCGCGGACCCCGACCGGCGCAACACCTTCTTGTACGCGCGGGAGGACGCGACCGGGTTCCTCTTTCCGGTGGTTGCCGCATCCGCCGGACCAACCCCCGGGACGCCTCGGTGGCGGGGCGGTGCGTCTGCACCGCATGATCAGACGCGGCGCCGTCTTACTGCCCGCCACTGTCCGACGGTGTTCTGGAGGACGACGGAGCCGACCGCGGCCTGTTGATCGCCTTGGTCGGAGCCCACCTGGGGTGGCAGTTCGAGTTCGTCCAGTCCTGGTCGATCAACGACGGCGTGTTCTTCGGCGCCGGTGATGCCAAGGACCCGGTCGCCGGATCCCACGACGGCAGCGGTGGCTTCACCGTTCCCCGGCGGCCGGTGCGCTGGCGCCTGCCTGGTGGATCCATCACTCAGGGTTCCCTGTGTCTTCCTGGAGAGTGCCCGGTCGCGGGTCGGGTCGCGCCAGGTGCGCAGTGCCAGCGCATTTTCGTAGTGGGCCCGCCCGCCTCCGGGATGAGTTCGACGGCCGGTGAAGTTGGCCAGGGTGCGGTATCCCGGCGGGCTGGGCGGTGGACGAGCCCTCGGACGTTCTAGGAGGCCGAGGGCTAATTCGACCGCACGGCTGGTGCGTTCGCTGCCAGGCGGATCTCCTCGGCCAAGGCCATGGCGGCCGGTGAGATGTGACCGACACGGGTGGCCAGCGACAGCGTCCAGGTCAACGCGGGCTCGGTGACGGGGACGGCGGACAGTCCGGTCTGCCGGGCCGCGGCGGTGGCCGGCATCAGGGCGATACCGAGGCCATGCCGGATCAGCCCCATGGCGGTGGCGTAGTCGGCGACTTCGAACGGCACCGATCGGGGCAGCCCCGCTGCCTGGAAGGCGGTATCGGTCGCGGCCCTGCTGCCCCAGCCGGGGGCGAAGTCGATGAAGGTCTCGTCCGACAGTTCGGCAATGCCCAGCCGCCGCCGACGGACCAGGCGGTGATCGGGCCGGCAGACCATACACATCGGTTCCTCGGCGAGCCGTTGCAGACCGACCGAGGAGGTCGCGGGACCGGTGTGGGAGACCAGGGCGAGATCGAGCTCGCTGTCGGCGACGGCCCGGATATGACCGACCGACCCGGCCGCCGCCTGCCGCAGCTGCACCGTCACCCGCGGATGCGCCCGGTGGAAACGTCCGAGCACGGCCGGTACGTCCAACGGCCCGGTGGACATGAGGACCCCCAGCATGACGGCGCCGTGCAGATACCCACGGCCGGTCGCCACGCTGTCGCGCGCCCGTCGACCGGCCTCCAGGGTCGCCCTGGCCTCGGGCAGCAGCGCCGCCCCAGCCGGGGTGAGGGCGATCTGACGTTTGGAGCGGTCGAACAGCTCGACGCGCAGCTCGCGTTCAAGCCTGGCGATCGCCGCGGAGACCGCGGACTGAACGGTGTGCGACCGCCGTGCTCCGCGCGAAAAACTCAACTCGTCGGCCACCGCGACGAAATACTCCAGCTGCCGTAACTCCATCCGTTCATTATCGCCATTCGCGATGTGTCATATCGCGACCTTTCGTTGGACGTGATGCATGCCCGACGGCAGAGTCGATGGCGTTACCGGCTCATCCGGCGAAGGAGCTGAAAGACGTGAACGACATGAAGGACGCGAGGGAGCTGACCATGACCGAAGAGAACGGCATGCCGCGGATCGGCTGGATCGGAGCCGGCCGGATGGGTGTCGCGATGGGCCGGCGGCTGCTGGCCGCCGGTTACCAGGTTGCTGTCTACAACCGCACGCGCGCCAAGGCCGAGGCGCTCGCCGAGGACGGCGCCACGGTGGTTGACCGGCCGGTGGACCTGGCCGATTGCGACCTGGTGTTCACCATGGTCTCGGCCTCCGACGACCTGCTGGCCGTGACCAGTGGCCAGGACGGAGTGCTGCGGGGCGAGCCGGCACCCGGAGTGCTGATCGACTGCTCGACGGTGTCGGCCGAGGCATCGTCACGGGTGCGTCAGGCCGGCCGCGAGCGAGGAACCGCATTCCTGGCGGCTCCGGTCAGCGGTAACCCTTACGCGGTTGCGGACGGCATGGCCACACTGGCCGTGTCCGGGCCCAAAGGCGCGTACTCCAACGCCCGGCCGGTACTGGAGCGGTTGGCCGCCAAGGCGACCCATGTGGGAGAACAGGAAGAGGCCCGACTGGTCAAGATCTGCCACAACGCGATGCTCGGAGTCCTCGCCCAGTCGTTGGCAGAGGTCACCGTGCTGGCGAACAAGGCAGGCATCTCCCGGTCCGCTTTCCTGGAATTCCTCAACAACTCGGTGCTGGGCTCGCACTTCACCCGGTCCAAGACCCAGGCGCTGGTGGAGCTGGACTTCACCCCGACCTTCACACCACCGCTGCTGAGCAAGGACCTTGAGCTCGCGCTGGCCGCCGCGCGTGAGTTGATCGTGCCCATGCCGGTCACGGCGGACGCCGCGCAACTCGTGACATCGGCGGTCGGCGCGGGCTACCACGACGAGGACTTCGCCGTGCTGGTGCTTGAGCAGGCACGCCGGTCCGGGCTCACCCTCCAGCCCGAGCACCGGATGGATCAAGTCGACTGACACACACCGCCGTCGCAAGCACAGCACACGAAGGGAGCTCCCATGCATGCCGCAGTAGTCACCGCGTTCGGGCGACCGCCGCGCTACCAGCAACACCCCGACCCGAGGCCCGCCGAGGGCGAGGTGCTCATCCGAGTGCTCGCCGCCGGTCTCCATCCGCGCGTCCGGTCCGGCGCCGCGGGCACCCACTACACCAGCGACCAGACCCTGCCTCTGATCCCCGGCTTCGACGGTGTGGGCCGGACCCCGGAGGGCACCCGCGTCTTCTTCAGTGGCCTGAGGGCACCGAACGGGAGCATGGCCGAGTTCGTCGCCGTCCCCGCCAGCCAGCTGGTCCCCCTACCCGAGGGCGTTGACGACGTCATGGTGGCCGGGGCGATGAACCCGGCCATGTCCGCCTGGCTCGCCCTGACACACCGCGCCGGACTGAAGCCCGGCGAGCGCGTCCTGATCCTCGGCGCCACCGGCAACGCCGGACAGATGGCCGTCCAGCTCGCGCGCCTTCTCGGCGCGGGCACCATCACTGCCACCGGCCGCAACGCCCACACCTTGGCCGGGCTCCCGGCCCTCGGCGCGGACCACACCGTCGCACTCACCGCCGCCGACGACACCATCGCCGCACGCCTTGCCGAGACGGCCGCCAACGCCGACGTGGTCGTCGACTACCTCTGGGGCCACCCCACCGAAGTCGCCCTGGCCGCACTCTCCGACGCCCGCACCGATCCGGCCACCCGCCTACGCTGGGTCCACGTCGGCGCCATGGCCGGCCCCGACATCACCCTCCCCGGGGCCACCTTGCGCAAGGCCAACATCGACTTCCGCGGCAGTGGCCAGGGCTCCGTCCCACCCGTCGAGATGCATACCGCCCACCGGGAACTCGTCGACCGGCTCCCCACCGACAACCTGACGATCGAGACCCTGGCCATACCTCTGAGCGAAGTCGGGACTGCCTGGGCCACCAACACCCCGACCGACACCCGCATCGTCCTCCTGCCCTGACAGGACGGGAGGACGCGGTCACCCCCGCAAGGCAGCCGGCGCGTCCCCTCGGTGCTGCCGCTCCGGGAACGGACTCCCAGCCACGACGCGTAACCGAGCTCGGACGCGCAGAAATGCCGCAGGACGTGTGGCGTGCGCATGTCGGCCCAGCAATCTACGTCACCGGCACGAAGAACACCCCAAGGAGACAGGACACTCTGGCCACGGGGGCAATGACTCAGCAGGGCTCAGTGGAACTCATGGGATGTCGCACAGACCGGAGCGGACGAACTCGTGCTGAACCACACCCGTCTACGACCTCGACACCCGCGTGCGCTTCTACGGCCTCATCAAGAAGCACTGCGAGGCCACCGAGCACACCGAGGCCAGGAAAGCACCGTGAGGTCGGGGCGTCGGGTCACAGCACGCCGGTACGCAGGGCGAAGGCCACGGCATGGGTGCGGTTTCGCAGATTGTGGCGGGCCACCAGCTCGTGGATGACGCTCTTGATCGTGCGCTCGGAGCAGCCGATCTTTTCCGCCACCTCTTTGGTGCTCAGACCGTCGGCGAGCAGTCCGAGCACCTTGACCTCTCTGGCCGCGAGGCCCGCGACGTTGAGGCCGTGCGGGATCAGGGCGTTGTCCCGGAGAGCGTGGATCTGGCTGATCAGCCGCTGCTGCACGCCGTCGCCCGGTTTCGCGTGACCGCGTGCGGCCGCCACGACGGCGCGCACGATGACGTCGAAGCTGCTGTTGCGCCGGTGCAGCAGGTTGACCAGTCCCAGGCCGATCGCGCGCAGCATGGAGTGTTCCGGGAATTCGTTGGCGACGAGCACTACGGGGAGCCGGCGACCGTTGCGCGTGTTCTCGCGGCGCACGCGCTCCACTCTCGTCAACATGTTCCCGGTCACTTCGTTGGCCAGCCCGAGCAGCACGTCAGCGGTCCGGTAGTCCAGAGAACGCGGCGCGATTTCTTCGTACGAAGTCAACCGCGCAATGGCTCCCTCTTCCGTGATGGGGTCATCGGCGAGCACGGCTACGGCAATCGGATTTCCCAAGGATTCCCCCCTGATGCGCACCCCGCGTAATCGGGCTGCCCCACCCGTCAGGAGGGGCAGCCCGTTGCGCAGAGCCGTGTCATGCCGTACCGGAATGCGGCGCGTGTGCGGACGCATTCCGGTAATCCCTCGCATGCACGGGTCATGTGGTCGGCACCCAATGTAACCCGAGCGGAATCCTGTATTCGATATAGGGGGTGTTAAACTCTGGCCTGGGACGCCCACTTGGGGTGGTTGTTTTCAGTCACCCGTATACGGGGGTAGCGCCGGGGCCTTGGTGCTCCTCGGCCCCGGCAGCGTCGCCCGGTGGATCACCGTCCGGCGAGCGATTCGACCACCGGTGCGAAATCGCGCATGGCCGATTCATGCACGCTGATGTACGAGAAACCGAATCGATCGCGCCGCTCCAGGAGTTGGGCTGTGATCTCCTTCACGGAACCGATCAGCACCGTGGGCGCGTCCGCGGCTCGCTCGGCCGTCAGGTGCGGCATCCGGCGGCTCAGCGCCTCGGCCGCCTCCCGGCGGCGGGGCGTCACCACCACCGCCTGGACCAGGATGTTGCGCTCGACGCCGGCGGCGCGCTCCCCGGCCACCCGCTCGAAGTAGTCGACCCGTTCCGCGACCGCGACGGCGTCCAGCAGCTCCAACGTGCCCCGCCGTGCACCGCGTTTGAGGGCGGCGCCGGTGAACGCGACGATGTCGGCATGCCGCGCGGCCAGCCGCAGCACCCGGTCGCCGTTGCCGCCGATCACTATGGGAGGCCGGAACGGGGGCTGGGTGTCGCCGAGTTCACGGGGGTTGTCCAGCAGCCGTGTCAGTTCGGTGACCGTCGCCTCCAGGCGGTCCACCCGGCTTCCGGCCGTACCCCATTCCAGGCCGGCCTTCTCGAACTCCGCGCGGACGTATCCGGTGCCCAGCCCCACGTCGAGCCGCCGGTCGGTGAGCCGGTCCGTCGTCATCACCTCGCGGGCCAGCAGAACGGAGTTCCAGAAGGCGCTGTTGAGTACGAAGGGGGCCACCCGCACCCGCTCGGTCACCGAGGCCGCGGCGACCAGCGCGGGAAAGGGGGCCTGTACACCGAGGTGATCCGGCACGGTGAGGACGTCATAGCCGAGCGCCTCCGCGGCGCGGCACTTGTCCGTCCATTCCTGGTGTCCCGTCGCAGAATTCAGATTGACCCCGAACCGGAATGTGTTCATGAGTTCTCGCGGATCCTTCCCGAGAGTTCGAGGGGCTGCGGAGTGATCACCGGCCGTGGGAGGAGTTCGCCGAATTCATGGAGAATTACGGAGAGTTCATCCGCCAGTTTCCCGGCGGCCACGCCACTGATCCGGTCGCCGCGATAGGCCACCGAGCCCCGTAGCGCGGCGCTGTTTTCCGCGAAGGTGATGGTGAGCGGGAACTTACTGGTTTCCGTGCGCTCGGCGACGAAGTCCACCGGAGTCAGCTCGGCCCCGCCGAGCGTCCCCGACCAGTGGGTCAGGCTGACGCTGTTGAGCAGGACGTCGACGTACGGCGTGTGCCCGGGTGACCGCGTCGGCGCGAGGGCGCGCACCACGTCGTCGAACGGGGCCGCGCGGTGCTCGAAGGCCGCGATGACGTCCTCCCGAACCGCCCGCAGCAGTGCGGCGAGTGACGTCTCGCGCGTGCAGTGGGAGCGCAGCACCAGCGTGTTCAGGCACGGTCCGATGACGTCCTGGAAGCCGGTCTCGCCACGGCTGGCCACCGGGATGCCGAAGGTCAGGTCCGGGCGCCCGGTCCAGCGGTGCAGCGCCGCGGCGACCGCCGTGGCCTGAATGATGAAGGCCGAGGTCTTCTCGGCCCGCTGCACGGGCAGCAGTTGGCGGGCCAGGCCGGGCGCCAGCCGCAGCCCGAGGTTCCCCAGGGGCTCGGGGGCGGAGGGTGCGCCAAGGTCCAAGGAGCTGGGGGCGCCCGCCAGCCGGTCCCGCCAGTACGCGAGGTCGGCCGCCGTCCGCGAGCCGCTCCGCTCGGCGGCCACCAGGTCGCGGTACTGGTGCGGCGGCGCCGGTGGCAGGGCCGCCCCCGGTTCGGCCGCCGCGTAACAGCGCTCCAACTCCCGTACGAGCAGCGGCACCGACTCGCCGTCGAGGACGAGGTGATGGACGCACAGCGCCAGGGTGTGGCGGTGCGGCGCCACCGTGAACAGCGCGGCACGCAGCAGCCGTCCGCTGCGCGGCACCAGGTCGTGCGCGGCGTCGGCCGCCCAGCGCCGCAGCCGCCCCTCGCGCTCGGCCGTGCCGCACCGGCTGAGGTCGACCTGCTCCACGTCGGGCGTCCACGGACCGGTGACGTCCTGGTACAGGCGGCCGTCGCGGTCGACGAAGCGGGTGCGCAGGATCTCGTGCCGGGAGATCAGCAGGGCGAGCGCGCGGCGCAGCGCCGACGGATCCAGGTCTCCCGTCACGTCCCAGGACAGCGGTACGTGATAGGTCGCGTGGACGGGGTCCAGGCGCTGGGCGAGCCAGATGCTCTCCTGGAAACCGGACGCCGGGAACGCCTCGCCGGGCGTGGGGCGGGCCGCCGGGGCGTCCGCGGGCCGGACCCCGGACAGGTCCTCGGCCGGAGCGGGGGCCCGCCCGGCGTCGATGGCCTGGACCAGCTCGCCGAAGCCGGGGTGGCTGAAGAGTTCCCGCAGGGACAGCTCGACGCCGAAGCGCCGGCCGATCCGGGTCAGCAGCGTGGTGGCGAGCAGGGAGTGCCCGCCCATCTCGAAGAAGGAGTCCTCGGCCGAGGTCACCGCCACGCCCAGGACCTGCCGCCAGACCTCGGCGAGCGCGGCGGCGGTGGGCGAGGCCAGGGACGCAACGGGCGTACGGGGGAGCGGAGTTGGTGCGGGTGGCCCGTCCGGACGGGGCCCGTCCGCGGTGGTCGGCGCGGGCCCCGCGGCGTCGGCGGACGCGGGCGGGACGCCGAGCGCGGGCAGCAGGTCCCGGGCCTCGGCGAGGGTGCGGTGCGGGGCGTCGACCATGTCCGCCACGACGGCCAGGTGGTCGCGGGCCAGTGAGGCGAGCAGATCCTCGCCCAGGGTGCCGTGCGGGTCCTTCCACAGCATGCGGCTGCCGCGGCCGTCCTCGACGAGCAGGGCGCTGAGCCGGTAGTCCGCCACGTCGGCCACGTCCAGGAGCCGCAGCTCGCAGCGGGTGCCCCCGCCGGTCAGCGCGAGCCGGCTCACGTCGGGGCCGCGCCCGCCCGTGCCTTCGTGGTTCCCGAACTGGGTGTATGAGAAGACCACTTGGTGGGTACGGGCCCGCTCGGCCGGTGCCGCCAGGTCCGCGGCCCGCAGGATCGCGGGCAGCGGCAGCTCACCGTGCGTGGTGCCGGTGCGCACCTGGGCGCGCAGGCCGGTCAGCAGCTCCGCGTAGGTGCGGGCACCGGGCAACCGCTCGCGGTAGGGCAGGACGTTGACGAAGCAGCCGGTCCGCTCGGCGAGGGCGGGGTCGGACCGTCCGTGGTAGGGCGCGGAGACGATGAGGTCGTCGGCGGCGGTGTGGCGGTGCACGGTGACGAAGAGGGCGGCGAACATGACCGTGAAGTACGTGACGTCCAGTTCGCGGGCCAGCTTCCGGACGCGCCCGACCAGTTCGGGGTCGACGGCACACGGCCACTGACGGTAGCCGGTCGGCTCGGCCCGTACGGGCAGCGGGCGGGCCGGGGCGGTGCTCCCCGCGAGCGCGGTGCGCCAGTACGCGCGCAGCGGCGCGCCGTCGGCGCCGAGGGCCAGTTCCCACGAGCGCCGGGCGTGGGCGATGAGCGGGCCGGGGGCGTCCGGCTCGCCGAGCGGCTCTCCGGCGTAGGCGCGGCGTAGGTCGTCGAGGAGCAGTGGGATCGTGGCGCCGTCCAGGACCAGGTGGTGGATGGTGAGCAGCACCACGGTGCGGTCCGGGCCGCGCAGTACCTCGGCGCGGGCCAGCGGGCCGCGGCTCAGGTCGAGGGGCCGGCGGGCGGCCACGACGGCACCGTCGTCGGCGGCGCTGACGGCATGGACCGTGAACGGGACGGGTGGTGTCCCGGCCCAGGTCAGGCGGGTGCCCGTGGCGCCCGGCTCGACGCGGGCCCGCAGCATGGGGTGGCGGCGGGCCAGTTCGGTGACGGCCGCCCGCAGCCGCTCGGTGTCCAGGTCGCCGCTGACTTCCAGGGTCAGTGGTACGACGTGTGTCAACGCCTCGGGATCGCGCTGCCAGGAGATCCACATGGCCTCTTGTACGGCGGACAGTGGCAGGGCGTCGTGCGGCGCGGACCAACGGGTGCCGCGGCCGGGGGGCCGGTTGTCGGTCGCGTCAGCCATGGGGCCTCCAGCGTGAGTCATGACACCTGTGCGGCGAGTGCGCGCTTGTCGGTCTTGCCCGAAGGGCTCAGCGGTAGTTCGGGCACGGGTACGAAGCGGCGCGGCACCATGTAGCCGGGCAGCGCCGCGGCGGCGCGGGCCGCCAGGCGTGCGGCCAGCTCCTGCTGGTCGACGCCGGGCGCGGGGGTGTAGCAGGCCGCGAGCATGCGTTCGCCGATCCGGCTGGCGACCGGCAGCACCACGAGGTCCTGGACGCCGTCGGTGGCGCGCAGCGCGGCCTCGATCTCGCCCGTCTCGATCCGATAGCCGTTGATCTTCACCTGGTCGTCGGCGCGTCCCGCGTACTCCCAGCTGCCGTCCGGCCGGGCCACGGCCAGATCGCCGCTGCGGTAGTAGCGCCGGGTCTCGCCGGTGCCCGACACGTCGAGGAGGGGGTAGCGCTCGTCGGTCAGCTCCGGACGGTTCAGGTAGCCGATCGCCAACTGGTCTCCGGCGAGGCAGAGTTCGCCGGTCCTTCCGGGCGGGGTGGGGCCGCCCCACTCGTCGAGCAGCACCACCTCCAAGCCGTCGAGCGGACGTCCGATGTTCAGCTCCGGGTCGGCGGCCGCGCCCGTGAGAGTCGGGGCGTCCGAGGTGGCCGGGGCATCGGGGGCGGCCGTCGACGGTGGGTCGATCTCGCTCTCCGGCAGCCTTCGGTAGGTGGCGAACACCGTCGTCTCGGTGATGCCGTACATGTTGAAGAACTCCGTGTGTGTTCCGTGGAGTCGGCGCCAGGCGCGGACCGCTTCGACGTCCACCGGCTCACCGCCGAAGATGACGTACCGCAGGGCCGTTCCGGGCCGGTCGGCGGTGTCCTCGGCGCGGGCCACCGCCGACCGGGACAGATAGCGGAACACCGAGGGCACCTGGTTGAGGACGGTGACGCGCTCGGACACCACGAGGTCGAGGGTCGCCTCGGGCGAACGAGCGACCTCGGCCGGCACCACGACCAGCTTGCCGCCGTGGGCCAGGGCACCCCACATCTCCCAGACGGAGAAGTCGAAGCAGGGCGAGTGGAACAGCGTCCACACGTCGTCGTCGCGCAGCGCGAACACCCGGTCGCAGGCCGCCAGCAGTGCCGTGACGTTCCGGTGGGACACCTCGACGCCCTTGGGATCGCCGCTCGACCCGGAGGTGTAGATGACATAGGCGGGCATGTCCGGGGTGACCGTCACCCGGCCGCTCTCCAGGGGAGGTTGGGAGTGTACGGCGTCATCGACGGTGATGACGGTGGCCTCGGGCAGCACCGCGGCCGCGTCCTGGTCGGTCACCACCAGGTCCAGTGACGCGTCGCGGGCCATGTAGCGCACCCGGTCGTGCGGGTACGCGGGGTCCAGCGGTACGTAGGCGCAGCCCGCCTTCATGACGGCGAGCACCGAGGCCACCACGTCGGCCCCTCGGCGCAGGTACAGGCCGATCCGGGTGCCCGGCGCGGGGGCGTGCCGCAGGATGGCGGTGGCCAGGCGGGCGGCCCGGTCGTCCAGTTGACGGTAGGTCAGGGACTGCCGGCCGTCCGTCACGGCCTGCGCGTCCGGGGTGCGCGCGGCCTGTTCCTCGAACAGCCGGTGCAGCGTCGCTTGTGCCAGCACGTGGGTCTCCTCCTTGTCAGGAACGCAGGCTCAGGGGGCGCAGGTCGGTCCACGCCGTACTGATGTGGGACAGGCACGCGGACTTGGGGCCCGTGACTCCCACGGATTCCCAGCCGGCCGGGGCGGGGCGGTCGGCCGGCCAGAGGGAGTACTGGTCCTCGTGATTGCGGACCACGGTGTACTGGCGGTCGTCATCGTCCTCAAACATGGGCGACGCGGTCCTCTCCTGTGCGGGGTGTTCCTGTGCGGGGTGTCGCTGTGTGGGGCCTGCCGTGGTCCGGCAGGTCGGGCCGGGCGAGGGCGAGCATTTGGGCACGCATCCGCGCGAGCATGTCGGCGCCGTGCGGGCCGGTGAGGAAGAAATGGCCGCCGGGCAGGCGCCGCATACGGAAGGTGCGCGCCGTGTGCCGGTCCCAGGCGTCGAGTTCGGATTCCGACACCAGGGCGTCGGCGGCGCCGCCGAACGCGCAGAGGGGAATGTCCAGCGGGGGCCGCTCGCGGTACGCGTAGGTGAAGTCCAGCTCGAAGTCGGCCCGCAGGGCGGGCAGTGCCAGCCGCCGGATGTCCGGCCGGGCGAGCACCCCCTCGGGCGTGCCGCCCAACCGGTCGAGAAAGGCCAGCAGTTCCTCGTCCGGCAGATCGTGGCTGGACACCTCCGCGCTGCCCAGATGGGGTGCCTTGTGGGCCGCCACGATCAGCGCGGCCACCGTCGCGCCCGGCAGTTCCCGCAGCCGCGCGGCCACCTCGTACGCGATCAGGGCGCCGAGGCTGTGGCCGAAGAGGACCACGGGGCGGTCGCACTCGGCGCGCAGCACCTCGGTCAGGGCGTCGGCCAGCGGTTCCATCCGGCGGTACGCGGTCTCCCGCAACCGTCCGCCGCGGCCCGGTAGTTGGACCGCGCAGATCTCCACCTCCTCGGGGAACCGCGTCGACCACGGGTGGTACATGGACGCCGTACTGCCCGCCCCCGGCAGGCACACCAGGCGCACTCGCGCGTCGGGGCGCGGCGGGAAGCGCAGCAGCCAGGGGCTCTTCACCGGTCCTCCCGGGGCTCGGCGGGGGAGGGGGCGGCCGTGCGCCGCACGTGGGCCGCGAGGTCGCGGACGGTGGGGTGGTGGAAGATGTCGCCGACGCGCAGCGACAGCCCGGCTTCCCGCGCCCGGTGCACCAGTTGGATGCTCTTGAGGGAGTCCCCGCCGATGGCGAAGAAGTCCTCGGTCACATCGACCCCCGGCCGGTCGAGCACCTGGGACCAGATGCGCGCGAGCGTGCCTTCGACGTGGTCCGTGGGTGCCACGAGGTCGGTCGCGGGGGCCGGCGCGGGGTCGGCGGGCGCGGGCAGGGCGGCCCGGTCGACCTTGCCGCTCGCGTTGAGCGGGAGACGGGGCAGCACGACGGTCCGGGACGGGACCATGAACTCGGGCAGGCGGGCCCGCAGTTGTTCGCCCACCGAGGCGACCAGGGCGTCGGCGTCCGGTGCCGCTTCGGATCCGCCGGTTTCGTACGGCACGAGATACGCGGTGAGTCGTACCCTCGTGCCGCCGTCCGGGCGGGTGGCGACCACGACCGCGTCGCGTACGTCGGGGTGGGCGCGCAGCGCGTTCTCGATCTCGCCGGGTTCGACCCGGATGCCCCGGATCTTGACCTGGTGGTCGTTGCGGCCGAGGAAGTCCAGGCCCGCGTCGGTGCGCCAGCGCACCAGATCGCCCGTACGGTACAGCCGTGCACCGGGCACCCGGCTGTACGGGTGCGGCACGAAGCGGTCCGCGGTCAGGGCGGGTTGACCCAAATAGCCTCGGGCCAGTGTCACCCCGCCCAGGTACAGCTCACCGGGCACCCCCACCGGCACCGGCCGCAACTCCGCGTCCAGCACATACACCTCGGCCCCCGCGATCGGCCGCCCGATGGAGACCCGCGGATCGGGTGCCCCTCCTCCGGCGGCCCTCGGCGCGCACTCCTCCTCGGTCACCTCGATCGACGCCTCGGTCGGTCCGTACGCGTTGAACAGCCGGGCGGGCAGGCGCTCCAGGCAGCGGTCGCGGGTGGCGCGGGGCAGTTCCTGACCGCTGCAGAGCACCCGGCGCAGCGACGCGCAGCGGTGCAGTCCGGGCTCTTCGAGGAAGGCGGCGAGCAGCGGCGGCACGAAGTGCACGGTGGTCACCCGCTCGCGTTCGATCAGCTCGACGAGGTAGGTGGGGTCGCGGTGGCCGCCCGGCTCCGCCACGACGAGCGTGGCCCCCGTCGTCAGCGGCCACAGCAGCTCCCACAGGGAGACGTCGAAGGTGACGGGCGTCTTGTGCAGGACGCGGTCCGAGGCGTCCAGGCCGTGGGTGTCCTGGATACCGTGGACGCGGTTGGCCAGGCCGCGGTGCGGGACGCCCACCGCCTTCGGGGCACCGGTGGATCCGGAGGTGTGGATGACGTAGGCGAGGTGGTCGGGGCCGACCCGGCCGGTGGCCATGGGCTGGTCCGGCCGCCCGCCTTCCTCCCAGCGGAAGGTGTCCACGGCCGTGACGGGCGCGCCCGCGTCGGCGAGGACCGGAGCCAGCTCCCGCGTGGTGAGGATGTGGGCCGCGCCCGCCGCGCGAAGCATCCGCACCAGCCGGTCCGGCGGGTCCTCGGGAGACAGCGGCAGATAGGCGCTCCCGCTGGCCATGACGGCCAGGACCGAGGTGACCAGACCGGTACCGCGGGGCAGACAGACCGCGACGGGGATGTCCGGCGCGGCGCCGCGGGTGGCCAGGTGCCGCGCCAACTGGCCGGCCCGCGCGGAGAGTTGCGCGTAGCTCAGCCGCTCCTCCGCGAAGACCACGGCGGTGGCCCGGGGCGTACGCCGCGCCTGCCGGTCGACGGCGTCGTGCACCGGGCCGTCCCACGGGTGCGCCTCCGCGCTGCGGTTCCCCTGGCGCAGCAGCCGGTCCGTCTCCTGCTCGTCCGTGAGGGAGAACCGTGACAGCCGGGTCTCCGGGGCGTCCAGCGCGGTGCGCAGCAGGTGTCGGTACTGCCGCGCCAGGCGGCTGACCGTCGCCGCGTCGAAGAGTTCGGTGCGGTAGCGGAAGCAGCAGTCCGCGCCGCCTGTGCCGTCCGTGTGCGGCCGGATCTCCAGCCAGAGATCCGTGAAGGTCGTCCGCGGGCTCACCGGGAAGATGTCCGTCGCCAGACCGACCAGCTCGGGCGCGGCCAGCGGCTGCTGGAGCGCGAACATCGCCTGGAACAGCGGGTCGTGGCTGCGGGCGCGCTCCGGACCCAGCTCCGTGACGATCCGCTCCAGTGGTACGTCCTGCCGGGGGAAGGCGTCCAGGGTGCTGCGCCGCACCCGGCGCAGCAGCTCCTCGAACGTCACATCGCCGGACAGGTCGATACGCAACGGCAGCGTGTTGACGAACATGCCGACCAGCGGGGCGAGTTCGGGCCGGGCGCGCCCGGCGCTCGGGCTGCCGATGACCAGGTCCTCGGCGCCCGACAGGCGGGACAGCTGGAGGGCGAACGCCGACAGCAGCAGCATGAACGGGGTGGCCTTGTGCCGCGCCGCGCCGGCCCGAACCGCCTGCCAGGTCTCGCGGCTCAGCGGCACGGTGTGCGTCGCGCCGTCGAAGCCCTGCACGGCGGGGCGGGGAAAGCTGGTAGGCAGCTCCAGCAGCGTCGGCGCCCCGTCCAGCCGAGCCCGCCAATAAGCCAGCGCGGTCTGCGTCTTGGCCCCCGCGAGTTCGTCGCGCTGCCGGGCCGCGTACTCCCCGAACTGCATCGGCAGCGGCTCCAGCGCAGGTACGCGCCCGGCGGTGCGCGCCGCGTACAGCTCGGACAGTTCCGCGAAGAGCCGGTCCATGGACCAGCCGTCGCACACGGTGTGGTGGCAGATCACGGCGAGCACGTGGTCCCGCTGGTCCAGGCGCACCATATGGGTCCTGATGAGGGGGCCCGCAGCCAGGTCGAAGGCCCGCTCGGTCTCCGTCTCGACGAGCGTCCGGGCCCGCTCGGCACGGTCTTCGAGCGGCTGCCGCGTCAGGTCGGTGACCGGGAGGGCGAGCGTGCGGTGGGGCGCCACCTGCTGCTGGGGCTCCCCCTCCGCGTCGGCCCGGAAAACGGTGCGCAGCACCTCGTGCCGGTCCACCACGCGGTTCAGCGACCAGTGCAGTGCCTCGGTGTCCAGGGGCCCGCGCAGCCGCAGGGCGGCCACCAGGTTGTAGGCGCCGTTGCCCGAGTCCAGCTGGTCCAGGAACCACAGGCGCCGCTGGGCGAAGGACGCCGGGTGGGACCGGTGCGCGTCCGCCGTGCCGGCGGGCTCGGTCACGAGAGCGGTCCGGTCCGTCATGTGAGGCTCCCTTCGACGACGCGGGCCAGGCCGCTGACCGTCGGGTGGTCGAACACGTCGTCGAGCGACACCCCCACCCCGAGCCGCGTCTCGATGAGGGAGACCAGCTCGACGGCCGCGAGGGAGTCCCCGCCGTGTTCGAAGAAGTCGGGATCGGCGACGTCCTCGGGCGTGCCGAGCACCTGCCGGAAGAGCGCGAGCAGGACCTGCTCGACCGGCTCGGGCGCGTCCGGAGTCGGCCGTTCCGTCTCCACCGGCGCCAGGGCGGCGGCCGTCTCCGGGACGCGGGCCGTCTCGGGCGCGGGCTCGGGCCGCACCAGATGGGTCCGCCGCTCGAAGGGGTAGGTGGGCAGCGGCACCCGGCGCCGGTCCGGTCCGGTGTGCAGGCGGTCCCAGTCGATCGTCGCGCCGCCGCGCCACGCCCAGCCCACGGCGTCGAGCAGCGCGGCGCGGGCGTTGCCCGTCCGCCCCGGCCCGATCTCCAGCACCAGCCGGTCGGCTCCCGCCGAACCCGTCAACAGGGTCGGCGCGTCGGCAGGTTGAGAGGGCGTCCGCTCCAGAAGCTCCGTCCACAAGCCCGGGTCGGCCGCCTCGCCCGGGCTCACCCGCGCGCCGGTGACGGCATGGGTCCAGGGCAGCTCGGAGGTACCCCAGGCGGCGCCCCGGACCGCCTCCCGCAGCGGATCCCCGCCCCGCGCCGCCGCGTCGGCGATCCGCAGCGCGTCGGCGAGCGGCAGCGCCCCGGCGACGCTCGCGGCCACCAGGGCACCCGGCCCCCGCCCCGTGACGGACGTGGGAGCCACGCCCCAGTCCATGAGCGTGCGGGCCAGCGCGTAGGCGACGGTGAAGCGTGCCACCCGCTCCGGCTCCGGATCGGCCGCCGCCTCCGCGTCCGCTGTCAACAGCCGCTGTAGGTCCTGGCCGAGGGTCCCGGCCAGCGCCCGGCAGCAGGCGTCGGCCGCGTCCCGGAAGGCCGGGAAGGACGCGTACAGCTGGCGGGCGGAGCGGACCTCCCACGCGCCCGCGCCCGCGAACGCGAGGACGGTCGGTACCCCGCCCGGATCGCCCGGCGACCGTACGGCGCTGTCCTCCGCCGCCGGTGCCGCGAGCGCCGCGAGTGCCTGGGCGCGGTCGGCGCAGACCAGGTAACGGCGGTGACCGAACGCGTGCCGTCCCAGTTGGAGGGTCCGGGCGACGGCGTCCAGCGGCAGCTCCGGGTGCCCGCGCAGATGCTCGGCCAGCCGCCCGGCCATCGCGTCCAGGGCCGTGGGTGTCCGGGCCGAGAGGACCAGGAGCTGCTCGGCGGGGGCGGGCGCCAGCGCGGCCGGCACGGCGTCCGGCGCCTCCTCCAGCACCACGTGCGCGTTGGTGCCGCCGATCCCGAAGGAGCTGACCCCGGCCCGCCGCGGCAGCCGGCTGGTCTCCCACTTGCGGGTCCGGGTGGTGACGCTGAAGGGCGTGGCCGCGAAGTCGATCCGCGGGTTCGGCCCGGTGAAGTGCAGGGTGCCCGGGAGGGTACGGTCCTCCAGCGCCAGGACGGTCTTGATGAGGCCCGCGACTCCGGCGGCGGTGTCGGTGTGCCCGATGTTCGTCTTGACCGAGCCCAGGGCCACGGGACCTTCGGCGTCGGTGTCCCGCGCGGTGCGGTCACCGGTGCCGTCCGCGCCGAACGCCTGGGCCAGCGCGGTCACTTCGATGGGGTCGCCGACCGGCGTCCCCGTACCGTGCGCCTCGATGTAGGAGATGTCGCCCGGGGACACCCCGGCCGCGAGCTGCGCCCGGCGGATGACCTCCTCCTGGCCGCGCACGCCGGGAGCCGTGTAACCGGCGCGGTCGTGGCCGTCGTTGTTCACGGCCGAGCCACGGATCACCGCGTGGATGTGGTCGCCGTCCTCGATCGCGTCCCGCAGCCGGCGCAGTACGACGACCCCGGCGCCGTCCCCGGCCACGATGCCCCGCGCGTCCTCGGAGAACGTCCGGCAGCGCCCGTCCGGCGACATGGTCCCGCCCTCCCGGTGCCAGTAACCGGACCGGGGCGCCCGCAGCGTGACCCCGCCCGCCAGCGCCGTGTCACACTCACCGGCCAGCAGCGCCAGGCTCGCCGTGTGCACCGCGACCAGCGAGGTCGAGCACGCGGTCATGACCGCCACGCTCGGCCCGGTCAAGCCGAGGATGTACGACACCCGGGAGCACAGGTGCTCGGGGTCGTTGGCGAGACTGAGGGTGAGGTCGTCCACACCCGGGAAGCGGTCGCTCCGCTCCCGGATCACCGAGGCATAGCCATTGCGCCCGGCGCCCGCGTACAGCCCGGTCGTGCCCGGGACCGCCAGCGGGTCGTATCCCGCCCGTTCCAGCGCTTCCCAGGCGCATTCCAGGAAGATCCGGTGCTGCGGATTGAGCAGGTCGGCGTCGCGTTCCGAGACGCCGAAGAACTCGGCGTCGAAGTCACCGAAGTCCGCGACGACACCGTGCTCGCGGACATAGCGCGGATCGGACAGCCGCGCCGGGTCCTCGCCCCAGGCCCGCAACTCGTCCGCGGTCAGGGTCCGTACGCCGTCGACGCCGGTCACCACGTTGTGCCAGAACTCCTCCGGGGTCACGGCTCCGGGGTAGCGGCAGGCCATGCCGACGACGGCGATCTGGGTGTCGTCGGCCTCGGCGTCGTACGCGACGCCCTCCGCCTCGACGTGCTCGTTGAAGTACTCGGCGGTCACTGTCGTTCAGCCCTTCCGTAAGAGGTCCGCGCCCGCATCGCCGTCAGCCGGGCCGCGCCGCGCCGACGGCGCTCAGCGCCGCCGTCCACGCCGCCGGTACGGCCCGCCGGCCGGTCCCCGGCCGTGCTGCCCGGGGCGCCGGACAGCTGCCGGGCGAGGGTGGCGATGGTCGGGTACGCGTAGAGGTCGGCGATCCGCACCGGGGTGCCCAGTTCGGCGGCGAGCCGGTCGCGGACCGACGCCAGCAGCAGCGAATGGCCGCCCGCGTCGAAGAAGTTGTCGTCCGTCCCGAAGGACTCGTGGCCGAGCGCCCGCGCCCATACGTCGCTGATCAGCCGCTCCAGTGGTGTCCTGGCGCGCCGGTGGGCGGCGGCGGACGGCGGGGCGAGTTCCCGGGCGGCCCCGGCGAGCGCCGTGCGGTCGACCTTGCCGTTGGCGGTGAGCGGCACCGAGGGCAGGAGGAGGTAGCGGCGCGGGTGCATATGGCGGGGCAGGTGCCGGGTCGTGTGGTCGTGGAGCGCGGCGAGGTCGGGGGTGCCGGAGGCGTCGACGGGCACCAGATAAGCGGCGAGTTCGGGCTCCGCGGTGCCGTCCGGGCTCACGACCGTCACGACCGCGTCGCGTACGTCGGGGTGGGCGCGCAGCACGTTCTCGATCTCGCCGGGTTCGACCCGGATGCCTCGGATCTTGACCTGGTGGTCGTTGCGGCCGAGGAAGTCCAGGCCCGCGTCGGTGCGCCAGCGCACCAGATCGCCCGTACGGTACAGCCGTGCACCGGGCACCCGGCTGTACGGGTGCGGCACGAAGCGGTCCGCGGTCAGGGCGGGTTGACCCAGGTAGCCCCGGGCCAGTGTCGCCCCGCCCAGGTACAGCTCACCGGGCACCCCCACCGGCACCGGCCGCAACTCCGCGTCCAGCACATACACCTCGGCCCCCGCGATCGGCCGCCCGATGCCGGGCAGGGTGTCCCGCTCGCCGCCGTCGGCCGGGACCGTGCCCGAGGTGGCGACGACGGTACTCTCCGTGGGGCCGTAGTTGTTGACCAGCCGGAAGGGCAGCGGGTGCCGACCCGTTCCGCGCAGCCGGTCGCCGCCGGTCAGCACCGACCGCAGGACCGACCCGGCGGGCCAGGGATCCTGGGTCATCCGCTCCAGGAGGGGCGTGGGCAGGAAGGCACTGGTGATCCGCCGTTCGGTCAGCCAGGAGCGCAGTTCGGGCGGCGACAGGACGGTCTCGGCCGCGGGCACCTCCAAGGTGGCGCCGGCGGTCAGGGCCGACCAGGTCTCCCAGACGGACGCGTCGAATCCGGGGGCGGCGATGAGGGTGCCGCGGTCGCCCGGTCCGATGCCGAACTCCGCGCGGTGCCAGGTCACCAGGTTCGCCAGCGCGCGGTGTTCGACCAGCACGCCCTTGGGCCGTCCCGTGGACCCGGAGGTGTACATCACGTAGGCGAGATCATCGAGACCGGCGGGCGCGACGGGCGGGTCGTCCGCCGAATCCGCCGAATCCTCCCCGCTGCGCAGCGAGTTGAGCGTCTCCACCCGTTCGCACTCCAGGGCCGCGCGGTGCTCCGGGTCGGTCAGCGCCAGCAGCGGACGTGCCTCGGCGAGGATGGCGGTCAGCCGGGACGCGGGGTGCGCGGGGTCGAGCGAGACGTAGGCCGCGCCACTCTTGAGGACGCCGAGCTGCGTGGTCACCAGGTCAGCGCCGCGCGGCAGACAGGTCGCCACGAGGGTTCCCGGCCCCGCGCCCGCCGCGCGCAGCCCGGCCGCGATCAGGTCGGCCGCGCGGTCCAGTTCGGCATACGTCAGGGTGCCCTCGTCGCTCCGTACCGCCACCGCGTCCGGGTGGGCCCGCGCCTGCCGCTCGACGAGCCGGTCGACCCGCTCCCGTACGGGGGGCCGGGCCGCCCGCTCCGGGGCTCCGGCCCAGTCGGTGAGCAGCATCCGCTCCTCCTCGGACCCGAGTACGGGCAGTCGCGACACCGGGGTGTCCGGCGCGGCGAGGGCGGCCGACAGCAGGCGGAGGTAGCGCTCGCCGATCAACTCGGCGCTGCGGCCGTCGAAGACGTCCGTCTGGTAGCCCACCCATGCCTCGGTGCGCTGCCGGTTGCCCGCCAGATGCAGCGCCAGCTCGTACTTGGCCGTCCGCGTCGGGACCGGCAGCGGCGACGTGTCGAGGCCGGGGAGCGCGGTGCCTTCGCCGGGCAGATCCTCGTAGGTGACCACCGTCTGGAACAGCGGGTGGCGGGCCGTCGAACGGTCCGGCTGTACCTCCTCGACAAGCAGTTGGAAGGGCAGATCCTGGTATTCGTGCCCGGCGAGGAAGGTGTCGCGCACCTGGTGCAGCAGCGTGCCGAAGGTGGTGTCCGCAGTGCAACGGACGTGCAGTGGCAGCATGTTGACGAACAGCCCGACAGTGCCCTCGACCTCCATCTCCGTACGGCCGCTGACCGGTACGCCGATGACCAGGTCGGGCGCGGAGGTCATCCGGGAGAGCAGGGCCGCGTAGCCGCTGAGCAGGGTGATGAAGCGGGTGACGCGGTAGCGGGCGGCGACGGCGTCGACGTGTTCCGCCAGTTCGGGCGAGAAGGGAAAGGCGCGACTGTCCCCAGCGAAGCTCGGTGCCGCGGGGTGCGGCCGGTCGGTCGGCAGGGCCAGTTCGAGCGGCGCGCCGGCGAGTTCGGCGCGCCAGTGGTCCAGTGCCTCGTGGCGGCGGGGCCCCTCCAGCAGCCGTCGCTCGGCGGCGACGCAGTCGCGGTACGAGCGCCCCGGCGCGGGCAGCGGGTCGTCGCCGTCGGCCACCATGGCCGCGTACAGGGCGGACAGTTCGCGGTCGATGATGCCCATGGACCAGCCGTCGACGGCGATGTGGTGGAAGGTGAGGACCAGCGCGTGGTCGTCCGGGGCCAGCCGGATCAGTTCCGTGCGCAGCACCGGGCCGCTCTCCAGGTCGAACGGCGCCAGGGCGGCGCGGGCCACCGCCTCGCCCAGCGCCGCTTCCCGCTCGGCGGTGGGCAGCGCGCTCAGGTCGGTAAGCGGCAGCGGCACGCTCATCTCGGCGGCGATCCGCAGCACCGGTGCACCGGCCACGGTCGGGAAGGAGGCGCGCAGCGCGTCGTGCCGCGCCACCAGCCGGTCGATGGCCCGCCGCAGTGCGCCGACGTCCAGCGCGCCGCGCAGCCGGGTGGCCCTGGGCACGTTGTACTCATTGCCGTCGGGCCGCAACTGCCAGACGAACCACAGCCGTTGCTGAGCCGAGGACAGGCAGGTGTCCGCACTCATGCCCCCGCTCACGCCCCCGCACTTCCCTCGTGTCCGCGGCGCCGCAGGACGAAGTCCGTGAGCTGCTCGACGGTGGGCCGCTCGAAGAAGTCGCCCAGCGGGACCTCGACGCCCAGCGACCGCTCGATACGGGAGATGACCTGCGACGCCGTCAGTGAATGACCGCCCAGTTCGAAGAAGTTGTCGCCCTCGCGCAACTCCTCGACGCGCAACACCTCTCTCCAGATTTCACCGATCGTGCGGCGCACGCCCTCGCCCGAGATCTGATCCACTGGCTCGGCCTTGGAAACCATGGTCACAAGAGCCCTTCCGGCTGTGAGGGATACGACGATTTCCCAACGTGATGCGCGAAACCTCTGTCCGCACCACAAGATGTAAGCCACACCGGTTGGTTCCAACCCTCACGCCCAAAAGGGAAATGCTCACTGCACTGTCGGGCAGCGGCACCCCCTCCACCACGCCACCACGACCAAGGGCGCTCGGCGGCTGTCCGGAGCTGTTGGACCATCGCCGGATACCGGTTGCTGTCGTGGATGTCGACCCAGCGGCCAGTGGAACAGGAAGGACGGTCGGCGGCGCGGTTGGTGACGGTTGCGCTGCCCATGTGCACGGGTGCAGCCGCAGCGGTTCCCCCTGCGAGCACGACGGCTGCTCTTGCGGCACTTATGCCGGTTCCCCACTTCATAATCGCTGTCCTCCCGTTGCTGTGATCTCTCGTCTCGCTCTTGGACGACGATCAACTTCAACGGTCGGATGTTGCGCTAACGGACGGCTAACGCGGTGGAGCGGCGTACCGCAGCGAGCTTGCCGCCGACGACAGGACTGTCGTCGTCCCTGGCGTTCAGCGGGCTCGCCGGCAGGCTTCGTCCTTCGTCGGGCGGACAGCTCTTCGGACTGCTTGTGCCGGAACTTGGGCAGCAACCGCCATGGGGAACCGGTAGCCGCCCGCAGGCCCTGCGCAGCGACGGCGGGGGAGTCCAGCATCGCGTCCTGCCAGGCCCATACGTACACCCACTCTCCCGGTTCCGGCACCGCCAGCGCGTCGACGTCCTGCGTGCTGCGGTCTGCCGCAGTGTGCGCGGTGGTACCCACTCTGCTCGCGCTGGTGGCGAGCGAGTCCCAGTCGGGCTCCGCCATGACAAGGCGGCCGCCAGGGCGCAGGACGCGCCGCACTTCCGCCAGGGCCCGGGGGGCGGTGACGTGTTGCAGCAGGCGATCGGTGAGCACACGGTCGGCGGATCGCGTCACGCATGGTTCCCAACTGTGCTTCGGTTCAGGAGAGTTCCGTGTGCGGGACGGCTTCCTCGACGATGCCGGCGCCGGCGTACAACCGCAGCCGCGTGGAACTGAGTTCGGCGCAGCGTAGGGCAATTTCCCACTGGCCGTTGCCGTGGCGGTCCGTCCAGCCGATGAGACCGCTGTAGAAGCCGCGGAGTACGCGCTCCAGCGCGCGGATCATGAGGGATCGCGGCGACCAGGTGCGGAGCCGGCCAGGGGCTTGAGCCTGAGCCGGTCGCCGTGGCGGATCGGCAGCGTCTCGGGCGTGACGCCCAACAGGACGAGCGGGGTGTTCCCGTCGTTGGGCAGCGTGACGGCGAAGAGGTGGGCCTGCGGGTCCTGGGTGCCGAGAATGCCCGGGGCGGTTCGTGCGATGGCTTGGCTGTCGGTGCCGGGGGTGGTGGGGAGGTCCACGGTCCGGGCCAGGACGATCTTCTCGGACGGAGAGGGACGCGGCGCGCTGAAGACATGGGGGAGTCAGGGTGTGGGGCGATGGATCCGGGGCCCTCGACCCTGAAGGCTGAGGGGAAACCGTTGAAGATTCAGGGATGTTGATCAACATCATGACAGGTCGACCCGACCCCACAACCGTCACCTGAATGGGCTAGTCAAATATGCGGTCCGCATAGACCCTGGCCACCCTTGAGGCGTGCGCGCCAGCGTCAGGTTCAGCAAAGGAAGGAAAGTGCAATGTCAGACGGTGACCAGAAATTGATCGATGCGCTACAAGAGAACAACAAGGATCTTCGGAACCAGATCGAAGAGCTGAAGAAACAGCTCGAAGAGGCGAAGAAGCAGCAGTCAAGTTCGTCCGGGGGCGGGCAGCCGGCGCAGTCGAGTCAGCCGGTCGAAAAGCAAGCCGTTCGACTTACCGCGTCGGGGACGAAGGGCAAGATCGGTTCGCTGGCCGGCGGCCAGGGCCTGGCACGGCTCCTGGACAGGGACGGTGAGCCGATCGAGGGCGAGACGATCGTATTCTCGGTTGACGGCAGGGAGGTTGGCACCGGCACAACCGACGCCAATGGCGAAGCGGTCATCCAGTCCGGACAGTATGCCGGGGATCCTCAGATGTGGGTGCAGGCGCTCGGCAACGGCTATACCGCCATCTACAACGGCAGCAAGAAATACAAGCCCGCGAAGGCCAACGCTCAAATTGGGGTTGGCATCGTCTGAGCTTGTCCGTCGTGATCCTGAATCCTGCGCCATTCGCGTAGTAATGGCGAACGGGCGGTGGGCAAGGGGATCCTCGCCCACCGCCCGTGATCTCTCAGAACAGGTCGGGCGCAGGGGCGAATCTGAGCCGCGGGGGAACTGAGAGCAGCCCCGAGCGGGCGGTCGGGCTGCGCAGCGGGCGTCAGGCCGCCGGCACCAGACGAGTGGCAGGTGGAGCGAGGGTGAGAGCGCCGTCGGGGACGGGTACTGCGGCGAAGATCGCGTCCTGCTGGTCCTGCAGCTGCCTCTTGCGCTCGGGACTGGTCGACGGCAGCCGCTGCTCCTCGTACAACTTGTGCGTTTCCTCCTGGGCGGACTTGCTCGCCGGGGTGTGGAACTGCACCTCGAACAGCTGCCGCGACCCGGGCGCGCGCCAGCCCGTGTTGAGTCCCTTGTAGCCCTTCTCCCGACCCCAGGTGTTGGACCACTTCGTGGTGTCGCTGCCCCAGGCGGACAGCGAATCCGAGGCGATGGTGACACCGCTGACGTAGCGGCCGTCGGGCCATTGGAGGGTGTAGCGCACCGCGTCACTCAGACGCGCCAGGACGTCGTCGGTGTTGCGTTCCGGATGCTCCTTGAGGTCGGTGGCGACCTTCCGCTTGAGGGAGTCGGGGGACTTGAGGCGATGGTCGAAGCCGACGAGCTGGGCATGGCTGCGGTTGGCGGCAGCCTGTACGTCGCGGCTGATCGACGGCTCCGCCGCGCGGGCCCGGGCAAGGTACGCATCGACCTTGCGATTGTCCGCGGCGTTCAGGCACAGTCCGTCGCGGTCCCAGCCGTCCGGGTCGTCGTCGCACTGCCCAGGATCGCCACCGCTGCGCATGGCGGTGGTGTGCTTGCCCGTCGTGTCGGAGGGGTCGGCGGCGTACGCGGGGAGCCCGGTAGCGGCCGTGGCCAGGGCGAGAGCAGCGCCCAGTACAGCAGCCGTCCGGCCCAGGTGATGCATGCTCATGTGGAGGGAGTGTCCCTTCGTGGCGCGTGGCACCGCCTGCACCGGGTGAACGGTGCGGGCAGTGATCGTCACCGGGGACAACGGGCGAAAGGACGGAGAAGTACCGCGGAGCAACCCCAGATACGCGGTATTGGCGTGATGCCGCCGTCCGGCGGCGCAATCGTGCGGCGGAGCGGCGTTGTGAGCCAGCCTCCGAGCCTGTGATCGTCTCGGCGAATCTTGGACTCCCGAACGCGGATGCCCAGCGTCGTCCCACAGCGGGACCGGTCAAAGTCCGGTGAGACGGGTCAAAGTTCGATGAGACAGGTCACCAGGCGCAGGGGTGAGCCGGGCCGGGGCGACAGAGCGCACCAGGAACAGGCCGCAGAGGGCGGATGTGGTGGGTGGCTGCCCTTTGCGGTGCGGTGAAGGCAGTTTCGTCGGCCGTGAGGACAAGCGCCCCGATGAGGTCGGCTTTCCTTGAGTTGGTCGCCGTAGTAGACGCGTACGGACGTTTTCATGGGGGGCAGTTGCTGGTCAGACGTCCACTCGCCGAAGGTGAGCGTTTTCTTCGTTTCAGGGGTGCTGCTCTAAAGCGAGGGGCGCCGCGGCACGTTCATCCATCCCCCGGCTCTGGCACTGATAGTGGCCGGGGCCGGCATGTCTACCGCGGCGAGCTGGGCTGCTACTTCGACTAGAAAGCAAAGGAATGACGCGGTACCGGCACGCCGACTCAGGCGGTCGGCGTGCCGCTGGCCGACGTCGCGCAACTGCTCGGCGTCGCTGAGGGCGAGCACGTCATGATCCGGGACCGGACCGCGGGGCCGCGGAAGCGCCCCCAACTGGGCACTTCCTACCTGCCGATGGCGCTCGTCGAGCCGGCTGCTGGTCCTGGGCGCGGCCAAGGCGGGGCCAGGACCGGGGGGATCTACGACCGGATTGATGAGCACCTCGACGCGCCGATCTCGGTGCCGAAGGGATCGCGCCGGTCCTTTTCGGGAAAACCTGCGTCATGCCGGCCACGAGTTCGCCGGCTCGTCCAGCCACACCTGTTGCCCATCCGGAGTGACCGTCAGACCGAACCGGTCAAAACCGGGGGAGGCCTGGGCGGTCCACCAGTGGTAGGCGGCTTCCACCTCGTCCCACAGCCGACGCGGCCCCGACTGCCACACGCGCGCCTCCGCGCGATCGTCTCGGAACAACACACACGCCCATGACCGGTCGCTGAGGCCATAGAACCAGACGGGCCGGGCGCCGTCCCGTTTGTCGGCCACGGCTTGGGTGCAGTCCCGGACCCGGAGACCGAGCACGAAGGGCAGAACGCCGAAGCGGCCGCTGGCGAATTGCTCCTCGGTGACACTGGTCCGCGATGTGTCGGCGCCGCGAACCCCTTCGGAGGGCACATAGTCACTGGGGCTGATCGCCGTGCGGCGCTGACTCCGCGACTTCATGAACTCGACGCCGCTGGTGAAACGCCCCGAGGCGGCGGCCTTTTGAACCGTGAGATGGACGACGGCGTCGGCGTTGCTGTAGTGCGTGCCCCACGGGGCGACGATCAGACCGCCGGGCCGAGTCTGCTCGACCAGCGCGCCGGGGACTTCCCGCAAGCCGTAGGTGACCAGGATCCGGTCGTACGGGCCATGTGCCGAGTCGCCAGCGGTGCCGTCGCCGACCACGACAGTGGGGTGAAGTCCCGCAGCGTTGAGGCGTTGTGCGGCCTGCTGGGATGCCTCTGCGTCGACCTCGATCGTGGTGACTTTGCCCGATCCGCAGCGGTGAGTGAGGGCACCTGCGGTCTCCCCGGTGCCGGTGCCGTTGTCGAGCACGCGCATGCCCTCGTCGACGTCTAGGTCGCCGAGCAGGCGGTAGACGACAGAGGGCATGGAGGAGGAACTCGTCGCCGTCATCCCCGGGCCGGGGCGGGTGTGCCGACCATCGTCCCACTGGGTGACGATCGGCTGGTCCGCGTCTGCGGCCGCATGCCAGGCATCCGCATCCGTGGCTTTGTCGACGCGGTTGCTCGCTCTGCTCATCATGTCCCACGGCCACATCACGTCGGGCAAGAACATCGCACGGTCGACGGTTGTGAACGTCGCCTCCCACTCCGGACGCAGGGCACCGGCATCGAGAAGCGATCGTGCCAGCCGCCGGCGGCCGGGACGATCCACTGCCACCGTCATGGGTTCATTCCCTGCGGTGCGTGCCGTCGCCGGGCGGCGTCGTCCCGTCAGGACTCGGCTCGTCGGGAGTCCAAGGTGATCCGGGCAGGTCGTCGTCCCCGTCCCCACCATTGCACAACGCGTAGACCAACGACATTCCAGCTACTCCCGGAAGTTGAGGGCGTCAGCCTCGTAGCCTCGTGCACCGGAGAGCCGATCCGCAAGACGACCACCGGCCGCAACGCGGATGAAGCCCCGCAGATGGGCGAGCAGTTGACCGATATCGCGCCGGGTGCCCCGCGCTGGGCACTGGCGTGCGCCCAGCGCGGTCTCATGTGTAGACGCGTCGGGCGGACACCAGACTCCCTTGAACGACTGGGCGAACTCCGGCAGGAACATCAGGTGCTCGAAGCGCGTCATTCACCGGCCTCGGACCTGTCGCATGCGTTGCTCGGCGCGGCCCCTCGCTGACGGGCTCGGCAGGTAGACCTGCGCACCGGCTGCGACGGCAGCAGCGGCACCGCAGAGCGTGGTGGCATCTTCGTCGGGATTTCGGTCCGGCTGACACCAGGTGCCAGACAGCTAGAAGAGGCCCGTTGACGTGTACTGCGGGAGGTTGTCGACGATCTCGCGCAGCCACGGGCTGCGAACGGCTGGTATTCGGACCAGCGTCTGCTGGAACGTTCCCTGGTCGGCCCGGAACAGTCGACAGGGGCGCGGCAGGGGCGGGTCGTCACGGAGGACGTCGCCGGGTATGCCCCCCGACGCTGGAACCGGCAGGTCCGGCTGGGGAGAAGTCATCGACAACCACACCCCCAGCGGCAGCGGCACCGGATATGCCGACGCAGCCGGGCCGGCGGGGGTCCAGGTCTGACCCGTCTGCGGATGGACAGGCACGAGGAGGATGTCGACGCCCACGTCGGGGGCGGGCCGTCCCGGTCCGGCCAGTACGGCGCGCCGCTTCGACGGACCCACGGGAAGCAGGGCGTCGAGGGCGCGTTGGAACACGTCCGTGGCCATACCTTCGGGGACCTCCACCGGCTGTCCTTCGGAGGCGGCCAGCAGGTGGGCGAGAGCCCGGCCGGCTGCGGCCTCCCATTGTGGGCTCCATGACCAGTAGTGGCTCGTTCCCAGCCGTCCTCCCCAAGTCGCGATCGGCTCGAACGGGGGTGTGCTCTTCCCCTCCCTGACCAGTTCCTCCCAGGAGAGGGGCGCGGTGTCGGCACCGTCAACGAGTATGCGATGCACGGCATGTGGGGCGAGCCACACCGCCTGCCAGAGCGAGCAGTCGTCGATCCTGGTCGCCACGGGCAGGCCGCACTCTTCGCAGGCCATGTTCGGGCCGTCCCTACCGTCGACGCCGCAGCAGGCGCCGCCGCGTTTCTCGGGAATGAACCGGGTGCCGCGCACATCTCCGGGTGCGATCACGATCGCGCCGGGCGCACCGTCGGACAGGGCGTAGACCGGCGCGTAGATGCCGCGGGCCTCCGCTTCGCCCAGATCGATCTCGTCCCACTTCCGCCACGGCGGTCCGGAGGGATCCGGATCCACGGCGAACGTCCCTGCGTCCATAAGCACCGGGAGCTGGATCCCGTTCCCGTATCTCTGATGGGCGTGGAACGGAAGGGAGACCTGGGACAACGGGGTGGTCAGTTCGGCATCACACCGCGCGCAGACGAAAACGAACAAGGGCCCTCCGCATAGGAAACATCCGTATCGTCGCACCTCCGCGGCAGCCGGCCAACGTGTTTTTCGTCCGCCACGGGGGCCGACGCGTCCCGCAAGCGCACAGCCCGATGGTCTGAGGGCGTACGGGCCTGTGGTGGGCGCCGAACTCCTGAAGAATGCGGGGAAACCCGTGTGTGTTGGGTAGCGGCATCGAAGGGGTCAGCGCATGGCCCCTCCGGCCACAGCACGCGTACCGGGGTGCCTGTCCGTTCAGTGAAGTCCCGTTCACCCACGAGGGTCTGAGCCGGCTCACCCCCTGGCGTTCGGTGGCCTACCTGCGTGATCTGCTCATCCAGGTCGGGGTCCTGCCACCTGTCGACCGACAACTGCTGCTGTTCCAGCGATGGCTCGCCGAGAGGCTGCCCGCCATCGACGATGCCGGGCACCGGCAGTTGCTGGAGCTCTTCGCCGCCTGGCACGTCCAGCGCCGCCTCAACACCCTGGCCGGCCGCGGTCCGTTCACCGGCAAGCAGGTCCAGCAGGCCCGCGACGAGATCCACCTCGCGCCCGCCTTCCTCGATCATCTTGCCGAGCGTGGATGGTCTCTCGCCGACTGCACGCAGGCCGAAGTCGATGCTTGGTACGCCGGCGGCTACACCGCCCGGCGCCTCACCCACGCCTTCCTGCGGTGGGCGATGCGGTCCAAACACATGCAGAAGGCCACCGTCCCGCACCGTTCCACAAGCAATCCCGCCCCGCTCGCCCAGCACCAGCGGCTCGCGCTGCTGAGGCAACTCGTCAACCACGACGACGTGCCGCTCCAGGACCGCGTCGCCGCCCTGCTCGTCCTTCTCCACGCACAGCCGCTCACCTGGATCGCCCGACTCGGCACCGACGACGTCCTGCAAGAGGAAGGCGAGGTCTTGGTCCGGCTCGGCGACCTACCATCGCCTGCTCCGGCCCCCTTCGCCGGGATGCTGCTGGACTGCCTGGGTCAGTGGCCGAACACCATGACCGCGACCAATCCGGAAGCCCGGTGACAGTGGGAAGGAGCCGTCCAGACACGACGCGGTAACCGTCAAGACTGTTCTGTGAGGAAGTCCACCACAGAGTCCACGAACTCCGCCTGCCCTTCTACGTTCGCCATGTGCACCGTGGGCAGGACGGTGAACCGCGCGCCGGGGACCGTCGCGGCGAGCTCCTTCCCGTGGTCGGCGGACGTGACGGTGTCGTGCTCGCCCGCGATGACCAGTGTCGGGTTGTGGATGAGCGTGGCCGTGCGGCGCAGGTCGTAGTCGCGCACCGCGGCCCAGCTCCCGGCCACGCCCTCGCGCTGCGTGGCGAGCAGGGTGCGGCGGAAGCCCTCGACAACCTCGTCGTCGCCTTGCAGCATGCGGGCCGGGAACCAGTTGTGCAGGAACCTCTCCGCGGTGACCTGCATGTCGGGGGCTTCCAGCAGTTCGGCGATCGGTCGATCCCACTGATTCGCCGGGCCGAGGTACGCGGCGGTGTTGGAGAGCACCAGGCGGTCAACGCGCTCCGGAACGTGGATCCCCAACCACTGCGCGACGATTCCGCCCAGAGACAGGCCCAGCACGTGCACCCGCTGCAGGCCCAGGGCATCCAGCAGTTCCACCACGTCGCGCCCCAGTCGGTCCAGGGAATACGGGCCGCTCGGGACATCGGAAGCGCCGTGGCCGCGCGCGTCGTAGCGCAGCAGCCGGAAGTGCTCGGTCAGAGCCGACACCTGGCCATCCCACATGTGGAGGTCGGTGCCGATGGAGTTCGAGAGCAGCAGCACCGGCTTGTTCTCGTCACCGTCGAAGCGGTAGACGATGCGGACGCCATCGCCGGTGGTGATGGCAGTACGGGTCTGAGAAGTCATGTCGGCTCCAGTGGTCTAGCGGGTATGCGCTCAGCCTATGAACGCCGTCTGCAGAGTTCTATTACAAAGATCCAACGAGCCCTGTAGGTTTGCTGGACAATGTCAAACTTCACGCTCCACGAGTTGCAGTGCTTCAACGCCGTTGTGCTCGACGGCGGCTTCCAGGCCGCCGCCGAGCGGCTGCACCGCTCGCACCCTTCTGTGTTCGCCGCAGTCGCCAAGCTGGAGCGCCAGCTGGGCCTGGAACTGCTGGATCGCTCGGGCTATCGGGTTCAGCTCACCGAGGCGGGGCACGCCTTCCACCGCAAGGTGCGCTCCCTGCTGCACGAGGCCGAGGAACTGCAGACCTACGCCGCGCAGTTGGCGATGGGCGAAGAGGCCGAACTGCGAGTGGTGCTGGGGGACCTGTGTCCACTCCCACCGGTGTTGGAGATGCTCAGCCGCTTCTTCGCGCAGTGCCCGCAGACACGACTGCACCTGCAGTTCGAGACGGTCACCGGCCCCTGGGAGCGGCTGCTGGAGGACGAAGCCGACCTCATCGTGCACCGCGTCCCCAAAAGCGACGTGCGGATGGAGTGGATCGATCTCGGCCGCGTCGCGCTGGTGCCCGTCGTGGCGCCCGGTTTCCTGCCCTTCCCTCCGGACGCCGACATCACACCGCAGCGGATGCAGGTCTTCACCCAATGCATCGTCCGGGATTCGGCGCGGCATCCGTCGGAGCAGGGCCATTTCCTGGTCGAAGGCGCACCCCGGAGCTCCGTTCCGGACCACCTCATGAAGAAGGAGCTGATCTTGCACGGCATGGCGTGGGGACACGTGCCGCGGTTCATGATCGAGACCGAGTTGCGTGACGGAAGCCTGCTTTCCATCGCCGGACGGCACTTTCCCGGTGTGGTTGAGGAACTCTCGGCAGCTCGCCGGCGCGACCGGCCGCACGGGCCAGTCGCTGACCAGCTGTGGGACTTCTTGGCCCGCCATGCCCCGGTCCTGCGGCCGACGCTAGGCCATGTGCCGAAGGCGAAGAACGCACCGGAACACCACAGGTGACATCGCCACGACCACCATTGGGTGTACCAAGGTCGCTTCTATGCGTCGTCAAGTGGGTCGGAGACGTCCACTGAAGCCCCGCCATCTTGAAGTCGCAGGTAATCGTGGTGGTATGGCGTCGTGCCGGGGTGCTCGTGCTGGTCGCGGGCGGCAGTCTGTGTCCTTGATCGTCAGGCAGTGGTCAACGCCGGGCCGCTCGTTTCCAGGCCGTCGTTTCCAGGTCGCGGCGGCGTAGGGATTCGTAGGCTCGCGGGATGACGGAGATCAACGAGGTCGCCGAACGCGTCGCAGCCCGCCGGGCGGAGCTCGACGAGGAGGAGAAGCTCCTGGCCGAACGGTTCGATGCGGTCCGCGCCGAGCGGGAGGAACGCGCGGTGGCGATGCGCGTGTGGGAACGCATGCACGCCCAGCTCGACGCGGAGAAGCCGTCGACGCAGGCGGAAACGGCTCAAGTGGGCGGGCGCGGTTGTGCTGTTGGTCCCGCACCGGAAGGCCGGCGCGGGCGAGGACATCCTGCCGCCGGACTACCAGCGGCTGATGAAGATCGTGCGAGATGCCGGTGGTCCGGTACGGATCAAGGACGTCGGCGTCGAGCTGGACCTCGTGCAGCCGGCGCCCTCGTCGCCCCGGGGCCGAGGGGGAGTTGGTTGCGGAGGCTGTTCCGGCGAAAGTGAAGGAGCCTACGAGCCTCCGCCCGCCCGACCGGAGGGATCGGCGGCGGCTCTCATGCCGCGTACCGTCTCCAGGTAGTCGCCGATCGCGTCCCGGTTGCGGGTCAGGCAGTCGATCCGCTTCGTCAGGTGGCCGTGTTCGCACTCCAGAACCCTGAGCATCTCGGGCGTCAGATCGTCGAAGTAGATGCTCCGGGGCTTGTCCAGGCAGGGCAGGATCTGCCGGATGATCCGGGTCGGCAGCCCGGAGCCCAGCAGTCCCTTGATCTGCATCACACGGCCCACGTGCGCTTCCTCGTACTCACGGTAGCCGTTGTAGGAACGCCCAGGCGTGATCAGCCGCTGCTCCTCGTAGTAGCGCAGCAACCGCCGGGAGGTGCCGGTGCGTTCCGCCAGTTCTCCGATCCTCATGCCGCCGAGCGTACGGCGTCGCCTTCGGGCCCCGTTTGACCCTCACATAAATGTGAGGGCCAAAGACTCGCAGGGCGGCCAGGACGCGGCCGCTGTGCATCTGCGACGAGGAGGGCCTGCCATGGTCTGGATCGATGTTCCCGTCTTCTACCAGGAATGGGCGACTCGCAGCGGCGGTGTCATCGACGCTGCCGCCGGGGTGGGCCCCGACACTCTGGAGGACGCCCGGCTCGCCTACCGGACGTTCTTCCAGGACAGCTTTCCGGCACCGGACGGGGTGACCTTCGACTCCGTGGACGCGGACGGGGTGGCCGCCGAGTGCGCGACTCCCGCGGACGCCGTCCCCGGCCGGCACCTGGTCTATCTCCACGGTGGCGCCTACCTGGCGGGAGACCCGCAGGGCTACCGTGGCCTGGTCGGCGAACTCGCCCGACGCCTGCGCGCCCGCGTTCTGGTCCCGCACTACCGGCTCGCGCCCGAGGCGGTCTTCCCCGCCCCCATCGAGGACGCCGTCACCGCTTACCGCCGGCTGCTGGAAGAGGGCGCCGAACCGCACAACGTGGTGCTCGCCGGCGACTCCGCCGGTGGCGCGATGGCGGTCAGCGCCCTGGTCGCCGCTCGTGACCAGGGACTTCCGATGCCGGCCGCCTCGATCGCCATCTCCCCCTGGGCCAACCTCGAACACACCGGGGCCACGATGTTCACGCTGGACGGCGTGGACCCGTCCGTCAACCGTGCGGGGCTGAGCCGCGCCGCGGACATCGTCCTGGGCGGCGCCCCGCGGAACAACCCGCTGGCCTCGCCGGTCTTCGCCGACACCCGCGGACTGCCTCCGGTTCTGATCCAGACCGGCGGTCACGAGGTCATGCTCAGCGACGCGGTCAGGCTGGCCGCCAAGCTGGCCGAGGACTCCGTACCCCTGCGCCTGGATGTCGCGCCGGGGATGGGACACGTGTGGCATCTGCTCGCCGCTCACCTCCCTGCCGCGGACAAGGCGGTCGCCGACGCCGTCGCCTTCGCCGAGGAGCACCTTCCTGCCGCGGTCGCCAGGTGACGCGCACGTTCCGCGGGATCCAGGCTTCCAGGCTGGCGAATCACTGCCGTCTCCGGCGCGCGGCCCGGCTACCCCACCGCCCCCGCCGTATCCACCTACCGTGCCCAACCACGCGCTCGTTGGTTGCCGGTGGCGGGTGCGAGGCTGTGGGATGGACGAGCTGATGCGTGGTCAAAACCGCTTTCAACGCCGGTCCGAGGCGGACGGAGTTTCCGGGTACTCCACCCGCCTCGGACCGGCACCCGGTCACGCCGGTGCTGCCGACTGCCGCTCCGTCGCAAGGACTGCGAGCGGGGAACGCCGGCCCTTGCGGATGCTGCGCAGCTGCGTCGAGTCGACCTCGGGGTGCTGTGCGGGCAGCGCGTCGACGTGGCCGGGGGAGAAGCGGGGCACGGTCACGGCGCCGCCCTTGGACGCTCCGCACTGGACGCGGCCGTGGGAGACAGACGTGAGCCAACCGAGGCGCCGCATCCACTCCTAGTCGACCCTACGCACGCCGAGCCGAGCGGCTGCCTGCTCAGGGCCGAGCGGCGCTTCCCACGCCAGGATCTCTGCGAGATCCGGCCGGGCGCCGACCTCGTCGACCTGGTCCGGGATCAACGCCGCTGGTAGTGCTCCCAGATCTTGATGGCGACATTGTCCTTGATGTCAGCCCGAACTATGACGTCGCCGCGTTTGGCGGCGTTCTTGAGCTGGGTGAGGGTGCGCGGTGTGGTGCCGTAGCCCTCTTTGTTGACGGTGAGGCGATGGGCATCGCCTATGCGAAGGGCGCCGAACACCTTCGTGTGCGCACTGAGGCAGAGCTGATACTCCTCCGTGTGGGGGTCGTCCTTGGATCCGTCGATCTTCTCCGTGACGGTCAGTTTCCCCGCCTTATACTTCAACACTCCCTCTACAGGGCCGGTGAAGATGCCTCCGCCGTGGCCCTTGCGGCATGCGTCGATGGGGGAGTGGGCAGCGGTCGGGTGCCCTCTGGAATGGCTGGCGGACTGCGATGCCGCGTGCCCGGCCGTCGCCGTCAGGCCGACGGCGGCGACAGCGGCGACAGATATCGAGGTGATACGCCGAACCTGACGGTGTTTCCCGTCGGTGCTCATGGAGGGCATGTCATCAGCTCCCGAAAACAGGGGATGGTTCTGCAGGACGGGGGTCAACATACTTGCCGTGATTGACCCTGTTTACGCGGTCTGGTGTCAACGGGCCAACAGCCCGACCTCGGCCGTGTAACGGATCCGGCATGTGTGAGCTGTGGCCTCTCGGTGTGGTGTCGGTGGCGGGTGCGAGGCTGTGGGGATGGACGAGCTATGCGCGGCCGTGTCTACGGCGCGGACCACGATGACCCCGACCCCGGTCCGCAACCGGGCCACGTCTACCGGTGACCGGGCTCGCACGGCGGGCGCAGGGCATCTGGGATCGGCAGGGTGGGGGTATGTCCAAGCCTCGGCCCCGCATCGTGGTGCATCCGCCGGCGCCGACCGGTGGCCGCCGTGTGTATGTCGATGCCGAGAGCCTGGGCGTCGCCTTCGACGTGGCCGATCTGCGAGAGTTCCTTCGCCGAGCCGGCCGGGACCCGGAGGACGTCTGGCTCGACGACCCTGCGATCGAATGGCGCGTCGGCGGCCCCGATGTGTGGAGCATCGCGACGGGATGACGGCGTAGAGCCCGGCGCAGTCGGCGGCGCCCGCACACCGGCGCCCAGCCCACGGTCGGCGGTGACCAAGGCCGAGGGCGGTTGCCCAGGGCACCGTCCCCAAAGCACAGCCGGGTTCCACCGTGCCGTGTGACACTGCGCTGATGATCGAGATCGAGACCCCGCGCCTGATCCTGCGCCGCTTCCGTATCCAGGATGCTGCCGCCATGGCGGATTGTGGCGATGGCTTCGATGCCGCCGGCGGCGCCTTGCAGGTGGCCGAGGGCTCCCTTGGTCGGCCTGCAGCACGGGAGGGAGACCTCGTTCCTGGGGCGGCCTACGGCGCGCCTACCCGGGATCGGGGCAACCGTTGGGGGAGAGCGGTCCGGCCGACCCGACGCCGAGTCCATGGTCCGGACGGTGCCTTCCCGGGCGGTGAACGCCGCGCTGCGCCTGTGCTGGCCGGGCCTGGGCTGTCGGCGGGGCTGGGAGCGTGTCCGGCCGGGGGCACGCTCTGGGTGAGTCGCCGCTGTGGTCCGCCGTCACGTGCGCCCCAGTGTGCGTTCTCCTTCCGGGCCCGGCTGCCAGGGTGTGAAGGCGATGGGCAGTTCGGCGATGCCGTAGACCACGCGATGGTCGTGGGTGCGGATCTCGTCAGGGGCGGCGGCGAGCCGCAGGTCGGGGAAGCGGCGTAGGAGGCTGGTCAGCAGGGTGCGCAGTTCGATGCGGGCGAGGTGGTCGCCGATGCAGCGGTGGGGGCCGTGGCCGAAGCTGAGGTGTTTGACGGCGTTGGCGCGGTGGGGGTCCATGCGGTCGGGGTCGGTGAAGTGGGCGGGGTCGCGGTTGGCGGCGGGCAGGTGGAGCACGACGCGGTCGCCGGCCTGGATGGGTTGGCCGGCGATGGACAGGGGTTCGCGGGCGACGCGGAGCAGTCCGAACTGCAGCGCGGTGGCATGCCGGAGGGTCTCCGCGACGACGCCGTCGACTAGGTGGGGTCGGTGGTGCAGGGCCTGCCACTGGCCAGGGGCGCGGAGCAGGTGGAGGACGGCCAGGGCGAAGGCGTTGGTGGTGGTCTCGTGGCCGGCGATGAGGATGAGCTGGGCCAGCGCGGCGATCTCGTCGTCGGTCAGGGGGGTGCCGTCGGTCTGGGCCTTGACGAGGCCGCTCAGCAGGTCGTCGCTGGGGGCGGTCCGCTTGGCGTGGATGAGGCCCAGGAGGTAGGACTTCAACTCTGTTTTGGCGGAAAGAAGTTGTTCGCGGGTGCGGTCGAGGGAGAGGAGTTCGCGGGTGAGTCGCTGGTAGAGGTCGCGGTCGGTGAAGGGGACGCCGAGCAGCTCGCTGATCACCAGTGCGGGGACGGGCAGGGCGACGGTACTGATCAGGTCGGCGGGGCGGGGGCCTGCGGCCAGGGCGTCGAGGTGGTCGTCGACGATGGCCTGGATGCGCGGGGCGAGCTGGTTCATCCGGTGGGCGGTGAACTGGCCGTTGACCAGGCGGCGCAGCCGGGTGTGTTCCGGCGGGTCGCTGGTGAGCAGGTCCAAGGGGCGTAGGGCGGCCATCTCCTGGGGGGTGATGAGGCTGGCCCGTACGTGGGAGTTGAGGTGGGGGCGCCGGGAGCTCAGCCGCGGATCGGCCAAGCCGGCGCGGACGTCGTCGTAGCGGGTGACCAGCCAGCCCGGCGGTCCGTCGGGGAAGGCCATGGGGTGCCACCGGGAGGTGGGTGCGCAGCTGCTGGAAGGCGGCGGGCAGGCCGAGGGGGTCGGGCCGGTCGACGGGCAGCGCGATCGGCTGGGGCTGGTTCTCGTGGGTGTCGGGCACTACCAGTTCCAGTCACTGTCGCAGCCGGTAAGGGCCAGCAGGGCCCAGGTGTCGGAGAAGACCGGCGCGTCGAAGGGCAGCGGACGGGGCGCCACTTGGTCGGGCGGGGCGGTGAAGCCGCCGTTCGGGTCCTGACGGGAGATCAGGTGTGAGACTCCCGCCCGCACCAGCGGGTCCTGGTTTACGCGCGCGCCCATGGCCGACAGGGCCAGCAGGCTGTAGCAGGTGCTGGCGATGTCGCTGAGGTCCCCGGGCCGGTAGCCCCAGCCGCCGTCGGCGTTCTGCGCTTCGGCGAGGAACCGGTGGGAGGCGGTGCTCGCGTGGGCGATGCGCGACCGTAGGTCGGTGCGGGCCGGTTCGGGCATCGAGTGCAGGGCCCACATCGCCCGCCAGATGGTGTTGGCTTCGCTCAGGCTCCAGCTGCGTTCGAAGGTGCCGTCCTCGTGCTGGGCGTCGAGCAGCCAGCGGGCGGCGCCGGCGCCAGGCCGGCGGGCCCGGTGTTGAACACGGCCAGGTTCGACATGGGCGGCACGCCGCCGTCGACGTTCAGGCACCCGAGCAGCCCGCTGACACCGGCCTCCGTCAGCGGGTGGGCCGGGGCGAATTCCTGAACGGCCAACAGCGCCGGCAGGTGCGCCGCCAGATAGTTCTCCCATACCGGGGCACCACTGGAGCCCAGCAGCTCCAACAGCCGCTCCCGCTCCAGGTCCGTGACCTCCGCCCCCCTGCCGAGCCTGTACGCGACCAGGACCCGCACGCTCAGCATGATCATCTCGATCCAGGAGACCGTGTTGTCCTCCCCGGGACCCGCCAGCCGAACCGGCTGCAGCATCGACTCGTCGAACGGCACCGCACCTGTCGCGGCGAGGTAGGCGTCGAAGAGCAGCCGCTTGCGCGCGATCGAGAAGTGGTCGAAGCCGGCCAGCAGTTCCTCGCCGACCACATCAGCGCCGGTCGTCCGGCCGTGCAGTACCGCCTGCGCCAACGCGCTGTCGAAGGCGGTGGCCTGCGCCGGGGGCGTGGCCAGGAAGTCGACGAGGCGCCGGACCGGACCGGGATGGCCGCCGCGCCGGCGCAGCAGCACGAGCAGTAGCGCCGACTCCAGCGCGCGGCTGGCACACGGCTGTCGCACCGCGCCATCGGCGTCGACAGCGGCGCCAAGGTGCGCGGCCACCCGGTCGCGCACGGCCGCGAGCCCGACCGGAGCCGGTGGTGCCACACGGGTCGTCCGCAAGCCAACGGCTTCGATCTCATCCGTCGTCATCGTCGCTCTCCCCTACAACGTCGCCAACCCCTGAGACCCCTCACGCCCGTTGTCCCACAGCGAGCGGCGCCTCACCTGGAATCGCCGATCATCGAGTCCCAAAGCATGAGAAGGCTTGACGACAGGGAAGTCACCCCGGTACAGGCCCCGGAGAACGTTCCACCGCACAGGCCGAACATCGCGGAGGCGTGCTCGGTCGCCCCCGTGAGCAGGAAGCTCGGCGCCGCCGGAGCATCGCGTGCCCGCCGTGCACTCCCACCCCCGACAACGAAGCGCCACCAGGAGCAACGGCGACTCCGGCGTCCGGCTGGCACGCGGCCGCCGCACCGCCCTGCGGCGTCGATGGCGGCCGCCAAGCGTACGGACTCCGCTCCCTGACGGCCGCGAGTTCCACGGGAGGCGCACACCGGCGCGCCGGCCGTACACGGACCGGCCAGCGAAGTCCCGCCCCTCGCCGTCGTTACATTCTCCTGCCGGGGACGGCCGGTTCGCGCGAGGCTGACACCGCTCTACGCGAGTGACCACCCGGCATCGCGTCACCGTTGCCGAGGTTGATCGGCGGTCCCTTGGTCACCTGTTCCACCACCCTGTGGAACGGGGAGGTGAATAACGCCACGTGCACCGGCGAGCTGTGCGTCGACATAACAATTGAAGGCATTCCTTCCGAGGTTTCAACAGAAAGCGAGGGGGAATGACACGGCGGATCTGCTGTTGAAAGGGGAGGGCTCGTGCGACGTATCCAAGCCGTCGGTGGCGATCAGACCCTGGCCGCTCGCACCAGGTGCCTGAGCTCTGGTCGCTCCAGCTCTCCGGTCCTGTCATGAGCGGCGCCATCTCGGAGTCGAAGGAACGGGGCGAGGATTTCTTCGACCCTTATGGCGCCCAGTGGGACAACCCCTTTCCGGGTCTGCGCCAGGCCCAGGAATTCCAACCGGTATTCTTTTCTTCACAGCTGGATGCCTGGTGCGTCACGCGCTACGACGACATCGTCGCAGTGCTGCGGGACACAGAGAGCTTCTCTGCCCGTGAGCACAATCCGCGGCCCGTCGCCGAACTTCCTCCCGAAGTGGAGGCGGTGCTGAAGTCCTGGCGGGGGCAAGGGGTCTCGATGGGCTCCCTGGATCCCCCTGAGCACGGCCGCGTGCGGACCGCCGTCAACGTCGGCTTCACGACCCGGGCACTGGTCAGTTACGCACCGCGCATCCGCGCGGTGGCCGCCGGCATGCTGCAACGCCTCACCACCGCACCGGACTTCGACCTCGTCGACGAGTTCGCCCGCCCGTACGCGCTCACCGCCGTCCTGAGCGTGCTCGGCATCCCCGAGGAGTACCACGAACGGTGCCGCACGTGGAGCGAGCAGCGCCTGGACCTGCTGCTGCGCCACGACCTCGACCCCGGCCACGCCGTGCAGTGCGCCCGAGGACTGCGGGAGTACGGCGAGTTCGCCACAGCCATCACCGCCGAGCGCCGGGCCCGGCCGCAGCAGGACCTCATCTCCTACCTGTTGCACGAAGCGCCGTCCGGGCATCAGCTCACCGCCGAGGAGGTCGCCGCCCAGATCCCCGCGTTGATCACGGCCGGGCACGAGACCTCCGCCCAGGCGCTCGGGTCCACCGTGTGGCAGCAACTGCGCTCCGCCGGAGGCTGGCAGGAGTACGTGAGCGGCGCCCTTACCACCGACCGGCTGGTGGAGGAAGGGCTGCGTTTCGACACCGCCCTGTTCGGCATGTACCGGACGACGCTGCGTCAGGTGACCATCGCCGACACCGTGCTGGCACCCGGCAGCCGACTGCTCCTGCTGTACGGCGCGGGCAACCACGACGCCAGCCGGTACGCGGAGCCCGACCGCTTCCTGCCCGGTCGGACGTCGGCCGCCCCGCACCTGGCCTTCGGGCGCGGCATTCACTACTGCATCGGCGCCCCTCTGGCGCGCATGGCACTGGGGATCGCCCTGGAGGAGCTCGCTCTCCACATACCCGGCCTCGCGCTGGTCCCCGGCACACGGCCGCGCTACCGCAGGAACTTCCCGCTGCGGGCCGTCGGCGGTCTGCGGGTGCGACCGTGAACGGGACCCGAACGCCGCCCGCCGCCGTCGTCTTCGACCTCGACGACACCCTGACCCTCGACAACTCCCTCTACCTCACCGCCGGGAGGCTGGGGACGGACCTGCCCGCACTCGCGACCCTCATCCACGACGCCCACAACGGTGAGGTCTCCGAACTCGCGCACCGGTTCTTCTCCCTGCTCACCTCGCGAACGCCGACCGTCACCCGCACGATGCTGACGGACGCCTTCGCCGCGGTCCGGCTGCGTCCCGAGGCGGTCCCCCTCGTGGCAGCCCTCCAGGCCACCGGCCATCCGGTGGCCCTGATCTCCAGCTCCTTCGACCTGTACGTCGCCGCCATGGCCCAGCGGCTGGGGGTCGACGACTCCTACAGCAACATCCACCTGCGTTTCGATCCCGGCGGCGTGCTCGTCCGCACCGACCTCACGGTCTCCGGCGACCAGCTCAAGCATCGGCAACTGCATGACTTCTGCCGCCGGCACCGACTGGATCCCGCTCGTGTCCTCGCGGTCGGGGACAACGTCAACGACCTGGGCCTGTTCACCTGCACCGGCAACGGGGTCCTGCTGCACAACGCGGCCAACTCCTCCCTGCGGCCGCACGCCCGGCATGTGATGACAGACCTCCGCGACATCACCACCCTCTTCCCTCCAACCGTCCAGGCGGCCGTGCAGCGAGCTCTGAAACAGGAGGCCGGATGAGCCCCGAACCCCGCGCGGCCGAGGAGCCGGCCCGCCAGGTGGTCGCCATCACCGGTGGCGCCCAGGGCCTGGGCTCGGCGCTGGCCGAGGTCTTCGCGAATTCTTTTTGCCGCCGGACACGCTCTGGGTGGGAGCGTCAACGTCGCCCATGCGGCCGCCCTCGCCGTGACCACCACCGCAGTCACCCTGTGGCAGCGTTCCCTCGTCCCGGCCGTGGCCGCACACGGGCTCTACGATGCGTGCGCCTTCGCTTGGGGGGACCGTGCTGGGAGATGTCTTCAAATGTCACGCCCACATCAGGAGCGATGCGAGGGTGACGGCTGCTTGATAGGACTCGACGGTTTTGTCGTAGCGGGTGGCGATGTCACGCCATTGCTTCAACCGGTTGAAGCAGCGTTCGACCACGTTGCGCTGCTTGTAGAGCTGCCTGTCGAAGGCCGGCGGGCGTCCGCCCCGGCTGCCGCGCCTGAGCCGGTTACGGATCTGGTCGGCCCGTTCGGGGATGGTGTGGCCGATGCCGCGCCGCCGGAGCCAGGCGCGGATGGCCTTCGAGCTGTAGCCCTTGTCGCCCAGGACGTGGGCGGGCCGGACCCGTGGCCGTCCGAGACCGACCCGGGGAACCCGAATCGCCTCCATCACGGCGGTGAGCTGGGTGCAGTCGTTGGTGTTGCCACTGGTGACAGTGAAGGCGAGCGGGCGGCCCAGGGCGTCGCACGCCAGATGGATCTTGCTGGTCAGACCGCCCCGGGACCGTCCGAGTGCGGGCTCGCGCAGCCCCCCTTTCGGGCCCCGGCAGCGTGCTGGTGGGCGCGGACCACGGTGGAGTCCACCGACACGAGCCAGTCGATGTCCCCGGCTGCGTCCGCCCTCGCCTGGGCCTCCCGCAGCATTCGCTCGAACGTGCCGTCCAGGGCCCACCTGCGAAAACGGGTGTGCAGCGTGGCCCACGGTCCATACCGCTCCGGGATATCACGCCAAGCCGTGCCGGTACGGAACTTCCACACGATCCCGTTGAGCACGGTCCGATCGTCCAGCCGCTTCCTGCCCCGCGACGACTCAGGCAACAAGGGCCGGACAAACTCCCACTCGGCATCGGACAGTTCATGGCGACGTATCACCCAACCATGATCCACCACTCAAGATCATTTGAAGACGCGGCCTAGGCCGAACCGTCCCTACGGATGTGCCCCGACCTGTTCCCTGAGGCCGGGGCACATCCGTGTGCTTCGACCAGCTGGAGCGCCGGTTGTCCGGTTCGGCCAGGCGGCGCACCAGTCCCGCCTCCTCCAGGGCGTCGATGAGGGGCGTCACGGCTCGTGGCACCACGCCCAACCGCTCCGCCAGTTCCGTCATCTGTGGCGATGTCCCACTCCGGGCGAGAAGGCCGAGCACCCGCTGCGCAGGGGTGATCCCGAAGGGTGCAAAGCGTTCCGTCTGCCGGGCGCGCACCTGTTTGGCCACGCCGATATTCCGGCCGCCCAGCCTCTACTGCATCAGTTGAGTCGATTTGCGGAAGTCGGCTACCGTTCGGCGGAATCAGAGGGAGGGAGATCCAGGTGTCGAGCCGCATACGACGATGGACCGCTGGGGTGCTGGGTACCGCGCTGGTAGCCGAGGCTGTCCTGGGCTGTGCGCGGGACGAGGGCGAGCGCGTCGCGTCGATGGGCGGTGCCCGTTCGGCGTGCGCGTTGCCGGTGACGTTCAAGGTGGGCGGACCCTGGAAGGCGAAGCCGCTTGAATCGATCGACTCGGGCACGAAGAAGTGGTTCCACTTCTCCTATGTCTGCAAGCTCGAACTGGGGACAGGGAAGGAAATGGTGGAGCTCACCGTCGACATCGACGACCTCAAAGGAAACAACCCTCGCGAGGTGTTGGGCGGCCACGACGGCGAGCACATATCCAGCCATGGCGAGTACACGCACGAACAGCACATAAACGAGTCGACGACGGTCGCCGAACAGCCGGCAGCGGAAATGGACTACCGGATGGACCCGCCAGCAGAAATACCCGACATCTGGGTCCGGAAGCTCGCGGTGGTGGCGCCAAAGGGCACCATCGTGGTGGAAGTACAGAGCAACGACCCCGGCGGTAAGGAACGTACCCGTCAGGTGTACGACCGGGTGAAGTCCTCCATGCGGGTTGCCTCCTGACGTCTGCGACCTTCATCCGGTGGGAGATCCCGGACTAAGAGCGACCGAGGATTGGCATCATCTCAGGCGGCGTGCGGTTGGGCGGTCCGGCCACCGGTATAGGTTTCTGGCCTGCCGAATCAGCGCGCGAACGGTGACGAATGCAGCGGCAAGGTAGAGGTAGAAGTCGACTACTCGGCCGTCTCGCTCGAAGCAGCGTCGTATCTTTCCGTAACCGTTCATCCAGGATTGGGTGCGCTCGACCACCCAGCGTTTGCCGACTTGGATCGGTGCTGGCACGCCCTTGCGGGCGATCTTGCCAGCGAGGCCCTGTTCATCGAGAACCCGGCGGCTGGGCTTTCCGTCGTATGCGGAGTCGAGATGCACGGTGGCGTCAGTGGGTAGGTGCCCAATCTGATGCTTGGCGGCGTGAGTTCCTGCCGCAGCACCGCGAGCAACGGCAGCAGCTGCTGCAGATCGTCTCGGCCGCCGAGGTCCGCGGGCAAGCGCGCGTGGTCGAGATGAACCGCCAAGTCCTCGACAATCTGGAGAAGATCGTCACCGGCCTGGAGTCCGGCCCCGGGCAGTCGGAGGCGACCGCCGATGCGAGCTGACAACATCCAGCACATCGTCGACGCCGCCCGCCGCCGCAGCGAATACACCCGCGCCAAGGCCATCGAGGCCCTCCGCGCCCTCGATGCCGCGGGCGAGCCGGTCACTTTCGAGACCGTTGCCAAGCGGGCCGGGGTGTCCCAGCCGTGGCTTTATGCCCAGCCGGACCTGCGAACGGAGATCGAGCAACTGCGGGCAGCACACCGCCGAGAGCCCAGATCACCGATTCCCGCACGTCAAGGCACTTCCGACGCTTCCTTGCCGCGGCGCCTCGAGGCTGCCAACGCCCGCATCCGGCGGCTCACCGAGGAGAACCAGCAACTGCGCGAGCAACCGCCCACGCACTCGGTGAACAACGCGCCGTGACAACTCGCACCAACCCACCACAAGCAGGAGCGGGTAATCCCAGGCGGGGCAACTCGCTCGCATCGTCTTCACCTCAGTGACGTGGTGGACCCGGGTAAATGTTTCATGTGCGCGGCCAGTCCCGAGACGAGAGACACTCGCAGGCTGGTACGGACGGGACATGGTAGATACAAGAAGACGTCAAGGGCGTTTGGGGGAGGACCAGTTGGAACGGTTCGGATCGTACGCCGTGGTGCGGGAACTCGGTGCGGGCGGGATGGGCACGGTCTACCTGGCCCGGTCGCGCGGCGGGCGTCTGCTGGCGGTAAAGGTGGCTAGGCCAGAGTTGGCCGCAGACACGGCCTTCCGGGCCCGGTTCCGGGCCGAGGTGGACGCGGCGCGCAAGGTCGGCGGCTTCCACACAGCGCAGGTGGTGGACGCCGATCCGGACGGGGAGCCGCCTTGGCTGGCCACGGCGTATGTGCCGGGCCCGACACTCGCCCACTTAATCGCCGCCGAAGAGCACATGGCCGAGGGAGAGCTGCGACAGCTCGGCGCGGCGCTGGCGGAGGCGCTCCAGGCGGTACACAGATGCGGGCTCGTGCACCGCGATCTGAAGCCGGGCAACATCATCATGGCGCCGGACGGTCCACGAGTCTTGGATTTCGGCATCGCCCGGGCCATCGAGTCCACCCGGCTGACCATGACAGGCCACGCCTTCGGCACTCCCGGCTATCTCGCGCCCGAACAGGCGGAGGGCCGGGAAGTGACCGGCGCCGCCGATGTGTTCGCCCTCGGCGCCGTCCTCGTGGCGGCAGCGGGCGGCAGCGCCTTCGGCGAGGGCACACCGATGATGCTGATGTACCGCTCGGTGCACGCGGAAGCGGACCTGTCACCAGTCCCCGAAAGCATATGCGGGATCGTCGGGGCCTGCCTGGAGAAGGACCCGGCTCGTCGCCCCACCACGGAGCAACTGCTCGACGCGTTCACCGGGGTCGTGGACGCCTCGCACCCGCCCACCCTCGTGGCGCCACCGCCCACCCTCGTGGCACTGCCCACCGAGGACGGTCCTGGAAAGGCCCAGGAACTCCTTCCCGAGGACGCCGAATTCTTCCAGGCCGAGGACGACGAGCGTGCCATGGTCATCGATGCCCACGGGGTCGAGATCAGGCTGGTCGGCCTCAATGGCATCAGCATCGACTTCCCCTGGAACGAAATCGCGAGCATCGGCCACACTCTCAAGGACGCCAGCCTGCAATGCACGCTGTTCATCGAGTGCACCGACGACGTTCCGTACGACTGCACGCTGACCGCACCCGACGACGTGACGTACGACAGATGGGCACGGCACCTGCTGGACGTCCTGAATCACTACTGCGAGTAGGAGCATGCCTCGGTAACCGGCGACCCGCGCGCGTTCCGTGACCATTCGTATTCCAGGTCAGTGGCCCCTCGAAAGGAACTGCTCCCATCCCAGATCTATATCGACCAGCCCGTACTGAAAGAACCCCCAGTGCCCTCACCCGCTACGTCACGGACCACCACCACGACGCAAACACACAGGTCAACAGCCTGCCGAGCAGGCGAACTCAAGGTAATCCAGCAGCAATTCGGTCACGAGTGTGACAGGTCCACGGCCATCTACACGCACGTCAGCGACGACTTCATGAACACCGCCCTGAGCAAGGCCCTGGCCCCGGCGTTCGCCGGCGTCTGACGAGGAAGGACCGACATGAACGAAGCGGTCAAAACCGAGGTTCTGGCGGAACTCGACGCGCTGCGGCGCGCGAGCGGTGTCGCCGCCGGACACGCCGACCTGGTGCGCGAGTACTCGGCGGACGGCTCGGAGTGCCGGATCGTCTTCGCCGACCTGGCGGACGGCGAGGTCGTGGAACTGGTCCGCGGAGAGCGGGAGCTCGCCCGGTCCGGCGGCTACACCCTGGAGTGGAAAGTCTACGGCCACGACAGGCAGCAGGGCCTGGCTGCCGCGCTCGAAGAAGCGGGCTTCGAGCCCGACGAGGAGGAGCAGGTGCTGATACTCCCAGTCGCCGAGGCATCATCGTCCCTCTTCGGCACCTCGGACTACGAGGTACGGCAGTTGACCGACGACGCTGCGCTCGACGACTACGCCGAGATCTCCCGCCAGATCGGTCGGCGTAACGCGGACGAGGAGCGTCGGCAGCTGGCTCGGCTGCTCGAAGAGCAGCCTGACGCGATGAGCGTGCACATCGCCTATGCCCAGGGCGAGCCGGTCTCCTGCGGACGGGTCTACTTCCAAGCTGGCAGCCCTTTCGCCGAGCTGGCGGGCGCCCGGACCAAGACGACCCACCGTCGGCAAGGCTTCTTCACCGCAGTGGTCGGCTCCCGGCTGCGGCAGGCCAGGGAGCGCGGCTGCCGCCTGCTGGTCACCGATGCGCTGCCCACCTCTGAACCAATCCTGCGCAAGCGCGGTTTCGAGGTGGTCACCTTCACCCGGCCATACATCTTCGAGCCGGACAACTGAGCGCCTCGGTGCGCCGACGCCGTGGTCGCGGCGACGGGTGCGCTCTTCGTCATCCGTGAGCCCGCCGGCGGCCGCCACCGCGCACCACTCGACATACCGGGCGTCCTGCTCGCCACCACCGGCCTGCTGGCGCTGGTGTATGGCTTCACGCGTGCCGGGTCCGCCGGAGGGCCGGATACCCTGACAGTGTCCGTGTTCGTCGCCTCAGCCGTGCTGCTCTTCGCCTTCGTGCTCACCGAGGCGAAGGTGCCCTTCCCGCTGCTCCCCTTACGCGTCCTGACGGAGCGCAACCGCGCCGGTGCCTACCTCGTGCTCGGACTCGCCGCCGTTCCGATGTTCGGTCTCTTCCTGTTCCTGACGTACTACCTCCAGCTCGTGCAGGGCTACTCTCCAGTCCGGACGGGCTTCGCATTCCTGCCGGTGATCGCCGGCATGATCGTCGGCTCCACGCAGCTCAGCCCTCTCCTGATGCCCCGCTTCCCGCCACGCCTCGTCATGGCGCCGGGACTACTGATCGCCGCGGTCAGCATGCTGCTCCTGACCCAGCTGGAGGTGGATTCGGCGTACGCGGATCTGCTCCTGCCCGCGCAACTGATGTTCGGCGTCGGCATGGGCACGGCCCTCACGCCCGCCATATCACTCGCCACGCACGGCATCGAGCCGCACGACGTCGGGGTTGGCTCCGCCATGGTCAACGCCTCACAGCGGGTCGGCGGCGCCGTCGGCACCGCCCTGCTGAACACCGTCGCGGCCTCCACCACGACGGCCTACCTCTCCGTGCACCCGGCAGACGCGACCAATCCGGCCGCACACCAACTGCTCCGGGCTCAGGCCCTGGTCAACGGCTGCACACAGGCCAGCTGGTGGGCGACCGGCATCCTCGTCGTGGCCGCCCTGATGTCCACCGTGCTCGTGAACACCGGCGTTCCACAGGGCAGTCCGTTGCCCGCACCCGGCAACGCGGCCAGCACGGCGGACACTGAAGGCGCGGCCCAAACGCCCCAGCGATGAGGTTCCCGATCGGCGGGGACCGGGATCGGCGGGCCGACGGCATCGAGCAGCACCCCACCAGCAGGAGCGTCGATGAGGGAACTCCTGGACAAGTTCGAGACTCGCCAGCGGCTCGTCCGCGAGACGGCCGAACGGCTGCGTGCCCAGATCGCCCACCTCACCGAGTAGCTCACCGCCGCCGAAGGCACCTTGAAACGCCTGGAGATCACCCGACAGACCCTCCTGGAACTGGCCACCGAGGACGGCACCCCACCGCCCGAGCCGCTGCCTGCCGGACGTAGCAAGATCCTGGCCGCCATCGAGAACGCCGGGGAAGGTCTCCGTGCCAGGGACGTCTGCCTGGCGCTCGGCCTGGGTGCCGAGCCGCGGCACACCGAAGGCACCCGAGCCAAGCTGAAGCGCCTGGTGAACCAGGCGAAGGCCCGCGTTCGGTATGGGCAGCACCGAGCCCGCCGCTTTGGGCCGTGGGCAGGCGGGGCCTCCGTCGGGAGGTCCCGCCTGATCGGGTTCGGGTGGGTCAGAAGCGCACTGTGCGGTCTCGGGTGACTGTCGGGACGGCGATCACGGCATCGAATGCCTCGGGGACTGGGGTGCTCAGATGGGAGCTCTGGAACCGGATCCCGTTGAGCAGTGGTGCCCCCTGGGCGTCGCGAGGTGCGTGGCGCAGGTCGGTCAAAGTGATCTGGTCGGCGAGTCCGGAGTCGGCGAGGGCGGCCTCGACGCTGCCGGGCTCGGCAGGCTCAAGGTGGGTTTCGGCGAGGGTGAAGCCGACCGCGGTGCTTGGGTCGGGGTACATCTCCGGCACATGGTTTGCTGTGTGGACGAGGGCCACTGCGCGGTAGTCCTGGCCGAGCATCCGGTGGAGGTGCTGGCCCATGGGAAGTGTGGTGAGGCCGCCGGCGAACTCCAAAGAAAACGCCGTCTTGTGGATGTGGTTGTTGTGTGCCGCAAGGACGATCCGGGACCCCGGTTCTGTGTGATCAAGGTGCCAGCCCACGGATTCGGCCATGTAGATCTCTCGCACCGACAGGTCCGCCGCCAAACCCCGGCCGGACAGCAGGGCGTTCATCGCCTGGTACATGTAGTCGGTGTGGCAGGCTGCCTCCACCCGGCGCCTGGCGATGTCGAAGCGGCCCTGGCTGCTGCGGGAGACGTAGAGCGGCTCGGCAGCGCGCAGCCGCAGCAGCAGGCGCGCCAGTGTGGCGGTAAGTTCGTTCTGCTCGTCGGCAGGCAGAGCCGCCCACGCGGGGCCGGCCGCGGCGCCGGAGCCGCAGTCCTTGAGGAACCGGTCGCTGACGTCAAGGACCGTATCGACGAGGGGCAGTGCGTCGGGGTCGACCTCGCGCAGGTAGTCGGCCACGGGTTCCAGGGCGGGTCGTAGTGCGCCGCCGGCTTCGGGGACGTCGATGCCGGCGAAGCGCAAGGGGTGGGCGCTGGTGCGGTTGTGGTGGCGCAGCCAGTTCATGAGGTCTGCGGCGCCCCATTCGGCGGCGGCCCGGCTGACGTTCGCCAGGTCGCCGTCATCGCCCCCGCCCTGGAGCCAGCGGTCGAGGGGGAAGGCTTCGCTGAAGCCGAACTCCATGGCGAAGACGGTGAATCCGCAGCGTTCGGCGAGAAAGCGGAGCACCCGCTGGCGTGCGCGGGAGAACTCTTCGACGAAGTGGGCGCCCTCACCGATCGCGATGACCCGGGCGTCGCCGACGATCTCCCGGAGCACTTCGAGGTCGTCGAGGGGGTGCTGCGGATCAAGAGTGGTCAGGGTGGTGGAGTGCATGCGGAACCAATCGGCAAGCACGGCACGGGAAGAACGAGAAGAAGGCTGAACAGGCACAGCTGGAGCTCATTTCTCGGCTCGGAGGTTCAGGACACAGCCGCCTGTCCGCACGCGGGCGGACGCGGCGGCGCGACGATGCGCAGACGCGACCGGCACCGGGCCATTGGCCAACGGCGCGCCGCGTTTGTCGACGAACCCCGTCAGAGAAAGTTGCTGAAGACTGCCATGATCGAAAAACTAACACTGGGCGTCGCACACGAGCACGCGAATTTTCCGGTGCTTGATCGCGTGGCCGGGGGCTTCCTCGTGGCCGACGCCGTCGGGTACCGGCCGCCCCCGCCCGGAGCGGTTGCCGAGGCCCCGCTGAACGCGGCCGACCCGCCGATCTGCCGAGTGGAATTGTCGGCGCTCGCGGACGCCATCGACATCGTGAACGCCTACGCAGAAACCGCGCACACCGTCGCGGACCTGACGGAGCTGCGCGATGCGGCGACGGCCGCCTCCCTCAAGAGGTGGGGCCGCGCCCCTTGGTGCTGCTCCCCGGACCCGGACCCGGACGCGGAGCAGACCGAGGCCGAGCCTGACATCGCTGCCGAGTGGGCAGCAGCCGGCGGCCACTACCGCTGAGTGGTGCGGTGTTCCGGCCAAAACGCCGCATCACTTACCCACGCGCAGTGGTCCATGTTGGCGTTTGCCCGGCAGTGCCCTCGCCGCCGCGGAGTCCGCAGCCTCGATCACTGCTCTGCCACCCGCTCGACGGCGTCCGCGCACATCTCGGCGAACTCGTCGCCGTAGCGCTCCACGCTCTGGTGCCAGTCGTGCGCGCCGCGCATCAGGGTGCGCAGCGCGTCGTGGTCGTAGCGTTCCAGGGCCGTGCGCTCTGCCTCGTCCAGTCCCAGGCTCTCGGCGAGGGCCGGCAGCCCCTGCTCCAACTCGACGAACCGCTCTGTCCGTTCCTTGACCATCGTGCGCATCAGTTCCATGGCCGCGGTGCGTGAGCACCGGCGCTCGCCCTGGAGCAGGAGCACCAGGTTGATCTCGCCGACAGCTTCTTCCTTCTCCACCGACACGATGTCGTTGTCGAGGATGACCACCTCGGCGGCGAGCTGCCGCAGGTCCCCCAGCAGCGGGCTCGCGAGGGCGCGGGCCGGGCACTCGTAGTGCCCGACGCGTTCGGCCATGTCCAGCACGGGCAGCGCGCCGATCGTGCGCGTGCGCAGCGCGAGGTGGTCCGCTGAGGCCGGGGGCCGCACTCGGCTCCGTGCGTGTGCCTCGCCCACGTAGCCATCGAGGTACATGCGCCAGTCGGTCGCGGCCCGGGCACGCCAGGCCCCGGACATCCCGGCGGCGCTGCGTCCCCACAGGTCCGCGAACGCCCGGGCGAGCGGATGCTGGGCCGGGCCCGGGCCGTCGAGTGTCGAGGCGACTTCCCGGACCAGCGCTCGTACCGCGTCGGGGTCGGAGCCGACCGGCCCGTCGAAGTGGTCATCGAAGAGGAAGTACCAGCTCTGCTGGTCCACGGCCAGGTCCAGTTCGGGCCCGGTGGCCGTGGGATGGAACCGGGCTGCCACGTCGGCGTATGCGCCCATCAGGTGCCGGCGCTCGGCTGCCGGGCCCGGCAGAAGTCCGTGGGACCGGGGCCACGCAAGGTGCACGCGACGCGCACGGTCGGCATCCGGACTGATCCGGCCAGGGAAGGGGATGTGCAGGTCCATGCCTTGGGGCACGAGCTCTCCAAAGGTCATAAGGCGCGGGCATACGGAGCCGGACAGCAGCGAAACAGCCAATGGCTCCGGAGATGATCATGGATTTCCCGGCCGTCGTCCAGACCGCCCAGCAGCGGGTCCTCCTCAGACGCCGGGAGCGTAGCCGCGTCGCCACCGGGCGGCCCGCGATGCGCATCCGTGCCCCATCGCGCTCCACGGTCTCGCCCGGCAGGATCAGCAGGCTTGGCTCGCTTGCCTGCCACGCGCCTCCGACGCGGCGCGCCTGCACCGCCGCACCTCGCGCCCCGGCCATGAACACCGTCGGGCCGGGACGATGCCCGCCCAAGGTCGACTGCGTCCATTCGGCCCCTGTCCGGCAAAAAGCGGCCGCATTGGCCCCGTTGGGCCTGGCGGGACCAGCCGCGGATCGACCCCTCGATCGCCTTGCAGTGGCCCTCCCCTCCAGGCATGCCCGTCAACCGGCGCGTGTGTAGCGCGCTTGACGTTTCACTTGATCCAGTACCCCTTACGGGTCGGAGCCGTGACCCGGCAGGTCCGCAGAAATGGGTGGGCGCTCGTGGCCATTCTCAGTCCGCGCGCGGGACTGCTGGTGAACAGGCCGGACTGTGCGACGTCGAGCGTGCGAAGGTGCGGCGGTAGGAAGTGGGGGTGGTGTCCAGTGCGCGCCGGAAGTGCAGCCGCAGGTTGGCGGCCGTGCCCAGCCCGCTGTCCCGCGCCACCTGTTCCACCGAGCGGTCCGTGGTCTCCAGCAGTTCCCGTGCCCTGCCGAGCCGGGCGTTGAGCAGCCACTGCAACGGGGTCGTGCCCGTTTCCTCGGCGAACCGCCGCATGAAGGTGCGCTGCGAAAGGCCCGCGTGTCGGGCGAGTACGCGCAGCGTGAGCGGCTCGCCGAGCCGGTGCAGGGCCCATCCACGGGTACCGGACAGCGACGCCTCACCGGTCACCGCGACGGGAGCCGGCACGTACTGGGCCTGCCCGCCGTCTCGGTGGGGGGCGGCGACCAGGCCGCGGGCGATCTGGCTGGCGGCCTCCGCTCCCAGGTCGCGGCGCACGATATGCAGGCACAGGTCGATGCCGCAGCACACCCCGGCCGAGGTGAGCACGTCGCCCTCGTCGACGTAGAGCACGTCGCGGTCGACCGTGACGGCCGGGAAGCTCCGCTCGAACTCGTCGATGTGCTTCCAATGGGTCGTGGCGCGCAGTCCGTCCAGTACGCCTGCCGCGGCCAGCGCGAAGGCGCCCGTACAGATCGACACCACACGCTTACCTCGTTCGCGGGCCTCGGCCAGGGTGTCGAGCACGGCGTCCGGCAACGGGAGGATCGGTTCGAATCCCGGCACGATCAGGGTGTCGGCGGTGCGCACCTGTTCCAGAGTCCCGTCGGCGACCAGTGCGAAACCCGCGGTGGTCGCCACCTTCGTCTCCAGCGCGCACAGGGTCATCTCGTAGGAGGTTTCCGGCCGGGTGGTGAAGATCTGCGTCGGGATCGCCAGGTCGAGTGGGGTGACCCCGTCCAGCGCCAGGACCGCGACTCGATGCACTGTCATGGCAAGATTCTAACGAAGTATGGAATTTTTGCCTCTCACCAGGTCAGGGCGGTCGCGGTCAGGCTGAAGACATGACCGGACCTACCTACGAAGCGACCGACGACCTGATCAGGCTGCCCGGCACACCGCTTGCCGACGCCGTCATGAACCTCATCCGACCGGTGGAAACGCCGTCCGTCTTCAACCACAGCATCCGCAGCTACCTGTTCGCCCGGCTGGTTGCCGGCCGCCTCGGCCTGACCGTCGGCCGCGACTACCACGACGACCTGTTGTTCGCCGCGTGCGCGATGCACGACCTCGGCGTGGCCTCGGACGGCCCGCACAGCCAGCGGTTCGAGGTCGAAGGCGCCGACCGGGCCGCCGCATTCCTGATCGACCACGGAATACCCGCAGCCGACGCCGACCAGGTCTGGCAGGCCATCGCCCTGCACACCTCCCCGGGCATCGCGGAACGCCGCGGCACGCTGTGCGTGCTCGTCCGCGAAGGCGTCGCCCTCGACTTCGGCGGCCCACTGGGCGCCGGACACGTCGACGCCGTCACCGACAAGCAGGCCGACGCCGTGCACGCCGCCTATCCACGGCTGGACATGATCCGCTCACTCACCGACGCGATCGTCGCGCAAGCCGCGAAAAAGCCGAAGAACGCACCCCGATACGCGATCCCCGGCGAATTCCTCCGTGAACGCGAGACCTTCGGCCGGACCCGGCTGGAGCACGCCTGCCGTTCGTCCCGCTGGGGCAACTGACTCCACGGACTCCACGACCCCGTCAACAGAGAAAGGGCAGCGCCGCAATGACCATCCACACTGTCGAGGTCCCCGAGGACAACGCAGTCTTCGGGCAAACCACCAGCGCCTTCGCGAACTTCGGCTATTCCGCGGCGGTTCGCGCGCACGGCCTCCTGTTCATCGCCGGAACGATCGGTCGCCGCGCCGACGGAACCATCCCGGACACCATTGAAGAGCAGACCGAGATCGCCATCCGGAAGATCGAGGAGATCCTTCGACTGGAGAACCTCGACACGTCCGCCCTCGTCGACGTCACCAGCTACCACGTCGACATCCGCCAGCACCTGCCCGGCTTCATCGATGCCAAACAGCGCCTCGTCAACGCGCCCTACCCGACCTGGACGATCATCGGGGTCAGCGGACTCGCCAGCCCCGGACTCCTCATCGAAATCCGCGCGACCGCCGCGTATCCCGACGCATCCCGATAGACCGCCGCCCTGGGCCCGCTCTCCGGCCCAGGAGCCCGTCACGGCGGACGTGAGGTTCGCTTCTGTACCGACCGGAGTCACCGCCCCGCCGTCTGAAGGCCGTTGAAGCAGGCAAAACGCGGAAGAAGGCCGAGGAGAGCACCAACCTGCTCGCTCTCGAACTCACATCCGGCGCCCTTGGCCTGCTCATCAGTCAGAACTCCACCGGCCCACTGGGACTTCGAGGAGGGCGAGTGGGGGGCTGGGGTGGCGACGGGCCCCGGGTGGATCAGCGGTCGGCTTCCGCCTGCTTGACGATGTGGCGGAGCTCGCCGCCGTGTCCGGCGAGGGCCTTCCGGCCGGTCGGGGTGAGCGCGCGCCAGGCGCGCCGGCGGATCTTTGAAGGCGGGCAAGACCGCGCTGCGGCCGGAGCCGGAAGCGTGTCGCGCGGGTCCACCGCCAGACCCGTCACGGGACCCCTCGGACACGTCCTAGCAGGGGTCGTGGTGGCTGCTCGCCCACACGGCGGGGGTTCGCTGCGCCCAGGGAGCGGCCTGTTCCAGCTGTCCGGCGAGACGGAAGAGGACGTCCTCGCGTCCGAATCCCGCGGCGAACTGGATGCCGATGGGGAGTCCGGTGGCGAGGTCGGTCTCCAGGGGGACGGACATCGCGGGGGTGCCCGCGACATTGAACGCGGCGGTGAAGGGCGAGCGGTGGAGGAGTTGCTCGATCCAGCCGAGACCGTCGGCGCCCCCGGCACTCCCGGCGTACGTGCCCAAGGGGACGGGCAGTTCGGGCAGGGTCGGGGTGAGCAGCACGTCGTAGTCGGTGAAGTACTGGCCGATCGCGCGCGCGACGCTGTTGCGCATCGCGAGCGCGTGGACGAACTCGGCCCCGCTCACCTGTTGTCCGTAGGCGTAACTGGCCAGCGTCTCGGGTTCGACAGTGGTGGAGTCGACGGGTCGTTCGAAAGCCGCGGCGAAGCCGTCGATCCACGTCACCAGATTGGTGCTCCAGAGGCGGGCATTGGCCAGGATGAACTCCTGCCAGCTGACGCCGAGGCCAACCTGGACCTCTTCCACCTGGTGCCCCAGAGACTCGGCGAGTCGTGCGGAGCGGAGTGTGGCGTCGACGACGGTGCCATCGACGGCCCGACCGCCCCAGGGTCGCGTAAGGAGGCCGATCCGCAGGCTTCCTGGGGAGCGAGTGATCTCCTGTGCGTAGGGCCGCTCCGGCCGCGGGGCGAAATAGGGGTCGCCGACCTCGGGGCCATGGACGAGGTCCAGTAGCGCGGCGCTGTCGCGTACCGAGCGGCTGAGCACGCCGTGGACGGCGAGCCCGTTGAAGACCTCGTCCGCGTCGGGGCCCATGGAGATCCGGCCGCGGGTTGGCTTCAGCCCGAACAGACCGTTGCTGGCCGCGGGGACACGGATGGAGCCCGCTGCGTCGGTGGCATGCGCGATCGGGACGATGCCCGCGGCGACGGCGGCTCCCGAGCCGCCGCTGGATCCGCCAGGGCTACGGGTCGGGTCCCAGGGGTTACGGGTGGCTCCGTACAGGACGCCTTCAGTGGTGGTGCTGTACGCGAACTCCGGAGTCGCCGTGCGTCCGAGCGTCACCAGCCCTGCGCGACGGAAGCGTGCCATGAGCGACGAGTCGGCCCCGGCGACGTTTCCGGCGGCGATACGGCTGCCCAGCTCCACCCGCTTGCCGGCCATCGCGACGGCAACGTCCTTGATCAGGAAGGGCACCCCCGCCAGTGGCGTACCGCCAGGAGTCGGCGTGTCCTGTGCGGGCCAGGTCTCGACGACGGCGTTGATCCGTGGATTCACCACGTCGGACGCCAGCTGGGCGGTCGAGGCGAGCTCGGCGGGAGTCACTTGGCCGCGAGCCACCAGGTCTGCCAGGCCGACGCCGTCGTAGCTCACGTACTCGGAGAGCTTCATTTTCGTCCGTTCAGGAGGATCGGTACCGGTTGGCGATACCGATCGGTATCTCATGAGACCGATCGGTATCGTGTGGGACTGAGCGGTACCGTAGCATTGCGGCCAGGGCGGTGGACCACCCCACGGGACCGATGAGGGGCCGTATGGCGAACAGGGACAGAGCCAGCAGGCAGAGCAGGGTGGCCAAGTTGCCGCCCCGGGAGCGGATCCTCGACGCGGCGGAGCACCTCTTCTCGCGTGAGGGGATCAAGGCGGTGGGTGTCCAGGCGATCGCCAGCCGGGCCGAGACCACCAAGATGGCGCTGTACCGCCATTTCGCGACCAAGGACGCGCTGGTCGAGGAATGGCTGCGCATCGTCGCAGCCGACTACACCGCTGTGTTCGACCAGTTGGAGACCGCACACCCCGACGAGCCCCGGGCACAGATCCTGGGGATGGCCCGGTTCATCGCGGACGGACTTCCCGAGATCTCCCACCGCGGGTGTCCGTTCATCAACACCATCGCGGAACTGCCCGACCGCACCCACCCGGCGCGTCGGCTGATCGAGGCCCATAAGGCCGGCCAGGTGCGCCGGCTCACCGACCTGTGCGCCCGGGCCGGGCTGCCCTACCCGGACGAGGCGGCCGCGGAGATCACCTTCGCCCTTGAAGGAGCCCAGGTAAGCGCCCAGAACGGAAGCATCGAGCACGCGGGTGAGCGGCTCATGAGGATCGTCGAGGCTGTCCTGACCTCGAAGGCCGCCCCGTGAAGGGGCACGCCACGAAGTGAGGAGGCACGTAGCTGGGCAGGGCAGGAACCCTGCGCAGCTAACGGCGACCGATGCGCGGAGGCTCTGCGGCCACGGCAAGAGGCGCGTCTGCGGCCTCCAGGATGATCCGGCCGTCAACTGCGGGGCACTGTGAGCGACTGGTGGGCGACCCGGGCGCCCTGTGGTGCTCAACGGACGAGGTGGGGTGGAGCGGTGCGGCGCAGGACGACGTAGCCCTGGTCGGCGTAGACGCGGTGGTAGCCGACGGCTGTGGCCTGGTTCACGACGGTGCGGGCCTCGCCGGCAGGCCAGGCGTCGGAGGTGTCCGCGACGATCCAGTCGGCCGGGTGCCGCCGGGAGGCCAGGTGGTGGTCCAGGACGCCTTGGGTGGCGAGATGGACGGTCGTCCGGTCGGTGAGATGCGGGGCAAGGCTGTTGCTGGCGAGGACGTGGGCGCCGTCCGGTATCCGGGCCAGGGCCGCGCGTGCCGCGACCGTGCGCGGGGTGTCCTGCCACAACCCGGTGGTGAACAGCTGCGACAGCGGGAACGCGAGGGTGAGCGCGGCAGCGATGACAAGTACCAGGCCGGGAACAGCGGTTGCGGCCCGTGAGCCGAACCGCGTTCCGAGGGGTGTACGGGCGGGCGCGCGTGACAGGGCGGCGGCGGATGCTCCGTCTCGTGCCCGACGGGTCCGTGCCAGGGCGTCGATCAGGGCGGTGAAGACGATCGGTGCCAGTACCGCCGAGTAGTGGTACTGCGTTCCCCAGTAGGCCGGGTTGTCGGAGGCCAGGCGCCAGCCGAGCGTCGGTAGGGCGGTCAGCAGCAGGGGGCTGCGCAGGGCGAGGAACGCCGAGGGCAGCAGGATCATGAACACGGTGACGGCCTTGGTGCTCGGGGTGAAGAGCCGAAGTGCCCTCTCCCAAGCGTGGGAGAGCATCGCTGCCCACCCGCCGTCCGCGTCGGCGGCCAGGTAGCCGTACGTCCCATCGGGGCTGAAGTGCGGGATGATCGCGAAAACGGTCAGGGCCATCGCGACCGGGCCGAGGACGCACAGCACGGCCCCGGCCCGCCGGTGGCGGCGCAGCAGCAGGAAGCCGAAGGCGCAGACGGTCAGTCCCATGTCCTCCTTGACCAGCAGGAGGGCCGAGGCCCAGCACGCGGCCCGCACCCAGCGCCCATCGAGGTAGGCGGTCAGGGCGAGAGCCAGTAGCGGTACGGCGAAGGCGACCTCGTGGAAGTCGAAACCGATCAGTTGCTGGAGCGGCCAGGACAGCGCGTAGGCGGTGCCCAGGCAGGGAGCGGCCAACCGGCCGAGGCGGGCGAGGTGGTGTGCGGCGGCGCGGGTGAGGGTGTACGCCGAGGCGGCCACGAGTGCCGCTTGGGCCACGAGCAGGACCTCGATGTGCGGCAGCAGCCGGTAGACCGGGCCCAGCAGCGCGAGGACGGGGTGGAAGTGGTCGCCCAGCAGCGGGAAGCCGTCCGCCGCCAGGCCCGCTCCGCCGGTCGCCGTCCGTATCTCGGAGACGGGCAGGTGCCCCTCGGAGTAGGAGCGGACGGCCTGGCCGAAGATGCCCAGGTCGTAACCGGTGGTGCGGAACTGGGCGTGCCGGCGCAGCGCGAGCACGCTGTAGATCACGAACGCGACAACGGCGACGGTGGCGGCCACTGTCCTGGACCGCACGGCCGACCGGGCCCCTGACAGCGCCGGCTCTGGAGCGGTCGGAACACTGCGCCGGGGGGCGGCTGTTGCAGGGGCCGTGGTCACAGGTCACCTCATGGGAGCGGGGGATGGGCCCCGAGGGTCTCCCGACCCCCCTGAGACAACGCTGAAGCATCCTGAAGATCGCTTCAGGATGAGGGTGCCGTCACCGGTGATACTGGTGGGATGCGCCTGCTGGTGATCGAGGACGAGGAGCGGCTGGCCGCCGCCCTCAAACGGGGACTGGAGGCGGCCGGGTATGCGGTGGACGTGGCCCACGACGGCCGCGTCGGCCTGTACATGGCTCGCGAGAACCCCTATCAGGCGATCGTGCTCGACATCATGCTGCCCGGCCTGAACGGCTACCGCGTGTGCGCCCGGCTCCGCGCGGAAGGGCTCGAGGTCCCGATCCTGATGCTCACGGCCAAGAACGGCGAGTATGACGAGGCCGAGGCACTGGACACCGGCGCCGACGACTACCTGGCCAAACCGTTTTCGTACGTGGTGCTGGAGGCCCGACTGCGCGCCCTGCTGCGCCGCGGCGGCGCGCGCCGGCAGGCGGTGCTGCACATCGGCGACCTGTGGCTGGACCCGGCCGGCCGCACCTGCGGACGAGGCCAGGCACGGATCGAGCTGACGGCCAAGGAGTTCGCCGTACTGGAATGCCTGGCCGAGCGGGCCGGCGAGGTGGTGACCAAGACCGAGATCGTCGAGCAGGTCTGGTCGGCGGACTTCGACGGCGACCTGAACATCGTGGAGGTGTACGTCAGCGCGCTGCGCCGCAAGATCGACGCGCCGTACGGGCGCGCCTCGATCGAGACCGTACGGGGCAGCGGCTACCGCCTGACCGGACAGGGGCACCCCCATGACCGGCACACCCGCTGACCGGCCGGGCGTGCGAGTGCGCCGGGCGGCCGGACAACCACGAGCCCGGGCGGCGCTGACCGCCGCGCTCCTGGCGGTGCTGGCCCTGGCCGCGGGCATCGCCTGGCTCCAGTACGCCGACGCCGCCGCGGGCCCACCGGGCACCACCCTGGTGGAACGGCTCAAGACCGAACGGGTCGGCCCCCAGCTCGACCAGGCCGTACTGCTGGGCGTCCCCCTGACCGGCGTGCTGGTGGCCGGCGGGACCTGGGCGGCGGGCCGGGGCGGTGCACCCGTGCCGCGCCTGCGCGCCGCCCTGACGGCGGGGGCCGCCGCAACCCTGCTGCTGCTCGCCGACGGCCTGTGGCTCCAGGATCTTGATGCCATCCGTCCCGACTACACGGCCCAGGCCGCCCTGTACTGGGGTATGCGCCTGGGCGCCCCGACCATCGGGCTCATCACCGGCGCCACCGCCTGGGGCTTCGCCCGGCCCTCCGGCCGCGGCCTGCCCCTGCGAGCCGGCTCCGCCTTCCTGGCCGGAGCCACCGCCGCGCTCCTGGTGCTCCTCGCGCTGCTGTGGCTGCGCCACGTGAACACCTCATACCCCGTGTTCAGCGTCGACGCCGCGCTGACCTGGGGCACCCTCGTCGGTGTCCCGGCCGTCGGACTCCTGGTCGCCGCCACCGCCTGGGCCGCCGCCGGCCGCGCACTGCGCCCCGTCGACGAGATCCGCCGCGAACTCGACGACATCACCGCCCACTCGTTGGACCGCCGCGTCCCCGTACCGGCCTCCGGCGACGAGATCACCAAACTGGCCCGCTCCACCAACGCCACCCTGGACCGCCTGCACAGCGCAGCAGAACGCCAGCAACGCTTCGTCGCCGACGCCTCCCACGAACTGCGCAGCCCCCTGGCCACACTGCGAGCCAGCCTCGAAGCGGCCCTGACCCACCCCCACGGCATCGACTGGTCCGACGTCGTACGCGGCGCGCTCACCGACATCACCCGACTCCAGAACCTCAGCGAAGACCTGCTCCTGCTCACCCGCCTCGACGCCAGCACACCACCCCAGGGCGACACCGTAGAACTGTCCGCGCTCGCCCACGACCTCGTGGCCGAGTACCAGCACCTACGCCACACCCACCCCCTGGACATCCGCTGCACCGCCGACGGCCCCGCCCATGTGCGCGGAAGCGCCCTCCAACTGGAACGGCTGCTGCGCAACCTCCTCGACAACGCCTGCCGCTACGCACGCACCACCGTCCAAGTCACCCTCCGCACCGAGCACACCGACCACACCCCCTGCACCGACACCGACGACCGCCCCACGCTCCGCCTCCACGTGGTCGACGACGGCCCCGGAATCCCCCCAGCCGACCAGGAGCGCGTCTTTGAACGCTTCACCCGCCTCGACGACGCCCGCAGCCGGCACACCGGCGGTGCCGGCCTCGGCCTGGCCATCGCCCGTGAAATCGCCGTACGCCACGGCGGCACCCTGCACGTCGCGGACAGCCCCCAGGGCGCACACCTCGTGACGGAACTACCCCGGCACCACCCCGAGCAGTAGGCCGCTGTGCGTACCCGCCCCGAACCCCGGCAACAGGAAACCGACTTCGAAGGTCACCCGTAGCCGCGGCTCGCCAGAAATCACACCAGTTGTGAATTTGCCACCCTGGCAAACGAGTTGAGCATCCGGCTCTCGGTCGGCCGCACCGGGCAGTGTTGGGACAACGCGCCGGCCGAGTCGTTCTTCGGCACCCTGAAGAGCGAGCTGATCGGCGACCGCACCTGACCGGGCCGCCCCGCCGTTCGGCCGCGGGATGGGGGAACGGGTGTAGAGGGGGGCGGCTTTGGGCTGTGAGGTGCCGGAGACGACGCGAGCCATTGCCCAGGCGGCGTTTCCCCAAGCTCAAGTGCGGGCGTTCATGGGATAGGGGGCCAGCCGACCAGCCGCTGGCTGTAGTCGGGGTGAGCGATGGGTGCACGGAGCCGGGCCACGGGGGTGGCCATGGCGGCGACGAGCGTGGGGATGTGGTCGGTCAGGGCCTCGTCGGCGTGCGCGTAGTCGGTGCGCAGCGCGGCGGCCCGTTCCTGGGTGAGAGTGCCGTGTTCCAGGTGCCAGCCGAGGTCATCGAGGGTTTCTTTGAGCTCGTAGAGTCTTTTGGCGGCGCGCAGGGCGGCGGCGGAGGCGTCGTCGCAGTGTTCGTCGGCTTCGAGGACGGTGCGGTCGAAGAGGAGCTGGGTGTGCCAGCGGACGTGGGCGTAGGCGGCGTCCACCATGGTGGGGAGCAGCGGGTTGAGAGCGTCGAGGTCGCTTTCTGCTGTGCCGGTGGCGCGCAGGTCGTGAAGGAGCACTGTGGCGCGCAGTGCGGCGAGGTCGCAAGGGTGCCGGCCGCTGTTGTTCGGACGGGGTGGCGGGGTGTGGTCGGTGAGGAGGGCGTTGGCCGCGTCCAGGAGGATGAACAGCTTGTCCCCGGTGGCGGACTCCAGGGCTTGGGTCAGGCCCTCGTATTCGGGCAGTAGGTTGACCGAGAGCATTGCTTGGGCGCCCAGCCGAGGGCGGAGACCGGTGATGACGCGGTTGGCGAGGTCGCATGCCCAGGCTTTGTTCAGGGCGAGTTCGCGGTGGACGCCGGACCATGGAGCCCAGGTGACGGTGCGGGAATGGTCGGTGATCTCGGGCTTCTCGGGCTGGGGGCGGATGACCAGGTCGCGGGCACGGCGGCTGAGCACAGTGGCGGCGAGGGTGTCGACGAGCGCGGCGTGGAAGGCGCGTCGCTGGGTGGAGTAGCCGAGGACTGGTCCGCCGGGGGCGAGGCGCGCGTTGGTGATGCGTCCTTGCCAGTAGGTATGAGCGAGCACGATGGTGGCACGGGCGGCTGCGGTGAGGGCGACGGTACCGAGTGAGGACATACGCCGGGTGCCTTCCATGGTGGTGCGCAGCCGTTCGTCGGTGCTGAGCGGGTCGTGGAAGACGCCGTCGTCGTTGATGGTGGCTCCGCCCGCGAGCCAGCCCGAGTAGGGAACGGTGGCTTTGTCGAAGTGGCAGGATGCGTAGTCCTGTGGCAGAACGACGCACTCGGGCAGTTGGTGGATGGTCACGCCTTTGCTGGGGCCGAGGTCTTCGGCCAGCCGCACAGCGAACAAGAACACTCCGCAGTCGCGTCCGTTGACCTCCAGGCGGGCGGCGACGCATCCGGCGTGGGCGCGTTGTGGAAGTCCCAGTAGGGAGATGAAGAACTTGGCTGCTTCCGCGCGTGGGGTGGTGAGGGTGAAGCTGCGGGTCGAGTGGTCGTATCGGGCAATGGTCTGCGGGTTGATGTGTGAGTTGCCGGCGCCGATCTCGGTGATGACGATGGAGCCGTAGCGGTGCACCTGGTCGAGTTCGGCGAGCAGCTCGCGCAAGTCATCGTCGAGCGTTCCGAGTTCGCAGATGGGGCCCACGCACATCGCGACGTGTGCGGCCAGTCCAAGGCAGGCCGCTGGATCGACCTGGGCCATCCACTCGTACAAGGTGAGCATCTTGCCGGGGTTGTGGTGCAGGGCGAGGGCTCCTCCGGCGTACCGCACCAGGGCACGGATCCGGTCGTCGTTGCGTGCGTGCCGCTCGGGGCCCGTGGCGGGGCCGCCGACGTGGAAGGGTTCGGTGTCGAGGAGCTTGTCGAGATCGGCGGCGGTGGTGCGAGAGGCGGAGTGCAGCAGCTGGCTGAGCGGTAGCTGTTGGCCTTCGGGCGTGGGGTCGGTGGTCATCGTCGGTTGCTCCTGCCGTGATTGCAGTGTTGGTTGCAGTCGTCGGTGAGCGGCAGTGGTGCGCGGACGTCAGATCCGGTCGAGGGTTTTGCGGGCCTGAGCGTGTTCGACGGCAAAGATGTGAGAACGGTCGAAAGCGTCCAGCCTCACCGTCAGCGTTGAGCATTGACGCCCCGCTTGCCAGATGGTGACGGTGGACTTGAGCGGGATCCGCTCGTCCTCGGGCTTGCCATTCGGCTCCAATTGGCCTTCCAGGACGGCAGGGAGGGGAAAGGCGAAGCGGTGGAAGGCGAACTCGCAGGCATGCATCACCGCGTACCGGTCGCCCTGACCGGGCAGTGGAGTGGTCAGTTTGGCGACCGCCCAGGTGATGGCCTGGATGGCGGCCTCGATCAAGAGCATTCCGGGGACGTGCTGTTGATCGGCGGTGTGGTCGCGCATCAGCTCACTGTCGTTCGCGATGACCAGCTCGCACCTGAACCTGTCCCCGTCGGTACTGGCATTGCCGATGACGACGTTGTCGCTCGCGTGCTTGAGCACCACCCTGCGCGCGACCGGCACGGCAGGGGACCCGTCGAAGGCAACCTGCCCGCTCGTCGTCTTCTGCGCGGCCTGCTGCTTGACCCACTCCCACGTGGCGATGTCCAGTCCGAGCCCTGGGCGGATCAGCATCGGCGGCGCGTCCGTTCGCAGCTCCTCCACGAGTTGGTCGACCGTCTGAACGTCGGGGTGGCAGGTCGAGCGGTGGAAAGACTCGCCGACCAAATAACGCACCGTCTGATCTGACATCTGCCTTCCTTTCTTCCCGAATGCGCAAAATTCAGAACCATCTCGACAATTCTGGTGTTCGACCTGGAACGGGCCAGACGGGATGGGGGAGGGGGCTTGTCAGGTGAATTGCCGTAACCGTTCCCGGTGTTCCTCCTATTGGGCCTATTGGGAGCCTTGGTGATCGGGGACGGACGGCGTCGACGGCTAGGGGATTTCGGGCCTTGCACATCCCGGCCGAGCGTGGCTGCGCCGCCGCGTGCGGAGCGCAGGAAGACCTGCGCTGAGGGACATGTGAGACGTCTTCGGCGAAGGCCGCGCCCTCGCTCAAGAGCCGACCAAGAGCCTCCGCCGGAGCCGCTGCCGCACCCACCCCTCTCCCGCTCGGCATGCAGATCCTGCACGGCGCGAACCGGAAACGGCCGCGATACAAGGTAGGCAGACGCACGGCAGGGATGGGAAGAGACATCCACACCGGACAGCGTGAACGTGTTGAATCGGGGCGCCCTTGCGAAGGCGGCCGGAGGTGACGATCTGCCCGGGTGCTGCTCAGGTCGAACTCGTGAGGCCCGGTGCTCTGATGGCGTCGTCGTTCACGGTCGGGCCGGTGGGCGGGAGGCAGCCGACGATCAGGTGGCGCCGGTACTGGATCTTCTTCAGCCTGCGATTGATCACGCGAGTGAGATGCACGAGGTCGGCGGCACCGCGAAGTCGGCGACGAGGGCCCCAGCATCACCACGGCATCTGCCGTGTCGGAGCCCGGCAACGACCCTTCCCCGACGGCTGGTTCGGGTGGCCGTGGTGTGCCCGGCTCCCTGCTGCGCAACCGATCCACACGCGGCGCATGCCAGGCCCCCTTATCCTCGGTACCACCGTATCCGCCACCCCGGAGGTATCCGATGGCCCGCTCACTCATACCGGACCAGTCCGTCCCGCAGGCCGACACGGCCGCAGCCCTGATGGAGCGCGTGGTCGAACAGTTCGGTAGCCGGGCCTCGGTGTCGGCCGTCTTCGGCGAACCTGTCACCAGCGACGGAATCACCGTCATTCCGGTCGCCGAAATCGGCTTCGGATTCGCCGGGGGCACGGGCCCCGAAGCAGGAGCCGTCAGCGCCGGCCAAGGAGGGGGCGGAGTCGGCGCCCGCCCTCGCGGCTACATCGAGATCAAAGACGGCATCGCCACCTACAAGCCTTTCCGAGCCCCCTGGGTGAATGTCGCCGTACCGCTCGCCGCTCTCCTGGCAGGGACCGTCGTCCCCCTGCTCGCTCGCCGCCTCGCCAAGCGCCGCCCTCGCTGAACAACTGCAACGACGAACCAGACATCAACCCGCGTACCGCCCTCTGAGACGAGCCGGCTTCGAACTTGAAGGCCGGCGCCCCGAGTTCACCTTGAACGTCAACACCGGCGAATGGACCGACTCCCTCCGCTACGGGCATGCTGGCCAGTGCAACACCTGTAGTGCCACCGCTGATTCAGGAGATCCAGGTGATCCAGGTGATTCGGCTGGGAGTGGTTTGCCCGGTCAGCAGCCTGCTGACTTCAGAGTTCCGCCGCGTTTGCGACCGAGTTGCCGACGTTCGGGTTTGACGAGGCGCCGCACAGCGGAGAGCTGTCTGGGGCACTGCGCGCGATGGTGGCGTGCCGATCAGTTGCCCCACTGCGGTCGAGACTGCCGGAGGAGGCATGTGAGCATGAGCGATCGCGTAAGCGGCGTCGTCAGGTGGTTCAACCAAGCCAGGGGATATGGATACCTCGACGGAGACGACGGCAGCGAGGTTCGGGTCACGAGGGAGGCCATTGGTGACCTCACATTCGTCACCGAAGGTATGAGGGTCACGTATGTCCCCGCCGTGGATGGTGATGGCGTCGTGCATGCGGAACACGTCCGAGTCATTGAGTAGCGGGCAGAGGCTTCCGGCTCAGGCGCTTTGAGTGCGAGGTCCGGCCGCGTGAGCGTCTCGTCTGCCCCTTTGCAAGCGGGGCTGTCGGCCAGGCTGGCAGCCCCGCTTGGCTTGCAAAGGCATGGCGCCAGCGCTCGGTTGGCCGCGCCGTTGAAGGCCCGAGTCAGATCCTGGTGCGCACGGGTGACGGTCGCGATGCTCCCGAACTCACCGCACTCGCCGACAGATCACGTTGTCCGGGTTGCGGAGCCACACCCGTTGCTGACCGAGCCGGTCACCGGCTCCCAGCAGCCCGGCAACTGCGCCAGGCGCGTTCGGGAGCTTCTTTGGCTGCGGACGGCTGTCGTCGTCGGGAGAAGGCTCCTCGGGAGGCGTCCACGGGGTAGAACACTCCGTCCCATCGATCATCAAAGTGCGTCCAGCCTTCGTCGCACACCGCTTGGCGAAGCAACGCGGAGTCAGCCTTGTGAAGGGCGGATCAGTCCGGGACGGCTCCGACACCGTGATCACGCCAGCCACAGCACGGTCGTTTCAGTGGGGGAGAGGCGGCCCCGGCGGCAGCAGGCGCTGCGCCCGGCCCTGGTGGCGGGACTGACGCCGGGAGGAGCCGGCCGTTGTCAATCGGTGTCGTCGGCGCGGAGGGTCAGGTCGAGGAGGCCGGGGAAGCGGGCGTCGAACTCTTCGCGGCGCAGCCGGTTGAGTCGTTTGGGGCCCTGGTCGCGCTGTTCGACCAGGCCGGCATCGCGCAGGACCGAGAAGTGGTGGCTCTTCGCGGCCCGGCCGACCGGTACGTCGAAGTTGCTGCAGCTGAGCGCCCAGTCGGGGTGGCCGGCCAGCTCGCGGATCAGCTGCATGCGCACGGGATCCGCGAGCGCGGACAGGGCGGTGAGAAGCGGGACGTCGTCGGGGTGTGTGTGCACGGGCGCCGAACGGTGACTCGCGCATTCAGCCTGGTCCGACATTTCGAAGTCCTCCTCCGCCCAGTGTTCGATGGCCATCTTACAGTGCTAGTGTTCGCTTCCGGTCGAACACTCATGGAAGGGTGGTTCTGCATATGCGTGCGGTTGAGTTCCAGGAGTACGGCGGTCCCGAAGTGCTACGGATCATCGAGGCTCCGACGCCCGAGCCGGGGCCGGGCCAGGTGGCCATCGAGGTCGTCTGGGCGGGGGTGAACTTCGCGGACGTGAAAGCGCGTACCGCGGGGTACCGGGTGACGTCGCTGCCCTACCGCCCTGGCTTGGACGTCTCCGGGCGCATCCGGGCGGTCGGCAAGGGCGTGGCAGGGCTGCGGGTGGGGCAGGAGGTCGCCGCGCTCGTCGAGGGCGGCGGTTACGCCGAGGTGGTCTGCGCAGAGGCCGCGACCGTCTTCCCACTGCCCACGGGGCTGGACCTGCGGACCGCGGCCACGCTGCCGACCGTGCTGCCGACCGCGCACGCCCTGATCCACGAGGTGGGGTGGCTGCGTGCCGGGGAGAGCGTGCTGGTGCACGGCGCGGCGGGAGGCATCGGCACGGTGGTCGGGCAGCTGGCCCGGGCAGCGGGCGCCGGCGCGGTGTACGGGGTGGCCTCCAGCGACGCCAAGGCCGACTACGCGCTCAAGCACGGCTACGACGCGGTGTTCCGGCCCGACGCCTTCGAGACGGACGTCCGCCGGGCGACCGGCGGCAGGGGTGTCGATCTGGTCCTGGACCCGGTGGGCGGCGACACGCTGCGCCGCGGCCTGGCCGCACTGGCAGTCTTCGGGCGCCTGGTGTCCTTCGGTAACGCCAGCGGTGCCGAGCCCTGGCAGGCCGGGCAGGACGAGCTGTACGCGCAGGGCCGCTCCATCGGGGGCTTCTCCGCGCTCGCCCTCGCCCAGTCCGCCCCCGACGCCCTGCGTGCGCTTACCGAACGCGCCCTGCGCACCGTCAGCGACGGAGCGGTCGTCCTTCCCGTCACCGCCGAGTTCCCCCTGTCGGATGCGGCCGACGCACACCAGCTCATCGGTGGACGCACGTCCATGGGCAAGCTGCTGCTGCGCGTCACAGACTGACCGCAGACTCCCGCACACGACGGCCCGTCAGACGGGTCCAGCCCGCTTCTTCCGTCGTGTCCTGCCCACCGCCGGCCGATCAGCCGGTCCCGGCCCCGTGTTCAGCGCGCCGCGGCCTCCGGAGCCCCCAGGCGCCCATTGGGCTGCCTGCCGTATCTCGGACTGCCGCAGGAGGGAAGGATGGTGGTGGATATCGCGGTCGCCTGAGGCAGCCCTGCCGACGGCCCCGTGGTCGCCTGCGCCATCGCCTCGACACCAGCCGCGCCGCCGGCTCCCGCCTCGCCGCCGACTTGGACGAGTGATCCCACCGCCGAGCTCGGCGTGTCCGCAGCGCCTGCGGAGCCAACCGCCGAGGCGGTTCGGTGTGTTCGTGGCCCGCGTTGGCAGCGAGGTGTCGACCGTTCCCCGTGCCCGTCGGCGAGGCGGTCGGCGGAAGGGGACGGGTGCCTCACCGGGAATTCCGCCGGTGGGCACCCAAGCGCCCAACCCCAGCCACCTGCTACTACAGCCGGTGGTTTCACGGTGAGTGAGCAGCAATCTCCCGGAGGAGTCGACCGGTACGCCCTTGACCTCAAGCCCAGTTGAGTTTCTACGGTCGATCTCGTCGAACCGACAGACAACGACAGACAACGACAGGGATCCCGGTCATGGAGTATTCACACGGCGACACCGACCTGATCAAGCAACCCATCGGCTACTGGAGTTGGGCGGCCTACAAGGCCGTCGTCGCCCGCACCGGGGCCGCCCTCGCCAGGATCGGAACCACCCAACCGCAGTGGTGGGCCCTCGGGCAGGTGGTAAACGCCGACACCGTCAAGACCCGTGACGAGGTGTCCCGCCTCCTTCGGAACTACCTCGACACCGGCCCGGAAACCATGGAGTCAGAGATCGACACGATCATCGCCCAGGGCTGGATCACCGAGGACGCCGAAGGGCGCCTGGGCATCACGGCTGAGGGCAGGGCGTTCTACGACAAGGCCGCGGCCCTTCAGGACGAGCTCTGGACGGAACGGCACGCGGGTGTCTCCGACGAGGAGTACCTGATCACCCTCAAGGTGCTACAGCGCTTCATCCACAACACGGGCGGGCGAGCTTGGCACCACTAGCGTCATGGGGTTTCACGGTGGGTGAGCGTGTGCGCGAGCGGGGGCGAGGACGATCCGGTCGTACAGGTGGCGGATCTCGTTCACGGCCGGCGGTCGGGTGTCAGCGGCTGACGGGATATCAGCCGGCTCCGGATGGTGACCAGAATGACCACGGCGAGCACGGACACAGTGGTGTGCCGGTACCACGAGCACCACTTGTGTACGTGCTCGTTCAGTCCCACCTGTCCCTTGGCCACCTGGAACGCCCCCTCCACCATCCGCTGTCCGGCCGTCGGGATGTCAGTGGCGGGTGCGAGGATGTGGTCCATGCGCCCCATCGGTCAGCGCATGGGCACATCAACGCATCAGGGCACCGCCGTTGATGTCGTACGTCGCGCCGGTGATGAACCCCGCATCGGGACCGACCAGATGGCGCACGAGGAGGGCGACCTCCTCCGGCGTCGCGATGCGGCCCACCGGTACTTGCGCGATGAGACCAGCAAGCGCTTCCTGGCCGATTCCGCGAGCCATCGGGGTGTCGATCATGGCGGGCGCGACGGTGTTCACGGTCACCCCGTACGGCCCGAGTTCGGCGGCGAACACGCGAGTAAGGGCGGCCAGTGCGGCCTTGGACGCGCCGTAGGCGGCGCCGGTGGGCCGAGCGGTCTGGCCGGCGAGCGACGCCATGTTCACCACGCGGCCCCAGCCGCGCGCACGCATGTCCGTCGCTGCGATCCGGGTGAGGAAAAACGCCGCGCGGACATTGACCTCGAAAACCTGATCCCACTCGGCCGCCGTGGTCTCCCACAAGGACTTCGGCAGGGCCCTCGCAGCGTTGTTCACCAGGATGTCCACGGGCCCGAACCGATCCCGCCCGCGCCGGTACGCGCACTCCACCGCATCGGGGTCGGCCAAGTCGACACCTACAGGAAGGACCAGGGCGCCGTCGGGATCGATCTCCACGGCCGTCGCGCGGTTACGCTCCTGATCCACATCCCACGTCAGCACCCGCGCCCCCGCGTCGTACAGGACCCGGACCACGGCGGCGCCGAGACCCTGGGCGCCGCCGGTGACCAGAGCGGTGCGCCCGGACAATGCTCCGCCGTACACCGGCGTGACCCCCGTGTCCCCGCTCATCAGCGGTTGCCGAACATCAGCGGGCGGCCGACCCGGGCGTCGATCCGCAGATATCGCCACAGCCGATGGGAGCCGATCCGGGTCTCGCGCAGCAGCCCGACCACCCGCACGGTCGCCGCCAGGTCCGGGGCGTCCGCGAGGACATAGCTGATCCACTCCCCGGCCGCACCGGTCTGCAGCCGGTCGTCGTCCAGGGTGCCGAGGACGCGTACGCCGAAACGCCCACCCAGGTCGTCGAAGGCCCGCAGGATCGCGGGGTGTACGGCTGACCGCTCCTCCTCGGGGGCGTCGAAATAGCTCTGGGTGACCCCGAGCCGGAACAGCACACGCAGCGGCCCTTCGTCGGCTGACTCGGCGGTGGACAGAACAGATCGGGGGGACTGCGCAGGCATGGACAGCTCCGTACGGTGTCGGCGATACGTTGTCGAACAGCGGCCCGTGGGGCCGGTACGGACACCAGCCTGCGCGCCGTCCCCGCAGCCGAGAAGACCCGCCTCGTTCCTGGTAACGGCTGTACCAGGAACGAGGCGGGCAGGCGGTGCGATACTCGGTGGCCATGGCACGACCGACACCACACACCACCCTGGGCAAGTTCCTCGCCGCACGGCGGGCGGCCGTGGCACCGCACGAGGTGGGGCTGCCCGCAGTGGGCAGCCCCCGCCGGGTGCCGGGCCTCCGCCGCGAGGAGGTCGCCCTGCTCGCCAAGGTGAGTGTCGAGTACTACACCCGCTTGGAACAGGGCCGGGTATCCAGCGCCTCGCCCGCCGTCCTTGCCGCGCTGGCCGGCGCACTGCGGCTCAACGCCGACCAGACGGCCTATGTGCACCAACTCGGCAGCATCAACAGCAAAGAAGGCGGACCACAGCCGCCCCGCTGCCCGAACACGCTGCCCGCGCGGGTGCACTCCCGCACGAGGGTGCTGCTCGACAGCCTCACCGGCAGCCCCGCCGTCCTGCTCGACCGGAGCATGGACATCCTGGCGTGGAACTCACTGGCATCCGCACTGTTCCTCGACTTCGGCACCGTGCCGACCGAACACCGCAACCACCTGCGCATGGTGTTCCTCGAACCGCGGGTGCGCCAGCTGTACCGCGACTGGGAGCACACCGCGGGTAAGTGCGTCGCCCGGCTGCGAATGGAGGCCGCCCATGAGCCGCACCCTCCGCGACTCGTCGCGCTCGTCGACGAACTCAGCGCGGTGGACGGCGACTTCCGTCGGCACTGGGCTCGCCACGACGTCCGTGCCATCACGCACGGCCGCAACCACTTCGCGCACCCGCTCGCCGGGCCCCTGACTCTGGACTGGCAAGCCCTCCGAGTCGCCATGGCGCCACAGCAGACCCTGGTCGTCTATACGCCGCCACCAGGGGATGCCGGCACCCACTCGGGCCTCGAATTCCTGGCCTCGTGGTCGAGCGCCCCATCACGGGAAGACCCGAAGGACCAGGCCAATCAGGGTATCCAGCGGGGAAAGCGGGGCAACCAGTGAGGTATCCGCACCTCCGAAGCGGGCATCCGCTTACCGTGGACCACCCGGAGGGCGGCCGGTGGCTCCCAAGCCGGCGCTGAGTTCGGCAGCGGGGCTGGGCGCGACCAAGGCGCCGGTGCCTGGGGCGACTTCACACCACGTCGCCCAACCGATCCGCCTGCTGCCTGCTGCCCCGCATCACGGTCGATCCGGGAGAACGGGGCGATCCGGCCGGCCCGTCGAACTGCTCCGCGGCAGCGGTCCCGCACTGGTACCACCATAAGGATCGGCGTACGTACCATCGGTGCAGGGGCCCTCTCCTGCGCCATCGGCTGGCAAGTACGCTTGGTCCCGTGAAGCAGTACAACCAGCGCGGTACCGATGCGCACACCTACACCGTCCTCGCCTTGACTCTGATCGGCACCGCCATCGGCGGCTTTACCTTCAGCGCCGCCTCGGAGTGGCAGGGCAAAGTCCTCGCGCTGATCATCCTGATCGGTTGGGGACTCGGCGTCCGATGGTGGAGCCGCACCCGGCCGCTCCACACCAGTGACACCCACTGACCTCGCGAGGCGACGAGAACGCGGGCGGGGGCCACGTCACTTCAGTGCCGTGTTCGCCGCCACCGTCAGGATCGACCGTAGCTGCGTGATGATGTCCAGCCGGTTCTGTACGAACTGCGGATCCGTGATCCTTCCGCTCTTCGGATCGGTGTTGCCGGCGCCGAACTGGAGCACCGGTGTGTGCACGTGCCCGCCTGGCAGCCTGTCGTGCAGGCCCAGTCGGTCGCGCAGCAGGGTCGCGCGGTAGGCGATCTCATTGGAGAGGTAGTTGCCACCGCCGCCCTCGCGGGCCGTGGAGCCCGGGGTCGGGCCGTCGGGGCGTACGACGGGTTCGGTGCCGCCGGTCGGGATCTCGGTGACCTCGGTGTGGTCGTAGCTCGGGAACCGGCCGGTGTGCGCGGTCACGATCGCCTTGTAGGGGAGGGTGGTTGTCGTCCACTGCGGCTGTGTGGCCGGGGCGGCGACCGGGATGGTCCCGGTGCTGCTGGTGTTGTCGTTGTCGGGATAGCCGCCGCGCCAGGCCCCGTTCGTCCGCTCGACGTCGAAGCGGCCCACCCGGCCCTGGCTCACCGTCGTGTACAGGTCGACCTTCGGCAGGTACGGCGCCAGCGTCCGCTCCACCGTCCCCTTCGCGAAGTCCTGCCAGCGAACCGGGAACGTCACGGCCTCGATGCGGGCCGGACCGGAGTTGGTCCGGATCACCGTCCCGTCGAGAGCGAGTGCGACGGCCCCGGACGGGTTGGAGATCCGGATGTCCTGGTCCAGTGTGAACGGGTCGAAGCCGGTGACGAGAATGCGCTTGATGCCCGTGGCGCGCGACGGATAGCGGATGTCGCTCTGGCCGCGCGAGGTCCGCTCCAACTGGTTCAGCAGGACCGAGCGTTGCGCGTCACTGAACCGGAAACCCGGCTTCCACGTACGCAGGTCCCGCGTCATCCCGAGCCGCGCCCAGTACAGCGGCCGGTCGTCGCCCCGGCCGAGGCCGCCGCCCGCGGGGCCCCGCCCCTGCGCCCGGTCGACGGCGCGCCGCCACAGCGCCGTACCGTCCCGAACGACGATGCCGCGGGCCTGCTCAAAGGAGTGCGTCCGGGCCAGGTCGCGGACGAAGTCCGGGGCCACGGAGTCGAATCCGGAGCGTCGCAATATCTCCTGCGGTGCCGCCTTGTCGAGGCGCTGCTCCTCGACGGTCGGGGTCGGGGCGCCCCGCGCGGCCCGAGCCGCCGCCGTGGTCGCGGGTGTTGCCAGCCCCGCCAGCAGGGCCATACCGAGAATGCCGATCCGAACACGTAGGGAATTCAAGGGGCTTGGGGTCCTTCCGTCGCTGTGGGGGCGTGCGTACTGTCGGAACGCTGCAGTATCGCGCGACGGAAGTGGTCTACGCCATGGGTGTGGCTCATGGGTCTCGAACTCAACAAGACCAACAAAATCCATGGAGGTGTCGGCCGCTGTCGCTGGTCTTGACCGCGGGACAGGCCGCCGACAGCCCGCTTTCCGTCCCCTTGGGCGGGAGCTGCGATGTGACGGTCGCCGGCTTTCCTGCCACGGTCGTAGTGGGCCCTGGCACCTGGAGGCTTGGTTGGGGAGACGAAGGTCCGTGAGGATGCCGCGGCGGAAGTGTGTCGGGGCCACGCCGACCGAGGCGATCCCTGACCGTGGGCAGGATGCCTCCGGGAATGCTTCAGCATCCGGCTGTACACGGAAGCGCCGGCCACAGGCACGTCACCGTCGAAGGCCCCCAGGGTCCGGTCCAGTTGTGTCGCGGCCCGTTGGCCCACCAACTCCTGTTCCGAGCGGTCCATGCCGTAGGTGTCGGCAATCATGCGCGCCCAGGGCACGAACTCTTGGTGGGTGACCAAACGAAGCGGAAGCGACAAGGTCGTCATCCGGCATGTGTACAACACCCGGCCGGGCCGCTGCGGAGTTGCTGGGAGGCGGCTACGACGACCGGTCACGCCGCGTTCCGGAGGGCTGCCGGGCGTACTCCACGCGGATCTCCGCCCAGGGCGGCTTGTACGTAGTCAATCAGGTTCCGGGGGATGATTGCGGATCACCCCCTTGGCAGCTCGGGTAGTCGAAGACCGCGTGACGAGGTGCGGCGAGTGATCGAGCGAAGCTGTGCGATGCCGCCCCTCTGACGGGCGAATAAAGGGGCGGACGGCGCGGTCCCGTTGTGGGATGGGTCGCACATCACGGTCGATGGGAGGCATACATGAAGATCCGTACTCTTTCCGCTGTGGCGTGCCTGGTGGTGGGCGCGACGCTGTGCGGTACCGGTGCCGCGGCCGCCGACGGCGGAGCCAGGGGCGCCGCCGGAGATGATCCCGGTACGCACTCGCGAAACCGGATCCAGATCCGCGTCTGGGATTCGTTCAACATCTGCGGCAACAGCATCCTCACCCCGTTGCTGAACCCCGCATCGAGGGGGACCTGCGGCGACAAGTGACCACGGTGGGCTGTGGTTACGGCGCGGGTACGAGGGTGGTGCCCGGCAGCCCAATGCCCGGAGATACGGCGAACGTCCAGGTCAGTCGGCGTTGCCCCAAGCGAGGCCCTCAAGCAGGAACCGGGAGACGGGCGGCCTTCGTGTGAGTGCGGTTCGGCAACGGAACGCATGCCCATGCGGGGCCGTCCGCCCGTCCGGCGAATGCTCGGGCAAGCAACTCGGTTCGAGGAACATTTCGACTCGTCGATATCCCGCGTCAATATGATGCGCGCTGTCTTCTGGCGGCCGGGCTGCAAGTACTGCTTCCACATGCGCGTCAGGCTGGGCCGCAGTGCCCACCGGCTGCACTGGGTCGACATCTGGCGTGACTCGGCTGGAGCGGCAGCGGTGAGAGCAGTCAACGACGGCAACGAGACCGTGCCGACGGTCATCGTGGCGAGCCGCGCCCCTTCGGCTCGTTGCTCCGGCGGCACTCTGCGGTTATGTACTGATCGGTCCAATGTTGTGGTAGCGTCGATAATGTATCGATCAATCCAAAACGATGTGGCTGCGGGATGAGCAACGCAGCGGCAGTGGCAGCGGTGGTAGGGAGTGGGGACGTCGACATGACTACGGACGTGCTTGCGGGCGGGGCGTTGGCGGGCAAGGTGGCTCTGGTGACCGGGGGTTCGCGGGGGATCGGGGCGGCTGCCGCGCGGGCGCTGGCCGCCGAGGGGGCCGCGGTGGCGATCAGCTACACGGCGTCGCGGGAGCGGGCCGACGCGGTGGTGGCGCAGCTGGAGAAGGCCGATGTCCGGGCGGCCGCCTACCGCGCAGACCAGGCCGAGCGGCGGCAGGTGGCCGATCTGGTGGCCGCCGTGGCGTCGGACTTCGGGCGGCTGGACATCCTGGTGAACAACGCGGGCGTGTCGGTCAATGGCCCGGTGGACGACGCCGAGGGCGATCTCGCGGCGTTCGACCGGCAGTTGGCGGTCAACGTCGGGGGTGTCGCCTCGGCCATCCGTGCCGCGGCCGGTGTCCTTGAGGAGGGCGGGCGGATCATCACGGTCGGCTCGACCCTGGCCGCTCGCGCCGGCTTCCCGGGCGTGGCCGACTATGCGGCGACCAAGGCCGCGATCGTCGGCTACAGCAAGGGTGCGGCCCGGGACCTGGCGCCGCGGGGTATCACGGTCAATGTCGTCCAGCCCGGCTGCGTGGCCACCGACATGAACCCGCCGGAAGGGGACTTCGCGGATGCTCAGCGCGCGGCCAACCCCATGGGGCGGTTCGGGCGTCCGGAGGAGATCGCGGCAGGCATCGTCTTCCTCGCGAGCCCTGGGGCGTCGTATGTGAACGGGGCCGTGCTCGACATCGACGGCGGTTACATGGCCTGAGGCACGACTGGGGTCGGCAGCTCGCCGGACAGGCGCAGGTACAGGTCGCGCAGCATCGCGAATTCTGCGCCGTGGCGCATCACCTCGCCGTCACGCCCCGGTGCGACGTGATCGGGCCGGGCCGGCAGGGACAACTCCCCGCCGGCCCGGCCCGTCAGTCGGTGCCGGCGGCGGTCGGAGGCCGTACGGGTGCGTTCATGCCTTCCGCAGGCCGAGGGTGCCGTTGCGGTGCTTGAGCGACTGCTGCGGGTCGTAGCCGGGGAAGGGGCGATCGAAGAGCCAGTTGTAGAGCATCTCCCGGCAGATCTGCGGCTGGAACGCCGGCACCTGGTGCCCGGCACCGGGCACGCTGACCTGCGTCAGGTTCCTGTGGTGGCGCACGAATCCCTTCGGGTTCCCCTGTGCCTGTGTCCAGATCATGCGGGGCGCGTTGCGCCACTCCGCGTGCGCGTGCTCGCCTTTCTGCCGCATGAGGTCGTCGAGGATCTCCTCCGTGCTCCGGTATCCACAGGCGGTGTCGAAGTTCCCGGTGTAGAGCAGGGCCTTGTAGCCCTTGTCGAGGAGCTCGGCGTACTGCCCGGAGCAGTCGGCCATGTTGTCGTCCACCAGCCATTCGGCGACCGGGCCCTCGTTGTCTGCGCACTGCCAGGTGACGTCCGCCGGGACGTGCAGGGCTTCCTTCACGTTCTTGCTGTCGAGGTAGGCGCGCAGCGCGCCCATGGGTAGGTCGTCCCACCGTCGCACGTCGTAGATGTCGAAGTTTCCCCCGTACGCCAGGGTCGTGGTGACCAGGTCGTTGCCGAGCTTGGTGGCCTTCGCCATCTCTCCGGCGTCGAGGGCGGCCTGGTAGTCGGCGTGGGCCTCGTACAGGGCGTCCCGCTGGCTGATGCCGAGGAGCCCGGTCGTGTAGACGTAGTCGATCATGGCGCGGAGCGACAGCTCGGGTTTGATCCAGCCGTTGCCGACGGAGACGCCCTTGAGATTGATGTGCCGTCCGCCGGTCTTCCGGCGGTTCTGCCTGTCGATCGCCAGGGCGATCGTCGGCACGTACTTGCCGGCGTAGCTCTCCCCGCAGACGTACACCGGGCATTGCGCGTACTCCGGGTGCGTGCTGAAGAACTCCTGCAGGGCTTGCCAGAACATCTCGCCGAGAGCGTTCTCGCTCCGGACGTACTCGCCGACGTCGGAGTAGCTGTATCCGGTTCCGACGGGCTGGTCCCAGAAGACGACGTGCGCTTCCTGGTTCCAGCTGTTGGCGGTCACCGACACTGTTCCCGCGGCGTCGGCGCCGATGGACAGCGGTCCGTTCTCCAGGAACAGTCCCAGCAGCGAGGAGGCGCCGGGCCCGCCGTTGAGCCAGATCAGTAGCGGTGTCTGGCTGATGAGGTCCTGTTGGTCGTGGACCGCGACGTGGGGGTTGCAGGTCTGGCTCTCGAAGAACCAGTAGAACAGGTGGTTCTTGGTCCCCGGATGCTCCTTGCTGTCGATGTGCACGTGTCCGGAGTAGGAGCGGGCCTTCTTGGTGTCCGGGGTGTGGAAGTCGATCCGCTGGGTGTTGGGGATGTTCGCCGGAATCGAGGCGACGAGGTCTGCGGACATGAGCCACCTTCCGTTCGGCATTCGGGGTCAGGGAGCCAGAGGGCGGCGGCGCCGGGACTGCGTGTGGTAGGAGCCGGTGAACAGTCCGGCCGTCCGTTCCGGCTGGTCCAGGACTCCGATGCGCTGTCCCTGGAGCAGTTGCAGTGCGGGGAACCGGCCCTTCTCGAACAGCAGGATGTTCAGCGACCCGCCGTACTTGAAGTTCCCGATCTGCTCGCCCTTTTCGACCTCGACCGGCATCGCGAGGCCCGGCCCGAGACCTTGGAACTTCTCCCTGAAGTTCACGGAGGCGATCGAGTTGAGACCGACGGGTACGAGCCCGACGAACCCCACCTCGTTGTTCTTTCCCTGGGTGTCCGGGTACCAGGTCTTGATGATGAGGTATCCCCGGCGGAAGTTGTCGAACATCTCGTAGTCATACCCGTAGCCGACGTTCCCCTTGTTGAGCAGTTCGGGGAAGTCGCGCATCCCGTAGTAGACGCCCCTGATGTCTTCACGGGCCTCCACCACCTGGCCCCTCACCGGGGAGTGGTACCAGTGGTACGAGTCGGGCATCAGGATGCACGACACCGCAGTACCGCCGATGAACATCTCGGCGTAGTCGGAGTCGCCGAGCAACTGCCTGACGTTCATGGTCACCGTCTTGACCGGGATCGGCGTTTCCTCGGTCAGCTCATCAACGATCATGTTGATGACGCAGTCGGCCGGGGCGACCACCACGCTGTCGTCGTCCTTGTAGTCGATCGGCCGTTTGCCGTCCTGCAACTCCCGGACGAAGAAGTCGTTGAAGGTCCGCCAGGGCCCGGGCCTGAAGTCGGCCATGCGCTTCGGCCCGAGCTCGTCGACCCACTTCTGAATGAGTTTCTGTCCCTCCGGCCCGTCGTCGTCCATCTGCTTCCCTTGCAGATGTGTGAAGTCGGCGGTCATTTTGAACCCCGGGCCGGACGTCACGAAGACCATGCCGTAGTCGTTCTCGTAGTTGATCCAACTGAACTTCTCGATGTAGTCCAGCCCGTTGTTGACCCCCGTCTTCCAGTGGTACCACTCCGTGAAGAAGTCGCACAGGAACTGGATGCCCTTGCCCTTCCAGTCGCAGCGCACTTCTTCGGGAGTGTCCTCCGGGTACGGCACGACGTTGGCGACCGCCGCGTCGTACATGGTCTTGAAGCCCTCGTGGTCGGTCTCGTACCACAGCGTGATCTTCTTGAGGAAGTCGTCGAGGTTGTCGGAGTACTGTTCGTCGCCCTGCGTCATTTTCCTGTCTCCTTCCGCGGGAGGGGTGTCGACCCCGTCTTCCTGTCCGGACGCACTGATCCCTGTAGCGGCGCGGCGGGGGAGGGCGCGGTCCGGCCGTACTCCGCCGTTGCGTGAGACGTGCCGGTCAGCCGCAGATGGGGTTGACGGCGAGGTCGTCGACGTTCACCGCGTATCCGTCGCAGCCGCCGCGGATGTTGGAGAAGTGGTATTGCAGGTGCGGCCGGGCCACGAGGGGCTTGACCAGCGAGACGTATTGGTAGGCGTCCCCGTGTCCGGCGTCCTGGAGGATGCTGTACGCCTCGTCGGGTGTCGGGCCGGCCTGGCTGGTGATCGGCATGACGCCTGCCCACGACGAGGTGTGGTAGATCGGCTGGTCGATCTCGCCCTCAAGCGTGGCGTGGAGTTCGATCGACTTGATGCGGGAGGCGCCGTCGCCGGTGTTGTAGACGAGCCGCCAGTCGGTCACCTGCGACATGTCCTGGGTCGGGCCGATGGGCGAACTGCCGTCGGCCACCATGAGCGTGGCGTTCGGGAACGTCATGTGGACCTCGTCCGCGGCCGCATCGAGCAGTTGCTGCAGGGACAGCTGGTCCGCCGCCCGCACCCCGTGGCCGGCCGACGCGGAGGCCGGCGCGGCCGCCTGTGCCGCACCGGTTCCCGCAACACCGGTCACTGCCAGTCCGCACGCGACGATGACGGCCGCGACACTGTGCCTGAGCTTCATTGCCTCTCCGTTCTCTTCTCGGAAGGGGACATGCTCATCCGACCCGCGTCGACACAGGCATGGCGATTCGCCTGGACCGAACGGGAAGCCCTGAGCGCGACCAACGATTCCGTCACGATGAGTACTCGCTCAAGAGCGAGATGTAGCCATGGAGTTGGAAGTGGGTGTGCGGCCAAGACGACCGAAACCACCGCCGCTGCCTGCGGCAAAGCAGCGGAGACTGATGCTCCGGGGACGGCAGGCCGCCACTGACGGTCGCCGGGGATCGGCGCTTCGGACGAGCAGCGTCAGCGCTCACGCCTCCCTGTCGCACGCCCGGCCAGGCATGACACGCCAGGAGTCGGCGACCACCCCCAGCCGCAGGCCCGCCCCACTCGACCTCCCCGAACCACGCACCCAGGGCGGGCGACCGCTCCTCGCACGCGTTTACGAACTCAATACGCAACATGCCGGCCTCGGAACCGAGGGCCGGAAGCCGCGGCCCTGCACCCGCCCTTGGGTCATGCCGGGTTCGCGCGTTCCGGGACGTGCGCCCTGATGCGCGGGGGCGTACGCCCTGATACCTCGATCGAGGGATCGTCGGTCAGATCGATAGTGGGCAGGATTGCGGCCGGAGATCTTGCCCCGGATCCGGTCGATCTCCTGGTGAGGCCCACTAGCTCGGTTTCCGTGCGGCTGGGCGTGAGGCGATGCGTGCCTCACGCCCTGTGGCGGTCGGAGCTGGCCGGCGGAGAGATCGAGCTGCGCCTGTCTGTGGCGTATTTCCTTGACGACGATGAATGGAGCTCCACACGGTGGCTTTGACGGTTGAAACGGTCGCGACGGAGTTGGAAGCGGCGAACAAGGCAGGTGACCCACTCGCCGATGTCTTGGTGTCCGACCTGATCGACAACAAGGAGGTCGATGGCGTCAACGGCCTGTTCCGCACGATCGGGACGCTGAAGCCAGGCCAGGACAACTCGCACCTGCCGCAGCGGCTGCGCGAGTTCCTGGACACGGCCGCGGGCGAGCCGCCAGGCTGGAGCCAGCAAGACGTCAAGGCCGCGGAGGGTTTCTTCGCCCACCACCACGGCGAGGCGTCCATGCTCCAGGGCACCGTCGGGCTCATCGGCACCTACCTTTCCCCCACCGGCGCCTTCACCCTCCGCTCGACCGGCCGCCTGGGCGGCGTCGAAGGCCCCGGCCGGCGACTGTCACAGTCCTCCCGCCTCTTCCTGGACATGGGCAACAAGAACGCGCTGCGGGACGGGTCGCTGGCCGCGACCGTCACCAAGGTCCGCCTGGTCCACGCCTCGGTCCGGCAACTGCACAAGAAGAGCGGCGAGTGGAACTACGAGAAGTGGGGCGAACCGGTCTCGCAGAAATACACCACCGGCGCCTCCTTCGTCTTCAGCACCCAGATCCTCCAGGCAATGAAACACCTCGGCATCGACGTCTCCCGCGACGACGCCCACGGATTCATCTGCGCCTGGCACTACGTCAACCACTACCTCGGCACCCCGGAGAAGTGGCTGCTGCCCAAGGATGCCGACGAGGTCGAGCGCCTGTGGAACTCCCAGCGGGACACCGAATGGCAGAAGACCGACGACGGAGTCTTCATGACCAAGCAGGCCGTCGACTTCTACCGGAAGTTCCTGCCACCGGGCGCACACGACGCCTACATGGCCATGGTCCGCGTGGCACTCACCGACAAGTACGCCGACATGGCGGGCCTCCCGCGCAGTGTCCTGGACCTGGCAGGCAAGCCGCTCGCCACCGGCCACGACGTCATCAGCAGCATCGGCGGCGGCCTCCTGGGAGGCACCGCCAAGGACACCGTCGGCGTCAACCCCTACAAGGAAATCCTCGGGGTGGCGTCCAAGGCGTTCAACGCCGTCGAACGCTACGCCCTCACCCACGACCAGGACGACCAGCCGCAGATGCACCAGGAACTCCACGACAACCGCTGACAGAACCCGCACGTCGGGTGGGATGCCACTCGGCCGCCGTGGGTTGGGCCCGCTGCCGAGCGCAACGGGCCCAACCATGCGCGAGCCCCTCGCACGTAGCCCAACCGGCGGCTGTAGTGTGCGGTGTGGTCTCGGCCTGGGATGGGCAGGGGTGTGTCCGCGTGGCAGTGTCGGGTCTCCGCCGCTCCCGAAATGCGTGATCGAGGCGCAGGGGACCTAACCACTGCGTCAACCGCAGGACCGTCCCCGCCTTCGACGTCATGCGTTCGCTGCGCAGGAGCGGAGTCAAGGTCATCAGTGACGGAAACGGGCACGCGATCATCACGGCCAAGGTGCCCGCGAACGGCAGCAAGCCCGTCGAGGAAGGCGACTTGGTCCTCCTCCGTGCCCTGTGTCACGACCACGGACCTGGTGCCGAGGGAGCCACGCATCGTCCGGTGAAGGTGGTTCCGGCACAGCACGGCTGAGGACGCCCCCGGTCGGACGGCCCTTAACGGCCTGGCAAGCAGAGCGTCACACGGACCCATCGGACAGCCCTTAGCGAACCGGCCGCATGGTTGGCATGGTTGAGCCATGAAAACCCAGCTCAATGACATGCCGAGCCACCCCTGGCTCGGTGCCCCGATCGATGCCCGCTCTTTGTTCGCGCCGGAGCAGGCCGCTCTGATGGCCACGCTGCGCGGCCTGGCACCCACTGACTGGGGCAGGGAGGCGCTGCCGGGCTGGACCGTGCGCGATCTCGCCGCCCATATCCTGGGCGACTTCTACGGGCGGCTCGCCCGGGACCGCGACGATCACCAGGAGGGCCCCACCTTTGTGCCGGGCGAAACCCTGGAGGCGTTCATCCACCGCATCAACCAGGAATGGGTCGACGCCTACCGCCGAGTGAGCCCGGCCGTGCTCACCGACACCCTCGGCCTGATCGGGGAGCAGATCGCCCACCACTTCGAGGCCACCGACCCTGACGCCCCGTCCCTGGGAGTCTCCTGGGCCGGCGTCGATCCGGCACCGATGTGGCTGGACAGCGCCCGCGACCTCACCGAGTTCTGGACCCACCGCCAGCAGATCCGCCACGCCGTCGGCCAGGCCACCGACTCTGATCCGCGCCTCCTCTCAGTGGTCCTGGACACCTTCATGCGGGCCCTGCCCCACACCCTGCGCGAGGTCATCGCGCCCACCGGCACGCAGGTCCAGGTGCGGATCGACGCGTTGGCCGGTGGCACTTGGACGGCGACGGCCACCGCAGACGCCTGGTCACTTGCCGAGCCGGACAACAAACGCCCCGACGCGCTCGTCGAGCTGGATACGGAAACCGCATGGCGGTTGTGCACCCGCGGCATTCAGCCGGACACCGCACTGGCTCGCGCCCGGATCGACGGCGACCGTGAACTGGCCGAAGCAGCCTGCCGGATCGTGTCAATCGTCTACTGAACCGATGGATCTCCTTGCTGGAATGGACACACCGAACCAGTTCGGAGGCATTCACCCCCGATGCATCGGCGGCCAGTCGTCTCCCCCCTATAACCGGCCGCCATTGGGAAATCCGAACCGGCCGGACAGGAGGGAGTGCGTACCGCCTGCCCGTCAGGTGGTCACTCGACGGAGCACGGTGTCGATGATGAGGTCGATCTCCCGGGGGCCCGGTGGTTCGCCGGTGAGCAGAAAGCTCTGCAGTATCAGCGCGGGACCGGTGCGGGCGGCCAGCGGGTGTACGACCTCGGGTTCGAGCTCGCCGCTGTGGACGCCCGCGCGCAGGATGGCTTCGATGCGCTCCAGGCGTGGCGTGATGACCCTTTCGGCGAACATGGCACGCAGTTCCGGCTCGTGCAGCATGTCGACGATGAACTCGATGCCTGGTACGAGAGTCCTGCCCGCCAGTACGTCGTTCAAGGCGCCCAGCGCGCCGGCGAGGTTGTCCCGGGCGGAGCGCTCCGGGTTCGGTTCGGGCAGCGGGGGCAGGGCGTGGTGCAGGGCGTCCAGAACCAGGGGCTGCTTACCGGGCCAGCGCCGGTAGAGCGCGGCCTTGCCCGTGCCGGCACGGGCGGCGATGCCGTCCATGGTGAGTCGGCCGTAGCCGTTCGCGGCCAGCTCGTCGAGCGTCGCGACGTAGATCGCGTGTTCCAGTTCCGTACCCCGGCGGCGGCCGGGTGTCGCACTTCCTGCCATGGGCTCGACAGTAGACGCTGGCGTTCCCTTCTGCCTACACTCGCTTTAGTGAACAACCTCGTCTACTAGAAGAGGTGAGGGTTGAATGACCGATCTGCACACCACGCATGACCACCAAGGCGGCCAGGAGCCGGCATTGGACTTCGAGGCGATGTACCAGGGGCGTGAGGTCGCCTTCGGAGCGGACGACCGCCGGTCGGACCTGATCCCGTGGCAACTGGACGCCCCCCAGCCGCTGGTCGTCGAGTTGGAGGCGGCAGGGGAAATCACCGGGCCGGTTCTGGAATGCGGCTGCGGTCTCGGGGACAACGCCCTGTTCTTGGCCGGTAAAGGTCATGAGGTGACCGCTTTCGACGCCGCCCCCTCCGCGATCGAGCGCAGCCGAGCCAAGGCAGTGGCCGCAGGCAGCCCGGTGACCTTCGTCGTCGCCGACGCGACGGAACTGCACGCCAGTGGTGTCCCTGGTGGCTTCCGCACAGCCGTCGACAGTGCCATGCTGCACTGCCTGGACGCCGATCAGCGGCGGGCGTACCTGGCCGGCCTGCGTCAGGTGTGCGCACCCGGCGCGAGGCTTCATGTCCTGTGCTTCCGTGGCGAGTTGGCCGCCTACCTGGAGATGCCGGCCGCCACGGACGAGCGCAGCCTGCGCGAGGCTTTCCAGGACGACTGGGTGATCCGGCGCATGGAGCCTCGCCACTACACCACCGGTTTGACCCACCAGGAATGGCAGAAGCTGGCGTCCCCCGTCTCGGACGCCTCGGAACAGGACGGCCTTGTGGCCGTCGACGAGAACGACCGGGTTCTCCTGCCGTTCTGGCAGATCACCGCAGAACTGGCGTGACGGACCACAGTCAAGTCCTGGGTGCCTTCTCGGCTGCCCGAGGAGGCATCCGAGGGCACCACTCCCGGTTCCGCTCAAGGTCGTCCGTGGTCAAGACCGGGGCGGACGTCGACAGTCAGTTGCTGCACCGGGGTATCTGTCCTCGCGTCGCGAGCGGCAGGTTTCCCGTGCGGCCTGTTGCCGACCTTGCTGATGGGCGTGAGTTCTGGCCGCGTCCGGCTGCGTGGGTGGGGCCTGGTCGGCGGACACCGGTTCCACCTCGCCGATGTCCTGCGGTGTGAGATCGAGGTCGGAGGGCTCGTCGGCGCCGGGTCCCGCTGCCTCTCTTCCGGCCCTGCGCCGGTCGTTGACAAGCGAAAAGACAACGGCGGAGAAGTAGAGCGCCCAGATCGGCGCGGCCAACGCCAGCATGGACAGCGGGTCCGTGCTCGGTGTCGCCACGGCCGCAAAGACCGCGATCCCCATGACCATGCCCCGCCACCTGCCGAGCATCCGCCGGCCGGACCACACTCCGGTGAGGTTCAGCATCACCAGCAGCAGCGGCATCTCGAAAGCGAGACCAAAGACCACCACCATGCGGGTGACGAGGTCGAGCAGGTCGTCCAGCGGCAGCAGGTTGGCCACCCCGTGCGGGGTGAAGCCGATCAACACCTTCGCGGTCGTGGGCAGCACCTTGTAGGCGAAGAAGGCGCCGCCGAAGAAGAGCGGGACGCCCGCGCCGACGAACGCGTAGGCATACTTCCGCTCGTGCCTGTGCAGGCCGGGGGCGACGAACGCCCACAGCTGGTACAGCCATACCGGCGAGGCCAGCACGACGCCGGCCATCAGGGACACCTTCAGTGCCAGGGTGAAGGGCGCGAGCAGGCCGCTGATCGTGATCCGCGCGCAGGTGGTGTCCGCGGTCTGTCTGGCCAGATCGGCGAAGGACGTCGGGCAGCCGACCGAGTCCAACACCGGCCTGGTGAAGAAGTTTACGATGCCCTTGTAGGAGAAGGCCGCGGCGATCGTGACGACCAGGATGGCAAGGACGGCCTTGGCGAGCCGGTTGCGGAGCTCACGGAGGTGCTCCGCGAGCGGCATCCGACTCTCGGGATGCTTCTCCTTGTTGCGGGCTGACTGGGGCACGGCACGTCCTCATCTCGTGCGGCGGACCGGAAATCCTCGGACTCAGTGGCCGGTCGTGCTGTCCGTGGGCGCGGTGCGGGCGGTGGAGCTTCCTCCGGGAGCGTTCGAGATCGTCCGCGGTCCCGGCGCAGGACCAGGGTCGGGGCGTGGCTCGTTCGAGGCGTCGTCGTCCTTCATGGCCTGGGTCTCTCTCTTGAGGATCCGCATGGACCTGCCCAACGCCCGGGCCGTGTCAGGCAGTTTCTTCGAGCCGAAGAGCAAAATCACCACCGCGACCAGGATCAGCAGGTGCCAGGGTTCCAGCGCGTTGCGGAACATCGTCACACCACTCCTTCGAACGTCTCGGTCCTCGTGTCTGTTTCAGTGATCCGTGCCGCTTGTTCCTGCGCGACAGCGGCGGGAGCGGAAGTGCCCGTGGCCTTGTGCGCGTGTGTCTGGGAAGAGGTCACCCGGCGCACTGGGCACGGCGGTTTCACCTGCGCCCATCGCCCGCGCCATCGGGAGATTCCCACGGTGTCGCCCAGCCAGGTTTCACACGTGAATCCGTTGTCGGCTGTCGGGCCGGCGGGGCGTGTGGGGGCGTTCGGGCCGGATGGACGCTCGGCCGCTGCCCCTGGGAGCAACCGCGTTCGGGCACGCGGAACAGCCGATGGGGTTTCGCGTTCGGCCATGGTGCGTTCCTCGGCGTTCCCTGGCGTGACCGTTCCTGTTGCCGACCGGCGTGGTGTTCACACACGACTGTCGGGCATCTGAGGCGAGGCGAGTGGAGCGGGCCGGCTGCCGCGAGGGCGTGCCGGATGTCGATGTCCTTGCGGGTCATGTGTCCTCCTCCCTGTCGGATCGGGGGCGATTCAGGTTCCGGGGCGCCCGGCAGCCGTCCAGGCCGCGTACTCCTGGCGGACGTAGCGGCGGTGGTCGGGGGCGGGCGTGGCCGTGTCGGGGTGGTGCGGGCCGGCCACCAGGTCGGGGTGGCGCCGGTCGTGCCGGACGAGTTGCTCGGCGGTCTCGGCGGCGGCTGCGGCGGGGCCGGGGCCGGGGTCATCGAGGGCCATCCGGTCCATGAGCGCTGCCCGGCGTAGCAGCCAGGCGCGTTCGGCGGCTGTCGCATCGATCGGGGGGCCGGATACGGGCCTGGCCCGGCGGCCGTCGCGTTCGGCTCCGATGGCGAGCACCTGGTGCATCTCGCGGCGCAGGTCCGGCGCATTCGCGTACGCCTGGTGCGGGGGCGGGGCGGCGATTGCCTCACCGCTGTTCGGGGTGACGTGCATGCTCACACCTCCGCCGGTGGCTACGGTCCGGCGCCGCGGCGTCGTCTCCTGGTCGGAGGCGCCGTGATCGAGGGCCGGTGGGTGTGCCGCGGACCGCAGGGGCGGCGGGGCCGGGCCGGGGCAGCCGTCGACGGGGAACGGCTTGTGGGGCGCGAAGGCCCACCCGGCGGGGCCGTCGGGTGACCCGGCGTCGCAGTCAACCGCGGTGACGCGTCGCTGTGCTGCGGCGCCGACCTCGACCAGGGCCCGCAGTCCGCGCCGAACGACCGGCCCGGTCATGGCGCGTACCTGAGGCATGCGCGGACCTCGCGGCCGCTGCGTGTCTGGTGGACCTCGGTCGACTGGGCGAGGCACTGGACGATGCCGGTGCCGCGACCGTGTTCGTCGGGGGCGACGTCGCGGCGATGCCGTTCCACCGCCGTGCCGGAGTCGGTTACCACGATGTGCAGAGTGCCGTCGTCGAGGACGAGCAGCAGGGTCATGCGCTCGCGGCCGTACTGGGCGGCGTTGGCGGCGAGTTCGTCGACGATGAGAACGGCGGAGTCCCGCTCACTTGCGGGCACGCTCCAGGTCTCCAGCAGAGCGGCCGCGAGGTGACGGGCGGCGGCGACGTGTGCCTCCTGCGCGGGCAGGGTGAGCAGCGCCTCGTGGCGGCGGGGCCGGCCGAGCAGTGGGCTCGGGCTGGGGAAATCGGTCACAGACATGGTCTTCTGGCTCTTCTGTGGATGTGCGTAGAGCGGAACGGGGGAGACGCCCGGCAACTTCGGAGCTGTCGGTGGGCCGGCTCCTGAAGAGGCGCGCTCATTCAGTTCCACGTGCGACGCGCATCGAACGGTTCAGGCTGTTCGCCTCTTTTGCTCGACTTCTTGTGGGTGATGTCCCTGTCGGTGGCCTGGCTGGGCTCACTTGCCTCAGCAGGGGCTCGATGCCGTACCCGGTCGGACCGGGCACCGGAGGCTCGTTCCCTCGCCACGCGCTCTACCGGACGGCCCCGCGGCAACGTCGCGCCGCAGGGTCGGACGAGTGTCCCGGCCCGCGTCAAGTCGGCCGCGGACGCAGCCGGTTCGCCCGAGCCGGGGTGAGGGGCACCGGTCCCGTGACATGACGGCCCCGGCCGCGCCTCACGCCCTGATGGTGACCATCTTCTGACCGTTGCCTGCGATGATCTCGAAGTGGTCGATGGTTCCCGGGGACATGGCAACCGCCCCTGGGATCGTGGTGCCGGGAGGATACTGGCCCGCCCGCCAGGTGGCGCCGTCCGTCCTGGCTCCGCCGGGTCCGACCGCCTGCAGCCGGCAGGTGATTCCGGCAGGTGCCCCCTTGGCGGAGACCTGCAGAACGCTGCCCCAGGCAGAGGGCGAGACCTTCACCGAGGCGCTGACGCCGGTGGTGGCATCGCTTCCGGAGAAGGTGCGCCAGACAGCCGGTGCGGTCGGCCCGGGCGGCGTCGCCTGACTGCCCACGGAGCCGATGGCCGCCAGCCAAGTACCGCCGGCCGCTGCCGCGATGAGCGTCAGCGAGGCGGCGGCGCCGGCCAGTTGTAGTCGCCAGGTCCTGCGGCGTCTGGCCGCGGCCTGTCGGAGGAGCCTCTCCAGCACACCCCCTGCCGGCTCCTTCGACACCGCGGGGGCGGCGGGCCGTTCGGGCAGTGGGCCCCGCGCGCTCTCGGCTGCCCGTGCCACCAGCCGGTCGACCAGGTCTCCGTCGGCCGCCGGCACTGTCCGTCCTGCGGCTTCGGCTTCGGTCACCGTGGCCAGCAGCGCGGGCAACCCCGCCAGCCGGCTGTGTTCGGCCTGGCACTCGGCGCATTCCGCGAGGTGGATGCGCACCTGTTCCCGTTCCGCCGAGGGCAGCGTGCCCAGGACGTATCCCCCCAGCGCCAACCGGAGGGCGTCGTGCTCCGCACTCATGGTCGCCACCTCCTGCCCGTCCCGGTCATGGCTCGATGCCCCGTTCCTCCAGCGCCAGCCGCAGGGCGCGCAGGGCGTAGTGCGTCCGCGACTTCACGGTGCCCAGCGGGATGCCCAGCACCTGCGCGGCCTCCGTCATGGTCCGGCCCCGGTAGTAGGTCTCCAGCAGCACGGCGCGGTGGTCCGGGGACAGCGACCGGACGGCGTCGGCAACCGCCCAGCTCTGCAGCGCCTGCTCGATCTGGTCCTCGCCCGGCGTCTGCTCGGTGGCCCGCTGAAGGGCCTCGCCACCGACCTCGGCCGGTCTGGCCTGCCGGGCCCGGTGGGCGTCGATGACCAGGTGCCGGGCGACGGTACACAGCCAAGCCCGGGCCGGGCCGCGGGCCGGGTCGAACGCGGCGGGATGCTGCCACGCCCGCAGCAGCGTCTCCTGCACCACATCCTCTGCCCATTGCCGATCTCCTGAGGTCAGACGCAGCACGTAGTGGAACAGGGCCCCTGCGTGCTCGGCGTACAGCGTGCGCAGGAGTTCCTCATCTGCGGTCGAAAGCGCCCCTCTACCAGAGACACGGTGCGCGGAGCGATTCGGATCGGTCCTTGGACCACCACGTTTTCGGGGACTCCAGGGCATAAGTCGATCATCGCGCAAATGCCACCTTTTGTCCCGTAACGCACGGCGCGATGCGAGTGACGCTCCGTATGTGCCGCAGGTGATGTTTCCCCGCCGGGTCTCGTGGCATCCAGAGGGCCGAGCGTGCGCGGGCGGCCCGGAGGTCGACTGGTCTGCGACGACGCCAAGGGGTCTCACAAAAAGCGCATATCACCCGAACCGGGGACTCGCGCCGTCCGTGGAGCCGGACAAGAGCCGACTCACACGCAATTCCTCATCGATTCCCCACGCGACAAAGGACCGATCGGAGATGACCGGGATACACCACGCGACGGACGCACTCCTGGCGTCGGCCAAGTTCGCCCCGCTCCCGTGCATCCACGCAGGCACCACCGTGCAGTCCTCGCCCGCGCCCAGCACACGCCACGGCGACGGTGCCGGACCCACGGCGATCGGGGGTCGCACAACCACCGCGACAGGAAACCGACCGGCCCGGTGTGCGCACCACCCGTACGCGCACGGCCGACCTGCCTCGGATCACTCGCGGCTCCTCGCAAGGAGAACTGCCGCCTACCGCCGGAACCTTCACACCGCGCAGGGGCGGATCTGCGGCGCGGGGCACGTCGAGGCGGCCTGCCGGCCTGGGCCGACATCCATGCTCGTCCGCCGGTTCCGTGAGGAGCGCGCGCCCCTGGACACGGCATCCACCACACGTTCCTGCGGTTACGCGCGCCGAGCCGGCGCAGCCCCCATCTCCGTCTGATCAGCAAGGAACGGACACCATGTACCCGAACTCTCGCCCACCATCCCGGCGATCACGCACCGCGGCCGGTCTGGCCGCCGCCCTCATCGCCACTGCCGGCACGGTGGGGCTCCTCAGCTCATGCGGCCAGTCGCCGCCTTCCCCGGCCGACGGAGCCGGCGCCATCACACCGGGTCCGGGGCAGCACCAGACGGCAGGGATGCCCGGAGCCACGGGGTCGGGGAAAGGCTCCGCTCCCGATGCTTCGCCGATGCCCGGCATGAGCAAGCCCATGAGCCCCTCGAACACCGGCGTGCCGGCCGTGCCGGTGACCGGGAACGCGGTGGCGATCAAGAACTTCGCCTTCTCCCCGGCCACGCTGAAGATCAAAGTGGGCACGAAGGTGACGTGGACCAACCAGGACACCGACACCCACACCGTCACCAGTACCGGTTCGGGCGGCCCGTTGCATTCGCCCGCCCTGGCCACCCAGGCCACCTACAGCTACACGTTCACCAAGCCCGGCACCTATGCCTACCTCTGCACGATCCATCCGTTCATGACCGCCACCGTGGAGGTGACGCAATGACCAACTACTACGACGGACACGACGGAGTGCCGGCCGACGCCGCCGCTCAACCCGACACCGAACACGGTATGACCCGACGTCAACTCCTCCGGCACGCAGGGTGGTTCGGCGGCGCGGTGGTGCTCACCGTGGCCAGCGGAGAGGTGATAAGCCACATCGCCGGCTCCCAGGACATCAACGCCGGCACCGCAGCAGCGGGAAGCGGCGCGCTGCGGTTCGTGCAGGTCTCCGACAGCCACATCGGGTTCCAGGGACCGGCGAACACAGACGTGGTCGGCTCCTTCGCCGAAGCGATCAAGCAGGTCAACTCGCTCGGATTCAGACCCGACTTCGTCATGCACAGCGGCGACCTGACCCACCTGTCCACAGCCGGGCAGTTCGACCAGGTCAAGCAGATGATGGCCGGAATGAAGACAGACCGCGTCTTCACCGTGCCGGGCGAGCACGATTCCATCGGCGATGCCGGCCGCGCCTACCGGCGGACCTTCGGCACGGGCACGCTCGGCGACGGCTGGTACAGCTTCGACACCCACGGCGTGCACTTCATCGCCCTGGTCAACACCCTGAGCCTGGAGAAGCTCGGCCACCTCGGCACCGACCAGATCGACTTCGTTCGCAAGGACATCGCCGGACTGCCGTCGGACACCCCCATCGTGGTCTTCAGCCACATCCCGCTGTTCGCCATGTACCCGAAGTGGGGCTGGAGCACCGACGACGCCCTCAAGGTCATCGCTCTGCTGCGCCGCTTCTCCTCCGTCACCTGTCTCAACGGGCACGTCCACCAGCTGTTCACCAAGACAGACGGCAACATCACCTTCCACTCCGCCACCACCACCGCCTACCCCCTGCCCAAACCGGGCCGCGCTCCCGCCCCCACACCGCAGGTCGTCCCCGCCCGGCAACTCAAAGAGGCACTCGGCATCCGCAGCGTCGGCTACCACCGAGGCGACCGTGAACTGGCCATCAAGGAACAGAGACTGGCATGAACACCCACAGGTTCCTCGCCCCCGCCCTGCGGTCGACGACCGCCGCGACCCTCGCCGCCGGCGGATACATTCACGCCCAGCTCTACATCGACGGGTACCGCTTCATCCGCGTCATCGGCCCCCTGTTCCTGCTCCAGGCCAGCACTTCCTTCGCCTGCACCGCCCTGCTGCTGGTCGGGACACCGCCCCTGCTGCTGAGGGCAGTCTCGGCAGGCGTCGCGCTCGGCGCTCTTGGCGGCTTCACGGCTTCGCGCACCGTAGGAGTGTTCGGATTCACCGAGCACGGTCTGCAGCCCGAGCCACAAGCTGTCCTCAGCCTCCTCGCCGAAACCGGCACGCTGCTGCTCCTCGCCGTCTGGCAGGTGACCATGACCAGACGACCCCGCACCGCTCGACCACCCGTCAGGGCACCCAACCCGGTCACCACCCGCACACCACCCGACTGAACCACCGCCACCAAGCCGCTCGCGATGCCTGCGTCCTGGCTCCGGGTGCGGCGGGACCGGCAATGTCACACCCCGCCGCACGAGCCACCACGACGGACCGGAACGGCAGCGCAAGGCGACCAGGGGCTCACCGGTTGCCTGGACTTCGTGTCGGCCCAGGCACTGCACGACGCACTCCTGCTCGCCGAAGCCCCCTCACGCGGCCTGACCACCGACCGCTCCCCACCACGCTGCGCGAGCCACAGGCCGACAGCGGTGCGGATGCCGTACGCCAACAGACAGGCCGGCAGGGCACACCCGTCCGCGTCCCTTCGACCGGCACCGCCACTCCAGCCGTGCCGCGGCTACCGCACACCCCGCCCGCGGGCACCGACACCGTTGAACCCCGGAGTACCCCATGTATCTGGAACCGCGCCCAGGAATCGCCCTGGCCGAGCCCGCACCTGAGCGAGCTGCGGGCCACCCTGCTCCACCACGGACCGAGCTGATCGGAACCTGACCTGACTTTCGGCGCTCACCCCTCGAGACCCCCCGGTCGACGTGCCCCTCACAAGATCGGTACTTCGCTGGCCAGTCTGGGTACACAGCACGAAGCCGCTGGTGTCTGCCCGCGCCCGGGTTGGCCGGGGCCGTGGTGGCGGTGACGTGGACGGCGTGGCCGAACCGCGGGGATGTGGTGTCCGCGTCGAGCGTGACCGAAGTCCCGTACTGGAACGTGATGAGGGCATTGCCGTTGCCTTGGTTGACGCCCTCTGCTCAGCCATGATCATCAACTCCTGCCGTTCCCGACCCGCCTGAACGTCGTTTCGGTGGCCCGGCGAAGCGCTGTCGGCCGTCCAACAGCTCGCCGCTCAAATCATCGCCCAGGCGATCACTTCCCGCAGCAATGAGGCGATCTCCGCGCCCACGACAAGATCTCCGGGGCCTCGTATCGCAAGTCCGGGCGTACGCGGCGCAGGGCCGGCCCGTCGCCGTCTGCCGGCCGACAGCAGCACTTCCGATCTTGCATGGCACATCGTGATGATCACCCATAAAATGGATACCGCTGACGCACTGGCGTGCCGGTCGGCACGCGGAGTCGGTGCGGAAGGGCGATCGACCCGGGGACGGGATGCCTATGGACCAGGCCGCCGGCCCGGCGCGGACCGTCATCCTGACCGTGGACGACGACCCGGGTGTGTCCCGTGCCGTCGCCCGTGATCTGCGGCGACGCTACGGCGCGTCGTATCGCATCGTGCGTGCGGAGTCCGGCGAGTCCGCCCTTGCCGCCCTGCGCGAACTGAGGTTGCGCGGCGGCCCCGTCGCGGTGATCGTGGCCGACTACCGGATGCCGAAGATGAACGGCATCGAGTTCCTCGAGCGGGCCATCGACATCTATCCCGGCGCCCGGCGGGTGCTGCTGACCGCGTACGCGGACACCAACGCGGCCATCGACGCGATCAACGTCGTCGACCTCGACCACTACCTCCTCAAGCCCTGGGAGCCACCCGAGGAGAAGCTCTACCCCGTCCTGGACGATCTCCTGGCTGCCTGGCGGGCCACCGACCACCGGCCGATCGTCATCACCAAGGTCGTCGGACACCGCTGGTCGGCGCGCTCGTCGGCGGTACGGGAGTTCCTGGCCCGCAACCAGGTGCCGTACCGCTGGTACGCGTCCGACGACCCGGAAGGCCGGCAGCTGCTGTGCGCCGCGAGCCAGGACGGCCTGCGGCTCCCGCTCGTGGTCACTCCGGACGGCACGGCCCTCGTCGAGCCGGGGGACCTGGAGCTCGCCGCCCATGTCGGCCTCGCGACGACCCCGGCAACCGACTTCTACGACCTCGTGATCGTCGGCGGTGGACCGGCCGGTCTGGGAGCGGCGGTGTACGGGGCCTCCGAGGGCCTGCGGACCGTCCTCGTGGAACGCTCCGCGACCGGAGGCCAGGCGGGTCAGAGCTCGCGCATCGAGAACTATCTCGGCTTTCCGGACGGAGTGTCCGGGGCACAGCTCACCGACCGGGCCCGGCGCCAGGCGGCGAAGTTCGGTGCCGAGATACTGACCGCGCGCGAGGTCACCGGGCTGGAGATCAATGGCGCGTCGCGCGTCGTCCGGTTCTCGGACGGCTCCGCCGTCGCCGCGCACTCCGTGATTCTCGCGACTGGTGTGTCGTACCGGCAACTGGATGCACCCCACGTGCCCGAGCTGACCGGCTGCGGAGTGTTCTACGGCTCGGCCCTGACCGAAGCGGCCGCATGCCAAGGCCATGACGTGTACATCGTCGGTGGCGCGAACTCCGCCGGCCAGGCCGCGATATACCTGGCCCGGAGCGCCAAGTCGGTCACCCTGCTGGTGCGCGGGCCGTCCTTGTCCACGTCGATGTCGCACTACCTCGTCCAGCAGGTCGAGGAGACGCCCACCATCTCGGTGCGCACCAACACGGTCGTCGACGCCGTCCACGGCTCGCGTCAACTGGAGCAGATCACCCTGCGCGACACCACGACCGGCCACACCGAACTCGTCGACGCACAGTGGATGTTCGTCTTCATCGGGGCGGCACCGCTGACCGACTGGCTTGGGGACTCGGTGCTCCGGGACTCCCGCGGATTCATCCTGACCGGCCCCGATCTGACCGCGGACGGGCGCCCGCCGGCCGACTGGGAGTTGGACCGGCCGCCCTACCATCTGGAAACGAACGTCCCCGGAGTGTTCGTGGCCGGCGACGCCCGCGCCGAGTCCGCCAAACGCGTCGCCTCCGCAGTCGGAGAGGGAGCCATGGCGGTCATGCTCGCACACCGATACCTGGAGCAGTCATGAACAGCCGGTCGCTGCCGTGCAGTCAGGCGGAAATCGGCTCGCTGTTCCTGTTCGAGAAGCTGGCTCCCGACCAGCTCGCCCGGCTCTGCCGCGAAGGCTGTGTGGAGGAGTTCGAACCCGGGCCCGTGTACGGGGAGGGCGAAGCCGCCACGTGCTTCTACGTGCTGCTCGAAGGGACCCTCGTCCTCTCGCGCCGGATCGGGGACTACGACGTGGAGGTCAACCGGACTTCCAGCCGCGGGGTGTACGCGGGAGCCTTCCAGTCCTATCTGGGTGACCGCCTGCGGCAGGTGTACAACAGCTCCCTGCGTGTCACCGAGCCCTCACGCTTCTTCGTGCTGCCCGCGGAGACCTTCGCCGCGATCATGCGCGAGTGGTTTCCCATGGCCGTGCACCTGTTGGAGGGCCTCTTCTTCGGGACCAAGAGCGCTCAGGAGGCCGTTGGCCAGCGAGAGCGGCTGCTGGCTCTCGGGTCGTTGTCCGCGGGGCTGACCCATGAGCTGAACAACCCCGCCGCCGCGGCCGTGCGGGCCACGTCCGCGCTGCGCGAGCGGGTTGCCGGGATGCGCCACAAGCTCGGCACCATCGCGGCCGGCCCCTACCGGCGGGACAGCCTGGAGACCCTCGTCGACGTCCAGGAACGCACGGCCGAGCGCGTCGCCAAGGCCCTCACCCTGAGCCCGTTGGAAGCCTCGGACCGGGAGGACGCCGTCTCCGACTGGCTGGAGGACCACGGCATCGGGGACGGATGGCAGCTCGCACCGACCTTCGCACAGGCCGGCCTCGACACCGACTGGCTGGACCAGATCGCCGCGGTCGTGGACCGGGACACCCTCGAAGGTGCCGTGCGGTGGCTCAACTACACCGTTGAGACCGAACTGTTGATGAACGAGATCGAGGAGTCCACCACCCGCATCTCGGCCCTCGTCACCGCGGCCAAGCAGTACTCGCAACTCGATCGGGCGCCCTACCAGGTAGCGGACGTGCATGAACTGCTGGACAGCACCCTGCTGATGGTCTCCGCGAAGATCGGCCCCCACATCACCGTCGTCAAGGACTACGACCGCAGCCTGCCGAAGATCCCGGCCCACCCCGGCGAACTCAACCAGGTGTGGACGAATCTGATCGACAACGCTGTCTCGGCGATGAACAGTACGGGCGCCGACGGCACGTTGACGGTACGCACCGCGCGCGAGGGAGACCATCTCCTCGTCGAGTTCCAAGACACCGGCCCCGGAGTCCCCGTGGAGATCCGCGACCGCGTCTTCGACCCGTTCTTCACCACCAAACCGGTGGGGGAGGGGACCGGTCTCGGCTTGGACATCTCATGGCGCATCATCGTCAACAAGCACAGAGGTGACCTGCGGTTCCACTCCGTCCCCGGCGACACCCGCTTCCAGGTGCGCCTCCCGTTGGCCTCCGCCGAGCCCCCTGCCCCAGAGGAGCCGTCATGAGTTCCCCGAACGGAATCGACACCTCGGTCCCGCCCAGCGGAACCGGATGCACCGAGTGCGACGCCGGCGGCGGCTGGTGGTTCCACCTGCGACGTTGCGCACAGTGCGGCCACATCGGCTGCTGCGACGACTCGCCCGCCAAGCATGCGACGGCCCACGCCCGGGCCACCGGTCACCCGGTGATCCGCAGCTTCGAACCGGGCGAAACCTGGTTCTGGAACTACGAGACCTCGGAAGCGTACGCCTCGGGCCCGCACCTGGCTCCCCCCGAGAGCCACCCGGCCGATCAACCCACCCCCGGCCCCGCGGGACGAGTCCCGGAGGACTGGGCCGACCATCTGGGTTAGTACTGCAACCGCGTGTGGCGTGACGGATGGTGTTGGGTTTCGCCCGTCGACAGACAGCTCACGTGTCCTTGATCAAGACAGTGATCGAGCTTGACTCCGGTCCGTGACGGTCCGTCGGAATTCCCGACAGGCCGTCACGGCGTGTCGTGCCTTTCGTCTCCCGCGCCGGTTTCCGGGCGCCTGCTTCGAGCGGGGCGTCATCGTGGGCCCGGGGCCCGCCGACTGCTCGAGCCGTCGCCGTCCGGTCGCTGGCGTCATTGTCCGCTGTGAATCCTGCCGGCGGCCCGTAGCTGGCTGGCCGTGCGTCACAGGCCCACCGTCACGCTGTCGGCCGGCCTCGGCGCAGTTCTTGTCTTCCGGCGGTTACTGTGCGCCCGGTTCGCCGGGCGTGTGCTCTCGCACGCGAGCGTGGAGATGCATGTCGTGCCGGCCGTCTGTGTGCAGCAGTGCGTCGCGGTGGACGCCTCCCTGCACGAGTCCCACCTTGACTGACACGGCTTCATACGGGTGGATGCCTACGAGGGGTAGGAGTACGGCAGCAGGCCGGGCCCGCGGCGTGCTGCTACCGTGGCCCCGCCCTGTGCGTCGTGGGAGGCGCACGGGCTGTTCAGCGACCGGCCGGCGGTGGGTTGCGCTGGGGACCGTGCCCAGGAGTCGAATCCGCGGGTGACGTTCTTGGCTTGCGCAAGGGTGCAAGTATGATCCCGACGGGAGTTCTTCCCTCTCCCTACGGGGCGTCCCTCACGGCGGCGCCGCACTGCTCGGGAACGATACGGTCTGGACGGGGTTTTCCATGCGTTACCTGGTACGCGATCGCATGCTGGCGTTCCACGAAGAAGCCTGGGTCGAGACCGAGCATCGGGAGAAGCTGCTCAAGGTCAACCGCAAACTGTTCCGTCTGCGGACCACGTTCGACTTCGTGGACACCGAGGGCAACCAGGTCGCCAGCATCGTCAAGAAGGCCCTCACTCTCCATCACACCATCCTGATCAAGCAGAATGGCGAGCTGGTGGGCCGTATCAGCAAGCGGGCCTTCGGGTTCTTCGGGGACCGCTTCAAGGTCAGCCTGACGGACGGTCGGCGGCTGCGGATAGTCGGCAGCTTCTGGGACCGCGAATTCGACATCCTCTACGACGGCACTTGCCTGGCGCGCATCTCGCGCCGCTGGTTCAGCATCCGCGATGCGTACGCGGTGGATGTGATGAGCGAGCCGGACGCCCTGCTGTTGATAGTCCTGGCGGTCTGCGTGGACCACACGCTGGAGGACCGCAAGGGCGAACGGCTCACCAATCTCTGACTGCGGAGCGCGTCAGAGGACGCACCCGTGCGCACACCGCAGTGCACCACACATATCCGCGCGCCAAATCTCGTGGCGCTGAATCGGGGGAGAACAACCTCACCATGATGGGCCATTCGCATGCCGTGAGCGGCGCTCTGCTGTTCGCGGGCACCGCACCCTACCTGCCGCCGCTGGTGCTGCACACGCATCTGGCGCCGCAGGAGGTCCTCATCGGCACAGTGCTGTGCGCAGGCGCCGCGCTGCTGCCCGACCTGGACCACCATGACGGGACGATCGCCAACTTCCTCGGCCCGGTCTCGAAGACGCTCTGTCGGTTCGTCAGCTGGATCTCCGGCGGACACCGGCATGCGACGCACTCCCTGTTCTTCGTCGCCCTCATGACCGTCGGCAGCTGGGCCGGAATCACCTACCTGGGGCGGCCGTTCACCCTCGCCATGACCTTCTTCCTCCTGGCCATGGCCGTGCGCGCGCTCAATCTCTGCCCGCCCGGGCACGGCTTCCACGCGTGGGGCACCATTGTGGCCCTGGCCGGTCTGGGCACGGCGGCCATCGACAAGTTCATCCCGTCCGCGCCCGGTTGGCTGCCGTACGCCATCGGTCTGGGATGCCTGGCGCATCTGATCGGCGACTCCCTCACCAAGCGCGGCGCACCGTGGCTGTGGCCGCTCAAGACCCGGTACGAAATAGTCCTCATCAAGAGCAGCGGCAACAAGCTGGAGACCGAGATACTCACCCCGCTGATGGGCGCCGCCACCATCGTTCTGCTCTGGCTGACCGTCCTGGCGCCGCACCCCCTCAACTGACGTCCACCACCGGCCGGCCGGACCGCCGAGCAGATCAGAAGAACGCCCCGGACCACGAGAGGCCCGGGGCGTTCTTCCTGCCGGTCCCGGACGGTGCATCGCGACGCGCGGCCGAAGAAGGAACGGAAGCGTCGGCGCATATGGCCGTTCGGCCTGATCGCGGCTGACTCCGGGCGTCGTCAGCACCGTAAAGGGGATCACAGCAGAGAAAGCACGTGGTGCGGAGAGCGCGGGGGCCGTCGCCGCACGGCCGCCGTCCTGGGCGCCAACCTGCCACCGGGACACCTACCGGCCAGGCGGACGGGGCGCCGGGCGTATACGAACTGCGCAAGGCACTGACCGCCGCGAGCCTGTCCGAAGAGACGGACCAGTAGTGCCGTGCCGCGGCCACGCTCGACCTGGTCTGCCGGGGAGTCCTGGCGTGAAGACGCCCCACAGGGCCGCTACACGCTCACCGTGGTCAGCCACCACGGCAGGCAGACCACCAAACAGCACGTCACAGTCGTCGGCGCACCCGTCGGCCACGGCCCTTCCTGGACGGTCCCCGGCGCCGTCGCGGCGGCCCGCACCGCGGGCGGAGTGATCGCGGTGCGCCGCCGCTCACGCACGACCGCGTGGTTCGAGTAACTCCTCGCCCATTGCCGCCCTTCCGCTGTCACGCCACCGTGGTCCGTGGCCTTCACGCTGACGTGAACAGCGTGAAGTCAGCCGGCCCTGCCGATGTCGCGCATCTCGATCGTCTCGGCGTGCGGCAGGTAGGCGAATCCGGCACTGCTTCCCGAAGGCTTCCCTGATCTCCTGCCAGGAGCCAGGACGGATGGCCGGTCCGGGCTTGGTGGCGAACGCGGGGTCCGGGTCTCGGTGAGGAACTCCGCGAAGCATGCCAGGAGGCGTCCTGAGCCGGAGGTGGCCCGAGTAGCACTGGCGCACCGCGGGAGTGATGACCGCCAGCTGGAGGAGGTTCGGGTGGCGGGGGAAGGGGCGGTGAGTGATCCTGCGGAAAAGTCACCTTGATCAGCGGAGGTCTTCATGAAGCGCTTGATCGTTCTCGCTACAGCGGTAGCGGCCTCAGCACTGATGATCCTTGGCGCCGGCACCGCCAACGCCGACGACGACTTTGAACGCGATATCGGAGTCGCTCCTCAGGTGGGAACTAACCAGATCACCGACAGCCTTCAAAGAGTCGGATCCTGGCTTCTGGGCGGCTGAGCTCCTCCCGGCAAGCGGTCAGCGGCTCGGAGCCGGTCGTTTCCGGATCGGAGCCGACTGTGGCCGTAGGCGGCTTTTTTCAACCGCGCATGCCCGGCAGAGGTCAGGGTCATCGGGCGGGCGACGGCAGCGGGCATGGCAGGCAGACCGATCGAGAGCGGTGGATCAACGACGGGCCGCAGCCTGCGGCATTGTGCGGACCAGGCAGGATGGTCGCCATGAAGGCACGCTTGGCCAGTTCGCCTGCCACTGGTTGACCACCGTGCGCACAGGTGCCCGGGACGGGCGCGGTGATCTGGTCAGATGGGCCAAACACGGCACGGTGAGCGGCTGAGGCAGAGTCCGACCATCGGCAACGGGGTGTTCCGCTCGGTGACCGGCGTGCCGAGGGTGGTCTCCAGGACGGACTTGAAACGCTCCCACGCGCGGGGGTGCCGGGATATGTACGTGCGCAGTGCCGCGTCCGCCTCGTCCTGCGGGATCACGCGCGCGGTGGCCGATGCCGGACCGTGCGTGCCGATGGTCACGTGGACGTGTGGGTTGGCCTGGATGTTGCGGAACCACCGGGCCCGGTCGCCGAGGCCGGACGCCACCACGTACGTGTCCGGGGTGGGGTGGTCGATGACCTCCAGGACGACATAGCGGGTGGCGCCGGACCGCCGTCCGGTGTGTTCCAGCATCAGCGTCCGCGACCCGAACAGGAAGCCGAGCCTGGCCCGGTACAGCCGGATCGGGGCGCGCATCAGCCAACGGGTGCGCAGGATGCGGGTGCCGATTTCGACGATCGCGCTGGAGGGCGTGGGCGTTTCGGGCATGGAGATCTCCGTCTCGGTGCGGATCTTAGATGCGGTCGGTGTTGCCGCCGGGGCCGGTGCGGTAGATCGACAGCATCTCGGTGGCCCCGCGCTGCATGCCGTCGCCGGGCAGTGGGTCGATGCCGAGCACCTCGCGCAACTGCGTGCGCAGGATCAATACGGCGAGGTCGTTGACCAGCAGGACCGCCGCGCGCACCTCGGGGTCCGCGCCGGTGTCCGCGGCGCCGGTCTGTGCCAGGGCGGTGAGCATGGCTGTGCTGACCGCGTGCAGCCGTCGGAACAGGGCGGTTCCCACCGGCCCGGCGGTCAGCAGCAGCCGGCCGAGATAGCTGGGACGGGGAGTCGGCGGGCAGGAACTCCGCCATCGCTTCGGCCAGAGTGGGCAGGGCCGCCTGGTCGAACGGACCCTTGTCGCCCGGCCGCACGGTGCGCGTCAACATCGCTTCGAAGGCGTCGGCCATGTGCTCGTCGACCGCCTCGCGCAACTCGTCCTTGGACCGGTAGTGCCGGATAACGAGCGCGGGCGATACCCCGGCCGCCGCCGCGAGGCTATCCAGGAAGGCTCCGACGCCGTGATCGCATCAGCCACCCCATCTGTCCAATCCAGACCACGCCCTCGACCAACAGAAACATAGGCGAGGTCAAGCAGAGAGATAAGGCAATTCATATGCGACGTATGACAGTTGCTGTCCGGCACACGGCGGATCCCGCGACGCTGATCGCGCTCGGCGAGACCCCGCACTGCCCCCTCCGAACGGCAACCTGGACTCCAGGGGCGCCCCAAGAAGGTTCAAAGATCAGGCGGTTGGGACGGGCGGGCTCTTGACGACGGGCTTGGTCTAGTCCAATTGTTGTCGGTGAACGGTCATCCCCCCTCTCTTCCTCCCCACGGAAGGACCGGACACCCGATGAGGAAGCCGACCCGTATAACCCTGGCCGCAGCCGCCGCCGGAGCATTGTCCGCCGCAGGAATCACCGCCGCCGGTGCGAGCACCGCGCACTCGCAGATCCGCTCGGCCGCCCGTCTCGACGGGGCGGTACAGTTCGCCCCGTACGTGGACATGAGCAACTCCGCCGAAGGCCGGCTCGACGCGGCCATCACCGACCACGGGCTGAAGACCTACACCGCCGCATTCACCATCGGCTCCGGTTGCGACAACATCTGGGGCGACACCCTCCCGGTCGGCAACGACTCGAACGTCGATCCCGAGATCGCCAAGGCCAAGTCCGAGGGCGCCAGCGTGATCATCTCCTCCGGTGGAGCGAGCGGTGAGCCGCTGGCCTTCACCTGCACCGATCAGAGCAAGATCGACGCGGGCTACCAGAAGGAGATCACCGCCTACGGCACCAACTCCCTGGACTTCGACATCGAGGGCGCGGCCGTTGCGGACACCGCGGGCCTGGCCCGGCAGATGACCGCGATCAAGGACCTGAAGGCCAACAACCCCGGGCTGACCGCCTCGGTGACGCTGCCGGTGTTGCCCAGCGGCCTGACTGGCGACGGCATCAACGTACTGAAGGCCGCCAAGGCGGCCGGCGTGAAGCTGGACAACGTCAACGTCATGGCGATGGACTACGCGCAGGGCACCGGTACCGACATGGGAGCGGCCGCGATCAGTGCGGGCAAGGCCACCCTGGCGCAGATGCAGTCCGTGGACTCCAGCTACACCTACGCCAACCTCGGCCTTACCCCGATGATCGGTGTGAACGACGACGGCTCCACCTTCAGCCTGGCCGACGCCGCCTCGCTGGCGAGTTGGGCGGCGAGCAACGGCGTCGGCAGAATGTCCTACTGGTCCGTCAGCCGCGACCAGGCATGCACGTCGGCTGCGACGGCGTCGGCCAAGGGCAGCATGGAGCCCGCGAAGACCATGAAACCTGCGTCCTCGCCGGTGTGCAGCGGCGTCTCGCAGTCGCCGTACGCCTTCACGGACGCCCTCGGCAAGGGCTGACCTCCGAGCTGGACAGGATCGTGCACGGATCACCGCGTGTGGCGTGCGACCACCGTGGTGACCGCACGCCACACGGGCGCCGTGGGGACCGGGCCCGTCGCGCCGTGGGCCGACCGACCGCGAAGCCGATCCCGGGTACGACTTCCAAGGAGCGCCCGACCACTGGCCACGGCCGCCACGCGAGCCATCACGCCCGGCTCGACACGGACCTGCTGGGGTTCATCGAGCGCCGACCGCCAGCTCGCCGGCGGTCGGGGCCGGTGGCCAGGCAGCCCGCAGGGGGACGCGTGCCAGCGGGGCAGTGCACCGACGCGTTCAACCGCTCGGCGCAGGGCCGGGACCGGTACGCGGTGAAGATGGCGTTCGGCTGCTTCTGGAGTTCGCGGGCCCGCTCGGGACCGATGCTCGGCCGCCGCCGCTCCTCGTAGAGCTTGTGGGCCGCCGGCGGGGCGGCTCTGATCTGCGGGGTGCGTGACTGGACCTCGAAGACCTGGCCTGAACGGGGATCCCTCCAGCCCGAGTTGACGTGCATGTACCCCTTGGCGCGGGCCCAGGTGTTGGCCCACTTCTTGCTGTCGTCGCCCCAGGAAGAGAGCAGGCCGGCGGCGACAACTGGACGGATGCGTAGGTGAGCTTGCCCTGGAAGCGCTCGCGGACCGTGGCCGCGGCGCCGCGGAGGAATGCGTTGATGTGCGCGCCGAGCTCGCGCATTGCTTCGGGCCACCGCTCGGGTCGGCTCATCAGCTGCTCGACCCGCTCCTCGGGGCTGTCTCCGGGCGGGAACCCGCGGTTCATCACGCTCAGCTCAACCTCTGCGACGAACACGACTGTGGCTGCCTGCTGCCGGAGTAGTTCCGCTCGCTCTCCAGCCCTGCGAGTGGTCCGCCGCCGACGCCTGCGCTGCCGTTCGGTCCTCCCGTTGCGCTGGTCGGCGTCAAGCGGCGGGTGGGATGGCTCGGCGGGAGTCGAGTCGTTCTTCTTCGCCACGACGGGTGCAACAACTGCCCGAGACAGAAGCATGAGTTGGTGGCATCGGTCACGGCGGGGTGGCCGCTGCCGGTACCGCAGATGACGACAGCGGTGTGCAGCGGTGGGGCGCGCTGGACGGCCGGCCGCCGTTGTGTGGCGTTGTCACGGTTTCCGATAGATGGCCGAAAGGTGTCTGTTTCTGGCGATGCCCATGCCAGCGGACGATCTTGTCCGCAATGCGGGGACCGTGCCGGCGGGGGAGGTGAGCAGTGCCGGAGCGTGTCGTCCCTGCGTGAACCTTGATCAGTTCCCCTTAAACAGGGCGGAGTTGACGGCTGTACATATCAAGTCATTCGCGACGGTCTGCTTGACCGGTCGCTTTTGAGATCTATATGTTCATCCGTGTCCGGACGAAGCCCAGGGATGAGCGAATTCTTTCGATTGGGGAGTTGCTGCCGTGGCCGCGGATGCCGCTGACATACGTTTCGACCAAGCTCTCACGGCTTATGAGACGGTCGCCGCCGACTATGACTCACTCGCCATCGACCCGCTCTTCTCCCGATGGGTCTCCTTCTACCAGAGGCTCATCGAGAAGTACGGTTCAGGTGGTAAGAAGCTACTCGATGTGGGATGCGGTACGGGAAACAGCGCGGTCGCTTTTCGCAACCTCGGGTACGAGGTGACGGGTTCCGATCTGTCCCCCGCGATGATTGACCGCGCACGGGCGAAGCCGGATAACGAAGGCATCCCCTTCGTGGTCGGCGATCTCCGAGACCTTCCGGACCTGGGCTCCTTCGACGCAGTGACTTGTATGGGCGAGCCGCTCAGCTATCTCACCGACGACCAGCAGCTTTCGGGGGCATTCCGCAGCGTTGCCCGGCAGCTGGCCGATGGCGGGGTGTTCGTCTTCGATATGAATACCCTGGGGAGCTATCAGCGGGCCTACGCGGTGACGCGCATCATCGACGAGGACGGTCACTTCGATGTCTGGGAAGGCGGGCCGGTGCCCGTGGAGCCCGATGCCGTCATCGACGTCACTCACACCTATTTCCGGCGTGTGGGAGAAGGGGGGCGAGCCGAAGGTGTCGAGGCGAACACCTGGCGGCGCGTCACCTCCCGGCACGTCTACCGGCACCATTCCGACGCCACGGTGCGACGCCTACTGGCGGATTCGGGATTGCGCCTGGTCGCCGCGCACGGTCTCACAGCCGGTGAACTGACCGATTCCGGCGACGAGATCCGCGGCCGCAAGATCCTCTATGTCGTGAGCCGCTAGCACCGCGCGGCTCCGCCCCATGAGCCGGCTGACCGATCCGGTCGTGCTGACTGCGCCCGGACGTGGATTCTCCAGGTCGGCCGTACCAGAAAACAACTCTCGTGAAGGAGGTGGCTCATGCGCAAGATGACGGTGAACGTGAAGCCGGTTGTCACCGAGGAGAAGTACCTCGTGCTTCACTCCGCGTGACGACGCTGCGGCCGGGCTCCTGCTGGAGTCCGGCCGCAGGCCACACTCAGGAGAATATCCACGCCAAGGGGAGCGAGCATGCCCATTCGCCGGGCTCGCAGTATCGTCTGCTACTGGCACGACGGCGCGTTCGTCGTGGAGAATTTCCGCACCCGCATCACCGTTTCCCTCGACCCGGTGGCCGCGGAACTGCTCAACGAACTCGGCGACTGGACGGAACCGGAGAAAGTGGCGGCCCGTTTCCCGGACTTCGACCCCGAGTCCGTCCGGCAGTCGCTCGCCGACCTGGAAGAGTCCGGCCTCATCGTGCGTCAGGGGCAGTCCGCCGCCGAGCACGATGAAGTGGTGGGGACGAGCTGGCCCGAATGGAATATGAGTGCCCGCTACCTCCACACCATGACGAAGAACGCTCCGTACACCGAAGACACACCGGAACTGCGGGAGGAGTTGGCGGCCCAAGGCGGGCGGCCCGCGCTCTTCAAGTCGTATCCGGACGCCGATGTTGTCCTCCTGCCCCGCATTCCACGCCCCATCGGCGCGTCCTTCGAGGAGGTCCTCTACAGTCGGCGGACCCACCGTGCGTTCGCCGACGAGGACGTCCCCCTCGTGGACTTCGCGACGTTGCTCTCCTCAGTGTTCGGGCCCGCGCAATTCATCGACGCCGACGCCTACGGAAGCCTGATGCAGCGGACAAGCGCATCGGGTGGAGCGCGCCAGGAGATCGAGGCGTATGTTCTCGTCCGCCGTGTCGAGGCGTTGGCTCCCGGAATTTACCACTACAACGGGCTCATCCACGGCCTGGAATTCCTCGGCGACTGTCCGCCCTGGCAGGACGTGGCCCAACTCAGCGTCAATCAGCGCGGAATAGAGGACGCAGCCTTCGCCATCGTGCTCACCTCGCTGGTCGAGCGGATGCGGTCCAAGTACCGCACGGCGCGCACCTACCGGATCATGCTGATGGACGCAGGTCACCTCGCCCAGACCTTCGCCATGGTGACCACCGCCCTGGGCCTGGGGCCCTTCCAGACCGCGGCGTTCGCCGATACCGACGTCGAGGACCTCCTTGGCATCGACGGAGTCGACGAGACCGCGCTCTACCTGCTCAGCGCCGGGGTGCCGGCCGACCCGCAGCAGGACGGCACCAACGGACTGAAGACGCCGGCCGGCCTGGCCGCCTTCCGCCGAAGCCGCATCGCACACTGACGAACGAAACGGACACAGCAGAGCCCGTTCCACACACGTGTGCCGAACACGTCGGCGCCCACTATTCCAGCATGCCGTTCCGCCACCGGGCCTGCCGACGATGCCACCCCACCCGGCAGGCCCGGTGGTAGAGGGGAGCGGAGCGGTTCGGCCGAGTTCGGCTCGGCCCATCTACATGCCTACACCCGGGGACTGGACCGGGACATCGATGCCGTGATCGCTGGGCTCACGCTTCCGTAACAGAAACGGCCCCACCGAGGGCGTCAACACCAAGACCAAGCGGATCGCACGCCAGATGCATGGAGGAGCGGGCTTCACCCTGCTTCGGCACCGCATCCTCCTCGGATGGCCTCGGATAGCGGCACGCTCCGTCACCACCGAAAGTGAGACAGGGCCAAAAACTCTACAGCCCCCGTGGAGGAACTGGCCATAAGAGCGACCGAGGATAGGCGTCTGCGACTCTTCGAGATGGATGACTTCTGGTCGAGCGATCTGATACCTCCACGCGGTTTCCAACCGCCGGCGGCGAAGCGCGTAAGTCATTGGGCGGGCCGATGCAGCATGTGGTCGTGGTCACCCGTCCCGACCGGGGCGGGTTTCCTGTCGAGCCAGAGGGGTGGTGGCCCAACCGCGTTCCAGTAGGGCGAACAAGTCGCGCATAGTCCGGGCCGGGTCTTCGCTTGCACGGGCGAGGCTGGGGGCTTCCAGGGCGAAGCGTGCCAGGCCGGTGACGGCGGGGTCTTCCGGGGTGAGCCCGGTGGCACCGGCGAGGGTGGCGGCCAGTGCCTTCTCGTGGCGCGACCACATGCGCCGGGCGTAGTCCCGCAGCGCGGGGGTGGATTCGACGAGGACGAAAGTGGGGTCGTCGGTCCGCACGGCGGTACGGGTGTGCACCATGTGGTCGCGCAGGGCGTGCAGCACAGACTGACCGGGGGCTCGGTCGCGAACGGCGGCGACCAGGGCGCTCTCAACGTCCGCGTCCAGATCGAAGACGAGGGCTTCCTTACTGGGGAAGTGCTTGAAGAGCGTGCTCAGCGAGACGTCAGCCGCCTCCGCCACCTCGCGTACACCGACGTTGTCGAAGCCGTGCTCGGTGAACAGCCGCACCGCGGCATCCGCCAGGGCCTGCCTTGTCTGGGCCTTCTTGCGCTCGCGGCGTCCTGACGTTGTCTCGACCATGCTCCCACCTTACCGCCCTTGAGGGGATTCGATCGCAAAGGCAATCGGATCGAAAGTCGGAGCAGTTGTACTTTTTGAGCTGCTGTGCTTCTGTGTGCGGGTACGCCTGACCGGCACCCTGCCGGACCCCGGAGCGCGTCACCACACCGGAACGACTGATCTGCCATGCCCGAAACAGCGCGTCACCACACAACAGTCACCACACAACAGCAGCACTCTCCTTAACCGTCGAACGGAGCGTGACCCTCATGTCCACCACCCCTCGCATCGCGATCGCCGGCGCTGGCCTCGGCGGCCTCGTCTGCGCGCGCGTCCTGCAGCAGCACGGCGTGCCGGTCACGGTCTTCGAGCATGAGACCGACCCTCGCTCCCGCTCGCAGGGCGGCACTCTCGACATCCACGAAGACACCGGCCAGGTCGCCCTGCGCGCAGCCGGACTGTTCGACCAGTTCCTCGCCCTGTCCCGGCCCGAAGGCCAGGAGTGGCGCCTGTACGACCGCCACGCGACCCTGATACGTCACGACCAGGCCGACGAGGACGATCTGAGCAGGCCCGAGATCGACCGCGGCCAGCTGCGCGCGCTCCTGCTGGACTCCCTCGCCCCCGGCACGGTCCGCTGGGGCCACTCCGTAAGGGCCGTCACCCCGCTACCCCAGGGCACCGCCCGCCTGCACCACCACGACCGCACCGGCGAGGACTTCGACGACTTCGACCTGGTCATCGGCGCCGATGGCACCTGGTCCCGGGTACGCCCCGCGCTCACCGACGCCCAACCTTCCTATGCCGGTGTCACGTTGGTGGAAGCCCACTTCGACGACGTCGACCGCCGTCACCCCGGCATTGCCCACCTGGTCGGTCGCGGCACCATGTCGGCCAAGGCGGGCCGCCGCAGCCTGGTGCTGCAGCGCAACAGCAACGGACACGTCCGCGCCTACATCACCTTCCGCGGCCCCCAGGACTGGCACGCCGGCCTCGACCTCGCAGACACCGAAGCAGTACGCGCGCGCCTCCTCGCCCAGTACCAGGGGTGGCACGAGAGCCTGCTGGACATCCTGCGCGACAACGAGGGCGGTTTCACCAACCGGCCCATGTTCGTCCTTCCCACTCCCCACTGCTGGCAGCGCGTCCCCGGCATCACCCTGCTCGGCGACGCCGCCCACCTGATGCCACCCGTCGGCGTCGGCGCCAACCTCGCCCTGCTCGACGGCGCCGAACTCGCCCAAGCCGTCATCGACCACTCCACCATCGACGAGGCCCTCGACGCCTACGAAAGCGTCATGCTGCCCCGCGCCGCCGACAACGCGAAGACCGCCCAGCAGATGCTCACCACCCTCATGCCTGACACCGACTCCGACGACGCCGCCTTCCCCGACAGCCTCTGGCCAGCCAGAGCCCTCCCTGACTCGCGCCCCGCTCACACCAGCTAAGCCCGGCCGACAACACACCCGTCCCCGACGCCCGCCGATGGAACAGCCCACCAGATGACGCGCGTAGCGGCTACGCGTATGGCTCATCGTGCGCTGAACGGTCACTGCCGCCACACACCCGGTACGCCGAGCAGGTGTCAACAAGCTCGACCTTCTGGTGCCAACTGGAGCGACCAGCAATGCGCCTGGGCCCAAGTCAGGCCATCGCCTCGATGTCATCTACCTCGAAAAGTCGCAGCGTCGTCTATCGAGGTCCTCGTGGTGCTCGCGCTCTGCCGTCCATTGCCTGTGCGACGGGGCGTTCAGCGGGTACTGGCTCGCACCACGGCCGCAGCCGCCCTGCCCAACCGCCGCACACTCCTGCACGACCTGGGATACCAAGACATGGACGCACTCCCTGACCGACTCGTCGACACGATCGTGGCCCACGGCCGGGCCGAGGACATCGCCCGCCGCGTCCACGAACACCTGCACGCCGGTCAACCTCCACTTCCTCACCCCCACACCCCACAACCCACCCATCCGGCAGTGGGAGCAACCAGCCACGCACCTTCCGACCTGATCCTCGACGCACCTGCGCGGGGACGCTGCACGAGTGCGGCTCCCCACAGACAGGGGCCGACGCCGACGATGTTCCACCTGCTCCGAAAGTTCCCCCACATGCCCGAGATATCAATCCGATGCGCAAGCACGGCTCGGGTGCCTCCTGTCCTTGCTGCCGTGCGGAGAGGCCGTGCCCGTCTTACCGTCATCCCTGTTCGAGCCTGTCTGGGAGCAGTTCTCGGCGTTACCGCCCAAGCGACCTGAGTTCGACCCTGCACACCCGCTGGGCTGTCACCGTCGACGCGTGCCCGACAAGATCGTGTTCCGTCTGGTCGTTGAGGCGCTGGTGCACGGCTCCGGCTACGAGCGGGTCGCCACCGTCGGGTGTTCGGACTGGACGATCCGCAACCGGGTCAAGCACTGGGCCACTCTGGGACTGGCACAGGAACTGCACCGCGCTGCGCTTTCCGCCTACGACAAGATGATCGGCCTGGAACTGTCCGAACTGTCCGCCGACGGCTGTCACACCAAGGCCCCCTGCCAAGGCGACAAAGCCGGGCCGTCACCGGTCGACCGCGGCAAGCAGGGCCTCAAGCGTTCGACCATGGTCGACAGCGGCGGGATACCAATCGGTCTGGCCTCGGCCGGCGCAAACCGACACGACTCCGTCCTGCTCGGACCGACCATCGGCGCCGCCAAGCATCAGATTGGGCACCTACCCACTGACGCCACCGTGCATCTCGACTCTGCATACGACGGAAAGCCCAGCCGCCGGGTTCTCGATGAACAGGGCCTCGCCGGCAAGATCGTCCGCAAGGGCGTGCCAGCACCGATCCAAGTCGGCAAACGCTGGGTGGTCGAGCGCACCCAATCCTGGATGAACGGTTACGGAAAGATACGACGCTGCTTCGAGCGAGACGGCCGAGTAGTCGACTTCTATCTCTACCTTGCCGCTGCATTCGTCACCGTTCGCGCGCTGATTCGGCAGGCCAGAAACCTATACCGGTGGCCGGACCGCCCAACCGCACGCCGCCTGAGATGATGCCAATCCTCGGTCGCTCTTACCGTCCAAGTCAGCCCGCCCCAGGACGGCCTCGTCGAGCTTCCGCCAGTCCACCGCATCCAAGAACCCGACCACCACGTGCCGGACATTGGCAGGCGCCACAAAAACCTCGGCCAAGCCCTCGAACTCCATGCCACGCCAGCCTTGCTGCACGTAGAGCGTCACCTCGGGGCCCTCGTCGACGGTCTGCGTGATTCGGTACGCCTCAACCGCGGAAGCGACGTCGCGTCCATCGATCTCGACGACCAGATCCGTTTCGGGGCACGCGGCGATTCGAACTCGGTGCACGTCTGGATGCGTGGTGCTCATGCCCACGACCCTAGGCCCTGTCTCCCCGATCGAGAGTCTGCGGCGTGGCCGATCGAATCGAGGGGTGACCAGGCCCTGGGGGGCAGCTCAGTCGGCGGTGTCCGCTATCTCCCGGCTGCGGCCAGCCCACTGGATCACGTATGGCATGGCGAGGCCGGCTGCGACGAACACGCCGCCCATCACCAGCCAGCCGGGCGTCCCCCAGGTCACGCAGAGCAGGCCCAGCAGGCTCGGTGCGACGGTATAGCACAGGCCCATGCCCATGCCGAACACTCCGGAGTACTGGCCCTGGGCGTGTGCGGGAGCCAGCCGGAACCGGAGCTCCAGCGATCCGGCCGCATGCCACAGCGAGCCCACCGTGTGAACGGCGACGCCAGCCATCATGATGGCCACGGCGGCCCAGCCGGGTACTGCGGAGGCTGTTGCGATGACCGCCATGCCGATCAGGAACGCCAGCCCGGCGCGGCGGGTGGCCCGGCCGGCGACCGTGCCGCCCTTGATCCCGCGACTGGTCCGGATCTGCAGGAACACCACCATCACGGTGTTGACGGCGATCGCCAGACCGACGAACCACCGTGGTGCGTCCGTGTGCAGGACCACCCACAGCGGCAGGGCGTACGAGAGCACCTCGCTTTGGATCCACATGATGCCGTCGAGCACGACGAACGCCATGTACGGCTTGTCCTTGAGCGCGATCCACCGGCCTGCCTCGCGCGGGGACGGCAGGGGTTCGAGTTTGGGCAGCTTGAACAGGACGGCGGCACTGCCGATGAACGTCAGCGCGTTAGCGAAGATGAGGGCGTGGTAGGCGAAGTCGCTGTCGATCTGTACTACCGCACCGGCCGCCATCGCGCCGAACGTGCTGGCGAGCATGGCCACCGATCGCAGGTAGGAGCGGAACTTCGGTACCTCGTCACCGCCGAAGCGGCGGATCATCGGGCCACGAGCCGCACCGCCGGACGAGCCGGCGAGGTCCGTCACGGCCACCGCCAGCGTGAACGCGAGGAACGAGTGGGCGAACAGCAGCGACGTCATGGACAGGGTCTGGATCAGCAGAGTGATCAGGAAGATGTCCCGCGGGCCGCGGCGGTCGGCGAGATGCCCTACCGGGATACCGGCGATCAGACCGACCACTCCCGCGACGCTGAGGCCGAGGCCGACCTGCCCGATGGACAGATGGATCACCTGATGGGCGTACAGCGGCACGGTTGTCAGGAAGGCCGCGGTGCCGAGCTGGTTGACGAAGCCGGCGAGAGCCAGCTTCCGCTGGGGGCCGGACTCCAGCAGGAGCCCTCGCCGTACCAGCCAGGATCGGCGTGCGTCGCCGATTTGCCCGGGAGCGCTCTCGGTTGACGCGGTGGGGGCTTGATTCACCCTGTACTCCATTGTCTGTCGATCGTGCCGTGCCGGGATCAGGGGTGTGCGTGTGAAGGCGGCGTGCCACACGGCTCCGGTGCGAGGATCACGAGGGGCGAGCTGCTCGTTGAGAGACTGAGCGGCAGGCCCAATGGCCCTCGCACTGTGGTGACTTGAGACGAGGCAGGCGTGGAGTATGCCCAGGTGGGAGCCATGATGAGAAGACGCCCGGTGTTGGGGGAATGTCACAGTGAAATCGGGAATCTGCGCACGGCACGCCGGGTTATGGGTAGTGGTGCTTCCCTCTCATGGATGCCTGTTACGAGCGAAGCCAGATGAGGAGAGCGGCGGCGGTGACGGTGCCGAGGTAGACGTATCCGCGCTTGTCATATCGGGTGGCGACGGCTCTGAACTGCTTGAGCTTGCCGATGGCGCGCTCTACGGTGTTGCGCTCTTTGTACCGGTCCTTGTCGAAGCCCGGAGGCCATCCGCCGAGTGAACCCCTGCGTAGGCGGGCGGCCTTGTGGTCCTTCTTCTCCGGGATGACGTGGCGGATGCCGCGCTTACGCAGGTAGGTGCGGATCTTGCGGTTGCTGTATGCCTTGTCGGCGCCGACGCTGTCCGGGGTGCGGCGGGGACGGCCGAGCCCCGTGCGCGGAACGCGGATCTTGTCCATGACCGGCTCGAACTGGGTGCAGTCCGCCCGCTGCCCCGGCGTGATGAGTAGCGACAACGGGCGGCAGCGTCCCTCTGCGGCAACGTGGATCTTGGTCGTCAGCCCGCCGCGAGAGCGGCCGAGGGCCTCACCTGGCGGTCCACCTCCTCCAGCGGGTGCCGCAGGGTGATGTGCGCGCGTAGATGAACTGATCTTTGCGGTGCCCCTTTTGAGGAACTGGGTGGGGCGGGTGGCGCGTTCTTGGGTGCGCCGGCGGCGTGCTGGTGGGCCCGCACGGAGGTGGAGTCGACATTGACGTTCCAGTCGAGGTCACCGTCGGCGTCGGCAGTGGCCTGGACGTGCTGGAGGAGCATCTCCCACGTGCCGTCGGACGACCACAGCAAATGGCGTTTGTGGACCGTCTTCCATGGGCCGAAGCGTTCGGGCAGTTCACGCCACTGCACCCCCGTGCCGAACCGGTGAATGATCCCGTTGATCACTTGACGGTGATCCCGCCAGCGGCCGCATCGGTTGTTGCTCACCGGCAGCAGTGGTGCCAGCACAGCCCACTCGGCGTCGGTCAGATCCCCCCTGCTGAGCATGACCAGAACAACGAACTACCTGATCGAAGAGACACGGCCTAACCCGGCAACGCACCCTCGTCGAAGGCTTTGCCGGGTGCCGACACATGTTTGGCGTGCCTGCCGCTCCAGACCTTCACGCAGTCAGCACACCGGAGGCAGGGGCTACGTTCAGCGACGGCGCAGTGGGAACGGCGCCACGTTGCTCCTTCGGATGACCCCGGCTCCGCCATTGGTGGGAGGTTGTGCCTGTCTCCGGCGCCATGACTCGGAATCCATCCCGCGTTCGGTGTGACGGGAATCTGCGATCACTTGCGGGTATCCGCTGGTCCTCGCGAGTTGGGTAACCGGTTACCCAACTGCTTACCCAAGCCTCTGAACTGCGGGTAAGCCTCTCTGCCGCCGGGTAAGCCTGAACGGCGCCGAGATCTGGCCGACTTCCTCGACGGCTGGGGTGACGGGCGCCGCGGACCCGCGAAGAACTACGGGCCAGTCCTACCGCCCGGACAGCGCTCGGTTACGTCTCGTGCCCTGTCCGGCTTCGTACGGCGTCGGGTACGGCGGGCGGACCTCTCCTTCATAAGGCCGAGGTGAACTACGCCCTGTTACATGCCGCGCGCTATGTGTGGTTGCCTGGTGGGGTGTCCGATCCGGGGGATGGAGCGGACCACGCGGGGCATGCGGCGTCCCCTGGAGCGCCCAGTGCGCCGGGATCGCAGCAGCGGCTTCCGGGCTCGGAGCTGGGGATGTGGTCTTCGCTGATGGGAGGGGAGAGTTGTCATGACGGAGAGGTCTTCATCGCTGGCGTTCCGCTCACGTTGTGCTCGAAAGGGACGGTGGCGCCAGGCGTGCTCTACCCGGGCGTCGCCGAGCCGGCCATGCCTGTCTCGGCGACGCCCGCTACGTTGTCGGCCAGTCGGGGAAGCTTGGCGCTGGTTGCATCGTCGGCGGGGAGGTAGACCACTACCCGGGCATGCGACTGCTGCTCCATTGGGGCGAGCTTCATGTAGTCGACGCTCAATGCGCCCAGTACCGGATGGTTGAAGTGTTTGCGGGCCGGCTGGAAGGCGGCGATGTCGTGCTGCTGCCACCAGGCCCGGAACAGCGGGCTGGCTGCATGTAGCGCTTCCGTCAGCTGCTCGAAGCGTGCATCGCCCGCATACTGTGCGGCGGCTGCCCGGTACTGTGCCAGCAACTGCTGGGCCTCCCGTTGCCAGTCCGGCAGCAGGGAATGCATGGCCGGGCTGGTGAAGACCAGCCAGAGGATGTTGCGTTTGGCAGCAGGCAGACGCAGGGGATCGCCGATCAGCCCGGCTTCGGCCCGGTTCCAGCACAACAGGTCCCAGCACGGGCTCAGAGCGTAGGCCGGATACGGGGTGAGCCCGTCGACGAGCTTCTGCAGCAAGGGGGTGGAGGTTGACACCGGCTCAGCCGGGATCGGGATGTCGGCCAGCGTAAACAGAAGACGCAGCTCGTCGGGATCCATACGGAGCGCTTGGCCGATAGACCGGACCACTTGGCGGCTCATGGTGATGGGCCGTCCCTGCTCCAGCCAGGTGTACCAGGTGACGCTCACCCCCGACAGCTGCGCGACCTCTTCGCGCCGCAGACCCGGCGTCCGGCGCCGCGGCCCTTGGGGCAGCCCCACAGTGGCCGGCGAGACACGCTCCCGTCGGGAGCGGACGAACGTCGCCAGTTCCTTGCGCCGCGCTGCAGACTCCATCAACGGGATCCCCTCTGACATACCCCCGCCATGAATCCAACCCGCGTTTGAGGCTGTCGAGTTGGATACCAGCATAATCTGTGTCTGGTCCCCCTTTCCCGGGGTGGGCAGCATGGTTCCATGACCTCCGCACGCACGCCAGCCGCTGCTCCAGCGTCGGCAGAGCACGCGCTTCACGACACCACCCGCACCTGGCGCGCAGTGCTGGTGGCCATGTCCGGCACCTTCATGGCGATCATGGATGTGTTCATCGTTCTGATCGCCGCCCCCGCCATCCAACGCAATCTGCACGCCACGGACGCCGAGGTGCAGTTCGTCCTGGCCGGTTACCAACTCACCTATGCCGTGACCTTGGTGACCGGAGGACGCCTGGGCGATCTGTACGGACGCAAGCGCATCTTCCAAACCGGCCTGCTGGTCTTCACGGTCGCCTCGCTCGCCTGCGGGCTCGCGCCCACCGCGGGGGTGCTCATCGCTGCCCGCCTGGTCCAGGGCGTGGGCGCCGCGCTGCTCTTCCCACAGGTCTTCGCGATGATCCAGGTCCTGCTCCCGGAGAGCCGCCGAGGCCGCGCCTACGGCATCCTCGGCGCGGTGATCGGCATGTCCACCATCGTCGGACAGGTACTCGGCGGCCTGCTCGTCCAAAGCGACCTGTTCGGCACCAGCTGGCGCCCGGTGTTCTGGATCAACGTTCCGATCGGCGCCGTGGCACTCCTGCTGTCAGCACGACTGCTCCCGGAGTCCCGCGCCCCCCAGGCCCGCCGTCTGGACCCGGCTGGCACCGTGGTCCTGACCGTCGCACTGTTCCTGTTGGTCTTCCCCCTGATCGAAGGAAGGGAGGTTGGCTGGCCGACCTGGACCTGGCTCTGCCTGGCCGGGGCAGTCCTGGCACTGGCGGCACTGGCGTGGGTGGAGCGCCGGGTCAGCCAGTCCGGACGCTCTCCTCTGGTGGAGCCGAAACTCTTCCGCCAACGAGCCTTCCTCACCGGCCTGGTGCTGATCCTGATCTACTACAGCGCCCTCAACTCCTTCTTCCTCATCTTGTCGATCACGCTCCAGGACGGGCTCGGACTGTCCGCCGTAGCCACCGGACTCGTCTACACCCCACAAGCCATCGCCTTCTTCCTCGCCAGCCTGCTGGCAGGCCGTCTGATCAGGCGGCACGGACGCCGGGTACTGGAAGCCGGCGCGGCCATCGCACTGCTCGGATTCGCAGCCACCATCGCGGCCACACTGGCCGCCGGCGCACACCTCAACGCCTGGATCATCATGCCTTGCCTGATCGTCCAGGGCTTCGGAGAAGGACTCCTGCAGACCCCGCTGCTCAACGCCATCCTCTCCAGGATCGACGAGGACCACGTCGGCCTGGCCTCCGGCGCCTTGTCCACCGCCCAACAGGTCGGCGGTGCACTTGGAGTGGCCGTCATCGGCGTACTGTTCTACAACGCCCTTGGCAGCGCACGCACCGGCCAGGTCGGCGTGTACGCGCACGGATTCGGCATCGCGACAGTGTTCAACGCGGTCGTCCTGGCAGCCGTCACCGCACTGGTGTTCCTCCTGCCGACCCAACGCCGGGCCGACACTGCCTGACAGGGCCACGCCCGGCCCGCACCACGCTTGCCGCCATGCCCGGGGCAGCGTGGACCCCCGTTGCGTGCCGGGCCTCCAGAACGGCACTCGGGCGCAGGCACGCCGCGCCAGCGCCCGAGTGCCGCTCGTGAGTGGACCGGCGGGCGAAGAACCTTGGGACGGTCGCAGGCAGGGTCGCGGAGGCGGCGCGCGCAATGGCTGCCACTCTGCCGAGTTCAGACAATCGCCGCGGAAGATCGCGCCAGGCGTGGGCCCGGCGCACGCCTGGCGCGAAACTCGTATCTGAAAGTTCGCACGCATGTGTGCATGCGGGGCGGTGCCGGCGACTGCGGCGCCGAAGACCGAAGTGGCGCTCTGAACGGCCCGCCAACGGAGCCGGGCCCGGCCGGTGGCGGCAATCAGAGCGAACGGTGCTCTGCACCGTGTTCGGTCTGGGCCTCGCGTCGATGGCACCTGTGGGGCAGACGAGACGGCCAGGGAACAGCGGAACACGGTTCCCTGATTCTGCCCTGACGGCAATCACGATGCGGGGGTTGAGTGTCTGTCAGCCAGGTCCCTGGCGAGCTGACTGATGCGTGCGCGGGCCGTCTCAGGGGCGAGCACCTCGATGTGGTCGCCGAACTGAAGAAGCTGACGCACCGACTCGATGTCGGGGTAGCGCACGACGACGACGCACGAGCCTTTTTCCGCGTCGGAGACATGGTGGATGCGGGTGCCGAGGATGCGCCGCGCCAGGTCGAGACCCTTTTCCGGCAGGCGGATGGTCACGCTCACGCGATCTTGCTCCTCAGTGCGTTTCTTCAACTCGGCCCATCTGGTGCGGAGGGTTTCGCCTGGTTGGAGCACGGCTGGTGCGTCTAGCTGTTCGAAGGCCGACAGTCGTTCCAGAGCGAGCAGCCGGCTGTCGCCCTGGTCATCGGCGACGAGATACCAGCGACCTGATTTCGCCACGATCCCGTACGGGTCGACCACCCGTGTCGAGGCCTGGCTCTCGGCGCTGCGCCGGTACTGGATTCGAAGGCGTCGCCGGTGTCGCAGGGTCGAGGCCAGATCCGATACTTCGACCGCTGCCTGGGGGGCAGCAAACCACGCGGTGCTGTCGACAAGCACAAGGTCAGCCAGCCGCAGCGGGCTCGGCGACTCAGGGGCTGCAGCCTGGCAGGCGGCGATCTTGCGCTCGGCCGACTCCCACGCCGCAGTTAGGCCCATTCGCTCACGTAGTGCGCTGTCCAAGCCGGCCACGGATAGGGCCTCCAGTTCTGGTGGTTCCAGATGGGATGCGCTGAGCCGTGCACTGGGGAGCAGGACGATCCCGCCGTTCCGCCCACGTTCGGCATAGACGGGCACGCCCGCTGTCGATAGCGCCTCGACGTCCCGCAGCACAGTCCGCCGGGACACCTCAAGACGCGCGGCGAGCTCCGTGGTAGTGAGCCGCTGACGGGTCTGCAGGAGCAGCAGGAGATGCAGGAGCCTTGAAGCCTTCATGCTTACCCATGTTCTCAGAAAAGGTGACAGGTTCCGTCGCGATTGGGTGATCCACTGGGTGCTGGGCCGAGAAATCAACGAGTTGAGGAGCACTCCATGCCCGCACCGAACCTGTTCCTGATCGGCGTCCGCGACGCCGAGGCCGCCACCGCCTTCTACAGCGACCTGTTCGAGATCGAACCGACCTTCACCAGTCCCCACTACGTAGCCTTCGAAGCTGCCCCCGGTGTCCTGTTCGCACTGTGGACGGGCTACAGCGAGCACGCGGTCCCGAGCCTCCCTCGTACGACAGAGATCGGACTCATGGTGCCGGGGCCATCGCAGGCGATTGACGAGATCTTCACGAGGTGGGCCTCGAAGGGGGTCCACGTTGTGCAGGAGCCGCATGATGCTGTCTTCGGCCGCACGTTCGTGATTACGGACCCTGACGGCAACCTCATCCGAGTCTCCCCGGTCGACTGACCTGCACTATCCCTCCCCGCATATCTCCAAGCTGAAGGGCCGGCCACACACCATGGCCGGCCTTTCAGCCTGTCTAGGAGCTCAGAAATGTCGCATTCGAACGCGGCCCTCACCCCGCGCCACCGGCTGAAAGTCGCTCGACCCGTCGCTGACGACGGCTGGCCAATCAGCGAAGTCGCGGCCCGCTTCCAGGTGTCCTGGCCGACCGTGAAGCGCTGGGTCGATCGCTACCTCGCAGGCGAGTCCATGCAGGACCGATCCTCACGACCGCGGAGCTCTCCGGCCAAGACACCCAAGACCATGACGAAGAGGTACGTCAGCCTGCGACTACGTCTGCGGGAAGGGCCGGTCAGCTCGCTGCGAGACTCAATATCGCCCCGTCGACAGTGCACCTCATTGAGGACCGGGTAGAAGGGCTGCTCGGGCAGCCGGGGTGGCCAGGCACGCCAGTTCAGCTCTCGAACCAGGTCCAGCTCCTTGGGGCCGGTGGGGCGCCACAGGGTCGTCGTTGCTTGCTGGCTGGTCATGGGAATCGCTCTCTGCACTGCGCTGGCCGCCGGTGCGGCTGGTCGGGAGACCGGACGATACCGGCAACACAAGCGCAGCGGCCGCGAAGTTTCGGACCCTACCCCCACGGCTGACCAGCGGTTGTCGGGTAGGCCCGGCGCATTACTGCGCCGGGCCCCCCTCAGAGTGAAGTAGGCCGCCGACGAGGTGCCTCAGGCTGAGGTCCTTTTCCGACGGCCCCTTCCCGAACGGAACGGGCGAGTTTCCCCGCATTCCGCTCTCCAGTGATCACGCCCGTTTGGGCGCGGTGGGCCGTCCGGCGTGGATGCCTTCGTGACAGCGGCGGCAGATCACCAAGGTTTTCCGCCGTCGCATGGCCATAAGACGAACCCATGCCGGTTTCTCTCGCCGCCCTGGCCGGTTGAGATCCGCGAGTTTCCGAACGTGGTGCACTTCCAACTGCGTCCGGGATTCGCACATTTCACAACATCCCGCAAGGAGCCGATGGATCAGCTCGTTGCGTTTGCTGCTGGCCATCACGGGTTTGAGGTCGGTGAGGGTCGCAGGGCGCTGTCGTTTGAGTGGGATCCCGCCGAAGCGGGCGACCAGCGGTTTCCTCCCTCGATCGCGTTCAACCGTGACCTGGAAACAGGTGCGCGGACCGTCTGGCGTCTCGATCAGTCTCTTGTACTTTCGAGCCGTCTTCGTGACCGTGCTGCGGTGTTTCCCTGCCAGGGTCTTCAGCATCGAAGTCTCCATGACCCACCGGAGCTTGCCCAGGCGAAAGACGTCCTGGGCCAGGAGGTAGTACTGGATGACACCTTGAAACTCAGACTGATACTTCGCAACGATAGTGAAGTCATCGTCACGCATCACCGAGCCTCTTAGCGCCGGTTTTCCCTTACTCATGTAGAGCGCGCATCGCTGCCTGATCGCCTGTCTGGGTACGAACAACCCAATGGAGCCGTTGACTGCCCGTCGGTTGCCGGTGATCTTGTCGTTGGCGTATTGGGACTTGATGTCGTAGCCGAGGAAGCGCGCCGCCTGGCTGGTGGGGTGTGTGATCAGCGTCTTGGGTTCGGAGAGTTCCAGCTTGAGTTCTTCTCGCAGGAACGTCCGGATCTTCGACTTGATCTCCTCTGCTTCGTGCCTGGGCCCGGCGAATCCCAGCAGCCAGTCGTCGGCATAGCGGACGTACCGAAGCCGCCGGTAGTCCGGATCGTTGGGGTCTTGGCTCGGCAAGGCTCGGCGGCGAGGCTCAAGCTCGCGCACCGATTTCCGACAACCGCGCCGTCTTGCCCCTTGGATCCAGTGCTCCAGCTTTCGGTATTCCGGGTTCGGCTGTCGACGCCGGCCGCGGTTGTATTCGGGCAGCAGCGACTGTTCAACGAACTGGTCGAGCCGGTCAAGGTAGATGTTCGACAGGATCGGGCTGGCCACGCCACCCTGCGGAGCACCGCTGAGTGTCGCATTCCAGCGCCAGTCCTCCAGGTATCCAGCCTTGAGCATGTGCCCGATCAGCCGGAGGAATCGGCCGTCGTGGACCTTCTCCGAGAGGATCGACAGCATGACGCTATGGTCAAGGCTGCCGAAGCAGTCGGAGATATCGCCCTCAACAAACCAATGGGTTCCCGTCCAGTACCGTTCCACCTCGCTCAGCGCGGTGTGACAGCCCCGGCCGGGACGGAATCCGTGGGAGTGGTCGGAGAACTGGACGTCGTAGTACGCCTCAAGAAGCATGCGAACTACTTCGGCCACGAGTTTGTCCGACCAAGTCGGCAGTCCTAAGGGTTGTCCCGTAACGGCTGGCCACGAATGAGATGTTCTTGATGTGGCTGGTGTGATCACGGCGTCGGAGCCGTCCTGGATAGGCCCGTTCACGGGCCTGAGTCCGCGCTGCTTCCGCAAGTTGGTGACGGCGCTGCGCCGCGAGGGCGGCGACGGGGTGCGCCGGGGCCGGCCCTGGAGTCTGTCGCTGGAAGATCGGGTGCTGCTGGTCACGACCTATTGGCGCACGAACTTGACGATGCGCCAGCTGGCCCTACTGTTCGGGATCTCGAAGTCCGCAGCTGACCGGATCATCGATCAGCTCGGTCCGCTCCTCGCATTGCAGCCCCGGCTCCGCTTCGCGAAGGACGCCGTGCTCATTGTGGACGGCACCCTGGTACCCACCCGTGACCACACGGTGGCCGAGCAGTCGAAGAACTATCGATACTCCACCAACCACCAGGTCGTCACCGACGCCGACACCCACATGATCGTCGTGGTCGGCCGACCCTTGCCAGGCAACCGCAACGACTGCAAGGCGTGGGCTGAGTCCGGCGCGAAGGCTGCCGTGGGCAGGACCCTGACGATCGCCGACGGCGGCTACCCCGGAACCGGACTCGTGATGCCCCACCGCCGCCGCAAGGGCGAGGAACTGCCCGCGTGGAAGGAAGCCCACAACAAGTCCCACAAGCAGGTGCGCGCCCGGGTCGAGCACGCCTTCGCCCGTATGAAGGGCTGGAAGATTCTGCGCGACTGCCGGCTCAAAGGCGCTGGCGTCCATCACGCGATGCTCGGCATCGCCCGCCTGCACAACCTGGCCCTCACCGGATAGACGGTGGAGGGCTCAGGTCGTCTGTCCGTCTGTGTTCACCAGTGGGGCCGGTGTGTGGCGGGGCCATGGTGCGCCCGCCCGTTCCGAGGCGGCGGCCCGAAACGCTTCCGCCAGCGAGCTTCCCGGATACGTGCCGAACTCCGGGTATTTCCAGCGGTAGTAGCAGGACCAGTAGCTCACCACACGTCGTTCCGTGCTGGCGAAAAACGCAGGATTCCGAGCGATGAACTCCCCATAGAGTCCGCGCTGGACCGAGTCCGGGACACCGAGTCCGGGCAGCCCTCGGTAGATCGCCTCAAGGATCTCCACCACGTACTCGCCGGCCAGCTGCACGACGAACGGGACCACCCATGCCTCGTCAAGCCTCACGATCTGTTCGAGGTGACGCTGACGGGCCCTGCCATCGCAGTGCCGGGAGTACAGGCAGTGCAAGATCACCTGCTGGATCCCGGGCAGTGAACGCACCACGTCAGCGTTCGGCTCATCGTGGTAGATCCGATAGGGGATGGTGACAGTCTCACCCCACACCTCGACATTCAACGGGTCCGCCGATGAGAGCCTGCCGTCCGGTACGACTGCCAGAACACTCCGGACGTCACCAGCAAGCCGGGACGGAAACGCACTCACCAGGGCATCGGTGCTATTCGGCGACTCCCAGGACTTCTCCACTACACGAGGGTAAGCGGCCAGCGCCTGGCCCCTCACCCGCCTACCCGATCAACGGCTCGCACCATCGCTGCCACGTCATTGCGGGACAGCCCTTAGGTAAGTCAGGTGACCCAGAAACATTCCTCCAAGTTCCTCCCGATTGAGTCGGGGATACAACGAAGCGCCTCACGGCGCACACCGTACGTGCGAGTTTCTCCGCATACGGCTCAAGCGGGCCTCTGGCCGGTTGGCTATGGTTCCCTTTTCCGGTCACCGGCGTGAAGTTGCCGGTGGCATTGCGTGTGAATGACCACCAGGTTGCTCGGGTCGTCTGTTCCGCCCTTGCTGTGGTAGGTGAGGTGGTGCACGTGGATGGCGCGGTACTTGGCCGTGAACCACCTCGCCCAGTCGTTGACGTCGTCGGGGTCGTACCCCGCGCCCTCGATCAGGTCCTGCCCGCATCTGGTGCACAGTCCCTTCTGGCGAGCCGCAAGAGACAGAATCCTCTTGGATTCAGTCTGCGGCATCCGTTTCCGGGCCCGTTCCCTCCAGTAGCTTTCCAGCTCGGCATCGTCCCGGGAGTGTGTTCCCGTCACGAGCACGTGCCGGACGATTCCGGTCCACGCGAACTTCGGCAAATACCGCTCGGCGGATACGAAGACCCACCGGTCCGCGCGTCCCTTATGGAATTGACCCCAGTACCTTTGCCTGAGCCATACCCCTGTCTTGGTGGTGTGCCCCTTGCAGGCCCATCGCCATAGGGCCTGGTACGTGAAGTTGTCCAGCTTGCTGAAGGTTTTTGTCGAGACAACGTGCCGGTAGTAGGTCGACCATCCCCGGATGAAGGGGCCCAGGTCACCCACCAGCCTCTCGGCCGGTGCGCCGTTGTGTCGGCGGATGGAGTCCTTGATCTTCCTCTTGGCGCGCTGCACTGCATCCTTGCTCGGCTTGATGAGCATCTTGCCGTCATACCGGCGGACGTTGAAGCCGAGGAAGTCGAAGCCGTCCCTGAGATGCACGACCTTCGTCTTGTCCTCGTTGAAGGACAAGCCCCTCGGCTCCAACCATTTTGCCAGTTCGGCCTTCATCCCCCACGCCTCCTCTTCCGTGGTGCAGAGAACCACGAAGTCATCGGCGTACCGAACAAGAGCCGGGGAGTCCTTGCGCCTTCCTCCGGAGAGGTTCGCGCCTATCGCTTCCCCCATCCCGTGCAGGGCCACGTTCAGCAGCAGTGGGCTGATGACACCGCCTTGCGGGGTGCCCTCGGCCGTGTGCGCGTAAGTGCCCCGCTCCATGACTCCTGCCTGCAGCCAGCCCTTGATCTGCCGCCGGCCTGGGAACTGGCCGATGGCGTCCATGAGATGACTGTGACTGATCCGGTCGAACGCCGCTGACAGATCGGCGTCCAGGACCCAGAGGCGTTTGGCCTTCTTCTGCGACGACACCACAAAGATCGTGGCTATCGCATCGTGGCAGCCCCGACCGGGTCGGAACCCGTAACTCCGCCCTTCGAACCGCGATTCCCATTCCGGCTCCAGGGCGTTCTTCACCCTGGCCTGGTTAACGCGATCCCGAATGACAGGGATTCTGAGCGGCCGGGTCTTGCCATTGGCCTTCGGGATGTACACACGCTTGACGGGCTTCGGGGAGATCTCCGGCTCGGCCAAGACCTGCCGTGCCAGACGCCCTCGATCCTCCGGGGCCAGCGCAACGACCCCGTCAATTCCCGCCGTCTTCTTTCCGGTGCTCTGCTGTGTCACCCGGCGCACACTTGTCACGGCGTTTGCCCTGGATCGCAGCATGAGCTTTTGCAGGTTGCGCACCTGCTTCAGGTTTCCATTCCGTGCGGCCCTGTAGATCCGCTGGCGCAGTCGCTTTACAGACTCCTCTTCCGCGCGCCAGTCGCTGCTGGCCCAGAATTCGGCGTCGCCCTCGGGTCCGTTCATCAGATGCGCCGCTGCATTCACTTCGTCGTTCCCCCCTCTGTCTAACTTGCGCCTCAGCACAAGCTCGTGTCCATCTTCCCTACATGGCCTACCTGATCCACGTCGGCGCCCTTTTGGACCCAGCCATGAGGCCGGTATCCGCCGGGTTATGGTCGGCGGGCGAGAGAGCCCGTGCTGCCGATCTTTCCCCTGGGCTTTCGCCCAAGCGGCATTCGCTTCTTGGATCATCCTGTCCCGCACGGGGATTCAGCCCTCGTTGCCTCCGGCCTACCGGTCGACTACACCGGACCCATACGGGGTTTCCACGTTCCACTGCGTCTAGTTGCGTCCGGGTAGGGCGCCCTCTATGAGCCGACTCCCACGGTGGCCTACGCCCCCTTCCCGACCGAGGGTGACGCCGTGTCGCGCTTTCTAGCGCGAGGACTTGCTAACCGCCGAATGCTTGCCATTGTCGCGGCATGACTTTAACGGCCCTTTGCTACGAGGGTTCACTCTCGTTCGCCCGCTCGGACTTCCTCCTCGTCTGTTGCCCAGCGATGGCTCACCAGGCTCTTGGACTTGACCACCTCGGCTCAGCACCCCCGCGTTACCACGGACGCACCCGAGGCTGAGGACCGGCCGTTGGCCACAGGCCGGGAAGTTCACCTACCTCTCTGTGTACTTTCACTAGAAGCGCAGCGACTTCGTGTCGCACACGGGACAAGCCTTTAGCAGCCTGAACGTTGCAGCGTGCCCCAGCCGTCATGGGCAGGGGGCACGCTTTCTCATTTCTCCAGGCGCCGGGATTACGGGTTGAGGCGTACTGTCTCTACAGCACCCCGATCACAGCGTTCTCCTCCCAGATCACCGTGTCGAGGACGGTCCACTTGATGCAGGCGGTGACGTAAACGTTCGGGCCGCCCGTCACCAGAAGGTGTCCAAGGATGTCCAGGCCCGCGTAGTACACAGTGTTCGCGGCGCGGGGGACCGTATGGTGCGTGAGGTTGGGCGCCGTGGCTGCGGTGCGGGTCGCGAACGCGAGGTCGTCGTCACGGTGACGTTCGTCGATGAACGTCACCGCAGCCACCTGGCCGCGTTGGGCAGCCAGCGTGGTGGAGTCGAGTTCCACCAGGTCCGCGCTCAATGGCCGATCGTCGACCCGGGTGGCGACCGCCTCGGCGAGCGCGGCTGGACGTTAACCAGGCCCACCACTACTGGCGTCACCGATAGAACCACCGCTCAGAGGTCCAACCGAGCACATCAACCCCGCGAAGGTGCCACCTCAAGGCGCCGCTCACCCGCACGACGCGGCGCGATCACGTCGGAGTAGTGGTGATCGAACGTCAGAATGAGCGGACGGCGCAGGCGCCACGCCGGCGCAGCATTTATGGTGTCCGCCAGTCCAAGCGCATGGCCTTGGTAGGTGGTCATCAGTCGCTCAGCTTCGGCGAGCAGGTCACCATCCACGTCCGCAACAAGGGCCCGGCCGAGACGAACGAGTGCGGCGATATGCCGTACTGCGCCGATGGCGGCGTGCTCGCCGGCCTGCCGGGTAAGGAGGTAGTCCAGCTCGGCCATGCACAACGGGGAAATCACCAAGGTGCGGGGCTGACCCAGTACCTCCCGTGCAGCATGGTGATTGCGGTCTTTCGGATTGAACACGGCCAGCAGCACCAAAGTATCGGCGACGGCAAAGGCGGGCGCCGCGGTCACTGGCCCATCCCCTGCACGTACTCGTGAACGCGCTCGGACAGGTCGGCCGGCCCATCAAACAACGCAGGCCAATCGGGAACATCCGGATCATCCGCAAGCGAAGTCCCCGGGACCGCCACCTGCCCAGCCGCACACTGAACCGCGACCGCCTCGGGCGTCCGCCCGGTAAGAGCCGCCAGCTCACGGATGTAGTCCGCCGTTTGACCAGTGGCAGTGACATGAGCAGTGATACTGCGCCCCTCGGTGGAGGCGGCGGCAGCCGGCGAGCCAGGACATGGTGCGTTCGATGGTCCAGCGGTGCCGGCCCAGTCGCTGGGAGGTCTCGACGCCCTTGCGGGCGATGCGGTGGGTGATGCCGCGCTTGCGTAACCATCGACGCAGATGGGAGTAGTCGTAGCCCTTGTCACCGTGCAGCTTGCCTGGCCTGCGTCGTCGGGGTCCTCGGCGGGATCGGATCGGCGGTATGCCTTTGACCAGGGGGGATCAGAGCCTGGCTGTCGTGCAGGTTTGCGCCTGAGATTCCGACGGACAGGGGCAGACCTGTCCGTTCGGTGATCAAGTGGATCTTCGAACCGTATTTGCCCCGGTCCACAGGATTCGGGCCCGTCAGGTCCCCTTTTTGAGGGCCCGCATGTTCACCGAGTCGATCGCGCAGCGGGACCAGTCCAGCTCACCACGAGAGCCGAGCTCGTCGAGAACCAGGCGATGGAGCTTGGCCCACACCCTGGCCTTGGTCCACTCGGAAAAGCGCCGATGAGCCGTAGCTCCGGATGGCCCGAACGACGCGGAGGGCAACTGCTGCCACGTACATCCCGACGTGGCCACGAACACGATCGCTGCCAGCACTTCCCGGTCGCCGTGCCGGCGTCGCCCACCACCCTGCGGCCGCGACGGCGCCTCCGGCACCACGCGCTGGAACAACTCCCACAACTCGTCCGGCGCCAACCGCTCAACGATCCCCACCATGACCGACAGCCTATCGGGCCATCCAAATGAGATGACTTCTAACGAGTTGGTGCGTGATAGCGGGTGAGGCGTCGGGCCTGGCGGGTGGCATGATCCGGGTGTGGTGATCACGGTCAATCGGATGGTGCTGGCGCATCGACTGTTCACGGGGACCTCTCGGCAGCATCTCGCTTGCCTGGCCGAGGAGTTGGCCGTGCCGTGGCAGGCCGGACTCGAGGGCCGACGCCATGCTGCGCGAGGAGGAGCCCGGAAGCGGGCCGCGGGTGCCGGCGCCCGCCACCAGCTGGTGTTCGTCGACCGACTGGTGGCCACGCTGATCCATCTGCGGCACGACCTGCCACATTCGGTGCTGGGCCTGCTGTTCGGCGTTGACCGCTCCACCATCACCCGCGCGATCGCAGAGATACGCACGCTTCTTGCCAAGCGGGGGTGCGCGGTTCCCGACCGTCCTGGCCTGCGTCTTCGGACGCTGACGGACGTGTTCGCCTACGCCCAGGCCGAAGGCATCGAGCTGCGGCTGGACGCCACCGAGATCCAGGTCCGCAGGCCGCCGGCCAACCGTGGCGGACGTCGTGCGTTCGTCTCGGGTAAGAAGAAGCAGAACACGATGAAAGCCACCGTGATCGCCGACTGGCGGGGCCGCACGTTGTGGACCGATGCCCTGCGGCCTGGACGTATGCACGACGCCACGGCCGCCCGCAATGAAGGCATCGCCGTCTGCTTCCAGCACTTCCCCGACGTTGAGGTCCTCCTGGATGACGGCTACCTCGGCCTGAGCCGCGACCACCGCGGGCAAGCGATCACACCGCCCAGAAAACCCCGCCCGGGAGCACTGCCCGGCAGAGTCGAACAGTGGGAACGCGACCGCCACGGGCACTCCTCCGACCGCATCACCGTCGAACACGCCCTCGCCGATCACAAACGCTGGAAGCAACTGACGCGCTGGACCCATCGCCGCGACCGCCTGGCCGACACCTACCGCGCCATCGCCGGCCTCGTCTCCGACCGCACCGCTCAAGCCTGAACCAGCGGTCCTCCAACGGACCAGCACTCCTCACCCGCTATCACGCACCAACTCGTAAGGATGCCGCCGACCGGGCGGCAAAGGAAACCGAGGCGGCGAGGAAGAACTCCAAGTGGGCGGCAGTCAAGGCCAAGGAGGCCGCGGACGCGGCCCGGGCCGCCGCCAATGCGGCCCAGCGGGCCATCGGCGCGGCCAACGCCGCCAACCGGTCCGCACGCATCGCCGCGCTGGCCGCTGCACAGACTGCCGCTGCGGCAGCCGCTGCGGCCAACGCTGCCAACGACGCCTACAACGCCGCCATCGCAGCGAGCAACGACGCCGACAGTGCCGAGAATGCCAAGGCGCAAGCTGCGAAGGCCCGCGAGGCGGAGCGGATCGCGAAGGATTCGGTTGCCGCCGCCAATCAGGCAGGCAAGGCGTCTCTGGCCGCCTCCGTGGCAGTCAAGAAGGCTCTGAGCGCCACCGACAACGCCGACGCCGCCGCCGACGCTGCCGACAGGGCCAACCGCCACGCCGAAGCCGCAGGAATCCACTCCGGCGAGGCCAAGGCAGCAGCCATCGAAACCCGTCGGCACGCCAACGAGGCCAGGCGCGCAGCCAACGCCGCCGACGCCCTGGCCCGCAAGGCCGCCAACGCAGCCTTCGACGCACGCGACGCCGCCAACGAGGCTGCCAAGCACGCAGGGAAGGCGGCCGCTGCGGCCGAAGAAGCCGCCAAGCACGCCGGCGAAGCGAAGAACGCAGCCGACGAGGCCGACAAACACGCGAAGGCTGCCGCCGCGGCTGCAGCAGAGGCCGACAAGGCCAAGCAGACCGCAGAAAAGGTGTACGAGGTCGCCCGGGAAACCGAAAAGGAAGACCTCGCCACCCGCACCTCCGCCGCCATCGAACGCGCCAAGTCCAACACGACACAGACCGCCGCTCTCACCCATTCCGTTGCGGCCAACATGGCCGAGGCACGGTCCCTGGACACCACGGCGGCTTCGCTGGCCACCGAGGCGTCCAAGCCCGACGCCGACGCCAAGACAATTGCCCCCAAGGGGCGCCAGTTGGCCATGCAGGCGATGAAGCTGCGCGGTCCCTGGATGCAGGAAGCTGCCGCCCGCGCCCTGGGCGGTACGGACGATGACGTCCTGGACTACCTGCGTACCGGCTGGAAGAAGGCAGAGCAGGACGAGACTCGAGAACAGGTCCGTCAACTCAGTACCCAAAGCCCCTTCGCGCGCGTGCGCACCGGCGCGGCCGATGCGCTCAAGGGCACCGATGCGCAGATCCGCGACTTCTACACCACGGGCCAGTACAAGGTGGGCGCCGACGACTACAGCGTCCGCGTCTCCCAGATCAACCACGACGGCGGGCCCGGTGTAAAGGAGGCGTCCAAGGCCGCCCTCGCCGACGGCAGCGGCAAGGCACTGGTCGCGTTCCTCAACAGCGGCCAGTACGTGGCACGCAACTCCGACGAGTCAGTCATCGCCTCGCAACTGGTCAATGACCGTGGCCCCGAGGTCAAGGCCGCAGCCAAGATCGCACTTGCGGGACCCGCCGACCAACTGCACAACTTCGTCCAGGTCGGCCAGTACATGGCCGACCGCAAGGACAAGCTCGCCGACACCCACATCGCGCGCGTCCAGGTGCTACTCGCCCAGACCGCCCGCGTCGCGGCCAAGGCCCAGCAGAACAAGTGGATCGCAGCCGAAGCCGCCGCCAAGGCCAAGAAGGCATCCACCGAGGCCGACCAGGCGGCGACCGAGGCCAAGAACAACGCCAAACTCGCGGAACAGTACAAGGCCGATGCCGACAAGGCAGCCACCAGCGCCGAAAAGAGCGCTGCCGAGGCAGCCAAGTCCGCCACCACCGCACGCAACGCCGCCGACACCGCCGACCGCGACGCCGCAGCAGCCGAAGAGTCCGCAGCCCAAGCAGAGTTCTCAGCCAACTACGCCCGCAACTCGGCCGAGTTCGCTAACGACGCCGCCGACGAAGCACGTGAATCCGCGCACGCCGCTGGAAAGAGCGCCAAGGAAGCCGACACTCTCGCCAAGCAGGCATGGGAGGGGGTCCGGAAGAAGCGCGAGGCCGAGGAAGCCGAGGCACGCCGTAAGGCCGAGGAGGCCCGCAAGCAACAGGAAAAGCAAAAGGCGAAGAAGCAGTGCTACTTCAATCCCTTCAGCGACCGAGGTGACGTCGCCTGTATCAGCGGTGGCCTCGCCAACGGCGGCGTCGACCTCATCATGGTCGAAATCGCCCCCAGAGTGACCGCAATCGCCTTGGCGGTCACTGGCGTAGATGAAGTCATCGATGCATGCGTCGAGGACCCATCGGCAGGAAAATGCCTCCTCGCCATCACCATGAACATCCTCCCTACCGGGAGGTTCAAGGCAGCAAAGAAGGGCCTCGATACTGTCGAGGAAATCTCGAAGGGGACTCGAATAGGTAAACTAAAAAAGTGCTTCAAGTGCTTCCTCGCCGGCACTCAGGTGCTCATGGGTGATAACTCGACCAAGAATATTGAGTCGGTAAAGGTTGGGGATTCGGTGATAGCCACCGATCCGTTCAGTGGCGAGACCGGTCGGCGCACCGTAACCGACCTCATCGTCACAGAACATGACAAGGACTTCGACGACCTCACAATCGTCACCCCCAGCGGTGATCAACATCTCACGGCTACAAACGAGCACCCCTTCTGGTCTCCCTCCCAGAAAGCATGGGTCGAGGCAGCCTACCTTCGCCCGGGCATGACGCTCAGGACCGTCGACGGAAGCACGGTCAGCATCAAGAACAACCGTCCCTTCACCAATAACGCCAGGACGTACAACCTCACTGTTGCAGGTATGCACACGTACTATGTACTGGCGGGCAAGAAGCCAGTGCTTGTCCACAACAGTGGTGACTGTGGTGGTCCCGGGCTGTCCATCATTGAGGGGCAGTTCGGGAAGAAGTGGGGAAAGCATGCTCAGGACTACGGTCTCAACCCCGGTGATACTTCTGCCCGTGTGTGGTTCCGTGACAAAATCGCAGACGTTCGCGCTTCGTATAACGAGGTGCGGCGAGGCGCATGGAACCCGGCGAGCGGCGGCGGAGATGATTACTTCTTCTACCGTAAAGGAAAAGATCTCCTAGTGACGAAGGGGGGCGGTACGTTCGTCACTATGTTCCCCATGGATAAGCCAAACGGCTGGTTCGAGAAAGCCACTCCCTATTCATGAGGGTGTAGAAAATGACCGAAAGAAACGTTTCTAACCTTCGGGCCGGACAGCGGGTGCGGGCTGCGGTTGGCATCAAGTATCTCGCGGATGAGGCCGACGATGTCACATCGGTCGAGGCTGTGGAATTCCTGCCAGACGCAGGTCCTTCCATTCTCCTGTCTTGCGGTACGGACTGGACTCTGCAGATCTCCGAAGGCCGATGGCCGGTGCTGCCCGCCTGGTGCTGGCCCGCCGAGTCGTGGGCTTTCGAGAAGCTAGATCAGATCGGAAGCCCTGGGCTCGACAGAATCATCTCAACCTCGGATATTCGCAATTCCGTGGGTGAGATCTGCGGCATCCTCCTGGAGTTCCCCGCAGCGTGGGTAACCGTTAGATCAGGTGAAGCGCTGACGTGGAGTATCTCCCGCAAGGAGTGACGACAACGTCTGAAGCCCCGCCAGTCATCTGGTGGGGCTTCAGCGTGGAGTGTGAGGGGCGTGTCCCCTGTGGCGGTGTAGCCGCGGGAGTTCAACGGCGCCCTTAGACGTCATCTCATTTGGCTGTTTCGGTAGACTGCTGGTTGTGGTGGGGATTGTTGAGCGGCTGGTGCCGGATGAGTTGTGGGAGTTGTTCCAGCGGGTGGTGCCGGAGGCGCCGATGCGCCCTCAAGGTGGCGGGCGGCGTCGGCACGGAGACCGCGAGGTGCTGGCCGCGATCGTGTTCGTGGCGACGTCCGGCTGTACCTGGCAGCAGTTGCCGTCGGTGTCCTTCGGGCCGTCGGGGGCGACGGCCCATCGGCGGTTTGCCGAGTGGAGCAGGGCCCGGGTGTGGGCGAAGCTGCACCGCCTGGTCCTGGACGAGCTCGGCTCCCGTGGGGAGTTGGACTGGTCGCGGTGTGCGATCGACTCGGTGAACATGAGGGCGTTGAAAAGGGGGACCTGACGGGTCCGAATCCTGTGGACTGGGGCAAGTACGGCTCGAAGATCCACTTGATCACGGAGCGGACCGGTCTGCCCCTGTCCGTCGGGATCTCGGGGGCGAACCTGCACGACAGCCAGGCGCTCGAGCCCCTGGTGTGGGGTATCCCGCCCATCCGCTCGCGCCGCGGCCCCCGGCGTCGACGGCCCGGAAAGCTGCATGCCGACAAGGGCTACGACTACGACCACCTGCGGCGATGGTTACGCGGCCGCGGCATCACCCACCGCATCGCCCGCAGAGGAATCGAGAGTTCCACCCGCCTGGGACGCCACCGCTGGACCATCGAGCGGACCATGTCGTGGCTGGCCGGCTGCCGCCGACTCCACCGCCGCTACGAGCGCAAGGCCGACCACTTCCTTGCCTTCGCCAGCATCGCCTGCACCCTCATCTGCTACCGCAGACTCGCCAAATGAGATGATGTCTAATGCTGCAACCGCATCTGGCGTGACGGATGGTGTTGGTTCTCGTTGGTGTGACTGTGTGCTGATGAGCTGACGGTTGAGCAGGTCGAGTCGTGGTCGGAGGGGATAGCCGGGCTGCATGCCCGCTTCGCCCACCGTTTCGGCAGGTCCGAGCCGCGTGAGCGGGCACTGGACTACCTTCACGGGCTGATTGCTCCTGTGGAGAGGAAGAACGGCTGGACGTTGTCCGAGCAGGTTGGGCAGCTCCGCCCGGACGGTGTCCAACGCCTGCTCAACCACTCCGACTGGGACGAGAACGCCGTCCGCGACGACATCGAAAAGATGCTGCCAGGGGATGTAGAAAGTCGCCTAGAACTCTTCGGTCTTCTTTCTGACGTCGGGAAGAGATGGTCCTACGTGAGGCATCCCGAAGGGACGGAAGCAGGGAAACTTCGTATCGTCCTGGTCAGTGATGAATCGCATTTCGAAGACCTGAAGTCGACCTTCGAAAACCTCCTCGGCTCCTGAGGCGCGGAGAGGCCAGACCTGCAAATCTGAAACCTCATCGGGCATCCTTGGGATCTAGTCTCGATCTTGCATGAGGGGGCCGTCAGCAAGCTGACGGCCCCCTCCGCTCGTTGAGGTATTTGACCCCGAACCCGACACGGGCAGATCGAAGACTTCGCAAGGCAGATTGATAGGGGATACGGTGGCTATTTCTGGAGAGAGACTAAGTAACTGGATCGAGGAAGTGACGGAACGATCCTCAGAGTTGATGCGGACTTTTGAGGACTGTTTCGGACGCGAACCGGGAGAGAATTTCTTGGTTAGAGCCAGTTCGGAGCGTGAGACTGGAGTGATCCAAGGTCTGTCTACCCTTGGAGCCCCTGACGCCCTGTGCGACTTCTATGCGCAGATCGAAATGGTCTCGCTGCCTGATGTAGGAAATGGGCTTTTCGTGCATCCGGCGGAGGATCTGCTGGATGACGCGGAAGCAGGCCAGCCTACAAGAGTGGTTGGGGCCATCAATGACGGCATCATCGTGTTCGCCTCCGACGGCGGAGGCGGATTGTTCGCCATCAGTCGATCAAATGGAAAGGTCTATCGCCTGGAGGGCGGATCTCTTGTCGGCACCGTCCATGATGTTGACGACTCGGGATGCACTGAGATGGCGCACAACTTTTCGGGCTTCTTGGAATATGTGCGACAGGAGTTTCTTCAGGCCGTTCCACGGTAAAGGAAGTAGGCTCCGGGAAGTATCCTGACCTGACCGAGGTGGCCCTGACCGAGAATCCTTGGTCAGGGCCACAGGCGTATTGCGCCCAGCCTTCCCGCATCAGAGTCAGGCCGGTTCCAGATGGCCATCCTCGGCAGCGCCATGGTAGCGATGAGGGACTACCTGGCCAGGCCGAGCGCGGTCAGCACCCAGGCCGCGGAAGTACTCTGCGTAAACAACGTCCGCTGCCACGTCGCCGACGGCACGACCGGCTTCGCCGAACGCGCCCCCTACGACCGCATGGTCGCCTGGTGCACCCCACCGCTGCTACCGAATGCGTGGACAGACCAAGTCGCCGACGGTGGCCTCATCGTCGCCCCGCTGCCGATCGCCAACGTGCCCAACATGACCCTCGTCGCCAAAGTCCGGGTCAACGCCGGCGCCCCGAGCGTCGAGGCCGTCTTCACCGGTGGCTATATCGAGGCGACGGCCTCACCCAGAGGCGATCTCGACCTGCCGGGCCGATGGGTGGACTGGGAGAACCGCGTTCCGGCACCCTCCTGGATCTCCCTCTCGTGGCGGGCGGACGACGACCGGCTGCACACCGGCGCCCGCACTGCCTTGGACCGGCTCCTGCACGCCGCTCACACCGAGCCCTACGACGGCACAGAGGTCGACTGGCCGAGCTGGCGAACCTTCGCCGCCGCCCTCAGCTCCCCTGGGCTCACCATGGCCGGACTCCGCCCGGACCTGTGGGCAATCGGCCACACCACCCCCGACACGGCCGCCGTCATCCAGCAGGACGGAACGATCCTCGCCGACAGCCCCAACTCCCCGTCCCTGGCCGCCCTGCGCGACTGGCTCACCGCCTGGGAAGAGGCCGGACGCCCAGCCTCCGAGACCTACACCCCGAACCTGGTCCGCGCGGACGACAACAGGCAGGGCCCGGCCGGCTGGCACCTTCGGCTGTCCCAGTAGCCGTTCACCGACACGAAGGAGATTCCCTATGTTGCACGGCATCGGCACCGAGGTGCAGGTCATCGCCCCCTGCCCCGCCTACGGCATGTACGGCGTGATCATCGGATACGGCGATGGCGCTGACTACCAGGTCGACATGGACGCTGTGGAGCGCAACTGCTTCGACCACGCCGAGTGCATCGCCGGATGGAACGGCAGCAGCCTGCGCCGGGTCAGCGGCGGCGATGGCCACGACGACGTGCTGCCCGCACCGGTCGACCCGGGCGCGACGATCCCGCTCACGGACGAGGTCGGCCTGGCGGCCTGAGGAAAGACCTGGGGCCCGGTGCCTTCGGCGGTGAGCCATAGGCGAGACTGGACGGGCCCGGCGGCCGGGTCCTGCGTCCGGCCGATGCTGCCGCCGCCGGGCACCTCACCGTCACGGCAGAAGTCTTGTAGGTTCTCGTTTAATCTGTCGGGCGCCGGTCGCTCGACCTGGGCTTATGTCCCGGTGTCTCAGCGGTTTGTCGGCGGTTCTGTCTCGTCGATCTGTCGAAATCCTCAGACAGATCGGGCATCTTGCTGGCCCGGACAGATTGGTGAGACGCTTGTCCTGTCGCAGTGAGCCTGTCAGATGGCGAGTCTCTGACCTGCTGGGGTGCCAGATCGTTTGAGATCACAGGATTCCCGCGTTCTCAGCCGATGTGGCTTTCGCGGAAGTCCCGTTCGCGATAGAGGCAGAAGCGCCGGTAGAGAGGGTCCTGGGTTCCGAGGGTGGTGTAGATCCGGGCGAATCGTCGGCTCAGCTCGGCAGTCGTGGCCAGATAGAGCTCTTTGGGGACGATGGTGTTCGTCGGCGGGTCGAGGACCAGGGTGGCCAGCACCACGATCTCGGGGAAGGCCGCGAGGCGGTGGCGGTCCTCCGCTGGAATCATCTTGCTGGCGGAGTGCGCTTCGATGCGGTCGAGGCGATCGGTCCACTCTCGCCTGAGATCGATCGGCATGCCGGAAGCGGACCACTCGTCGACGATCTTGCAGCCGACATCGAGGGCTTGCCTCATCTTTCGGTGGCGGCGGGCGAAGCGGTCGAGTCGCCGTTGGGCGTGAAGGACTTCCGGCAGGTGCGCGAGCGGGATGTCATGCGTGGAACGGGTCCAGAGCCGATGCCTCAGGCAGACGTGCTGGTGGGCGGGCGAGAGCGTGATCACCACGGAAGCCGATGGACTGCGGCTGGCCGTGCAGCAGCGGCAGGGACGGCCGATCACCCGGTCGGAGTGAGACCCCGAGGCGTCGGGGTTGAGGAAGTCGGCGAGCGCGGGCAGGGCCCTGGCGAGCCTGGCCGCTGGGCGTCCGGAGAGCGTCGCCAAACGCTCCACTGAGTGGGATGTCCAGCCGGTTGTGGTGTTGCTGAGCGGGGAGAACTCCGGCGGCAGGGGACCCAGGAGCCGGGCGAGGGGGCCTGCGGGTCGGTTGTTCGCGACGGCCAGGCGGTGGAGATAGGAGCCGAGGGTCTCGTTGTGGATGGGGCCGGGCGAGACGGGCAGCTGCCGGAGCTGGTCAGGCCGCATCGGCGTCGGGCCTCTTGCGGCGGGGCCGTCGTGCTCGGCGGCGTTCACCGTGTGAGCTCTCGGCGGCCTGGTCCACCTCGATGGTGTCAAGGGTCTTGCGGGTGATGACTTCGCTGCCGTTGAGGATGGCTTCGAGGGCGGCTCCGCGGACCAGTTGGGAGAGGCTGCCGATCGCACCGTCAGTACGTTCGTGGAGATAGCCGTCGAGTTTGACCAGGCTGCCGGGCTTGTGCCGGTGCAGCCGCAGCGCGTCTTCGAGCGAGGCGATCAGGCTCCGCCAGTTCTGCCGCTGTGCGCTGGTGCCATAGGCGAACGGTTGGGTGTCGGTGACGGTGTAGCGGCCGGCGATCTGCTGTCCCCGGACCCCGTTGAACAGGCCGCTCGCGGCGACATCGATGCCGGCCAGTACGAAGGTGGCGGGGATGCGCTCGGACAGGTATTTGAGCTGGTCGGAAGCTTCGGCCCCGGCCTGAGTCGCGAGGTTGAGGTTGTGGATCTCGTCGACAAGCGCGAGCTCGACCCGCATTTTGATCAACAGGTCGCAGACGGCGTTGGTAATGGACTTCTGGGTTTCTTGGCGGACGACCGGGAGCCCCAGAAACCGTGCGAACTCGATGGCGAGCATCTTCGGGGTGGCCCGGGGCGGGACGGTGACGTAGACAACCGGCATGCGTCCCGCGGCGGCCGGGCCAAGACGTTTGCGGACCAGGAGCTCATGGTTGCGGCCGAGCTGGGCGATGGCGGTGGTCTTGCCGGTCCCGGCCTGGCCGGTGACGATCAGTCCGCGGCGGCCGGAGATCTGGTGCCGGTTGAGCAGGACGAGGCGCCGTCCGGTGGTGAACACGTTGCGGATGGTGGGGGTGGCCACGATCACCAGCCGGGAGTGGTAATCCAGCCGCGGCTCGTTGTAAGCGAGGCGGTTCTCCTCACTCAGGGCCCTGAAGGCCCGAAGCGAGAGCATCTGCGGGCATGCTGGGATGGCGTCGACGAACCGGTGCCAGCCATCTTTGGTGGTCAGCGGATTGTGTTCGTCGTCGAGGGTGTCGGCGGGGGGTGTCACCACAGCGGTTTGCCTTCCTCTTCCAAGGGGTTGAAGACGCCGAACGGTGTGACCGGCACCTCCTCGTCCTCGACCTCGCGATCCCCTGCATCGGCGGCTGCGGCAGGCGGAAGTGCGGGCCGTGAGGGCGCTTCGAGGGCGGCCCGGGTGCGGGCCAGGACCTGCTTGGACCTGGCAGGCGGCTTCCCGGACCGGTGCAGAAGTTTCGCCAGGACCTGGGCAATGGCGGTCTCGCTGGTGTCGTCGTGGCCCTGGTCGGCGAGAAGCTGGCGCGCGTGACGCCAGGTGAAGTCGGCGAACGGGGCCCGAACCATGGGCAGATGCGTCCAGGGCGCCTCGATCCACCGGCGGCTGTCGCTTCGCCGTACCCAGACACGGGAGACGTCGTAGGGGTCGTAGTGCACCTCCCAGAGGTCGTCCTTGGCCGTCAGGCCGGACGGCTGTCGTCGCAGGCGGTTGAGTTCGGGGCTGTCGTAGGTGCGGTAGTTGACCTTGATGCCGTAGTCGTTGATAGCCCTCCAGACCGCGGGCAGGAGCTCGATGTAGTCCTCTGCCGACAACGCGACGGGCAGATAGCCGGCGCGGGCAACGGCGATCGCGTACGACTCGTTCGGGGACAGCGTCCGTCCCGACATGTAGGGGTTGCGCAGGCCCTCGTGGGGACGCTGCTGCCAGCAGATGATCCACTCATCGAGTAGGTCCTGGAGCTGGGCGAGGGTCCAGACCGCTTCGGATGCCGGGTCGCTGCCGCGGCGGGTGACGTCCGAGCCGGTGTAACCCGCGACGTACTGGCAGAAGAGCGAGTTGATCGACGCGAAGGTCCTCTCCACGATCGCCTTGTCCGTCGGGGTTCGGGGGCGGGCGAGCTGAAGCGAGATCCCCAGCAACGAGCAGGCGGAGGAGAACGTGTCGGAGACGAACACCTTGCCGTGGTCAATCACGATGGTGTCCGGGACAATGACCGGCTTGGCCGCGGCCTGCTCCAGCCGCGTATCGATGGCCATCAGCCGCTCGTGCGGCAGGATCGAGTCCGCCATGGCCAATGTATGGCTCCAGCCCGGCCTCATCGGTTCTGGAACCAGCATCCTGGCCAGCAGCACTGCGGCGTCGACGCCTTTCGTGCCCGCGGGTCTCAGCAGGGCCGCGCAGATCGTGCGCGTGGTGACATCGACCGCAATTGTCAATTCCGGTCGGGCGATGACGCCGTCGTCCAGCACCGCCATCACGTCCAGGCGGGTGGAATCGATCTGCACGATCTCTCCGGGCCGGGCGGCCATCGACGGCGTGAAGGGGCCCATGGGCCGAAGAGCCTTCTGACGGCGGACCGTTGCCGATCCGAAGGCTTCGTTGTTCTTGGCGAGGCTGTTCACGAGCCGGTAGAAGGTCGCCCGCTTCGGCAGAAGTTTCACCGCCTCCTCGCCGTGTCTCGCGTCGAGGATCTGCTCGGCCTGCATCATCAGGCGCTTGCGGTCGCCGGTCGACAGCTCCGTCTGTCCATCCAGGGCTTCGGTGACAGCTGCCACGACACGTTCGTCCACTCGGCCGGTGCCGGGGACCGGCGCCGGCGGCTTCCGGGACCGGCCGTCCACCAGACCCCACAATCCCTCGGCCTCGTAGCGCTGCCGCATCCGCAGAAACGTCCGCTGGCTGAGCTGCTGTCCACCGGCCGCCAACTCAGCGACCTTCGCGGCCTCGCGCTCCATCAGCGTCCGCCAGGCCGGGTCGTACTCCGGCCGAGGAGAGGCGCCCTCCGGCGCATCCGGCGGCAACCCGGTGAGCACCTCCACGACATGCCGTTCCCAGAACCGGGCCTGCTCGACGACCGGCGGGGGCAAGGCGTCCACCAGCGCGAACGGCGGCAAGGTCGCCGCCGGGACAGCGTCCGACCCTCGGTCCAGCACCTCGAAGTCCGCGGCCGCCATCACATATCCCGCGGCCATGACGCTGGTGTCCCCGTCGTCGCTGAGCAGCCGAAGAGCCGTGCCCTCCAGCCCGATGACCTGGTGGGTCCTGCCCTCGAACCGGACCCGATCCCCGACCCGCAACACCCCTCGCGGAGCCAGCTCACCCACGGCTCACCTCCGCGCAACCGATCACAGAGCCATCCCCCAGCGGAACCGTCAGATCGGCCCGTAGCTCACCGCACCACAGCAGGTGGAAGAGCGTGGGCAGCACCGCCAGCAGATCCCCCACATCCCTGGCGCCGTCCATCAGCAGCCGCGGATCTCGGAAGACATCCGTGAGCCGAGCCACGACCTCGCCGACCCGGTTGCGCGGGTGCCGATAGCCCGACAGCCAGCGGACGTTGGCCATCTCCACCGGCTCGGGTTCGTGTACCAGCGCATACGACCAGCAACCCATGGCCTGACACATCGCCTCAGTCGCCGAGAACTTCACCGCGTCCTCCGGACCTACCCGGTCCTCCGGCCGGACATCGACCACCAGACCCGACCCGTCCTCCAGCCGTGCGAAGTAGTCCGGCGTATGCGAGATCCGACGCGTCGCCCCCGGCCAGGTCACCCGGAACGGCTGCGAAGCCAGCCCCACCACCCGCCGGTCATGGTCGAGCAACATGGCCCGGTCCCGCTCCAGCCACGACTCGAACCCGACCAGCGACTCCGTCGTCGCCGCCCAGTACCTGCCCGTGAAGTGCCGCTGCCCGCGATACGACGCGAACTGTCGTACCGGAAGTACAGACTCGAACGGGACCCGAGATGCTGCCTCCAGCACGGACTTCCTCGGCCCACCGCCCTCCCCGTCAGCCCACTCGACATCGACCAGATCCAGGTCCATCGCCACCCCCGGCTCCGCTTACCTGCCGAAAGCGACGGTGACAGGTACAGCGAGAACGAGACCAGAGAAGTGAGATCAAACCCCACGAACGAGGCAAACGTCGCCGCTCAGCACGCGACGCAGTGAGAATCCGCCAGCGCGAACGAGAACGACTGAGAATCCGACAGCTTCGATGCGACAGGACAACGCTTGACCTGCGACGTCTCCGGGATGCGGCGTCTCGGCGACAGAACGCTGAGACAACGACATTTCTGATGAGAACCTACAAGTCTCCTACGCGACGCGCCGGATGTCCCAGGCGTAGTTCTCCCAGTATCCGGCCAGGCTGATGATTTCCACGGATTTTCCTGGTCGGGGGGCGTCGACCATGCGGTTTCCGCCGGCGTAGATGCCGACGTGTCCCCACCCGTCTTTGTCGAAGATGATGAGGTCGCCCGGTTGCATTTGGTCGCGCGATATGGGAGCTCAGACATGGCGCTGTTCCTGAGAGGTGCGTGGCAGGACGACTCTGTGGCTGGTGCCTTGATACACCGCGTATGACGTGAGGCCGGAGCAGTCGAATCCTCCGCCGGTGGTGCCGTTGATGGTGCCGCCGCCCCATACGTAGGGGACGCCGAGCTGGGTGAGGGCGGCTTTGACGATCGGGTTGGAGGCCCCGTCGGTGTCTGTGTTGCCGGTGCCGGTGGGCTGTGCCGCGGCGTACGACTTGGCTTGGGCGAGGACTTTGTTCACGTACCAGTCGGCGTGGTTGTAGGAGTAGATCGCCTTGTAGAGGCCGTCGCTGGTGCCGGTCTTGGCGCCGTTGGCGCACAGCATCCGCGCCGCGGCATACACCGCATCGGTCGGGTCCCAAGGGGTGGGAGGGTTGGCGCCGCCGGGCGGGACTGGGTACGCGTACCCGGTGAACGTGGAGGGAAGGAACTGCATCGGCCCGACCGCGCCCGCTTCTGAGCGCATTGTGGGGTGGCGGGCATGGTCGGTCTCGACCTTGCCGATTGCGGCGAGCACCGACCAGTCCAGTCCGCGGCAGGCGGCGGGTGCCGCCTGCCGGTAGAGGGCCAGCATGTCCGGGGGTATGTCGCCCACCTGCCCGCCTCGGGCCGAGAGCTGTGACCCGGCCGCGCCCTGCTCCTCCGGGTGGCCGGCGGCGCCGTTGGCGACAGCGGCGATGAACAGCACCAACACGCCGATCAGCGCGAACGCTGCTGTGCCAAGGCCGACGCCGGTAGCGATGGCGGGCTTCTTCACGAACGCCTCCCGGGCCGCGGGGGCCGGGACGGCGGGGGCTGGCGGCGCGGCGGAGCGGGCGGAGTGATGGGCCGGTTGGCAGCGGCGGCGCGGGTGCGGATGCGGTGCAGGCGCTGCTGCAGACTCGCCTGCTGGCTGGAGGCCGGCGGGGTCAGCGGCCGCTGCGGCACCATCTGCGACCGGCGGCTGCGCCGCGGCGCAGCAGCGGTGGGCGCCGAGCTGAGCGGCCGGTTCGGCGCGCGTCGCGCCGCCGGGGAGAGGGGGCCGGTGGTTCGGCGGGATGAGCGGCCCGAGGGGCGGGAGGGCAGCGGCGGCAGGCCGCGGCGTGCACGGACGCGGTTGCTGATCCAGCGGCCGCCGATGCCACGCCAGTACTCGTCGGCGAAGTCCCGCACCTGCGGCTCATACACATTCCGGGCAGTGTCGAGGCGGTCTTTGAGCTGGGCGGCCGCGGTGGTGACCTGGCCGGGCACGGCCTGCACGGCGGCCACCGTGCGCCGTGCGGCCCGCGGCCCGTAGACGGGCAGCCCCACCGTGCTCTTCAGCCCGATGCGGCCTACCCGCATGCCGGTTCGGGCTCCGGCCCGCATGGTTCTCTCGGCGCCCCGCGCGAGACTCCCGGCGCCCTTGGCCAGGCGCCCGGTGAGCGCGCGGGCACTGCCGGCCCGGCGCCCAGGCCGCCGCCGACCGCCCCGGCAGTGCCGCCGGTGGCGGCCATCAGGCCGAGCATCAGTGCGGCTCCGCCGATCTTGCCCAGGGTGCCGCGCCGACCGCCACCGGCGCCGAGGTCGGAGGGGGCGGCCGCGCCGCCGAGCTTGGATGCCCCGATGCGCGCCTTGAGCCGGGCGGCCATCTGGTGCGACTTGCGGACCAGGCGCTTTCGGAAGATCAATGCACCGACACACAGGATGTCGACGGTGACGAAGCGAACGACGATGCCGCCGGGAACGTCGCGCGGGGCGGCGGAGACCACGGCGGTGACCGCGACGACGAACACCCCGAGCCCCACCACGAGTCCGACGAGCAGCGCCAGGCCCCGGGCGATCGCGGCACCCCGCGACCACAGCCATGCCCGTCCGGGCCCTGGCAGAGTGCCGGCGATCAGCGCGCAGCGCAGCAGCATCGCCTCGGCTGCGAGCCATGCCTGGGCGGCCAGGTAGCTGCCGGCGAGCCCGATGATCAGCACGCAGACCAGCAGGGCGGCCAGGAGCATGAAGAAGGCTCCCGCGAGCTTGTCCACGGACGCCTTCTTGGCCTCCTTGGCGTCGCCGGTGACGCAGAGCTTCTCGAACTTCTCGTCGGGCTTGGTCCCGAAGGTGTCCACGCCCCACTGCGCCGCCTTGTCCTTGACGAAGTCCTCGATCTTTCCGCCGGGCCCGGGCAGGAGGATGTCCCCAGCGCCCGGCATGTCCCTGATGGTCTTGGTCTGCTCGGCGACCTGCTGGTTGACGAAGGCCGTCTCGATCCGGGAGGACGTGAAACGCGACGCGCACTTGTCCTTGGTGTCGTCGGTGAACGTCTGACCGTAGGTGAGCACCTGAGAGGGCTGCACCACGAACGCGTTGACGAGTTCGTCGGTGATCGGTGTCGTGATGCCGGCAACTGTGTCGGCCGCCGAACGTCCGGTGGGGTCCTTGTCGCCCATGACGATGGCGGCCACGGCCACTCCCAAGTCGCGTGCCTTGCCCACCGCGCCGTCGGGGCCGAGCAGCATCTGGGGCGGCGAGGCGAGGCTGGTGACGGCGAGCGCGGAGATCAGCAGGGACGCCGTGAGCTCGCCCCAGCCGCGGGAGCGGTCACCGAAGAAGAAGTGCCACGCCGCGACGGTGCCGCTGAAGGCGAGGAACAGGCCGGGCAGGCCGAGCTGGAGCAGAACGCTGTTGTAGAGGGAGTCCGATACCGCGAGGGCCGGCTTGAGGAGCAGCGAGGCCAGCTTGAAGCCGAGGGCCCACAGGAGCAGCCAACAGGCAAAGGCGATCAGCCACTTGGTGCACATGAACAGCAGGCTGGTCAGCCACTCTTCGACCTTCAGGTCCCAGTCGGACCACTCGCCGCTCTCGGAGTCGACCTTGAACGCGGAGACCGGGATGCCGTGCTCATCGGTGATATGGAAGGAGTCGAGCAAGTCGTCCTTGCCGATGCCCAGCCGGTGCAGCTTCTGGCGCAGACTCTCCTTCTGCTCCCGCAGCGCCTTCCGCGACGCTGCCTTACCCTCAGCCGTCTGCGAGTACCGCAGTCCGCCGGCCGACGGCGCACCCGAACCGCTCGGTGCGCCCGGCGTCGGCGTCTTACCGGAATCCGCGGAGTTGGACGGGGTGGGCTGCTGCGCACTGGCCGACGCGAACGGGGCGGGGGAGGGGGCGGCAGCCGCGTGCGCGGCCACGGCCGTGGTGAGAACGGCCGCGGCGCACAGCGCCAGCAGCAGCTGCCAGGCTCCCCGCCGCCCTATCCATGCCGTGTGCCCGGCCAGGCGCAGCCACCTCATGCCGACATCGCCGGGTCGGAGTGAATATTGGCCTCTGCCTCGGGGTCGGCGGGGATGACGACCTGCATCCCGCCGATCCGCCCGTACAGATCCCGGTGCAGGCACTCGCCGGCACGCTGCGCGCGGAGCTCGTCGTCCACGTCGATGGGGGACAGGCCAGTGGTGACCAGCTCCACCAGGTCCTCGTCGGTCGGGTCGAGGTCGAGGAAGGCCAGGCCGCGCTTGGCGAGGGTGACATCGGTCTGCCGGAAGAGGAACTTGCGGGGGAAGAGTCCGCGGATGACCTGCCCAGTGGCTGATGCCTCCGGGCCAATGTCCTCGCCGTCGTGCGACCCGGCCAGGACCCCGGCCTTGTGCTTGCGGCCGTCGCGGACGAGCTCCAGGAGCAGGGCCATGCCCTCGGGGGAGGAGGTCAGCCACCAGCACTCGTCCCACACCGCTACGCAGAACTCATGGGGGTTGGCGAAGCAGATTTCCCGGCACAGCGCCGCGATGAGATACAGCGCCGCCCGGCCGAAAGTCTTCTCGTACTCCAGCGTCGACAGCCGGTCAGCACTGAGTTCGTTTTCCTTGGGCAGGGCCAGGTTGGCGGTGGCGAAGACGATCGCGTCCGCCTTCGAGGAGTCCACCACCGGCAGCGTGGGGTCGAAGATGGTGCGGGCCAGGTCCTTGCGGGCCACCGCGGCCAGCTTGCGCGCCACGGCGTTCGAGGTCGCATCGCGCTTGCCGGGTGCCTGCAGTTCGCCCACCAGCGCTGCCATGGACGGCGCTGGCCCGGCCAGGGTTGCCTCGATCGCCTCCGACAGCGCGATGCCCTGGTCGCTCATGGGGCCGATGCCCAGCAGCAGCGTCAGGAACGACTCGGTGCGGCGCTGGGCCTGGCCGGCGTCGCGGATGGTGCGCAGCGGGTCGAGGGAGACCTGGGCTTGGTCATCGATGGTGATGACCTGGGTGGTGCCAGGGCACGCCTTGGCGAACCGCAGCCACTCCTGCTGCGGGGTGCGGTCGACGATGACCGCCCGGCCGCGGCTTCCCGGCTGCCCCGTCTGTCGGCCGGCGGCGAGGATGTCGTACACGGCGGATTTCATCGCGACGCTCTTGCCGCCGCCGAGCTCACCGACGAACGCGGCAGACGCGGACGCGGACTTCTGCGGGCCCAGGGACCAGTCGGTGAGCACGGGCCGGGTGCCGCCGCCGGCCAACTGCAGCCCGTACAGCGGCCCCTTGGCATCCCCCAGCGCCGATCCGGCGAAGGCGCCGGCCATCGCGAAGTCCCTCGCGAGCAGCACCTGGGCGTAGGACAGCATCACCTTCGGCGTGCGGGCGCCCGGCAGCATCCCGTAGAACAGCCGCTCCTGCTCCCCGACGGGGCGGATGAAGGTGTAGTCGTGCTTTCCGAAGTGGGTCTTCAGATCGGCGGCGCGGGCCTCAGCTTCGGCCGGGGTGGTACCCCACACGCACAGCGTGCCCATGGCTTGGACCTCGACCTCCGATTTCGAGCGGGTCACCGCACTGCGGAAGTCCTCCATGTCTTCGGCGGCCTGATGCACATGCGACGGCACACCGGAGACCTCCCCCTCGTACTCGCCGGGCTGGTTCGCCAGCTCATTGGCCTCCCGACGCGCCTTGGCCTCGGCGACAGCACCCGGGGTGACCTTGAGCCGCATCACCCAGTCCACCGGAAACCCGAAATCGTCCAGGCTTGCGAGGTATTCGCTGCCAGGAAAGATGAACCGCTCGGGCATCTCGGCCAGCGACAGGAACGTCTGGTAGGACTCGCCCCACTCCGTGGAGACTTGCAGCCAGCGCCGCCCGAACCGGCTCTTGCCCGCCTCGTCTTCTTCCCGTCCGGCCTCGGCGGGATTGCTGCCCTCCGCAAGGATGACCTCGCCCAGAGCCGCAGCTCCGCGGCCGCGGCTCCGTCCGGTGCTCTGCTCTGCTTCGGGCAGCAAAGGCTCCAGCACTCCCCGCCGGGCGCTGTGCCCGTAGATCCACAAGATTTCCGCCTCGCTCGCGGGCCGCAGCGCGATCGTCGAGGGCCACGTTCCGGCAAGCGCACGCGCCTGCTTCAGCCGGCGCTCCTCTTCGCGTGCGCTGACCGGTGCGGGCAGCAGGCCCAGCTGCAGCGCCATTTCAGCGCGGGCCGCATCGAACGCCATGCCGGCCGCCCGCTTCTTGCCGCCGGCGGGCAGCGGGACGGCCAACCAGTCCGCGCGGCTGGTGAGCTCCATGCGCTCCAGCTGGTCCCACACCCGCGTCGCCAACTGCGCGTAGCGCTCGCACGCAGCCAGGTCGACGCCGTCGGTCATCTTGCGCACCACCGAGGCCGGGTCGACCTGCGGACACAACGACAGCAGCATCGCCTCGCCCTGCAGCTGCTTGACCAGAGATTCCAGGGCGCGCAGGCGACGTTCCTTGACGGTGCGAGAGGACTGCGCATGTCCGCTGCCCTCCACCCGCCACAGCGCCCAGCACGTACCGTGCTTGGTCCAGATGACGTTGCCGGCTACGTGCCGGACGGGGATCCGCATCACTGCCCCCGCTCGTTCGAGTTCGTGGTGGCGGCCGGGCCGGCGGCGCGGGCGGCAAGCAGCGCACCCACGCCCGACGCAACCCGCACCACCGGCGTGTCGGCATCCGGCTGGCCGACGGCTGACGCGATCTTCGGGGCACCGGTTGCGGGAACGGTGCGTACCGGCTTGGTGAGAGTGGGGACGACCTCCGGTCGAGCGTTCGCGCTGCCCGTCCCGATCGCCGGCTGCCATGTCAGCGTGCACAGCCCCACCGCGGCACCGCGCCGGGGACGCCGCACACGGCGTCCACCCAACCGGCCGGAGTTCCCGCTCACGGCCAGCCCAAGTGCACTGGCGGCGACGGAGAGGGGGTTGCGGCCATCGACGTGGATCCGGCCGACGACGAGCGCCAGGGCATAGGGCACACCGAGCAACGGCAAGAGGTCCAGCACGCCGTGATGTGCCCACACCCCCCGGGTCACCAGCAGCGCTGCGATCGCGGCCAGGGCGACGAAGATCTGCGGCCACGTGTAGGGCCCGCCCCAGATCCGGCCGCCACCGGGCCAGTTGCCCACCACGTTCTGGTGCCGACGTGCCCTGGTGTAGCAGCGGCCGATCAGCGGCTCAGGCTGCACAACGGGGGTGCTCATCGCCGGCCGCCGTCGAGCGGGTCGATGCGGTCGACGATGCGGACGGCTGCCGGGGCCGCGTTGCCGGAGGGGTTCTTGATATCCTCGCCGACCTTGTCCCGCAGCGCGGTCATGTTGACGACGATCGCCATGACCACCGCCCCGCCGATCGCGGCAACTGCGGCTTTCATCACGCTCTTGGTCTGGCCCCACACCAGAGCGATCGAGACGACATACATCAGCCCCAGCACGCCCACGAGGAAGAAGTCCTTGAGCTGGGTGACGAGGCTGTTGGCGTCGGAGATGGCCCCGGCCATCTGCATGAGCCCGTTCATGAGCCCTGTCCTTTCTGAGGATGTGAAGAGCGGTCGGACGTCGCCAGGGCCGGCGCGGCTTCCAGCGCGGCGATCTCCCAACGGCCGCCGCGGGCGCGCAGCTCGATCGCGTACGTCATCGGCCAACCGTTCGCGTTCCGCCCGTCGCCCTCGACGTCGACCAGGAGCCGCCGCTGCACCCCATCCGGCGGGGTTTGAGCTTCCGCTCCTTGGGCCGGCCCGTGGCCGTGGTCGGCGATCTGCGTGAGCGTCACCGCCGTGTACGGCGCCGGCCGCACGGGATGCAGCGTGATGCCGGGGGAGAGGTAGCGCTCGACGTCGCCCTGTCCCGTCAGATACGCGGCAAGAAAGCCCTGGATCGTCTGCACCGCCGGGTCGGATGCCAATGGCGCGTGCCCCGACCCGTACGACAACTCCGGGGCCTTGGCAGCATCTCCGGTCGGGGCTGCCACCTCGGCGGGCAGCGCGGCCGCCACCCACCCCGACGCCGTGCCCCTCGTGCCGGCTGTGGAACGGACCGGTACCTGGAAGTAGTGGAGCTGGCCCGCGTCGTCCTTCGACGATCCAGAGATCCGGGCGGCCACGGTCACTGACCAGTAGCCGGCCGTGACCTGCCGTACCTGTACGGCGGATGCCGACTCCGCGCGCTCCGCCCCGCCCTGAGACGGCCAGGTCATGGACCGGGCAGCGGGGTAGAACGCCGCGAGCTCCTGCACGGCCGCATCCCCCTGCCCGGCCTTCACATAGGCCGCGACGTACAGCTCGGCAAAGCCCGCCGGAGCCACCGCATCCGATGACGCCGGCTGTGCCCGCGACGCCTCGGCCTGCGCGGGCGCGGTCACCGGTGTCGTAGCAGAGGCCAGGGCCCAGCCGCCCAGCAGCGGACCGGTCAGCAGCAGGCCCCAGGCGCTCCACCGCACCACGGCCGTCCAGTTCGCCATGGCGCCCGTCGACAACGACGTGGTGGCCCACCCGGTGTCCAGCTGGGCGGGCTGCTCCACCGGCGGCGCTTGCTCTTCCTTGCGGGGCCACTTCATGACCGCGGCCCCTTACCGAGCAGATGCCCCCAGGTACCCGTCGGGTCCAGAACCCAGATGTACCGACCGTCGCGGCGAGCGGCCGCCAACTGGTCCCTGACTGCTGCCTTCAGGGCCTGGCTCTTTCCGTAGCCCACAGGTCCGAACGTCGCCTTCACGCCGTCACCTCGCCCTGAACGGCCTTGGCACGGGTCAGCTCGGCGATCCGCTCGCGCAGCCGCGCCGGCGGAAGCGCCAGCACCTCCCGCACCAGCACCTGCGCCTCATCGGCGTCCCGCTCCACGTACGACCGCAGCTGCGCGTAGGTGTCGGCCGAGAACGGCTCCGTCACCAACGCGACCGCCAACTGCGTCGCTCGTCGGCGGATCGCCACCAGCCGCAACTCCTCCTCCTTCGGCTCCACCGCTTCTCCCTCATGTCCCAGCCCCTCGCTCACGACGGCTCCCTCCGCTGCGTTCGGTGCGCGGAATCCCCCGCACACACAGAGAAGGGAGCCGGATCGGCCCTGATGTGACACCGGCGCCCGAAAAACTTCCGACGGCTTCCTCACGCCGCCTCCGCCCACTGCGGCGCCGCCTGCCGCAGCCGCGACACCGCCCGGCTACGCCGACGCCGCAGCGCCACCGGGCTCACCCCCCACGCCGACGCCGCCGCGGCATCCTGCGGTGCGCCCTCGCGGTAGTGGTCGCAGATCCCGGACGCCGCCTCCGTGGTGAGCACTTCGCGCTCCAGTGCCCAGACCAGGAGCGCGACCATCTCGCCGCGAACCCCCGCCAACTCCTCCACCGCACCCACTGCTGCCCGAAGGCCGGCCTCCTCAGCGGCCCGCGCCAACAGCACCGGCGCGACAGCCTCCGCAGGCTCGACACCCCCCGGAAGCGCCGCCACCCACGCCTCATCCAGATGCTCAGAAGGCGCCAGCTCCCGCTTGAGCTCACGCGAAACCCGGTGCCACAACTCCATGCGCAGACCCGACGCGACCTTCCGCGACCGCCGCGCAATCGGGTAGGTGCGCACCACCTCCCACAGGGAAGCGATCACCACCTGCGCCACGTCCTCGCTGCTCTCGCCGCTGCGCACACAGTCGCACAGCATGCGGCAGGCGAGCGGGAGCATCGCCTGGACCAGTACGCGGGCGGCCAGTTCGGCATCCCGTCCGTCGCTGGCACTCACTCGGTACAGCAGGACACCCATCCAGGCGTCGCTGAACTCCGGTCCGTCCCGCTCAGAGCGTTTCCGCAGAAGAGCGCACAGCTCACCCAGCTCGGCGGGGGGCAGGTCCTCGTCCAGCACACCGGCATCGAGCATCCAAGACCGCACCCGATCTGAGGTGCCACGGTCAGCGCACAGCCACTCCCACTCGGCATTCAGACGTGTGACCAACGTCGGCTGTACGGCATCCACGGCAGGCTCCTTCCGGATCGACTGCCGTGAACTCTGCTCAGCACCCCTTACCAAACTGCTTGCCCCAAAACGACAAAGGAGCAGGTCAATTGGGGTATCCAGCGGGGTAACCGGCGGGGTATCCGCACTGTCCCAGCGGGTATCCCTTGTGCGGGCGACCTCCCGCAGGTCACCCAGCGACTCGTCAGGCGGTGTTGTGATCGGCGTCGGGACCGAGCGCAGCGGAGCTCGTCGCCTGCTGCTAGCTCTTGGACCTTGCTGTCGACGGCCGTGCCGAAGGGCGAACTGGGCGGGTGCAGTGGGAGGGGAGCGGGCCCGCTATTTCGTCGCGCAGGTGAGGCTCGCGGAAACGGGACGCTTTGGCCACTGCACCGCGTGGGCCATTGCCGAACGGAAGCAGTCCGAACTGGTACCACCGTAGGTGCCACCGTGCGTACCAACGTACGTTCCGCCGTGCATTCCACCGTAAGTGCCACCGTGCGTACCAGGCACTCCCGGAGCACAGGTGAATCCATGCAGGTCAGGGCATGGGGGTATGCGGTCCGTGCCGCTGACACCTCTTCCTCAGGAGGAGGAAGAGGACTTTTCTCTCCGTTCGGGCCCCGTCGCGTCGGGCGGTGTGTGGACCGGTAGGCATCGGGTCAGCTCCTGGTACCTCACGGCATGTTGTCTGCTGCCCGGCAGCCGTTGCCGGCACCGGCACGATGCTGCGCATCACCCTTCAGCGGATACCGGCGGCGACGAGGGTCATGTCTGGGTGCCCGAGCGGCGATGAATGATGGCGTCTGGTGTCAGTTGGCCCGCGCGTGTTCGAGGAGTTGATCCACGTCTTCGACTCCGGCGTGTTTCTTGAATGCGGGTGCCAGGTCACGGACGAGCGCGGCACATCGCGGTGCTCCGATCTTGTTGGCCAGGGTGAGCGACTCCGTTGCGGCAGCTGCCGCCTGGTCGGGTTCGCCGGCCTTGAGATAGCTGCTCGCCTTGTGGAAACCGTCGGCAGGCCGAGATCGGTTACACCCTCGCCCCGGCCCTGCACGGCCAGGGATACGCCACAGCCTTCGGGCCGCCGTATGCCTGCCACCATCGTTTTTCGGAACGCGCTTCTTCGCCTGCTGCATGCCGAAATCGGAGCACCGGTCGCCCGGGACCGGTTCCGAAGCGCTTCGGCGCGCGCCGGTGAGAGAGCTGTGATGGGTTACCGAACCATGCTCGGGACCGGTCCTGAAACGGGCGCCATACGGTGGCGGCCAGAAGGACGGTGCAGGTTCGGACCAAGGGGGGTGGGTGTGCAGATCCGGGAATTCGTTCCACAAGTACTGCCGGCAACGATGCCGACGCTCTCGGGCTGCCTGCCCAAGGCTCCGCCGGGGACCATCGTCGTGAAGTCCCCGCAGAGCGGATTAGCCGTCCCGCCGCGGAAGTTCACCCTGCACTTCGGGCGCGCCGCGGACGACGCCCATGTACCCATCGGCGCAGACGACCCGTATGTGACCCGACTGCACGGGGTCTTCACGTGCGACGGGCAGCAGTGGTGGCTACGGAACGAGGGCCGATGCCCGATCCAACTGCCGGGCACTGACGCCCTGCTTCGCGGCCATGAACGGGCGATGTCCCCCGGCTACTCGGCGCTGCTCATCGAGCCCTGCAATCGCAGGTCCCATCTGCTGGAGGTGCATATCGTCGGATACCCGGCCGTCGTCGACGACGGCGACTCAGAGGGAACCGCGGCCACGGACGACGTATACGACCTGAGTGCGTGACGCTGTCGGGGATCTTGGAAATCCCCAGGTCGGGAGACCGGTCACCTCGGCGTCGGGCCTCGGCGGCGTTCGGACATTCTCCCTGATCAGCGATCTGCCGAGGCGTCCTTGCCGTACTCCGGCCTGCCACGACCCTGCTCTGTAGCCGTTCGGCGAACGCCACGTTGGTGACTGGTGGGGCGTGCAGTGCTGGAGGTGGGAAAGTCATCGCGAAGTCGGCATTCCTCCTTCCGGTGCCAGTTCGAGGATTCCCGCCGTACGGGGCTGGTGCGGGTGGGACGTTGGGGCTCTGCCCGCAGCGGAGGTAATCGAGATGGGCGTCCGTGCTCGTTCCGGCTCGGAGATCCCGGAGCTGACTGCCCGTGTTGCCCGCGCCAGCAATCCCCACGGCACCACCGCCATGGCCATCCGCGACCACCTGGATGGGTTGTGGAGCGACGAGGACTTCGTCGAGTGGTATCCGCGGGACGGCAAGCCGGGCCTGTCACCAGCACAGCTGGCCACCGTCTGCGTGCTGCAGTTCCTGATGGAACTGTCAGACCGGCAGGCCGCCGAGGCGGTGCGCTGCCGCATCGACTACAAGTACGCCCTGGCGATGGAGCTGGACGACCCCGGCTTCCACCACAGCGTTCTGACCGATTTCCGCGAGCGCCTGGCCGAGGACGGCCGGGCTGACAAGCTCCTGGACCTCGCCCTGGAACGGATCAAGGCCGTCGGCCTGGTCCGCGAGCGAGGTCGCCAGCGAACCGACTCCACCCACATCCTGGCGGCGGTCCGTGACCTGACCCGCTTGGAGCTGGTCACCGAGGCGATGCGCGCCGCCCTGGAGGAACTCGCCCGCCAGGCCCCGCAGGAACTGGTCGGCCTAGTGACGGAGGACTGGGGCCGGCGCTACGGACGCGCCGCCCGGCTCGGCAAGAACCCCACCCGGCCCAAGACCCGCATCAAGGACACCGGCAACGACGCCTACCTTCTCCTCCGCTATGTGCGCCGCTACCTGCGAGGTCTGTGGGAGGGGCCACAGATCCAGGCCCTGCGGCAGATCTTCCTGCAGAACTACTTCATCGACGGCCGCGGTGCTGTCCGATGGCGCCTGCCGGCGGAGACCGGCTTGCCGCCGTCTGCCATCGCTATCGTCTCGCCCTACGACCTGACCGCTCGCTATGCCCGCCGCGGCGAGAACCGCTGGAAGGGATTTCAGGCACACGTCACCGAGACCTGTGATGACGATGCCGTGAACATCATCACCGACGTGACCACCGCCCCGGCACCCGTCTACGACGCCAAGACCCTGCCCACGATCCACACCCGGCTGAAACACCGGAACCTCCTACCTGCTGAGCACCTGGTCGACGGCGGCTACACCTCCGTCCCGCTCCGCGAACGGGCTTCCCGCGAGCACGAGATCACCCTGGTCGGACCCGTCAGGCGGAAGAGCACCCGGAAGTCCCGCAAGGGCAATGTGTTCGACCGGGCCGCCTTCACCATCGACTGGGATCGACAGAAGGTGACCTGCCCGGGAGAGAAGCAGAGCATCAGCTGGGCGACCTTTGCCTCCATCGCGCCCTACGTCCAGGTCAAGTTTTCCAAAGTCGACTGCGGTCAATGCCCTATGAAAACGGCCTGCACCCGTAGCAGCCACCGCCTGTTGACCTTCCTCCCACAGCAGTTGAACGAGCTCCAGGCCGAGGCCCGGGGTGAGCAGGAGACCCACCAGTGGAAGGCCCGGTACGGGATGCGCGCGGGGATCGAGAGCACCATCAACGAGTTCGTCAACGGCCATGGCATGCGCCAATGCCGGTACCGGAGCGCAGACAAGGCCCACGTTCAGCACGTCCTCACCGGGATCGCCGTCAACCTCGAACGGATTACCGTCCAACTCTCACCCGCTCTGGAACACCAACCTCGAACGCCGACCGCCCTGCAAGGCTTCCTCGACTGGCAAGGCATCCCCAGACCACGATCATGGCGGGCAACCGGCTGAATCATGGCGCTACAGGGGCTCACGCGCCGCTGAAGATCTCCGAGGTCTCCAAGTCCAACTCGACGATCAGGTCGTCAAGGCGCGACTTCTGCTCGCCGCTCAGCGCCAGCACCTCGTCCCGCGCAAGGGTCTCCAACGCTGCGGCGGCGAACCCCCGCGCGACGGCTTCCAAGGCGTGGTTCATCACTTCCCTGGCGGCGTTCGGATCGTCGTCCGCGTAGTGCAGGGCGATCCCATATGCCTCCGCGGCCGGTCAACCAAGTTCGTGAATGCCCGAGTACGTTGCAGATCACCGGAGTCGTAGCCCATGCGAGGCGCGCGTCGTTACTCATGCCAGCCCAGCCTCCTCTCCCGCCACACCAACGATCACGGCCTCGATCGGGTACGGACCAGAGGACAGGTGATCAAGATCCCCGACAGCGTCACGCACTCGCTCTCTGGACGACGAGCGATGCCGGAACCCACCGACAAGTGCTCTCGCTTGAGACCTACGCAGCCAGCTGCTGTCCTGCCGAGGCGGCAGACGGTAGTGGCCGCGTCCAGTGCAGGTCTTGAGGGTGGCGTCCATGAGTGCCTCCTTCCGCCCGTACCGCACGCCTTCGTGCACCGCCCGGTCTTCCGATCGCGGTTGCCTACCGGCCGGTGGGCCCGGCGGCTCCGTCGGGGTCCACGCGGCGCTCGGTGGTTTGTTCATCGGGGGCTGGGGCTCAGCCAAGGGTGAGATCGCTGGTCCGTACCGCGTGGGCGACCCACCCGACCGCGTGTGGAAGCCTGCCCCGGGCGGGTTGGTGGTGACGACGGTGGTGTCCTCAGCCTCGGTGTTGCGTGCGGCTATTTCCACACTCCGTACGGCGTCATCGCCAGTGCAAGGAAAGCCACCAGCATAACCGCGGAGAGAGAAGCGACAATCCAGGTCGTCATAAGCAGATCAGTCTTGACCCCGGCTCCGGGGTTCAGCTGATGGGCGATGTACTGCTTCAGCAGCCGACTGCGGACCGGGACGACAGCGAGCGGAACGGAGATGCACGCGACGCTGTACAGAAAAAGGACCGCAGGTGCCGGTTCGGACCGAATCAGGTTGATCGCCAGAACAACACCAAGGCCCACGGGCGCCAGAGCGTAGAACACCCTTTTGGCACGTACACTCGGTAGCTTCACGACGCTTCGCAGTTCGTCCGGAATTTTCATTCCGGCGCTCAATCTCCCTATGCCGATCATGAAAATCGCCGTCGCTGCGACTGCGATCAGGCACCAACCATAGTCAGGTATCGAAAAAAGCATCTTTCCCATTCTTTATTTCCGTAACGGCTGGTCATCCCACCCGATAACACAGCCCTGCCTTGAGAGCACGGACCCCACCAGGTGAAGGGTCAAAGCGGATTCGCGAACGGCATCACGGCAACGTGACCTGGCTACCCGACTTCTACGGGCGCGAGGCCGTTGGCTGGCCGGGGCAACTCGGTGCCGGTGGCAGGTAGGCCGACCGACACGAGCGCCTATCAGCAACACCTAGCTTGGCCAATTATCGTAAGCAGAGTGGGGTATCGGTCCTGATCGGTGGGCTCCGCCAGAGTCATCCGTTTTAGAAGATCTTCACGGATCCGAGGGGGCTGACATAGCGCTCACCCCCGGGCGACGACTGTGGCGGAACGGGGTGGTCTGGCGTGGGGTCTTACAAGATCTCGACAGTCCCAGGTGGAACCGGTCCCTCACCCATGTAGGTGTCGCCGAGCGGTGCCGACGGTGCATCCTCCTCGGCGAGCGTCAGGCTGGGCCAGGGCCCAGCAAGAGCGGCATCGTCTAGGGCGATGCCGAGGTGGTCGAGTACGAGGGCCACCACAGGTGCCATCCCGGCGCCCTCGCCTTCGTGTGCGGCGAGCTTCTCTTCCACTCGGTCCCACCAGGTGCTGGTCCGTACGGGCCGGGTGTGCTCCATGCCGGGCTCGAAGTACTCGACGCACTCGCCGTCGCGCCAGTATTGGAAGACGTCGATCCCCTCGGTAGTCGCTACGCTGTACGTCTCAGTGCCCCGCGACAATGCCGCGAGCGATGCCTCCCCAAAGCCGATGCCACCTTCTTCCTCAACGCAGAAGGCCCATTCACCGATCCTTCCGGACCGCAGTAGCGAGACCATCCCGTCGTCGGAGTCGCCCGAGACAAGGTCTGAAGCCGCGTCCCAGTCGAGTAGGCGGGCCCGGGACGGTTCGGCCCCATAGCGGGTGAAGACCTCCTCGGGGCTGAGGCCGCGGGTGAAAGTAACGCACACCCAGGCGGCCGCCCAGCGGAGCGAATGCACGTCCGTTTCTGCTTCCATGTTCTGCTCCCTTAGTTCATTGTCTATTTCCGGTACCACTGGCTGACCCCAAGCCTCCGGGCCCCCGGCCATGCGCGCGGCACGGCAGGGAGCCCGGCTCGTGATGCCTGGTTCAGGCGGTGAACTCGATGCGGAAGGGGTCGCCGTCCACGAGGCGCTGGTGCTTGCGCAGGGATCCTAGAACCCCGCCCGCCGAGCTGTTGGCGCGCTGGGTGATGTGGAGCCGCAGGCAGGTCTCCGTGCCCGAGGTCGGACGACCGGGCCAGGTCGCCGGGGCGGACCACACGCCGTTCGCTATTTGAGGGGTCAGCTCGGCGCACAGGTCACCGTTCTGACCGCCCTCCTTCGTGCTGGCGGGTGGGAACTCGTCGCAGCTGTCCGCGTACTTCTGCCCTGGGTACAGGTTAGTGAACGGTGTGCACGTCGCGGCGCGGTTGGCGTTCGCCGTGGTCTGATTGACCGAGTGCAGGATGTCTGTGCCCCGACGATGATCTCTTCGTAGATGGGCACGACGATCCCGTACTTCGCGTGCGACCTCGAGTAGGTCAGCACCGGTAGTTCGTCGCTCGGTATGACGCAGCCGCGCAGCCGGGGCTGCTCCTTGTCGCAACGGATCTTTCCGTTCGCGGGGCTGGAGCAGGAGGCGCTGGGGTCGACCGGCGCAGCACCGGGCATCATCACGTACAACTTGTAGCTGGTCTGGAACGAAGAACGAGTGGTGCCTTCCGCGAAGGCGTCGCCGCTGTACTTGGTCGTTCCGGTCTTCACCTCGCCGGGCGTCATGGGGGTGGAGCCATACCACGGTTGCTTCGTCACCGTCTTACATCCGGCATCGCAGCCCACCTGCATTTTGACGACGAGATTCTTTACCGCGCCGGTGACCCGGACCAGTTTGGCGGTGATCGTTTCCTTGAGGTCCAGCGACTTGTAGGAGGTGGCGAGTGTGGAGCTGACCTGGATGAGGCCAGTGCCGATGGACTTGCCGGACTGGTCGTAGAGCGTATATGTGACGTCGACGCCATTTAGGCACAGGCCGCCGGTGCGGCTCCAGCTCCACTGTCCCGGATTGGTCAGCTCGCAAGAGGGCGGGGGCGGCTCAGGATCGTCGGTGTCTGGCTCGAACTCCGGGTCGGTGCCGGCATCGCCCGGTTCGTCGGCAGCGGAGTTTGCGAGGTGAGTGACGGAGGAGGGGGTGAACGCGGCGGCCTTCTTGCTTGCCGCCGTGCTTGCGCCGGGCGCGTTGTGAACGCTCACACACGCGGTGACGGCGTCGCGGACCTTCGGGCGGGCACTGGCGGAGAGCCGGGTGCAGGAGTCCTCGGCAGTGAAGGCGGTACGTTGCAAGGTCGCTACGGAAGCGGCGGGGTCGGCGGAAGTGGTATCCGCAGTCTTGTTCGCAGCCCCAGTGAGAGCCGTGCGGGCCGGTGCGATCTGACTGTCGGCGGCGCCGGCGGTGCCGGTCGTGGTGAGGGCCACAGTGAGGAGGAGGGCGGGCAACACCCGTCTGGTACGTGGTGAGGTCATGACTTCTCTCTAGTGTGGGCAGGAAGGGGAGTCGTGGGGTGGCTGGGTCACCACTCGGTCGCGGGGCTCCACGCAGGCACGCGGTTACCGGTTGAGGGTTCGGCGCCGACGTACGGGGTGTGCCTACTCAGAAGATCGATGCCAGTGTCTTGGTGGCCGTGGAAACGAGGTCTTCGCCGATTTCTGTGACCTTCTTGACCACAGGGGCCACCGCCCTGCCGCCGAATTTGACAGCTGGGATGATCCATTTCGACTGGCCCCCGTGACCAAATTCAGGGCGGCTTCGGTGGTGGAGTTAATGAATTGACTGCTGGCGAAGCCGTATTCGATGCCAGTTGCCAGGGCGCTCAGTGCGCCAGATCCCATCGATACGACACCGAAGAAGACCGCGGCGGGTGCCAGCGCGGGAACAACGAGGCTGGCAAGGCCGAGGCCGACCTCCAGCAGACCTGCTCCCACGCTGATCTTGTTGAATGTGTCGGCGTACCACTTGGCGTCGTTCCACCACTCGTCCTTGTCGCCGCCGCTGCTGCCGTTCGGATTGACCTGGTCGTGGGTCGGGGTGTCGGCCGGGTTGGTTCCGTTCTCGCGGTCCTTCTCCGCCTCCTCAGCGGCCTTGCGTGCGGCTTCCTTAGCCTCGGCATTGCGCTTTTCGATCTTGATTTTGCGGGCTTCACTGGCTGCTGCCGCTGCAGTCTTCGCGTCCTTGCCCGCCGCGAGCGCGGAGGCGCGTGCGCTGGCCGCCGAGGACTGGGCGCTGTAGGACGAGTTCAGGGCACTGCGTGCTGAGTCGATCGCCTTGTTCGCCGAGTAGTTGGCAGAACGCGAGGCGCTGCGTGCGGTCTCCGCTGCTGCTTTGGCCTTGTCCGCCGACGCCTGGGCTGCTGCTGCGGACTTGTCCGCGTCATTGGCGTACTTCTTCGCCTGCGTGGCGTAGTCGCTGGCCTCAGCTTTCGAGTCGAGCGCCTTGTTCGCCCACTTCGTCGCCTCCGCTGCCGCTCCGGTGGCGTCAGCGGCGGCTTTCGACGCCAGCGCTGCGTCTTCCTGGGCTTTGTATGCGATCTTTGCGGCTGCCGCGATGGCACCACTGATCGCGGCAGTGTGAGTGGCGAAATCGTAGTCGAGCTGTGCCGTCCGATGCTGCACGGTCTGAACAAAGTTCCGGCGCATCCACGTCGGACCTTCCAGGGCCACTTCGGCGTATGCCTTGGTGTAGGCGCCCCCTGTGTTCAGCAGTGTCGAGACGGCGACCGCGTCATCCTCTCGCACTGCGGCGGGATAGGTGCTGTCGAAGAAATCCTGCAGGGCCTCGGGGGTGTTCGCGTCGAGCGCGTCGTTGGCCGCCTGGGTGACGGCCTTGCCGGGGCGTTGGGTGAGGATACGGGAGATCTGGACGCGGTTGTCGTCCCTGGATGCCTTGATCACCCCTGAGGTGACGAAATCGCCCACCGGCTTCGAGGTTCCGCTCTCCAGCGAGCTCGCCGCCGCTTGTGCGATGGCGGGACTGGATATCTGGGCGAGGTAGAGAACCGTTTCCTTGTCGTCCTGCTGCTGTGCCAGCTCCCGGTCCACGTCGATCCAGGAGAACACGTCGTCGTCAGAGCCAGCCAGGGCGAACTGGGCTGCCTGCTGAGTCCAGGTGCCCCGGGCGTTGAGCAGACCGACGGCGGCCTTGCGGCCCAGGGTTGCGGCCACTTCCATGTCGCCGTCCGTGAGTGCTCGCTCGGCTTTGGCGATCAGGTCCTTGACTGCCTGGTCGGTCCGCTGCGCTTGCGCGCGCTTGGCCTGGTAAGCAGCTTTTTCATCGGCCTCGATCCGGGCAAGTAGCTTGGCCTCATCCATGCCTCGGAGCTTGTCCGTCTCAAGGCGGGCGAGTTCAGCCTCCCGCGCGGCCTTCTCCACTGCCTGGGCGTCCAGGATTGCCTTGACGGCCGTGTCGGCGGCCTTCCCCGCCGCGGTGGCGTGAGCGGTCGACTTGTTCGCGAAATCGACCGCCTGACCGGCATATTTGACTGCTTCGTCAGCTGCGTCCGCCGCCTTCTCCGCATGGTTCGCTGCAGAGTTGGCGTGGTCACGCGCGGCGCGCGCGGCTGTAGCGGCCGCAGTGGCCAGGGCCTGTGCGGTGGAAGCCGCGTTGGTAGCACGGTTCGCGGCACGGGACGCGATGGATGCCTGGCGCTTGGCCTCAGAAGCCTGCGACTGCGCGACCCCTGCGGCGGCCGCAGCCTGGGAGGAAGCATTGGCGGCGGCCGCAGCGTTGCGGGCGGCAGAGGCCGCGGAGGAGCCGGCGGTAGCGGCTTCGGATGCGGCAGTCGCCGCGTAGTCCGCAGCAGCAGCCGCGGTGCGCGCCTTCGCGGCACCGTTGCGGGCCGCGACCGCGGCGTCCTTGGCCTCCCGGGTCTTAGAAGCGTCCTTGGACGCAGCGATCGCGGCATTGTATGCGCGGGAGGCAGCGTTTCCAGCCGTGGCAGCGGCCTGAGCGGCAGCGGTGGCCGCCCAGGAAGCACGGCGGGCAGCACCCACCGCGACGTCCGAAGCATTGATGGCTTCACGCGCTGCGTTCGCTGCGCCCTTGGCGGCACTGGCTGCCTTGCGTGCTGCGTCTCCGGCCTGCTTGACGTCCTGCTGAGCGTCCTTTGCTTGCGCAGCAGCCTCCTCGGCCGCTTCTTTGGCCTTCGACGCTGCAGTCTTGGCACGCTCGGAAGCCTCGACGGCCAGATTCGTTTCGGCTTGGGCACGCTTGCCCTCCCGATCGACTACCGCGACGAGCTCCTCGATCGTTGCCGATTCCTGGTCGCGAGCACGGGCGATGTGCTGGCCTGTGTCAAGGAACCACTGGATGTCCACCGCGGTGCCGCTCAAAGCACGGTCGGCGTACTTCCGCACTTCGGGCCCAGCGTTGACTAGCATGCTGGACACCTCGACTTTCATGTCCTTCAGGTCGGCCGTGAACTGCCCCTTGGTGAGGAAGTCCTCCAGCGTCTGCCTGCTGCCCATGTCCAAGGCAGCGGAGGCCTCCCGTCGTACCGACTTGCCACCGGTAGCCGACACGGTGGAGGTCGCTACACGCAGGTCCTCCAGGAGGGCGGGCTTGAAGCCGCCCTGGAGGAAGACTTCGATGGCGCTGTCACCCTTGTTAAGGGCGGCGTCCGCCTCGCGGCGCAGGCCCTTGCCGGCCAAGACGAGGAAGCTGGAGACGGCGACACGGATATCTTCCACAGTCGCTTTCGGCAGCACCTTGGCAAGGAAGGTCTGGACGTCTGTGTCAGTGCCTGCAAGGGCGTCGGCCGCGGCAGCCTTGACGGCCTTTCCGCCCGTCACCCATGCCTTGACCGCCTTTGCGCGGTCGGTGTCTGGCAGCAGGAGCGGATCGGGCGCCGTCCCCTGGCTGTCAGCGGCATGGGCCAGACCCTTCAACGTCACGGGGGAGGCGGCAGCAGCGGTGAGCGCTGTGAGCGCGCCGAGGAGGCGTCTGCGACTCCAAAACGTCGTCTTCATAAGGATGTTGTTCTCCTGGCTTGTGGTGGTGAGGCGGGTCAGCGATCACTGTCGCGGCGCTGGCGAGACGTACACTCATCCGCCCGCACCTCCCATGACGGGACTGGCCAGGGTCTGCTGTGCCTGTCGGCGCCAAGGATCAGACGTTGGCGCGTCGCAGGGCTTCCCTGGTCGGACAGGGTTCAGCCATGCGCTCTCAGTACTCAGGGCCTTTGGATGGTGCAGGTAGGGGAGCTCTGTCCCTATGAGCCGGTCACTGGACCGCGTCGCGAAAAATCCTCCGACCGGCGGGACGATGCCCTACTGAGCCGGTGCGTGGTCGCAGCCATCTTGGCGGGCTGCGGAACAGGCATGTGCGTCGCTGCCGACGATGCAGTGTTCAGGTAGAGGCGTGGACAGTGTCGATGACGCCGATGACAACGGGCCCCGAACAGGGGCTACTTAGAGCCCCTAACGAAATGATCTTCGAGGTGATTGGATCGCTCCGGGACCGTTGATCCGGGGGTGTGGGGTGGTTCGGCCGAAGCCGTGGGAAGCTGATGACGAGTTGTGGGCGGTGGTCGAGCCGCTGCTGCCGAAGGTGGAACGTCGCGTTCGGTATCCGGGACGCAAGCGGCATCCAGACCGGCTGGTCTTCCAGGGGATCCTGTTCGTGCTGCATACCGGGATCGCCTGGGAACACCTGCCGCAGGAGCTCGGTTTCGGCTCGGGCATGACGTGCTGGCGGCGCCTGGCTGAGTGGACCAAGGCCGGCGTGTGGCCCCGGCTGCACGGGGTCCTCCTCGCCAAGCTCCGCAGCGCGAACGCCCTGGACTTCTCCCGGGCGGCGGTTGACGGCTCCCACATCCGGGCCTTAAAAGGGGCCCCAAGACGGGACGAAGTCCTGTCGACCGGGGCAGGAAGGGCAGCAAACACCACCTGATCACCGACGCAACCGGCATCCCCCTCGCCGCCACCCTGACCGGCGGCAACCGCAACGACGTCACCCAGCTCATCCCGCTACTCGAAGCAGTGCCGCCCGTACGCGGCAAGCGCGGCCGCCCCCGCCGCCGCCCTGAGATCGTGCTCGGCGACCGCGGTTACGACCACGACAAGTACCGCCGGCTCGTCCGCACGCTCGGCGTGAAACCGCTGATCGCCCGCCGGGGCACCGAGCACGGCTCCGGCCTTGGAACCCAACGCTGGGTCGTGGAACGCGCCTTCGCCCACCTGCACTGGTTCCGCCGCCTGCGGATCCGCTGGGAGATACGCGACGACATCCACGAAGCCTTCCTCACCCTCGGATGTGCGCTGATCTGCTGGCGCCGGCTGGTTCAGCTCGGGCAGAGCTGTCCGTAATGGGTCTACTGCGGCGACAGCTGACGGACGCGCTCCAAGTACCGGTGCTGCTCTTCGACCCAGCCGTCCGGCAGATCCACCGGGACGGCCATGGCCGTCCCGGAGCCTTGGACGTCCTCCACCGTGATCAGAGGAACCGAGAACTGAGTATTGAACTCGATGTTGATCTCGGGGTTGCGTACATCGGTCATCCAGCAGATGCTGCGACCGGCGGCGAGCCCGTCCAAGGCGTTCGCCCAGTCTTCAACGTCTTTGGGCGCCAGGCAGAGGCCGAGTCGACCGTTGCAGAAGGTGCTCGCGATGATGACCTCGGCGTCGAGCTCGCCCGAATCACGGCGACCGAGCACTCTGACGACAACGCTGTTCTCATGATCGGCCAGGTGGATCAGTTCCACCGCCTTGCCCTCGACCACACACACTCCTAGAACGGAAGACCCCTCCAGGCAATCATGCAGGACTCGCAGGGCCGCTCCGACCAGCGCATTCCGTTAGGAGTTCTAAGTGAGAAAGCTCAACAGAGCTGCAGTGAGTTCGGCCGGGGTGTCTTCTTGGACCAGGTGGCCGGCGCCAGGAAGCAAATGCAGCTCGGCTGCCGGGATGCTGGTCACCAACTCGTGCGCCTTGGCCACGGGGATCCACTTGTCGTCCTCTCCCCAACACACCAGGACCGGGAGGTCGATGGACCCGTAATGTCCTTGGATCTCATCGGTGAAGCGTTGGTCTGCCTGCGCGATCTGGCGGTAGAAGGCCCGCTGACCGTCATCACCGAGCCAAGGTTCGACTAGCGGGTCGAGGACCGCCGGGTGGAGCCCAGGACTGCTGGCCGAGCTGATGTATTCGCGTACGAGGACACGGTGCAGGTTGGGCGGCAGCTGCTCGAAGACCTTGAAGTGCTCGCCGACCAGGCGGAAGAACGGTGAGCCCCAGGGTGCCAAGGCGACCGGGTCGACCAGTGCAAGTCGTCGATATCGCACGCCGTGTAGCAGATGGGCGCGCAGGGCAACGGCGCCGCCGAAATCGTGTGCCGCAACGAGAGGTTCGGACAGCCCCCAATAGTCCAGCAACTCAGTGAAGACTCGGCTCTGAGCAGCCAGTGAGACGTCCTGCCCATCGAATTTTGCCGAAGCTCCGTAGCCGGGCATGTCCCAGACGAACACCTGGTGATGCGCCGCGAGCGCGCGGGCGACACCGCGCCAGACGTAAGAGGAGAAGGGAGTGCCGTGCAGGAGAATCACCGGCGCGGCGTTCGGATCACCGAGCCTGTCCCAATGTACTTCGCCCGAGGTGCTGTCAAACTTCCTGCTCAGCTCCCAGTCATGCAACGTGTCCATCCTTCCAGTGTCAGCAGCCACTCGATTTTGACACCTTACTTGCCGTGATGATGGGTGGGGATGCCAAGGTCGACGGGGGCGCCGTTGCCGCGACGGCGGTCGAGTTGGGCGAGCTTGTCCTCGGCGCCGGCGAGGCTGACTCGCAGCCCTTCGGCCTCACCGAGCCAGCCCTCTCGCTCGGCCTCCGCGATGCGAGCGTGGAGGTTGTCGCGGATCTCCACCATCCGGTCGCGTTGGGCGGGGTCGGGCCAGAGCATGGGGCGGCGGACGCAGGCGTGTTCGTGGATGCAGGGGGTGCTGAACGAGCGGCCGCAGGTACCGATGGAGACTTTGCGTCGTTCGAAGTGGCCGAGGAACTCGGTCCACTTCTCGTCGGTGGGGACGCGGTATTCATCGGTTGGCCGCATGGCTCGTCGGCGGGCTAGAAAGGCCAGATGGGCTTGGCCGGCCTCGTCGGGATAGACCGCCTTGTAGCCGAGGGTGACGTTGATGTCCTGGTGTCCGGCGATGACCTGGGCGATGTGCGGGGGCAGCGTCGGTGAGGACAGCGTCGGTGATGAACAGTCGGCTTGTGTCCGCAGAGGCCGTGTGCGGATGGATCCGTGTGGTGATTGCGCTGGGTGCGTGCGGACGAGGCATTCGCAGCGCAGACCACCGGCCGTGTTGCATTCCACCGGCCTTGCTGTGATGTAGATCACTCTCGTTCTGTGGTGGCCCCTCCGTGTCGTTGACGCGCGGCGATCTGCATAGGCTGGCCCGATGCGGGGGCGAGTGCGAGAACGATGGAGTGGTCAGCCACTGTGGGCGAGATGGGTTCTCGCGGTGTACTTGATCGGCTTCCTCCAAGGTGCCTGCGTTCATTTCCTTGACCTGGTTCGCGGCGGGATCCATGCCTATGCGTCGTTCCCGCAGGTTTCCTTCCGGGCGTTCTTCATCAGTTTGGCGGTCCTCGATCCGCTGGTCGTCGTGCTGGTGGCACTCATGCGGCCGGTAGGCGTCTGGCTGGCCGTCGTCGTGATGGCGTTGGACGTCTCCGCGAACTGGATCGGTAACTGGCCATGGCTTCAGGATGATCCGACGCGGCTGCTGCAACCGGTCGGACTGCTGCCCATCACTCTTTTCGGTCTGTTCGTCGTCGCGTCCTCGGCGCCCTTGCTTCGAGCTATGACGGGGCGGCATCTCAGTTGCACGACCCGATGACGGTTGTTGCCGATCGTGCTGCGGGCAGGCGGCTGACGCGGCTGGTTTTGGCGACGGTTTCGCGGAGGTGGACGATTTCTTCGTGCTGGGCGGCGAGGCGGGCCATGGCCTGGCTGCGGAAGTCAGTGAGCTCGTCGATCGTCTTCTCCGATTGAGCAAGCCGTTCCTTGAGCTTGAGGCTCTCTGCCTTGAGCCGTGCGATCTGAGCCTCGCGAGGGTCGGGGATCTCGCCGGCGTCGTGCAGCGCCTGGACCCGTCGTTCGAACTCGACGCGGAGGTGAGCGTAAGGCCGGGTGCCGTAGAACGCGGTGCGGTCAACGCCGGCTTCGTTGGCGAGGGGCTTGATGTCGCACTTTCCGCCGGGCGGGATTTCGCCCCGGAGGAGCCGGTCCATGGCGGCTCGGATGCGGTTCTCGTTCTCGGTGCGCTGAGTTGCGGAGATTCTCATGCGGATTCCTCGTCCGTGGTGCCGGCGGCGTCGATCTCGGCGACGACGCGGAGGGCCCGGTCGTAATCGGCTTGGAGCCTGGTGCGTTCGGTCTTGCGGGTGGTGCCGAGCTGGCCGAGGAAGGTCTCGGTGCGTTCGGCGTGCTCGGCCCAGACAGGCCGGTGGCAGGGGTGGTGGGTGGCCTGCGGGCAGCGGGCGGCGTCACACATCCCGACCAGTGGACGGTCCGCTGTCGGGGTGCCGGCCAGCTTGAGGCAGAGTGCCCGGGACGGGTCGGTGAACCAGCAGTAGTTCGCCGGGCCGAGGTGGAGGACCTTGGCGCGTTTGGTCAGCAGGTTGAGCACGTCGCGGTCACTGCGCGGGGTCTTCGGCGCCTTCGCGGCGGTCGCGTCGAGTTTGGCGTCGACGTGCGCGAAGAACTCGGTAAGGCTGCGGGCGCCGGGGCCTGCTGGGAGGATGACTTGCTGGTAGTTTCGGAACTCGGCGAGGACGAGGTCGAGGTTGCGGTCGCTCTCGTGCTTGTTGACCTCGGCGAGAAGCTCGGCCTGGGCCCCGCCGGGGCGGGATGATGGTGGAGTCGGGTATTGGAACTCTCCGAATGCCTGCTGGATGAGGTCGGCGTTGCTCGCGGCGGGGGTGCCGTCCGCTTTCGGAGCTCACTGAGGTCAACAGCGTTGGCCGCGAGGGTCCTTGGTATGTGGCGTGCCGCTTTGCCGATCAACGGCGGCCGATAGAGGCGGCGCGAAGATCCGAGCCACGGTCCACCTCCTTGAACAGTGCCGCAGCTCGCGCGGCGGTGCCCAAGGCCCAGCCCGTGGTGCTGAACAGTCCCAAGACCACAATGCCCAGGCCCAGCCCGACCACCATCCACCACACTCCGCGCTCCGTGCTGCTGAACGTTGTCCCGCCGCGGGGCAAGGTCGACCCCACGATCGTTCCGGAGATCGCGACGCCCAGGGTGGTGCCGGTCTGCCGGCCAGCGGAGGCCAACGAGGTAGCCACTCCGGCCATCGAGCGGGGCATTCCGGAGACCGCTGTGTTGGTGATCGGCGGGTTGACGGTGCCCAGGAAGATGCCGAACAGTAGGTAGATCGAGAGCACGGTCGGCAGAGGGGTGGCCGGTCCGAGCCAGACCGACGCGCCGCCGCCCAGCGCCAGTGCGCCCCCGGCGAGCACCAGCGGCAGCCTGCGACCGTGTGTGACGACCAGCCGTCCTGCGAACGGGGAGAGCACAATGACCAGCGCCCCGACGGGGAGCAGGCATAGCCCGGTCGTCAGCGCCGACATGCCGCGCACGTCCTGCAGGTACTGGGTGGTCACGAACAGAAACGCGCCGAACCCGCACAGTGCGAAGAGCGCCATCAGGATCGCCGAGCTGAACGGCACGCTGCGAAACAGGCGTAGCTCCAGCAGCGGGTCGACGCGGCGTGGTTCGTAGCCCAGGACGCCGAGCACGCCGAGCACGGCCACAGCGAGCAGGCCCAGGATGACTGGTGAGGACCAGCTCAACTCCTTGGATTCGATGATCGCAAAGACGACGCTGCCGAGGACCAGGGTCGTCAAGATCTGGCCCACCGGGTCGAATCGGCGCGCCCGGGGGGCGCGGGACTCGGGTACGAACAGTGTGGTGAACACGATCGCGGCGGCCACGATCGGTATGTTGATCCAGAAGACGGAGTGCCAGCCGAGGCCATCGACCAGGGCACCGCCGATGATCGGACCGAGCGCCAGAGACAGGCCGGTCATCGACCCGAACACGCCGATCGCCCGGGCCCGTTCAGCGGGGTCGGAAAATGTGGTGGCGACGATCGCCATCGCCACCGGGTTGAGCATCGTGCCACCGACGGCTTGCAGCGTACGCGCCACGATCAGCCAACTGATGCTCGGCGCCAGGCCGCACAGCAACGAGCCGAGCCCGAAGGCGGCTAGGCCGATCTGGAACACGCGCCGACGGCCGACGCGGTCCGCGGTGGACCCGGCCAGCACCAGGAAGCTGGCCAGCGCCAGGGTGTAGGCGTCGACCGTCCACTGCAGGCCGGACACTGAGGCGTGCAGATCACGACGAATCGACGGTAGCGCGACGTTGACGATGGAGATGTCCATCACCACGACGATCACGCTGGCGCAGCAGATCGCGAGCACCAGGAGTCGACGGCGAGGAGTGAGTACAGGTATGGGTTCGGGCATGTCCGGGACGCTAAGTTTTAGAGCGTGGTCGAAGTCAACCAACAACTTCCCGAGCCCGTGCCCGAGACGGGGCTGAGTATCGCCGAGGCTGCTCGCCGTACCGGAGTGAGCACGCACACCCTGCGCTACTACGAACGCGCCGGCCTGGTCGTCACCCCCGTCGACCGCACCCACGGCGGCCGGCGCCGCTACCGCGAGTTCGACCTGGAGTGGATCACCATCTGCACCAGGCTCCGGGCGACCGGCATGCCTATAAAGGGCATCCGCCGCTACGCCGAACTCGTCGCGGCGGGCCGAGGCAACGAAGACGAGCGATTGGACTTGCTTGAATCGCATCATGACCAGGTGCTCGCCAAGATTGCCGAACTCCAGGAGAACTTGAAACTCATCGCTCGCAAGGTCGACGTCTACCGAGGCCGACTCGCCGCCGGCGACGCCGACCAGCTATGGGCGCCCAACCGCACACCGGCTGCCCGCTGAGTAGCCCCTCCGAGCGGGCCCGAAATCACCGGTCATCGCCTGGTTCCGCGGAAGCACGCCTTGGCGTGCCGCCGCCGTCAACAACGTGCTGTCCCGTAGTACCTAGATCTGACAAGCAGAGGTCCCGTCATAGATAACCGCAGATAGCTATTCCGTTTCCGTGACGCCGTTGCGACGGCTGACGTCGGCGGCCCAGTCCCCGCCTGATGCCTGTTGCCACTGGACGGCGACTTTGATGTGGACCCCGAGCATCCGGGCGAGGATCGCGGCGGGCACTTCGGTGGCGAGGGTGAACAGCGCGGTGGAGCGGTCCTGCTTGGGCCGGATCCCGATCTTGTGGAGGCGCTGGCCGATCCGGTCGTCGCCGAGGGGGCGTCCCGGCTGACCTCCGGGGAAGAGCCAGGGAGCGTCCTTCGGGGTGCCGATCTTGGCCTTGCCGCGACGGGTCGCGACGAGCTCGCGGACGAGGGTGGCCAGCGGTGCGGGGAGGACGCCCGGCGAGGTGCCGAACGTGATGGAGACGGTGTCGCCGTCGAAGTCGACGTCATCGACGGTGAGTTGGCTGATGGTGGCGATCTTCTGCGCGTAGAGGATCAGCAGCAGTCCAGCGACGCGGTCCGGGGTCGGCAGGGTGTCGTCGTTGAGGAGGCGGCGGGCGTCGGCCCAGCGTTTCTCGCTGTCGATGGTGCTGAGCGGGCCTGTTCAGCGGACCGTGCCGTAGGTCAGGTCGCGAGCATGCCGGTGCTTTACCGACCAGCGGACGAAGTGGCCGGTCTCGTCGGGGTAACTGACCGTGGGGCCGGCCATCCAGCGTTCCAGGTCCGTCTGGGTGCAGGTCCTCAGCGTGAGCCCGTCGCCGCCGAGCCAATCGGGGAGGTTGCCCGCCGCGGTGACGTGGCAGCGCACGTTCAGGTCCTGGAGCCGGGTGGTGTGGTCTTCACCGAGGCGGCGCCGGAGCCGGCGCATGTGGTGCCAGACCGCGTAGCCGTGCAGGATCCGGCGCTCTGCGAGGTCGGTGCGGGCCTGGACCGTCGCGGTGATCCATTTCTCCAGGGCAACAAGCCGCTCATCGCGGGGCGGCAGGGCGCCGGCCGCGACCAGGACACTGCGCAGGTGGGACAGCACCTTGCCCGGGGGCAGTTCGTCGAGGACCTCGTGGGTAACGGGCCGCTCGTTGCGGCCTATGCGTTCCAGGAGGTCACGGGCCTTGGAGCGGGAGACCCAGGCGAAGGCGACGTCGGGACGCTCGGCGCTCGTCAACGCGTCGTGGAACGGGGCGTGTTCGGGGCGGATGGCCCCGTCCGGGCCGCCGAGGAGGTCACGTACTTGCTGGTCGAGGACGCATCGCTGGCAGGGGCGGGTGCTGAGCTGCCAGGTGATGGTGCAAACCGGGCAGCGGCCCCAGAAGTCCGGGTCGGGGTTGGTGCACTTCGCGCACAACGGCTCCTCCCAGGTTCCGCTGCGGGCCTGGGCGACGGTGCCGCAGCCGCTGCAGGCCACCCATCGCTGCTGGCAGCGGTCGCACCAGGGCTGGCCGGTGGCCCGGGACATGTCGCAGAGCGCCGTCCGCCTGCAGATGCCGCACTCCGCGGTAGTCCTCGGCCGGCAGTTCTGGCAGCGTGGGCCATCAGGCAGCCGGTTCGCGACGGGCTTGCGTCGGCCGCAGCCGACGCACTCCTCCAGGTTCTCGGGCTGTCTGATCATGCAGTTCGGACACAGCGGTCGACCCTCGGCGTCGCGTGTGGCGGGTTCGCGCACGGCGCCGCAGCCGAAGCAGGGGACGGCTGCGTGGTGGGCGAAGCAGGCCCGGCAGATCCTCTTACCGTCCAGCAGCTTGGACAGCGCCTCCACTCCGTGGCAACGCGGGCAGGCCGGTCGGACGACCTTGGTCGCCCCGGCCTTGACGAGGCTCGTCGACGAACCGCAGGGCGGCCGGGGTGGGAGCTTCGTAACCGGCGCCGGTCAGCAGCTCAGGACGGGCGACGACCACCCAAGCCAGGCGGCGCTGGCCGGCGGGCCGGACGGTGGCCCGCCCGAGCGCAGCCAGGACCACGTCGTCGTTGAGGGCGGGATCGAGGCCCGTGACGAGTTCGGTGAGTTCCTGGAGCGGATCGCCTTCGGTGTCCGGGCAGTTCGTGCAGCGGGGCTCGCCGTGACGGTCCCTGCTGACGACGCGTCGCTCTTCATGGCATCCCGCGCAGACGGCGGGCTTGTCGAAGCAGCGCGAGCAGCCTCAGTGCCCACCTTTGCTGCTGCCGACGTAGCCGCATGCGCGGCCGCACTCGCCGCAGCGGGGCAGCGCGACGTTCTGGGCGCCGGCCTCGTGCAGGGCCATCAGCAGTTTCGCGACGTAGTAGGGCGCCGGTGGCTGTCCGGTCAGCAACAGTGACGGGTCGTCGTGCAGGGCCTGGGCGAGGCTGCGGCGGCCGGCTCGTGCGCGTACGACCGTGAGGACGATGTCGCGGACGCGCTCGGCGGGCAGGTGCTTTTCGACGTTCCCGATCAGCCGCACGACCAGGCCGACCGGATCCGCGAGGACTTCCCCGGCGAGACCTGTCACCGGTCAACTCCGCTGATGCGGGCCCGCCGGGGCCTCAGGTCGCCGACTCCTTCGGAGACCGAAGTCCCGCCGCCGGCGGCGGGACTTCTTCGGCTTCTTCGCGGAGCCGGCCACGGCGATGGGCTCGATGAGGTCGTCCATGGTGCAGTCGAGGATGTCGAGCAGGGCCATGAGGATCTTCAGGCTGAGGTGTTCGGGCCGCTCGACGACGAGCCGGTAGACCTGGCTCGACGACAGGCTGATGCCGCGTTCCTTCAGCGGCGGGATGAGGTCGGTGGTGGAGAACATCCCGCGGTCCGCCATGACCTTGCGCAGGTGCCAGTGGTAGTCGAGCTTGGCGGCCATCATCGGGTCCTTCCTCGTCAGACGCCGGCGAACGCCGGGGCCAGGGCCTTGCTCAAGGCAGTGTTCATGAAGTCGTCGCTGACGTGCGTGTAGATGGCCGTGGAGCTGTCGCACTCGTGTCCGACTTGCTGCTGGATAAATCGTCTATCTATACCGTCTTCGGTCAAATGTGTGGCATATGAATGACGAATTGAGTGCGGAACTAGATCTTTTGGGAGTTTTAGGGCATCACGGTATGCCTCGAACCGGTCGTTGATAGAGCCGGGCTGAAGGCGTCCGCCGCGTTCGGTGATCCAGAGAGCCGGATGGTCGGGAAACCCGAAGCGCGGCCGGACGTTCTCGACGTTGTTCGCGACCGCCTCGACGGCCCAGTCCATCACCGACAGGACGTTCCGACGCCGTGGCGGCTGGCCCTTCTTCGCTTTGCCGTAACGGACGTTGAGCGTGCCGTACCGGCCGAACTGGCGGGCCTTCGGGTTCCGTCCGAAGTCGACCACGTCCAGCTTGGGCGTCTCGGTCCGGCGGAGTCCCCAGCCGTAGATGACCTTGAAGATGGTGGCGTCACGGTAGGTGGCGAGGGCTCCCTTGCGTTTGGACTTCACAGCGCGTGCGACCTGGTCGTCGGCGTAGTCGAGGAACCGCTGCAGCTCTTCGCGGGTGAACGGCCTCGCTTCCGGATCGCCCTCGTAATCCTGCAGGTGAGGGAGGGTATTCCACTCGTGAGCGATGGCCACCGGATAAGCGCCGAAGGCTTCTTCGCATGCCGGGCCCCAGCCGTAGCGGGAGCCGTAGTCGAGGACCGCAGCCCGCTCGGCAACGTAGTGCACCAGGACATCGCGGATCTCGCGATGGGCGATCGGGTAACGGTCGATAAGCTCGGCGGGGGTGAGCTGCCCCGGGGCACGAGCATGCCGAAGGGTCGGCGGCGCGTCCTTCAGGCCGCCGACGGCGTGCAGGATCTCGTAGGCAAACGGCAGCGAGGCCACCGTGCGGCCTGAGGCCCGGCGGGCCGCCGCGTACTCTTCGAAGTCCTCGACCTGCAGGTCCAGCAGGTCTTTGCCAGTCACGATGACCATGCGTGTGAGCAGGTTGAGCGCCTCGGCGGTGTGCTCGTCGCAACCTTCCCGCCCGCCGGCTCGATCCTGCAGCTGAGCGAACGCCTCGGCCTGGTTGTGCCGTCGGTAGGCGTCGTAGACCCCGAGCAGACGGCTGCCGCACAGCCAGGCGTAGGACGGCCGGACCGCGCGGAGCACGATCAACACGCCGAGCCCGGCGGTGAGCCGGCACCGCTGGGACGGGCTGAGCCCCGGTGGGCCCCACTGCTTGCCGAGGGTATCCGAGCCACTCAGCAGCCAGCGGTCCTGCCAGTCCTCGCCGGGAAGCTCGCCGAGCCAGTCCAGAACGCGGGTCATCGCCCGGTCCTGGCGGGACCGCTGCTGGGCAGTTGGCTCCACAAGCAGCCCGCGGGCGAGCTCGACCAGTGCGGCCCGGGATGCCTTCTCCCGGCCCGGAGTTGGCCTCCCGCCGAGCCGTTCGGACGGGCGTGGGTCGACCAGGACCGCAGGATCGCGGACGCTGGCGGGAGTGCGGGCGGTGCGTCCGTGGCGGGCGGCCATCACTGATGGGAACCTTTGAAAACGGCCGGGGCTGCTTCTCGCCCCATTTGCTTGGTCTTTGAACTGCCTGGGGAAGGTGGGGAGTGGAGAGCGGCCCTTGACTACCGCAACGGGTCTGCATGGCCCCGTTGGCTTGATAGGTCCGCGATCCTTGATCGTTGCCGATCCTGCTGATTGGTTGGTCGGCATGACTGAACTCGGACCCGTCGCCTGGCCGCCTGCCCCGATCGAGACTGAGCGGCTCGTGCTCCGAGAGCCTGAGGCCCGGGACCGTGCGGCGTTTATCGAGCTGCTGGCGTCGCCAGAGGTGCACGCCTATCTCGGCGGCCCCCAGTTGCGGGACGAGCTTGAGCGTGAGATGCCCGAGGTGCCCGAGCGTTGGCCGGGGAGTTTCGTCGTTGATCTCGATGGGGCGCTGATCGGCCAGATCCTGCTCAGGAGAGCAACGGAGCATCTGCGCCCGGCTGCTGTGGGGAAGGTCGATCTCGGCTATCTGTTCCTGCCGCGGGCGTGGGGATTCGGGTATGCCGCCGAGGCGTGCGCGGCGGCACTCGATTGGCTCGGCGGTGTACTTCCCGGCGAGCCGGTGGTGCTCGCCACCCAGACCGCAAACGTTGGTTCGATGCGTCTCGCGGCAAAGTTGGGGTTTACCGAGGTAGAGCGGTTCCAAGCCTGGGATGCCGAGCAGTGGCTCGGCTTGCGGCCTCCGGTCGTGACGTCTGCTTGAACTCGTGGACGAAGCCGCGTTGTGGACCCGTCGACCGTCAGGTCGGCGGGCCCGGTGATCGGTGGCGGTAGCCGATGCTCACTGGAGGCGTCTGAGCGGGGCGATGTCGGTGACGCGGTTGGTGATCGTGGGGCGGGCGGCTTCCGGGGTGGCGAGCAGGGCGACGATCGTGACGGGCTGGTCGCAGTGGGGACAGTTCCGGACGGCCGTTGGTGCCAGGGGGCTGAGCAAAAGTACCTCTACCTCGCCTACACCCGCTGGTGCGAAGGCGAAGGAGCCACCCCCGTCTCCTCCCGCGCCTTCGCCGGCCGCGTCCGCGAGACCCTGGGTATGAGCTCACCCAAGGAGATGGCCACCTCCAACTCCAAGAAGTACTACCCAGGCATCGGACTCATCGCCGACATCACCGAGGAGAACGCGTGAGTGCCCTGATCGACCCCAAGGATCTCACGCACGAAACCGACCTTGTGTGGCTCGAGGACATCACCCACCTCGACTACGTCCGTCAAAGCCTCGACCGCGTCTCCAGCCGACGCCGCCAACCCCCAACCACCGCGACGGCCGCCTCGTCGGCTACGCCACCCTCGGCACCACCGCCAAAGCCTCCCGCGCCTCCGGCACCTTCCTACGCCGCGTCTTCTGGCTCGCCCCCCCATGACCGCGACCAACAACCCCACGGCCTCTACGCCACCGCCGCGCCTTCCGAAGCCGTCGACCCCCGCACCCTCCAACCCCGCATCAAGGGGTACAAGACCGAACGATCCGAAGGCGGACCCGCCTCCGACGCCATGCGCGAAATGGGCATAACGCTCCCGAAGGTGTAGCCGAGACCTGCCCGCAGAGTTCGACGAGCGCGCTGGTGGCGCAGGCGAAGGCGGCGCAGCTCATGCTGGCGAAGGCAGGGTCCCTCGTCAGCACCGACGGTGTCATCAACGTGGCGCAGGCGTCGAGCCCTACGTCGAGCAGGTCGAGGACCTCGGTGCAGGTACTACGGCTGTGGCCGGCGATACGATCCTCGGAGTCACCGGGAACCTCCGCACAACCGCCCTCTTCCAGCTGGCCACCGAGCTGCCCGCCGCCATCCTCGCGCGCTCGGCATCCACATCCAAGTCGCCGTCCAGTGGCAACGAGCCGCTGCCGGCGACTGGGCAACCTACGCAGCCGAAGTCAGCCTACGCCCCAACCTTCCCGGCCAACGGAGAGAAGCACGTGACCTTCGATGACCAGCGCCTACTGACTCTGCTTCGAATCCTGGACGATCCAGAACATTGGGAGTTTCCTCGGGACTACGACCATGTCGCCACCCGATCCCGCTTCGATCAGCTCGCCGCCTACCTCGATCAGGCATTCGACTGCACATGCTCCGTTGATCGCGGAGTGCAAGATGCCAGCTTCCACGGCGACATGGTCATCCCAGCGGTCGCCACGAAGAGCCGTGACTTCATCGTCGTCCGCTTCAGCAATTTCGGATCCCTGATCACCGCGACTGCTGGAGGCGTCGCAGCCGATACCGCAGAGCTCGCCGACGGGATACACGACGAGGACCGCAGCCGGATCACAGCCGCCTCAGCGGCACTCGGCTGCGTCTGGATGCCCAGGCACGTGCTGAGGAAGCGATACGACGGACCGACGGAGATGGACGACTGGCAGCAGCTGTGGTGGCACCGCTACTTCGACTACATGTGAGCACGGGCACCCGGCATTCAGACAGTTCCAATACCCGACGTCACCGTTAGTGAAGGAAGTACGCCTGCGCGAGGCCGTCGACAAGGTCACCCACATGCAGTTCGACCGCCACGGAACGCGTGTCTGGGGAGCGGTCACCACCTTGCTGGACGCCGAACGTACCCGCCAGGCGGTCGGCTCGGTCGTTGTCCCTTTCGGCACCTGCTCCGAGCCGTCCAACATCGCTGCCGCCGGCGGCGCCTGCCCGATGCGGTCCCGCTGCGTGGGTTGCGACCACTTCTCCACCGACGTCTACCTCGACGACCTGGGAGAGCAGGTCTGGCGCGAGTCCGGCATCGGCGGCCCCGACGACACCGAACAGCTCCAAGCCCGGATACCACCCTCGAACAGCAGGTGATCGACCTGGAACTCAAGCTCCAGGACCGTGACGACGACCTCGCCGCCGCCCGCGCCGTTCGGCACGACAAGCGCGCAGAGCTGTCGACCGACCAACTGCGCGCGCTCCTCGCCGTTGTGCAGGGGGAGGCGGCTGGCAGCGTCGAGGGGATGTGACGGCGCCTGGCGTGCGTGTCAGCTCGGCCGAGGCACCAGGCGGCTGGGGCCATGCATGCTTGGTGTTTCGGCGGCCCGGCGCCCTGCGCACGGGCTGCCGTCCCGCGCCTCGTCGACCCGGGGCTGCGCGCCGGTCGTTTGCCGGGTCGACATCCCGACCCCCGAGGTGCGCCGCAGCCTGCGGGGCGGGCCCACCTGTCCAAGGCGCAGGTCGCTCGCGCACTCGGCGTGAGTTCGTCCACGGTCAGCGCGTGGGAGGGCGGCCAGGGTCCGTCCGGGGAGATCCGTACCAAGTACGCGTATCTGCTGGACGGGCTGAGCATCAAGTTCGCCGCGGAGGAGGGCGACAGCCTAGGCCGCGTGATGCTCGCGACCCAGGCCACAACTCCTACGGTGCGCAGGGTGCTACTGCCGGCTCTCCCGCCGCCGGAGAGAATCGATCGTCAGCGCCACGCCCGCCAGGCCGGCCAGGCCACCGGCGGCGGTGATGACCTGGCTGACGACCTGCCAGAACACGGTCGTGCTCGGGTGGGCCATGGCCAGCGTTGCGCAGACGACCGCAACCACCGTAAAGAGCAGGCGCACTACCGTCACGCGACCTAGTCGGGGCCGCGCCGCGGGCGCGACGTCCGTCCCGGTGGGGACGAAGACGTTGTCATCGCCGTTGTGATCGCCGCCGTAGACGTGACCGTGGTTGTGATCACGTTGACCGTGATGGGGCTGTAGAAGGCTCCCGAGTACGGCGGACCGGCCCGGTAGGCCGTGGGCGGCAGTGTCGGCGAGAGGTACGGCGCCGTACCGGGGGCCGGCGCCGGGGCGGGGATGGTCACGTAGGACAGGGCCGGCTGGACGGGCACCTGACGGGTGGTCGGGGTGGTCATGGCGATCTGCGGCTGATCGGGCAGGGACGTCCACGTCCACGTCAGGCGGTCCCCGTCACGGAACTGTGTGCAGGGCGGTACCGGGGCTATGTGCGGCATCGAGGCAACGTCCACACGTTGGGGCAGCACCCGCACGGTGCTCTTTGGCCTGGCTCCTCGGGTGCATCGAGGAGGGTGGGCGTGGCATCCGCATCTGTTCACGGGTATCCGTGAATGCGGGCGCTGGTGCGGTGCTGGGAGCGAGCATCTCGGTATGACCTCGCACACGGGCCGCCGGCTGGGTTCGGATCAGAGCTCGTCAATGATCGCCCTCGTCCAGCAGCAAGCATCGTGCCGGCGTCGCCTTCACGTCGCCCGCGGCAAGCCTTCGGATACGTCAGTAGCTATGCGTTAGCTGTGTGTTAGTGGGTCGCATGCGCGGTGGTCGAGAGTAGTGGGCGTACGCCCCCGCCGCGGCGGAGAACCTGGTCGTTTACGGCGCGGTTCTCTGCGGGGTCAGGACGTTTGTGACCGTGATCTTCGTGGACGCCGGACACCGCTCGGGTGTCCATGGATAGGAGAAACCTCGTTGAATGCTCGTACGTTAGCGCGTCGCGCGACTCTGGCAGCCATCTGCACGGCGGTGTTGGTCGGGGCAACATGCACCCCCAGTTACGCCGACCGCCTTCCTGCTCCGGTCGACGGGCAGTCGAAAAGGGCGGTAGCGCTGCACCCGCAGGCCCTGTCGCAGCCGGCCACAGTGAAGCCAACGACCTTGCATGACGCCAGTACCTCCCACTCGGCAGCCAGCGGGCGACGGCCGATCTCAACCGTGATCCCCTGGCGGTTCGAGGCCGAGCAGAACGGCTCCATTCCCTATCAGCGCATGGTGCAGGCACTACGCGACGCCTCAGGCCCCTCGATCGGACACGGAGTCCACGAGACGACGGACAGCTCCAGCCTCATCCAGGTCGTCGTGACCGGGATCGGGGACGGGACTCTCAACCTCTACTTCACCGCGAATGACCTTTACTTTCGTGGATACACCGTGGGAGACAACACCGGTCTCTACGGCCTCGGATTCTTCGGGGACTTCGACCTGGCCGACGCCTTGGGTATCCCAGCGAACCAAGCGCCGAACCGGATCCGGATCGCCCCGGATCCGAGCTACGGCGCCCTCGCCCGTGTCGCGGGACAGGGCCTGGACAGGGTCTCTGTCAGCTCCTACAACGTCTACGCAGGACTGCGGCTTCTCTACCAGGTGTCGACCAGCGGTGCTAGCGGCGGCAACCGCCAAGGGGTGGCCGCTGCAGTGCAGCGCCTCATCGTGGTCACCTCCGAAACTGCCCGCAGCCAGGACATTTTCACCCGTGCCACCCGCACTTACATCAACCACCAGGTGGATTCGAACCTCTCCATCAGCGAGCGCGAGGAAATCCAGCAATGGCGGTCCCTCTCGGCATACCGCGTCGGACAGATCCACGGACGAACCAACTCGAATAGCACGATGAGTCGCCTGTACGACCAGCTGGAACGGGCCTTCCGGTCACCGGAGGCAGTCACCGAAGCCCTGGACAGTGTCGCAGTGGCCAAGCACCCCCACCGCGAACTCTAGGAGCCACGACAGGACTGGGCCTCAATCCCAAGGGCCTGACACTTCGAGGCACCACCACTACCGGGTCACCATGACCGCGGCCCCCGATGCCGCCCCCACTCCGCGACGCCGAGTTCGCCGGCCCACCCGATGCCGAGGCCCCAATTGCCACTGGCCCGGACAGCAGTTCCGAGGGCCGGCGGGCAGGGGTATTCCGGCTCATTGGCATCACGGACTTGGCGATGCCGGAGCGCCCTTCGGGCACGGCAGGACAGGTCATCATCGCCTGCACTGAAGTGCTTGGCGCTCCCGGGCCAGCTGTCCGCGGAATCCGGGGCGACCGAGCTGCTGGTCTGACCGCTGACGAACGAATGAGATGGTGAGTGCGGCGGGACCTGGGTCCCGCCGCACTCCCTCCGATTGGCGATTAGGAGGGTGTTCAGGATTACGCGTGTACACCTGGTAGAACAAATCGGCCCGGGGCGGCACCTGTCTGCCGCCCTGTCGGTTGTGGTTATGTCCAGTCGAGTCCGAGCTCGGTGAGGGTGGTGAGTTGTTCGTTGGTGAGTTTGGCGCGGCGGCTTTTGGTGTTGGATAGCCATACGCCGAGCCGAACAGGGACCAGGTCACCGTCGTCGGGGTGGAGGTTTTCCTCGTGCTTGCGGGGCACCTTCGTGTGGCCTTCGCGTGCGGTGTACTGCGCCAGCGCCGCGATGCCTCGTTCGAAGGCCGTCATCTTCGCCAGACCTGGCACTCCTGCGGGGACGGCCGTCGGCTGCTGCGCGGCGACTGCCTCCGGTTTCGGGGCGGGTGCGGGGGAGGGGGCGGGGCCGACGCCGAGGCCGGCCAGGCGCTCGCGCTGCTCCTCGCTCAAGCGCTCCCAGCCCTCCCGTTGTGCTTGCAGCCATGCTCCGATGTGCTGGCTGCTGACGGTGACGCCGGGCAGGATCTCCTCCAGTGTTGCTCCGTCTTTGATGAGGCCGGTCAGTGCCGCATATCGTCGCTGCCAGTCGATGGGCCAGGTGGGGTTCCAGTCGGGGTCGATGGCCTCCAGCGCCCGCCGGCGGGCCTCCGCGCGTTCTTCGTCTTTGCCCAGGCCGTCGGTTTTGCGGCAGTTGGCGAGCCATTGGCCCACCGCGACCGTGTCGATGGAGGCGTCCTTGGGAGCTGCGAGGGTGCCGTGGAGGGCGAAGTAGTCCCGGGCCGCGGCCAGGTTCTTCCAGAACCGCGCGTCAGCGACCGACCACACCATGCCCAGTTCGTTGAGCAGGTCGACCCGCCACGCCTTGAGCGTCCCGGCGCGGAAGGCGCGCCGTTGCTCGCTGACCCAGGCCCCCAGCGCATACGTGTCACCGTTGCCGTTGCCGGCGTTGTCTTCGCCGTCAGCCTCGGTCGTCCCGATCGGGACAACGGCATCCAGCGGCACTTGCGCATCGCCATGCTTTTCGACCCATGTGCGCAGGGCGTTGAGGCCGGACAGCCAGACTTCGGAGTCGGGCGCAGCACCCCGGGTGCGCAAGAACATCGCGATGACGTCGGGGTCGCGTGGCAGGGAGAACCGCAGCAACGGCACCCCCTTCTTCCCCTCCTCCTGGTCCTCGTGCCCCTCCTGCTCCCGGCCGGCCTCGCCGCGCCCGGTCTTCTCTTCGCCGCCCTCGCCTTCCTCTTCCTCGGAGGTGCCGGCGTCGCGGTCTTCGGCCGCCTCCAGCTCCGCACCGTCTTCGTCGGCTGCCTGCTGCTCCTCGTCTTTCTCGTGGTGGGGGTCGAGGGCGACGACGGAGGTGGCTTGTCCGCGGGTGCCGCGGTCCCCAGGACCATACGTTCGACGATCCGCTCGTCGTGGGCGCGTAGGCCCTGGAGTACGGCGACCAGGGGGCGGTAGCTGGGGGAGGCCATCATGTCCTGCGGGTTTTCGCCCGGCTGAAGGAAGATCGGCACGATCAGCCTCGCCACCTTCCCCTCACCGGGGTCCTGACGCAGGCCGCGGCCGGTGATCTGTGACAAATCCACTAATGATCACTAGATGTGTGAAGTGCTGAGCTGTGCATCTAGTGATCGTTTCAGGATTTTTGGGCGTGGTGCGGTGTGGCTCTGAGCTGGGGTTTTCGTGGAGCTTTGGAGGTTGGAGAGGCCCCTGAAGTGCAAGTTCAGTGATCGGCTCGGATTGTAGTGATCGGCATGGGATTTCGTTTTGCTTGCACGGCCGGGCGGACGGCTTTGTCCTGGTCAGGTCCGGTCTGGGGAATGTCCCTGTGCGGCGGCTTCGGCCTCGTGTCAGCGGCAGGGGCGAGCGCGCTGCGGACAGGTCCTGCGGGTGAAGACGGGCCTGATCCTCTTCGTCATGGCCGAGTTGGCCCCGCGCCTGGTGGAAACCGGCTGATCACGGCAAGTCGTTCTCAGGGGTGTCTGTAAGGCCGAGTTCCTCGTCGGTGAAGGGATCGCCGAGGTCGGGCATGGCGAAGAGGGAACCCGCGCCGGTAGTGGTCTCGATGAACCTGACGAACCGGTCGACGGGCCGGTGTACCTGTTCTTCCTCCAACGATGCATGGCATGCGCGGCAGCGCCACGGGCGCTTCAGGGTGGTCCACTGGGCCCTCGTGCACGCTGGGCATGTCACGAAGTACGTGGAGGGTCCGAAGGCGTTCTCCCAGTGCGCGTATCCGCTGCGGGGGCGGTGGCCAGTCTCGGTCCGGTCGGAGGCCAGGGACGGCCTGCCGAGGAGCACGAACTCGCCGCCGGGCCATCGGCAGGTGCAGGCGGTCTCGCACCGGCATGTGCGGGTCTGGGCCAGTTCCTTCGTCTTTTCGGTGCGCGGTATGCCGGAGCCTTTGACCTCGATCCAGGTGCCGAGTTCGGGTAGCCAGAAGTCGGGGATGTAGAGGGTGCCGGACTCCAGGGTGATCGTCTCGGGTTCGTACTCCCACTGGATGTGGTTGCTGTCGAGGGTGGCGGCCCAGTCGGCTTCGAGCCGGGACCGGAACGTGGCGTCGCCGTAGCGGGTCGGGACAGCGTCCATGGACGGGCCGGGGCTGTCGGGGGTGCTGATCAAACCGGGCTCCTGTCCTGGAGTTGCGAGCGTGCTGATTATGCCGGTCGTAGGCCGAGGCAACCACGGCGGACCCCTGCCGGGGGCAGACGGTGCTCGTCGAGTGGGCTTTCGCCGCCCGGCAGCCCCGGGCGTGAGCGCCGGCCCGGCCGCCTGCTGCGGACCTGCGGTTCGTTTCAGGGGCCGAGCTGGGCTGTCGCGGCGTCGATCTCTTTCTCGGTGATGTTCTCGCTTCCGCTGCGGATCGCGAGGACGGCGGCGGTGGAGATGACGTAGGTGAGGGCTTTGAAGTAGCCGCCGGTGCGCTGGTGCAGTGTGACAGCATGTTTGCTCAGGGCGTTCTCCTCCAGCTGGTACAGGCACAGGTCGGCCTCGAAGCTCGCCAGGACGCGCCGGAAGGTCTCGTCGTCCTTGGTGTCCAGGGGCAGGGGGTGCAGCCAGGTCACGGGCAGCAGCGCGGTGGGGGAGGGCGAGACGGGTTCGGCCGGCCGTCCCGCCTGTTCGAGCCGTACCCGGTTTTCCTCGCTGACCCGGGTCAGCTCTCCGGCCAGGATGCGGGCCTGGTGCAGGCGGTGGCTGGCGCCGGTGCCGCAGAAGACGAGCGAGATACCCAGCTTGTCGCGCAGGTAGTCGAAGTAGGGCAGGATGTTCGCCAGGTGCTGCGGCGAGGCGCGGTTGATGTCGTCGATGAGCAGCAGACGGGTCTGTGCGGTCTCCAGGACATAGTTGACCGGCAGGGTCACGTCCTGGTGCTTGCGCATCTCCAGGACTTCCACGAGGCTCTTCGGCTCGGGATTGAGACCCAGGTAGGAGCCGATCTCCCAGAGCCAGTTCACCCTCGGCTCAGGGTCCGCGGGGGTGGTGATGTGTACCACCGGGATCGTGTTCTGGCGCCTGCCGCCCATGGCGGCTTCGACCTCCCTCTGGGCGGTGCGTCCAATTGCCCGCAGCAGACAGGTCTTGCCGGTGCCCGCGGGCCCGTCGATGACATGGTCCATCAGCCCGTCACGGCGCCCGCTGTTGCCGTGGACCGCCTGGACGACCATCTCCTGCATGTGGGTCATCGCGTCGGTGGGCCCGGTGTTTCAGGTTTCCGGTGTCGATGCTTCGCTTCTAGCCTCCTGCTACCGGGAGTCTCTTCGGGTCGCTGACGAGCTGGGCGCGCGGACAATCGCGTTTCCGGCCATCTCCACCGGCGCCTATGGGTGGCCGTTGGACGACGCTGCTCGCATCGCGGTACAGACGGTGCGGGACACGGAGACGGCGGTGGAAGAGGTGCGTTTCGTCCTCTTCGACGACCAGGCGTTCGCAGCTTTCGCTGTGTGCGTTCGCTGACTGCAGTACGGCCTGGATGGATACCCCTGCCTGAGCCCCCATGTACCGTCGCCGGACGGGCCGACACCTCGTACGAGGTGTCGGCCCGTCCGGCGATTCATGACAGGGCCTGTACTACATGTCGTGGCTTATGGCTCACAAAGACGCCTTCCGGAGCCTGGTCCGCGACCGGCTCGGGGCTTCGGCCACGGCTCAGATCCTCTGGAGCGGGCCCCGGCTGATCTGTGTCGACGGCGACTCACCCGTTACGACGCGAGCACCGACACAGCATCGACCTGGTCCGCTGCCGGTATCTCGGCAACGGCACATCGGTCTTGAGGCGGTAGCTTCGGTTACCGGGCAGTCGGCCGCTACCAGGTGGGCCCGCTGGCGCACAGCCCCTGTGCCGTCTCAGCTATGCCGCGGCGTAGCTGAGGGTCGTCCGGTGTGCCCGTGCCGAGCGCGGGAGCCGGGAGGGGCGTGTGAACTTGTAGGCGTGGGGGCGTGTTGCTGCCTTTCGACGTGGCGGTCAGGGAATGGCGGTGGATCTCCAATGGTGCGGTGAATCCCCGGTTTCGCTAACCGGGGATCGTGCGCTATAAAGCCTGGTTCTCTCGAAAGCGGGGTACGCCGCGAGGTCAGGCTGAGAAAGGTGGCCAGCACGGACTGGCTCAGGTTGATCCGCCAGGTTCCCTCTTGCCGCTCGTGGAAGACGCGACGGCCGTTTCGGAGAGCCTCTTTGAGCTGCAACCGAGTTGGGATTCGTTGGGAGCAACTTGAAGGCGCTAACCAGTTTTCCGCGGGTGCGGCGGCTGGTATGTTCTACCTAAAGCCATCCACCGTGGCTGCATGCCTTGCGGAGGACACGGGGCAGGTTCTCGGTCGTTGAGTGTGCGGGAGGCGATCGGGTCATAGTCTGCAGGCTCGGGGCGAATCATTGTCGGTGGGCGGTATCTGAAACGGTCGAACGCCATGGGAGGATGACCGGTATGGCTGAGTACGTAGAAGATTTCCTGGAGGCAAGGGCCTCATTCATCGGCGGTGAGCCTGTCGTGAAGGCGATCGTGCGGCGTTACCGTGAAGGGTTGGAACAGGGCAACAAAACGCGACCGCGTCGGTGCTCGGGGAGCTGATGCTGGAGATCGCCAAGCCCTTCGGAGACCTCGGGGATCCTGAGTGGCGAAGTGACTGGAAGCCCTAGCCGGTTCCTGATGAGGCTCCCAAGCCCCAATTGAGCGATTGGGGGCCGATTGAATGCCCTAAGGGCTGTCCCGCAATGACGTGGCAGCGATGGTGCGAGCCGTTGATCGGGTAGGCGGGTGAGGGGCCAGGCGCTGGCCGCTTACCCTCGTGTAGTGGAGAAGTCCTGGGAGTCGCCGAATAGCACCGATGCCCTGGTGAGTGCGTTTCCGTCCCGGCTTGCTGGTGACGTCCGGAGTGTTCTGGCAGTCGTACCGGACGGCAGGCTCTCATCGGCGGACCCGTTGAATGTCGAGGTGTGGGGTGAGACTGTCACCATCCCCTATCGGATCTACCACGATGAGCCGAACGCTGACGTGGTGCGTTCACTGCCCGGGATCCAGCAGGTGATCTTGCACTGCCTGTACTCCCGGCACTGCGATGGCAGGGCCCGTCAGCGTCACCTCGAACAGATCGTGAGGCTTGACGAGGCATGGGTGGTCCCGTTCGTCGTGCAGCTGGCCGGCGAGTACGTGGTGGAGATCCTTGAGGCGATCTACCGAGGGCTGCCCGGACTCGGTGTCCCGGACTCGGTCCAGCGCGGACTCTATGGGGAGTTCATCGCTCGGAATCCTGCGTTTTTCGCCAGCACGGAACGACGTGTGGTGAGCTACTGGTCCTGCTACTACCGCTGGAAATACCCGGAGTTCGGCACGTATCCGGGAAGCTCGCTGGCGGAAGCGTTTCGGGCCGCCGCCTCGGAACGGGCGGGCGCACCATGGCCCCGCCACACACCGGCCCCACTGGTGAACACAGACGGACAGACGACCTGAGCCCTCCACCGTCTATCCGGTGAGGGCCAGGTTGTGCAGGCGGGCGATGCCGAGCATCGCGTGATGGACGCCAGCGCCTTTGAGCCGGCAGTCGCGCAGAATCTTCCAGCCCTTCATACGGGCGAAGGCGTGCTCGACCCGGGCGCGCACCTGCTTGTGGGACTTGTTGTGGGCTTCCTTCCACGCGGGCAGTTCCTCGCCCTTGCGGCGGCGGTGGGGCATCACGAGTCCGGTTCCGGGGTAGCCGCCGTCGGCGATCGTCAGGGTCCTGCCCACGGCAGCCTTCGCGCCGGACTCAGCCCACGCCTTGCAGTCGTTGCGGTTGCCTGGCAAGGGTCGGCCGACCACGACGATCATGTGGGTGTCGGCGTCGGTGACGACCTGGTGGTTGGTGGAGTATCGATAGTTCTTCGACTGCTCGGCCACCGTGTGGTCACGGGTGGGTACCAGGGTGCCGTCCACAATGAGCACGGCGTCCTTCGCGAAGCGGAGCCGGGGCTGCAATGCGAGGAGCGGACCGAGCTGATCGATGATCCGGTCAGCTGCGGACTTCGAGATCCCGAACAGTAGGGCCAGCTGGCGCATCGTCAAGTTCGTGCGCCAATAGGTCGTGACCAGCAGCACCCGATCTTCCAGCGACAGACTCCAGGGCCGGCCCCGGCGCACCCCGTCGCCGCCCTCGCGGCGCAGCGCCGTCACCAACTTGCGGAAGCAGCGCGGACTCAGGCCCGTGAACGGGCCTATCCAGGACGGCTCCGACGCCGTGATCACACCAGCCACATCAAGAACATCTCATTCGTGGCCAGCCGTTACGGGACAACCCTTAGGCGGCGGAGAGCACCTTCTTCGAGCAGTTCTTGCAAGCGTTTCTGCTGTCTAGGTTCTGCATTCTCGATCACCTGCCGGACATCCCCGTGAAAGCCCGAGGTTCGGCGTGTGGCCCCTGGGTTGGTCATGCCTCAACGTGACGATCTCGGGCACGGTTTGTAGAGCAAGGTCCTTGGTCTCGGTTATCAGTCACGCCTCACGCGACGATTGCTGCGGTGATCCCTTCGTGGGCTCGGCTGGTCGCCGGGCTTGTCCTTTGAGGGCTACGCGTGGTGGGTCGCAGGGGGACCGTCCCTGGAGCGTCGCATTTCTCAGCGGCGGTGGCGACGGGAACGGCAGCGAGCTATTGCCGCAAGGCTCCGTGGCCTGGCGTGAGGAGATCCCGCAGAGCGGTGAGGAGCAGGGCTTCCTGTCGGACGATGGCTCCGCTGGTGAGCGGGTGGGCTGTGAGGGGGGCGAAGTGGCCGGTCTGCCCTCAAACACGCCGCGAGCGGCGACTGACCTGGACAGTCGTGGACATCGACGACGCACGCCCCTACCCGCAGGCCGAGCTGCAGCTCCCCGACGGCCAGCGCGTCCGGGTCCGGGTGACGCGATGCCGGCCGGACCGGAGCAGCCGATTCTGGTACGACTACGTCCTGGAGCTCCCGACGCGGGCCGATAGCCGACGCTACGGCCCCTCCCTCACCACCTACCTCGTCGAAGGATCGGCCCCCCACCCGATCATCCAGCCGATCGAGGGCGAGGACTACCGCGCGATCCACGCCCCACCGCCCCAGGAACGGAAGCGCTGGCGGCTCGCCCCGGCGCCCCAGCCCGCATGGTCGGACTTCATCGTGCACCGGCTCGACTGCGCCCAGGCCGAGAACGCCGAACGCGAGCTGACCGATGCCGAGGCGTTGGAGACGCTGGCGGATCCATCCGTCGCGGTGCCCTGCCCTGTCTGCCGACCCGAGACGGTCCTCCGCAACCTGTGAGCACGCTCGAGATCGACCGGTCGGACGAGCACGGGTAACACCACTCGCCGGGGCTCGTTGCCTGCATGTGCCTCTCCGCCTCCCTGTGACCGTGGCGCTGGCCGAAGCCGCCACGGACCTCCCCTCCGGTGAGAGCAGGTCGAACACAGTGATGCAGAAGCGCCGATCGCACGCCGCAACGGGATTCCTCCGCCGTCCGGCGCAGGATCGGGCGGTGCGCAACGTCTTGTAGAGCGACGGGTTTCCCCGGCCTTCGGCAACGGCAGCAACTGGAGTGATGCCGTGAAGGGGAGGGGTTCCGTGCAAGACGACTTATTGGTGGTGGGTTTCGATCTGGAGACCGGTAGGGAGGTGCACGTCGCGGAGCGGCCCGCGGAGCACTGGAAACGACGCGGGTACGGCGGTACGGGGCAGCTGGTGTGTTTCTACTGCTTCCACGGGTTCGAAGCTCCGGCGGGCACCCGGGTGCCGCTGGTGACGCGTGGGCGGCTGGGCGGGAAGGTTCGCCGGCACTTCGCGCACCCTCCCGGACAGGCCCCGGCCGGTGGCCACAGCCCTGAGACGGTCTGGCACATCACGACCAAGCACACCCTGGCGGCCTGGGCGTGGTCGAGGCCCGGGGTCGACCGCGTGCGGTTGGAACAGTGGACGGACGATCACGACCGGCGGGCCGACGTCGAGGTGCTGCTGAAGAACGGCACGAAGGTGGCGCTGGAGGCTCAGCGCAAGCTCATGACTGATGACGGGTGGCGGGCCCGCCACCGGGACTACGCGCGCCAGGGCGTGGTCGACGTCTGGTTCTGGCGGCCGGGCGTGCACTTCCCGCACATCGTGCTCGATGAGGGCCTGCCGGTGTGGTTCTACTCCGTTTCCAGGGGAGAGGCGGCGACGTCGCTGGGGCGGGCGCATGCGCGTGTGCGTCAGTGGTGGCAGGCGCCGGACCCTTCGGTGTTCGGGCTGCACCACCCACCGTGCGCATTGGACGAGTTGGAGCGGGTGACGATGCCGCTGGGCGCCCTGGACCTGGGGTCGGGCGGCGCAGTGCTGCCCGAGGACCTGCAGAAGCGGTTGCGCGAGTCGCAGCGAGGGGCGCGGGAGGAAGCGAAGCGGCGACGGGACAGCGAGGCCCGGTACGCCCGCGCGGTCCGTGCGTCCCGTGAGCGAGCGGCGCAGGCGAACCGGGAGGCACCACGGTCTGTACCCCTGCCGCCGGTGCCAGCGGGCGGTTTGCGATGCGAGGTGTGCCATCGTCCGCTGGATCCGATCCTGGCGAAGGGCCGGCGTCACATCCTGTGCTGAGGCACCCGAGTGCCCCTGTCAGACCTAACGGCCCTGAGAGGGCATGACGGGCGAAGGCGCTCACCCCGTACCACTACGGGGTGAGCGCCGTCTCGACAGGTGTCGTGGCTTGACGTGCTGCGGATGCACGGCAACGAGCTGCGCAAAGCGCAGCTGACCGGAGCCGCGGTGCACCGTCTTCAAAACGCTGCCGCCCTGGCACCCGACCGCAAGGCCCGCGCATCCGTCCTGCCCTTGCTCGCCCGCGCAGCGGGGGCCTTGCACGACGGTCCGCTGCTCGACACTGTGATGCGGGAGGCCGATCACCTCCTGGACCACGTTGAACACACCAGTCTGTTCAACCACTACTCGCTCCACGAGATCAGGTTGCGGGGCCTGATCGGCACCGGCCGGACCCTAGCTGCCATAGAGGTCTGCGAGAACGCTCCCTCCCCCACCATGACGGTCGCTCCACAGTGGAGGGTCTCGAACTCATCACCGTTGCGCACGTACAGCTGATCGGCGGTGCCCCCCGCGAGGTTGCAGCATGCCTTCACAGCGCCCTGGGCGAAGCAGTCCGCCAGTGTCTGCCGCACCAGCTGCAGCGCATCATCCGCGCCGCCGCCGACCGCCTGCCCGACGTACGCGACGCCGCCGGAGCGGCCCTGAACCGCATGCGGCACGAGATGGCCGCCTAACGCCACCAGCCGCGCTGCAGAGGGTGCCGGGGTCATTTAATTCGTGGATCAACACCGCGCGAAATCTACTCGTGCTCTGAGCTCAGCCACCGCGAAGCGGAACGTCACCTACGGGTGATGGCGCCCACGCAGGCGGGAGCCGAGGCGTCGCCCTCGAGATCGTGCGGGTCGAGCCGAACACCGTCTCGTGGACCAGATCGAGCTGATCGTCCTCCGCCGGGACCGGTAGGTGTACGAGTGGGAAGCCCACACGCAAATCCCCCTCGGCGGGTAACAGGAACCATCGGCGCGCACAGCGCGCCGATGGCGCAGCATCAGGGGCGGGAAGCGGTGCCGCGCAGCAGGTCAGGGCGGGCATCAGTCATCGCGAAGGCCCTCGTGAGCCCGGCCACGAGGGCATCGTCGATGCGGTATCGCCGTGCTTGCTCGTCACGCTGGAGGAGGGGGCCTGTGCTGTCCGGGGCGATGCGGCGCTGCGCCGCCTTGATGCTGGTCATCGTCCCACCGATCCGGGATATGGGGATCGGGTCCGCCGGGTGATCGGCGAAGTACTGCAAGACGTCGTCGTACGAGGCGGTGCCGCCCAGGTCAATGATCCGGCGCAACGCTCTCCGGGCCCCGGGCATGAGCGCGGCGAGTACGTGGAACAGCAGCTGCTCACTCCAGCCGTCCCCGAGGCTGTCCTTACTCAGGTCCTGGGGACCGGGCCGGGGCTCCACGGCTGGCGGCTCCGGCCAGTCGGCCGGGGTGACGGGGTGCAGCCCGTAGGCGGCTTGGACCGCGGCGATCGCCTGCTCGTAGGTGTCCGTCGTGGTGTCGATCGTCAGCCGCACGCCGCCCCTCCAGGATCGCTGCCACCGTCCTTCCCCACCGCCGGGACGGTCGGGCGCCAGCGCCTTCTTGCCGCTGTCGGAAAGTACGCTACTCGCTGCGGTTCCGCTCCCTGGCGCCCAAGAGGCCGCTCCGGCTAGTCCACCCGGCGCGTCTCTTACTCTCCCCTCTCCAGTTGTCCTGATGTGCTCGCACGTCGGCTCGAGCGTGAGGTGTCGTTTTGAGCGGGCCCTCCGGGTATTCGCTGCACGGGGTGCGGCATGCTGGTGGGGAGTCCGGTTTTCCGGGGGTATTGAGATGCTAGGGAGCTACGGGATGCCTGATGGGTTGCAGTGGATTGCTGATGGCGGTTTTGATCATTTCTGTTTGACTTTCGTGAAGGGGATCAGTCCCCAAGAGCTCGTGGCCCGGATGGGCGGAAATCCGGAGAATATGTCATCTCCCGTTTCCTTGGAGGAGGTGGAACGGCTGGACAGAGAGCAGGGCATGATGGCCTTTGTTGGCATGTGTCACGAATGGGCTTTCGCTTTTGAGCCGTGGAGCGCCGAAGGTGTCGAGGAAGACGTCATCGATGCCGTGGCTGATGGAACAGAGGCTGTAACGCTGTTCAGCAGCTTCACTGCCCCCTCTATTTTTAGCTATGTGAAAAACGGCGTACTCGTATCGCAGTTCGAAATCCACGACGTCGACTCAGGGGCGATCCTGGGAGAGAATCCCGGATTCCTCATCCCGGGAATGAAGCAGGCGGGATTTTTGCTGCCCAGTGGTGAATCTGCCGATCCCGGTGATCCGGATAGGTGTGCGCTCCGTCTCGGCGAAGAAGTATTCGGATTGTCCGTCCCGCCGATCAATGCATCCCTTCAAGGCTTGTCTGTCGTGAGCCTGAACCCTGCGCCATTCGCGTAGTGATCGCGAACGGGCAGTGAGCAAGGGGCCCCTTGCTCACTGCCCGTGACATTTCAGATCAGGTCAGACGCGGGGGCGAATCTGGCACAATTCTTCCAACGTGCACCCTTCGAACCCCGGGGTGTTGACGAAGAATGGATCTTCGTCGAGCATCCGGTTGTTCGGAACGAAGATCGTTCCGATTCGGCTCGCCGCTCCGGTGTTCTGACGGGTCGGGATGAGGGCTCGCCCGCACTTCTCGTGCCAGGTAGGAAGATCGAACTGATCGTGATCGCGGAGCGTCCAGTCGTTAGGGGCTACCTTCACCGCGTAGAGCGTTGCGCATTGGTCACCTGAATCCACCTTGTTCGGTCCCCCGGGCATTCCGCCGCTCTCGTGGGAAATGGCGAAGGCGTACTCGTCGCAGCTCGTTGATTCTGGAGCTTCCGGGCGAGCGTATTTTTTATTCCATCCCGAGGGGCAGATGACCTTGCGGTTGTCCGTGTTGGTCTGGTCTTTCCCGTTCTCTCCCTTGCGGTTCCCGGGGCCGAGGTAGTGGAGGGGGGCGTTGTGCTTGCGGCTTCCGGGGTGGGAAGGGAGTTTTTCCATCAGTACCCAGTACAGTGCGGCTGCTGCAGGGTGCTTGGCGCTATCCACTATGTAAGTGGGTGTGTACGCAGGGAAGACGCATCCCATTTTGTTGTAGTCCTTCGTTCCCTTGGTGATTTTGTCGCAGCGGATCTTAAGGGAAGGCTCGGACCACTCGATCCTGTTGAGGGGGAATTGTCCGACGCGGCCGGACAGGGCCCATTCTATCGCCAGGTTACTCTTGTCCTTGGTTCCCGAATCAGTCCACTCGTGCTTGAAGGTTCCTATGCTCTGGTGAGTGTCCGTGGGGCTCCAGCGCAGCGGTCGACTCCAGTTCTCGCCCGTTGTCGAACATCCGCCTCTGCAGAAGTCCTGGACATTAAGGTCAACGAACTGGAGTGTCGGATCTATCTTGACCGGGTATATCAAGAATTTTTCCGAGAATTCCTTCTTTCCGGCATCCAGAGTGATTTCCTGCTGGATTCGGAAGCTGGCCTTCCCGACGAGCTTCTCGTTGACGACCAAGTACATCTGGGCGTCCATGGGGCGGCATGCTTCGGTCCGAGTGTAGGAGCGGTCGCCGAAGACTGCTTCGCAGAACGGTTTAGCGGCCTGCGGTGTCGCCGAGCGCAGCTGATTGGCCTTCTTAGGCGCAGCATCCTGTACGGCGCTGAGCTCGATGCAGACCTGCTCGTTGCCCTTTCCGCCAGTTGCCCTGCATGCGGGAACAGGCGCTGAACGCTTGGTCCTCTTGGGCATGGGGATTTCCTGGGGAAGGTTCCGATCGTCGGGGTCCGGTGCGTTGGGATCGGCGTCCGGGAACCTGATATCGGGCATCAGCGAGTAGTTGCCGGGGACGAAGGCGACCGCGTCGTAGGCGATGTCCTGGTCACCGGTGCCGTCAGGGGTGATGGAGGTCAGCTTGACTTCCGGAACGGTGTCGTTGAACCGGAAGGCGCCCAGGGACATCCACCGGTTCTCCCCTATCTTCTGGTTGAGAGTCTCTGTACGGGTGCCGTTGGCCGTTTTGATCTCGTACTTGGCCTGCTTGGTCTGAGCTCCGTGGTCGGGGAGGTGGACCAGGACCATGGCCTGCTTCTCGGGGATGGCCTTGTCGAGCTTCCAGGTGCCGGTGACCTTCATCCGCTGGCCCTGGGCGTCGTCCTTGCGGGTGTGGGCGAACCAGAAGTGGCCGCCGTAGCCGGCGCCGAGCTGCTGCAGGTCGATCTTGGCTGAGTCGCTGCCGAAGGCGAGGTTGAAGGTGCCGCTGTTCTTCTTCGGCTGTGAGCAGCCTGGCCGGTGGACGGGCGTGTTGTCCGGCACGTCGTCGACGACGAGGGCGTTGCCGGGCAGGCCCTGGGTGGAGCAGTTGGGCGGATAGGCGGTGCCGTCGGCTTCTTCCTTGTAGGTGTCGTTGAAGCGCAGCAGTTCATTGCCGCACTGGGCTTTGGTGCAGTCCTTCCACGTGACCGGCTTGTTCCACCAGCACTTGAGGTCGCCGCGGGTACATGCGCCCAGGCCGGGCTCGTTCTTGTCGTTCGGGCCGATCTTGCTGGGGTCGCAGTCGTTGTCCTTGGTGCAGAACAGGCCCTCGGGCGGCTTCATTGCGGTGCGGGCCTCGTTGCTGTTCCACCAGGCGGCGCGGAAGCCGTGCAGCATCGTCCCCGGGGACTCCAGTGCCTCCAGGGGGCGTGCGGCCCAGCCGAGCACCTTCTCCTGGTAGGGCCAGTCCTGCGGATGCGCGGCCTGGGAGTAGTCGTCCTTGCCCTTGGCGTTCTCCAGGAACGGGGTGCGGTTGGCCTTCCACAGGGGGTTGGCCGGGTTGTTGGTGAAGCCCACCCCCCACTTGCCGCCGTTCTTGGACGCCTCGGCCTTGGGGTAGTAGCCGGCGTTGTAGGCCCACAGGGCGAAGAACCAGTTCTCCATCCACTTCGGGTCACCGTTGTTGACGGTGAGGCCGTCCTTGCGGGTCTGGTTCCACTTCTCGATCAGGATGTTGACGCCGGCGGCGATGTTCGCGGTGTAGTCCAGCGCCACAGCCTCCTGCTTGAGCGGGGAGAGGGCGGTCTCGTCCTTCTTCTCCTTGCCCTTCAGACGCATCCCGTCGGTGACCTGGGTGATGCCGTAGCCGCAGTCGGCCTTGTCCCAGTTGATACCCCACGGATCGTTCTGCTGACCGTCGGCCGCATATTTGATGCCGTAGTAGTTGCCGATCAGCGGGTTGCCGGTCACACCCGGCACGACGACCCGGGATGCCTGCCACATGTTGGATTCCTGCGCGGTGACGCCGAGCATCACCTGCGCCGGGACGCGGCCGCCGCCTTCCAGCGAGGTGAGGGGGAAGAGCGACTGGGGCTGGTAGGCGCCCATGCCGAGGTTCTTCCAGTTCGCCGGGCGCGAGATGTGCTTGTTCAGGTTGTTGGTGATGGCCTGGTCCACCGCCCACTCGACCTGCCGCGGCTTGGGCTGCATGGCCTGCTTGCGCGGGTCGTTGCGGGGCACCGCGCAGTAGCGTTGCGGCTCAGCAGTGTCGTCCAGGGACCCCGAAGCCGCCGTGGCACGGAAGGTCGCCTGCTTGGCACCGACACCCTTTGCGCCGGCGGGCGCGGCCAGAGCCGGTGAGCGGTCGGCCCCCTTGGTGCCGTGCTCCTCGGGGGTGACGCGGAACTCGGCCTGCTTGCCGGTGTCGAGAACGTTCAGGTCCACATCGGCCGGACGCGGGGCCGCAGCCTCCTGCGCAGTGATCCGGGAGTCCTTGCCGTCCGACCACGCCGTCTTCGTCACGAGCGCCTCGCCGCGAGTGGAGGCGAGGGATTCCTTGGGAACGTCCGCACGACGTTTGACGGGTGCAGGGAGTGCCTGGCCGGGCTGTGTCTGGCCGGTGATGAACACCGTGCCGTTCGCGCTGCTGGAGACGTCCATCTTTGCCAGCGGGCCGTGGGCCAGCAACGCGGACTGGGTCTTCTTCGCATCGGCAGCAGTGATGTCCTGCGTACCGACCCGCCGCACCTCGCCCTGGGCCTCACCGGCCGCCGGGGCCGGGGCCGCCGAGCGGAGCATGGGCGACAGGCCCGCCTTCGCCTTGGGGCGGTCCATGTACACCACGCCGCCCTCGGCATCCGCCTTGAGCTGGAAGGGGATCTGCTCGGTGTGGGCGATGGTGCTGCGCTGTCCGGAAGCGGTGATCTTCACCAGCCGGTTGGCGTCGGCGGCGACGATGTCCTTGCCCACCGGAACGGCTGAGGTGACCTGCCCTTCCAGCTCGATCGGCGTGTGCATCTTCGCGGCCTGGGCGTCCACCTCGATGAGGCGGGTGGCGTTCTTGTCCTCGCCGCCGGCCTGGGTGAACACCGCGGTCTCCCCCGTGCCGCACCCGGGGCTGAAGTAGGCAAGTGATGCCTGCCGGTTCAGCTTCTTCACGTCGCCGGAGTCGAGGTCGACGACGGCGGTGAACGCGCCGCGGGCCATCAACTCCGGGTTGTTGGTGAAGGTGCGAGGCGCGTAGGCGACCACAGCTCGCTTGCCCGAACCGGTCACACAGGCGTTGCCGATCCACATGTCGGCGTCGAAGCCAGGCTCACGCAAGGTCGCCGCGGTGCGCCAGTTGTAGGCGTCCTTCTGGTCCGCGACCAGCACGTGGAATCCCTGCGCGTCGGCGCTGGTGGTCCAGGCGCGGTCTTGGGACTTGTGCCAGTCCTTGCCGAGCACCGCGTCGCGGTCGGCGTTTTGGACGACCGAGGGACGGTCAGGCTCGGGACCTTCCGGGGGCGTGGTGTCGGCTGCCCAAGTGGTTGTCTGGAGGAGTGAGGTGAATATCGCGGTGGCTGCCGCCGCTGCGACAGGTGCCCGCAGTCTGGTGAAGCGGTGTCTCAAAGGGGTTCCTTCATCGTCGCGGCCAAGAGGGCCGCGTCGTACACGTACCGTGGAGCCGTCGAGGCTCGGCGGCGGCCGGGCGCAACTCAACGACGTCAGGCGAGAGTGCACCGCGCTCGTACTCGGGCACGGTGCCCCGTGGACAGGTGACCGCAACAGGAAGTCCTTCGACAGACAGCGATAGCGGGAGTCAGGACAGCTGCGTATGAGCGTCCGAGTGACGCGGATGGGGAAGGCAAGCGGTGCCAGGCCGGATAGATGGGCCAGCAGCCCGGCTGCCAGAGCCGGGTCGGCGTAGGGCGCTTGCGAAGGAGGATCCGGGTTCCCATGGCGGCAGCGGATCTCACGCCTGTGGGCCTTCGTTGTGTCCGAAAGCCGCTGCTCACGACCTGTCTACCTGGTGCCACTCCTGGCGGCACTATTGAGGAACGGGTGCTCGCACACCATGCCGCTGCGCGAGCGCCCCGAACCATGTGTGTGTCACGGGCGGATGACTTGGAAGATATCGACCTTGTCGTTCCAGTTCCCGCCACCCGGGTACTCAAGGTTGGCGAGGTTGGAGTAGCGCGCGGGGGCGGTGAGGTCGCGCTGACGGTTGTGCAGCAAACCCGACCGGAGGTCCCAGATCCTGGCGCGGCCGTAGTTGGGCGTCCAGTTTCCGACGAAGTAGAAGACCGAACTCAGCCTGTCGCGGAATCCCCACTCTTTGAGGTCATGATTTCCATTGCTGCTGAGCCGGACGACCTTTCCCTTGTAGTTGGCGTGGTCGTAGAGGCACCAGAGGTCGGCGAAGCAATTAGCGGGAATAGGTGACGCGTACAACGTGGGAGAGTTCAGGGTCTTTTGGCGGGTCGAGGCGGGAAGAGCGGGATCAGCCAGTGCCTCCTCATCCGTGTCGTAGCAGTGCACCTTCCCGTTGGGAAGTTCGGTGCAACTGGTGGCACCTTCCCAGTCCTTGGCAAGGTTGATCTGCCGCCCCTGGTATTCGGCGATCACCGGCTTGGACGGCTTTGCCCCCGGTGTGGGGCTGTCTGTTGCTGTTGTGGCAGGGGCCGTGGTGGGCTCATCAGCCTGTGCAACCGGGCCGGATGTGAACAGGAATGCGCCGGCTGAGACAGCGGCCAGGAGGGTTCTGGCAACATGCTTGGATATCAAGGATTGTGCTCCGGTGTGGTGTCAAGGTTGTGCAGACGGGTTCCGTCAGAGCCGTACACGTTGAGTACGTACCCCCCATCGAGACGGATGCCTTCCCGCGTCAGGAACGACGCCAGGCCGGCGGCGAAGCGGTCGATGACCTCGTCGTAGTTCTTCCTGTGGGTCCACACGCTCAGCACGAGTACGCCCTTGGCGTTCTTCGCGTGGTCGATACCGTAAACCCCCGCGTCTCCGCCGGCCTTGCGGTATCGGCTGGCCAGTCCCGTGCCGGTTTGCGAGGGGGTTGCGGTGGTGGTCGGCGGCCCTGATGGACGAGCATCGCCAGCCACATCACATCCCGTGAGCAGAACAGCGGCAGCGAGAAACAGAACAGGCAGGATGCGCTTCATCACGCCAATGTTCTCGGCCTTTCGGCGCCCGGAGGGCAACAACGGGTCAACAACCCGCCTCGCCCCTTGCCCGGGACCCTCACTCCAGGAGCGGATGCTGCGCACCATCTCGACAGCCATAGCCGCGTCTTCCCTTCGACGATCAGAGCTCTGTGGAACCCGACGTTCAGTCAGATCGCTACGACCGTAGGTGAAGCAGGTGCGGCACCCAACCAGTCAATTAGGTCCATATATCCACGAAAGCGTGTAGATGTTGATTGTTCCCCTATGTGGCTCGTCACGGTTGTGTCATCAGCGAACACGAACCCATAACGGATCAAGAACAAACCTTCCCTATGGAAGGTTTTCACCTCGCGATGAGGACTGTGGCGTGCCGGCTCCGGCACGCCACAGTCGGCTTGAATGGTCCCGTTGGTAGTCCAGGTACTGAAGGTGTGCGGCGGGAAGTCGTGCGGCCGGCAACGCCAAGGGATCCCTGTCCGATTGACGTAGAGGATTGCGTTGAGGACTTCGCGCAGGTCGGTGACCTTGCCGCCGAGGAGGTCGCTCGGATAGGACTTGCGGGGCTGCTCTGTCGTCATAACAGCACTGATACGGCAGGGTGTTGCAGTGGGTTATCGCTCGTCGGAGTGACCTGAAGCGGGTGTTCCTGGCAAATTCGAACCGGACAGGCCGGTGAGGCCGCGGGCGATGAGCGAGCGCAGGAAGGCGACCCGGCCAGCGCCGTCCTCGGCGGTGGCGACGTCGATGCCGAGGATCTCGCGGTGGCCATCGGCGTTGACGCCGACCGCGATGAGGGCGTGGACGTTGATGATGCGGCCGCCTTCGCGGACCTTCTGGGTCAGTGCGTCAACGAGCTCCCTGTGAAGGCTCAGCTCGCCCCACACTTCGCTGCGACAGGTAACCGGCGGATCAGGTAGGGAGGGCCCCGTCGTCGGCCTGTCGACCTGCCGTTTTTCACGCCCGCCGTCTTTGAGACCATGTATGGAGCGGCAAAACGCCTTAGACGAGGAGAAGTGAGTTGTTGTTCAAGAAGACCAAGGGTGACCGCAAGGATTTTGCCCTCAGGTACTACATGCGTTCCAAGGGCCGCAGGAAGACCGGATGGCGGTTTAACGGGGGCAAGATGTCCGACGAGGAGACCGCGGCGGCGGTTGCAGCGACGGTGGCTGCGGCTTCCACCACTGTGATCAGCTGACCCGCGACGCACTGGCTGCCTGCCCTTGTCGGGCAGCCAGCCAGTGCGTCGCGGGTCTCCAGTACTACAGCAGCGGATCCACAAGCACTGCATCGGCGTGATGCCCCCTACAACCAACGGGGAGTCCCGTCGGCCGCCTTCGCGGACCTCGATGAACACCGTCGCCCAGGCCCTGGCCCAGCTCCGCCGAGATCTCGGACTCGCGGCCGCCGACGAGGACGACGACCAGGACCAGGCCGTCACCCTGCCGGCCCCGATCCGCCGGCCCCGCGCTCGCCGTGGCCTCGGCCCCGCGTACCAGGGCCTGCGGATTCCGCCGGGGCCGTACCGCGTCCGGGCGGTAGACGAGTAGCGTCGACACCAGAGCGACGAGGAGGTCACCGTGACCGCAAAGGCCGACCACCAGGCCGACCGGCCCGGCTTCAACCCGCCCATGAGCACGCTCGCCGAGCTGCGCGAGGCACTGTCGACGTGGTGCTTCCCCGGCGACCGCCAGCGGTTCGAGGAAGAACTCGACGCCCTCGACCTCGACGACCTCACGAAGGTGCGCGAGCTCACCCAGGCGTACCGGCACCGGGTCCTGCTCCGCTACGACCCGGAGGGCATGACCGCGCTCGCCCGCTCGACGGACGACGTCGAGGCCGAGCTCCGGCAGCGGCTCAGGGGGGCCGGCGACCGGTGAGCCACGCGTTCTACTCCTTCGCCGTCCTTTGCGAGTTCAGCCGGTCCGAGCAGTCCGCCGTCGAGTCCGTGCGCCGAGCACTCGAGGGCGACCCCGAGCAGGGCCGGGGGCTCCCGGACGCCGATCCGCGCTCGGAGCCGTAGGTCGTCGAGTTGCTTCCGAGCAGACCGGCGGCTGCGGGATCAGCGTGGTGTACCGCTACTCCCAGGACGTCCTCATCGCCCCTGGGAGGGGTACCAACATGACGGGGGGAGGGCAGTGCCTCCGGCATCGGAGTCCTCATCGCCCCTGGGAGGGGTACCAACGTGCAGTTGGACAGGACGCAGACCGGCAGGTGCCGGCGCCCTCCTCGTCCCTGGGAGGGGTTACGGTGTGGACGGTCACGTAATTCGGCTCAGTCGCTGATCTTGTGATCGGGGGTCATGCTCGCTGGAGGATGCGAATCCGGAGGAGGTCGAAGTTAGCCCGGCCGTATCCGTCCCTTTTGATCCGTTTGACTTGCGTGTTCTGACCCTCGACCTGGCCGGAGCTCCAGGAGCTGGACAGGCCGGCGATGACGGCGTCCTGGTCCCGGCGCAGACCGTTGACCAGGGAGTGCAGTGCGGGGAGGTCGTCGTGTTCGACGCGTTCCATCCAGGCGGGGAGTTCGCTGCCCGTCTTGTCCCGCATCATCGTGGCGAAGTCGCGGACGTGCTGGGTGACTGCATCCAGTTCGGGACAGCCGGCACGGATTTCCTTGAGCGCGAGGGCGTCCTCGTCCGGGAGGTTGCCGGGGTTCGTCGTGATCCGTCGGACGATACGGCGGGGGCGCGGTGCCACACGGGGCGCTGGCGGTGCGGTGGCGGAGGACTTGAAGGGACGCAGGTAGCGTCGGGTGGTCTGGATGCTGCCTGGGAACCCCAACGCCCCGATTTCTGCGTGGAGTTGTGCGCTGTCCCGGCAGCCCTCGTTCCACCGCTGGTGGAGGTGGGCCGTGTACGGGTCGAGGATGCTTGCTCGGTTCGTCGCTTTGACGAGCAGTTCGTCGATGCTGGTGGCGCGGGCGAAGCGGCGCACGGTGGACCGGTCCAGCCGCAGCGTCCGGCAGATGCCCTCCAGCGAACTGCCGTCGGCCAGAAGTTGCTGTACGGCGGTGTACCGCTCCTTCGTCCGGATCACCAGGCGGCGCTCGCGCCCGCAGGCATCGAGCGTGGAGGCAGCTACGGGTGGCGGCAACTGCCAGATATCGTCTCCGGGCGGCGGGCTCGCCGGTACGGAGGTCGCGAACACGGTCCGGACGCAGGCATGATGGGTACCGACGGTCTTCTCCACCGCTTCACCCAGATTCCTCCACAAATGCCAGCCGTCGGCAATCTGTGACGCCTGCGGGGCGCCGGAGCGGGCTCCCTCGGCATAGGCCCCGCCGCGGTCCCTACAAACGATCTCCACCTCGGGGTGGTCGCGGAGCCACGCGGCCAGCGGCTCGGCCTCGCGCCCCGGCAGCACGTCGACGGGCCGCCGCTGCTCCAGATCCACCAAGATCGTCGAGTACGAGTCGCCCTTGCACATGGCGAAATCGTCAACCCCCAACACCCGAATCTGCCCCACCGGTTCCTCGGGAAGGGCCCGGAGCAGGCGTAACAGCGTGTCCTTCGCCACTGGCATCCCCAGGACCGCCGCGAGCCGGCTCCCCGGCCGCCCGGCCAGAGCCACCGCGATGCTGGTCAGCATCCCCCGCAGCAGCGGGGTGAAGCGGGCGTGCGGGCTGGTCAGCCCGGTCACCTGCTCGACGAACGTCACGGCCGCGCAGGCCGTGTTGAGGCACCGGAACCGGCGCACCAGCAGCTCGATCACCACCCGGGCACCGCTGATCGCCGCATCCGACAACCGCCGCAGATACCGGCCATGCACCCGGCTGGACGCACGGCCGCAGTGCGGGCACCGTCCATCGGCCGCACGCACGCGGGCATGCATGGTGATCGCGCCGACCGACCGCTCCACCAACTCCACCACGACACCGGCCAGATGAGGAACAAGCGCCTCAAGACTTCGCGAAGTACACGCGAACCATGATCACAGTCGCGCCACCTGGAGATCACCCGATCACAAGATCAGTGACTGAGCCCGTAATTCCCCATGGCTGACGTCACGTAGTTGGCCAATTGGTCGCCTGTGCAGGCTGCGTCGTGTTCCGTCGCCGTAATCTGGTTGAGGGCCATGATGGGTCCGTGGACACTGTCGCGGTGTACTCAGACGCTGATGCTGCTGCGTTGTATGACTTGCTGAACCCGTGGGATCCGGAGCGATGGTCCGGCGACGCGTTCTATGCCGAGTTGGTGATGGCCGCAGGCTCAGTGCTGGACGTCGGCTGCGGCACCGGATCGATGCTGCGCTGGTCGCGCGAGCACGGTCATGTCGGGCGTCTCGTGGGCCTTGATCCGGACCCCGCTGCCCTCGCCCGCGCCCGGCGGCGTGCCGATATCGAGTGGATCGACGGCATGGCGGCTGGCGCGAAGTGGGAAGCTGAATTCGACCTTGCGACGATGACCGGCCACGCGTTTCAGTTCCTGGTCACTGACGACGATGTCCGTGCTTCGCTCGGCGCGATCCGTGCCGCACTGCGCGAGGGCGGCAGGTTCGCTTTCGAGACCCGCCATCCGCGGGCGCGAGCCTGGGAGGCATGGAATCCGTCGAACGCAACGGACATCACCGACGCGGCCGGCCGGATCCTGCGTGTTTGGCATGAGGTCGAGGCCGTCGTCGACGGTGCGGTCACGTTCACCGGGACGACCGCTGATCCCTATGGCACCGTGTTGCGTGTCGACCGGGCCAGCCTGCGCTTCCTGGATGTCCTGGCACTCGACGCGTTCCTGGCCGAGGCGGGCTTCGAGGTCGAGGCCCGTTATGGTGACTGGCAGCGCGGACCCGTCACCCCGGTGAGCCAGGAGATCATTACCCTCGCCCGCCGACCGTAGGCGGGGCAGATCCCCTGCAGCGGCGGGGGATCGGGGCGCGGGTCCGGGCAGCGCGTCTGCTAGGCGGTGTCTTCAAATGATCTCGAGTGGTGGATCATGGTCGGGTGATACGTCGTCATGAACTGTCGGATGCGGAGTGGGAGTTCGTCCGGCCGCTGTTGCCGGAGTCCTTGCGGGGGCGGAAGCGGTTGGATGACCGCACCGTGCTCAACGGGATCGTGTGGAGGTTCCGGACGGGGGTGGCCTGGCGGGATGTGCCCGAGCGGTGCGGCCTGTGGGCGACGCTGCACACCCGCTTCCGCCGATGGGCGCTGGACGGCACGTTCGAGCGAATGCTGCGGGCCGCGCAGACGAGGGCGGACGCGGCGGGGGACGTCGACTGTCTGGTGTCGGTCGACTCCACCGTTGTCCGCGCTCGCCAGCACGCAGCCGGGGCCCGAAAAGGGGGCTCCGCAGCCCGGCACTCGGACGGTCCGGAGGTGGTCTGACCAGCAAGATTCACCTGGCCTGCGACGCTGTCGGCTGCCCGCTCGCCTTCACCGTCACGAGCGGCAACACCAACGACTGCACCCGGTTCACCGCGGTGGAGGCGATACGGGTGCCCTGGCCTGGCCCTGGACGGCCACGAATCCGGCCTGCCCACGTGCGGGGAGACAAGGGCTACAGTTCCCGGGCCATCCGGACCTGGCTCAGACGGCAGGGCATCGCCCACACCATCCCCGAACGGGCCGCCCAGATCCGCAACCGGCTCCGGCGTGGCAGTCGAGGAGGACGCCCGCCCGCCTTCGACAAAGGGCTCTACAAACTGCGCAACGTGGTCGAACGCTGCTTCAACCGCTTGAAGCAATGGCGCGGCATCGCCACCCGCTACGACAAGACCACCGAGTCCTATCAGGCAGCCGTCACCCTCGCCTCGCTCCTGATGTGGGCGTGACATTTGAAGACAACTCCTAGGCGTCCCCGTCGACCACCTCCTCGGCACCCTCTGCGAGGGGCACGCGCCCCCGGCCGGCACCGCCGAATAACCCCCACGGTCCAACTCCGGCGGATCACCCGATCCAGCAACCCCTTGCGGACGCGTGTACGTAGATTCGAACGTGTTTGCATGGAGATTGGTCCGTATGCGGGACCGCGGCGGCACTGACACCGTGTTCCCGGCGCGCCTCCTGTCACCTTCACGGACATGCGCTCCACCACTACCTCATCCGGCCGCCGATGGGACGGCACCCCCGTCCGACCACATCACCGCCCGCGTGCCCTGCGCGTCGCTGCGGACAGCCCCAGCCGGCTCCTGTGCTCCGCCCAGCCCAGCCGTTGCCGCGACTGCGGCAACCGCATCAACTGGCACACACGCACCAACCACAACCCCATCAGCCTCCACCCGCACGAGGTACCCGCGGCCGGCGTCCCCGCCCCATACCGCTGGCATGTCAGCTCCGGCATCGCCCACCCCGCACACGACGGCACCCCCTGGTGCCGCATCCCCCACACCGCCCTCTGCCCCACCCACCCCACCGACGAGCCCCTCACCCCGAAGCTCACCGAACTACGCCGCCGCCTGGCCCTATACACCCGACACCTCATCGACACCGGCGCCTTCATCCCACAATCCACCCAACCCATCACACCAACACGGCCGACTGCCTGCCGACCAGCAAGGCCGGTGGTGCAACTGCTCTACTGCCGCTACCTCGCCCCCACCCCCCTCGACAACATCCAGTGCGTCGCCCAGACCCGTCAACGCCACCGATGCACCCACCCTGTCCTCTCCCCACAAGCACCAGCGGGAACCTGGACACTCACGCCCGCGACACCACACCGCGGACAACTTGCCTTTCCCACCTCACAGATGGCCCTCTACAACCTCAACCACCTGCCCTACCCAGAACAGCTGCGCTGGCGCGCCCAACGATGCCCCCTCCACGCCGCCCCCTCACAGGCACCAGACCTGGCGCTGGCCGAATGGGAAGTCTTCGACCCCCTCCTGCACCACACCCACATCCACACCCGACTGCCTACCGCCACCCGACGCCGCCGTTCCGCAGCCGACCGATAGCACCACGTGCCCCCTCCACGCCCGCACCCGCCACCGACCAGACGGAACCCACGTGCTCAACCCCACCGACGAACAGACAGCAGCAGCCGACGCCTTCCACGCCGGCGACCACCTGGTCCTCTAAGCCGGCGCCGGCACCGGCAAAACCACCACCCTGGCCCTCCTCGCCCACGGCACCCAACGCTGCGGCCGCTACCTCGCCTACAACCGCGCCATTGCTCAAGACACCGCCACCCGCTTCCCCGCCACCGTCACCTGCAAGACCGCACACGCCATGGCCTACGCCGCCCTCGGCCACCGCTTCGCCCGCCGCCTGGGCGGCCCCCGCCAACCCAGCTGGCGCACAGGACCGGCCCTCGGCATCACCAAACCCCTGCGCATCGGCGACCACGACATCAGCACCCGCACCCTGTCCAACACCACCCTGCGCACCGTCACCCGCTTCTGCCGCTCCGCCGACGACCACCTGGACTCCCACCACGTGCCCCGCTTGCGCGGACTGGAAGACGACGCCCTGCACACCCAGTTCGCCCGGACCATCGTGCCCTTCGCCCGCAAGGCATGGGCCGACCTGCAACACCCCGAGGACGGAGTGGTCCGCTTCGACCACGACCACTACCTCAAGATCTGGGCTCTCACCCACCCACAGATCGCCGCCGAATTCCTGCTCCTGGACGAGGCCCAGGACACCAATCCCGTCGTCGAGCAGATCTTCACCGCCCAACGCGACCACGCCCAGCTGGTGATGGTCGGCGACTCCGCCCAGGCCATCTACCACTGGCGCGGCGCCCGCGACGTCATGACCGGATTCGAAGGCACAGCTCTGGCCCTGTCCCAGTCCTTCCGCTTCGGCCCCCGCCTGGCAGCCGAGGCGAACCGGTGGCTGGCCGTCGCCGATGCCCCGATCCGCCTGAGCGGCACCGAGATCGTGCCCACGGAAGTAGGGCCAGTGGACCGCGCGGATGCGGTGCTGTGCCGCACCAACGTCGGCGCCATGGCCACCGTCATGGACCTGCTGGCCACCAGAGCCAGAGTGGCCCTGGTCGGAGGAGGAGAGAGCCTGCAGGCCCTGGCGCTTGCCGCCCGCGACCTCAAGGAGGGCCGCCGCACCGCACACCCGGAACTGGTGCTGTTCACCTGCTGGGGCGAGGTCCAGGACTACGCCGCCCACGACCCGGCCGGCCGTGACCTCCAGCCCCTGGTCGACCTCGTCGACACCCATGGCACTGACGCTCTTCTGGCCGCCATCGCTCGCATTCAGCCCGAGGAGCAGGCGGAGGTGACCGTCTCCACAGCTCACAAGGCCAAAGGCCGCGAATGGCCCTGCGTCCGCATCGCCAACGACTTCACCCCGCCCGAAGACACCGAAGAACACGACGCGAGCGGCCGCCCCCTTCCCGGCCCCATCGACGAGAGCGAAGCTCGCCTGGCCTACGCCGCCATCACCTGCGCCCGCCAACACCTCGACCTGGGCGGCCTGTCCTGGATCAACGATCACCCTGACGGACGCCCATCATGAGCATGCGGCACACGCTTCCCAAGACCGTTATGGTGCCTGCCCACTCGTCCGCGCGCTGATCCACGACGGCAGTGGGATCCGCATTGTAGGGGTGGAAGGCCGACGGCTGGCAGACATATCTCGGGTCCGGGAAGCGGCGATGCTCGCGGGCTCCGGCGATACCACCGCAGCATCCGGCCAGGGTGCCGAGGCGTAAGAGAGCGCGGTGATGACTGACGCCATCTGCCAGGCGGACTGTACCGACTGGCGTCTACGCGGTCATGGCACCGGCGAGGCGGAGGTCCGAGTGGTCGGCGAGGATGCGCTGGTGGAGTCTCTCAACCGCAGACCCGGGTTCGACTCCGTATGCCTCGGCGAGGAGCTTTCGCAGCCGGCGGTACGCGTCGCATGCCTCAATTCGCCTTCCGCTGCGGTACAGGGCCGTCATGAGTTGTTCCACGACACGTTCCTGAGGCGGATCCATTGAGGCGCGGGCCCGTAGCTCCGGTATGAGTTCTCGGTGCTCCCCGAGGTGAAGCCGGGCATCGACAAGTCCCTCGGCCACCAACTGCCGTTCTTCATCCAGTTCCATGACGAGAGGCCAGACGTCAGGAGAGTCGGGGACGTCGGTGAGCACTGGCCCGCGCCACAGGTCCGCCGCCTGTCGTAGCAGCCTGCCTGCCGCCGCGTAGTCGCTGGCGGACAGAGCCTCGCGGCCGCGGGAGGAGAGGTCCCTGAACTCCGCCAGATCCAATTCCCCGGTGCGGACCTCGATCAGGTAGCCGGCGGGGACGGTTCGTACCCTGTCGGCTGCGGAGCCCAAGGCCCGGCGCAGCGCGGCGATGTGGGTCCGGAGGGTGCTGCCGGCCATAGGGCGTGTGCCCTGCGACAGCCACTCGCACAGTTTGGTCTCTGGGACCGGTCCATCCTGGAGCAGCAGCGCGGTCAGGAGCTGTCGGACCCTTCCGCGTGGCAGCGCCACCGCGGCGCCGTCGTCTCCTACGACGCGTAATGGTCCGGTGACTTCGAATCGCATAGGGCCCCCTCTGATTGAAGATCAGTCGCGTCTCGGGCATACCTTATGGCCGGACCCAAGGTTATTCATAGACTAGAGTTCAAGAATTTTCGGACAGCTTCCGTCGTGATCGATGTGGTGTTGTGTCGTGCCTGGCCGGGCCAGCATTCCGGGTGACCGGTATGTATCGCACTCAAGGGAGGGGCCTTGCTCCGCGCTGCTGAAGTGTGTGTCCCTCATCAAATCAGGCCCAGTTGAAGGGAGTTGTGACTAGAGTTCAGCTCGAAGCAAGCCTGGAGGCCAAACTTGACCCGCGGTGCAAATTTGGCCTGAGTTAGCACCAAATCGCTGCCCAGGCAGCGCTGACATCGACGGGGTGAGCAAGGATGATCACGGGACAGGCGCCTGCCAGAGGATCGGCGGAAGACGCCGTCGCTGTAATCGGAATGGGCTGCCGCTTCCCTCAAGCGGAGAGCGTGGATCAGTACTGGCGGCTACTCACCGACCAGGTGGACGCCATCACGGAGGTCCCGGGCGATCGCTTCGACATCGCGGAGCACTACGACCCGTCGCCAGGAACGCCAGGGAAGACCGTCTCCCGTTACGGGGGCTTCCTCGAGTCTCCCTTCCACTTCGATGCCGCGTTCTTCGGCATCTCCCCACTTGAGGCCACCGGCATGGATCCCCAGCAACGTCTCCTGCTACAAGTGACCTGGGAAGCGCTGGAACATGCCGGTATCCGGCCGTCGTCCCTGGCGGGAAGCCGTACTGGGGTCTTCGTCGGCCAGGCAACGGCAGAGTACGGCGAGATATCCGCGCGTACGGCCGACACCGATGTGCGGGAGGCCGCAGGGAACAGACTGCGTGCGGTCACCGCCGGACGCGTTTCGTACACCTTCGACCTGCAGGGACCGAGCCTCGTACTCGACACCGCGTGCTCGTCGTCCCTCGTCGCGGTGCACACCGCCAGGCGCAGCCTTCTCACCGCGGACTGCGACCTCGCAATAGCGGCCGGCGTCAACATCGTGCTGTCGGCCACCGACGCGGTGGCCTACTCACAAGGGTCCATGCTGGCCCCCGACGGGCGGTGCAAGTTCGGCGATGCCAGGGCCGACGGGTTCGTGCGTAGCGACGGCATCGGTGCGGTCGTCCTCAAGCGGTTGGTGGACGCTGAGCGTGACGGTGATCCCGTCCTCGCGGTACTCAGGGGAAGCGCGGTCGTCAACGACGGGCGCGGTAGCGGACTGCTGCTCAAGCCCGCTGCCTCCGGCCAAGTTGCGGCCATGTGGGAGGCCTGCATCTCTGCCGGGATCACTCCAGGTCAACTCGACTATGTCGAGGCACACGGCACCGGGACCCGGGTCGGAGATCTGGCCGAGCTACAGGGACTGGCGGATGCCGTGGCAGGAGAGCGTACTCCTGAACGGCCCCTGCGAGTCGGCTCAGTGAAGACCAACATAGGGCACACGGAAGCCGCAGCGGGCATCGCGGGACTCATCAAGGCGGTGCTCGTGGCCCGGCATCGGCTCGTCCCCGGCTCACTTCACCTCACCACGCCCAACCCGGCCTTGGCGGACGGTCTGCCAGTCGAGGTCGTACGAGGTACCGCAGAGCTGACGCCGACGGGGGATGCGGCTGTGGTGGGAGTCAGCTCCTTCGGTATTGCCGGGACCAACGCCCACGTGATCGTGGGGGAGTACACCGGCGGGCAGGCAGAGGTGTCCGTCGTCCCGGCGCCTTCGGAGACGCCCTACCTCCTTGTCCTGAGCGCACGCTCCATGAAGTCCCTGCGCCGTTTGGCACAGTCGTACGCCTCCTACCTGGAGCCGGGTGGCAAGGGGCGGTCACTTTCCCTGGCTGACGTCTGCGCCACCGCTGCGGCCCGCCGTGATCACCATGCCTGTCGACTGTGGGTGGTCGGCGGCACCGCGGACGAACTCGCCGACCGACTGCGTGCCCTCTCCGAAGGAGGAGAGATCGCCGACGGCGGCATCGCCGAGTGCGGCTTCGAGGGGCCCAGGCGCATTGCATTCGTCTTCCCCGGCCAGGGCTCGCAGTGGCTGGGCATGGGCCGCAGGCTGCTCGCGGAGTCAACTGCGTTTCGTGCTGCGATGTCGGCCTGCGACCGGGCCGTGGTGGCCGAGAGTGGTTGGTCGCCGCTGGAGATTCTCACCCGAGGACGGGAGGAGGATCTGGCGGAAATGGACATCGTCCAGCCGCTTCTGTGGGCGGTGCAGATCAGTCTGGCGGCACACTGGCGGCAGCTGGGAGTCCGGCCCGACCTGTGCATCGGACACAGCATGGGCGAAGCGGCGGCAGCGTATGTGTGCGGTGCCTTGCCCCTTGCCGACTCGGCGGCCGTCATCTGCCGCAGGAGCCGGCTGATGAAGCGGCTGGCTGGACGCGGGGCCATGTTGGCGGTGGGACTGTCGGCCCCGGATGCCCTTCGGGTGGCAGACCGATATGGACCCGCGGTGTGTGTAGCCGCAAAGAACGCGCCCCAGGCCACCGTTCTCGCTGGTGACCCCGAGGTGCTCGGCAGGATCGAGGAAGAACTCGTCGCCGCAGGGGAGACGGCACGTAGGGTGAAGGTGAGCGTCGCCTCCCATTCACCCGATATGGACCTGATACGCGACGACCTCTGCGCGGCCCTCGCCGATCTCGCGCCGGCGGCTGTTCAGTCACCGATGCTGTCGACCGTTACCGGTGCCCTGGTGCAGGGCGAGGAACTCTCGGGCGCCTACTGGGTGGACAACCTCAGAAAGACGGTTCGCTTCGTCGACGCCGTGCGCACCGCGGCGATGCAAGAAGACACCGTCTTCATCGAGCTCAGCCCGCATCCTGTGCTGACGCACGCCGTCGAGGAGACACTCGCTGCGGCAGAGGCCGGAGGATGGGCCGTCCCGTCCATGATGCGTGACCAGGACGACACACTCGTGATGGCCCGCGCGCTTGGCAGGCTCTACTCCCACGGTGGTGACATCGACTGGAATCTCTGGGCTGGCGACAAGGCCCGTCCGGTTCCTCTTCCCGGCTATGTCTGGGACGACAGGCCGTTCCGGAGCAGAACGGAGGCATCCGGTCTCACCGAGGTACGAACCGTAGCGCTCGATAGCCCCAGCGTGCCGGTCTCCTTGCAGGGACTCGCTCCCACGCCGCCTGCCATGATCATGAATGCTGCCCTCGACACCGTCACGGAGATGACCGGGCAGCGGTTCGCGCTGGAAAACACGCGGCTCGAAGCGGTCTCCCCGCCACTCCACGAAGACGCGGAGATCCGCGTTCGCGTGGCCGTGGACGCCCCCGACAGCGACGGCAGCCGGTCGGTGACCATGGAGTCGCTCGAAGGCGCCGCGTGTGTCACCACGCTCCGGGCGACCGGGCGCCTTCGGCCCATGACCGGCGAGCGACCCCTGGACGCCAGCAAGGACATCAACATGGCTCTCGCCCGTTGCCGTTCCTATCTGGCTCCCGAAGCCTTCCGGCAGTTGACCCTGCGATGGGGATACGACAAGGAAGAGGGCTCCCTCCCGATCACCCAACTGTGGGCGCGCTCCGGGGAGTCCGTCGCCTGGCTCCGCTTCCCCCAGACCCCCTCCTACGCAGACCTGGAGTCCGGACTGCTGCCGCTGCTGGCCGCCCTGCCGCAGGCACACGCAGGCACCAGTGTCTACATTCCGACTGTCTTCTCTCGCGTCGCCTTCCACGGGCGCCTCACCGCTCAGATGTGGAGCATGACTCGCTTCACACAGGTACGAGGCCGGCCGCCGAGGGGCGATGTCCGGCTGCTGGGGCCGGAGGGGCACCTCCTCGCCGAATTCCAGGGCATCCTGCTGCGCAGGTTGGACACGGGCGGACCACACAGCCGTGGGCGGATCGGCTCCGCGCTGGCTGCATTGCTTTCCCGGGGAATGTGCCCCGACCGCGGGCCCCAGCGGTATCGCGTGACTCCGGCGCTGCCGGCCCCCCACACGCCGATCCGCGTTCCGGCACAGCGGACAGCGTCACTGCCGCAGCAGCCGGCCGGCGTGCGGGATACCGAGGCACCGGCACAAACCTTGCTGCGTTGCCTGGCTGCCATCATGCACAGCGCGCCGCAGGAGATCGAGGTGCGCCGGCCGCTGCGGGACCAGGGGCTCGACTCCTTGATGGCCATGCGGCTCCATAAGCTCCTGCTGGCCGAGGCCGGTGTGAAGATCGCCGTCGGACGTTTGCTGAGCGATGTAACCGTGGCGCAGCTCATGGACGAGCTTTCTCCCACTCTCGCCAGATCACCGGCATGAGACCGCGGACCGGCCGTGTGAGTGCGTGCCGTGCGGCAAGCCGCGGCCGGGTGCGTCGCCCGGCCGCGGCTGTCGCCCAGTCAGACCGTCGACCGTACGTCCCCGGGACGACGTCCGAGGCTGGGAGCCTTCCTGGGAAGTCCGGAGGAGGCCACCGGGTCGCACCCGGATGCGCCTCGTATGCCCTGATACCGGCCACGGTGAAACACCAGCGGGGGCGCTGCGGCCGCTCCGCAGTGACGTACCTCGCCCACGACGATGAAGTGGTCGCCGCCCGGGTGGATCTCCTTGACGTCGCAGTCGATCCACGCCGACACTCCGGCGAGAAGCGGTGACCCCAGCGGGGTCAGGGACCACCGCACGTCGGCGAACTTGTCCGCGCCCGAGTGCGCGAAGACGTTGCTGAGCTGTCGCTGGTGCTCAGCGAGAACATTGACGCAGAAGCGGCCGGATGCCGCGATCGCCGGCCAACTGCGGGACGAGCGGCCGGGAAGCACGACGACCAGCGGCGGGTCCAGGGAGAGCGAGGAGAACGACTGGCAGGTAAACCCCACGGGGGAGTCCGGCGCTCCACCGGTGACCACGGTGACCCCGGAGGGAAAGTGCCCAAGGACCGAACGGAAGGTGTCATGGTCGGGTAGGGCGGCAGTGGAAGGAGGATTTGTCATCCCGCGCTACTCCGTCTCGTCCTGGGCACGACCAGCGGCTTCGCTGACGACGTTGACGATGTCGTTGACCGTCGTGAACACCCGGTCGATGAAGAGGTCGTCCGGGAGCTCGACTCCGAGTTCGTCTTCGAGCCGGATGAACATGCCGACGAACCCGAAGGAACTCACGTTGAGGACGGGGCCGGTCAGGGGCTCGTCGTCACGCAACTCGGTGGGTTCCATGGTGAGGCGTGACTCGGCGATGAGCATGCGCTTCACGATCGTGGCCACTTCAGAGCGGGGCGGGGCGAGACGGGGGTTGGTGGTCATCGCTGTCTCCTTGTCATGGTGATGTGCTCCAGTGGAAGGTCCGCGGAGCCGGCGTCAGGTGTGCGTGTCGACGGTGCCCTCGACGGTCCAGCTGTAGGTGTAGAGGGATTCCAACGTCACCGGCCCACGGACGTGCAGTCGACCGGTGCTGATGGCGAGCGCGGTGCCGATCCCCATCGCGGCGGCGTCGTTCAGCCGCAAGGAGCCGTTGACGACGATCGTCGCCGCGTCGATCCGCTGCCCGAATGCGGCGCGAGCCTCCTGGCTCGCGGCGATAACACCCTCGGTGTGTCCGGAGCCGAAGCGGTTGATGTGCTCGATGGCCTCCGACAGGCCGGAAACGGGGCGTATCGCCAGCGTCGGGCTCATGTATTCGCGGCCGTTGTCGTGCGGACCCAGCCGGGTAGGGTCGATCTGGGCCGACAGCGCAGCAGGGACCCGGCAGACGAGTTCCTGCGGAAGGCGCAAGATGCACCGTTTGGATTCCGGGTCGTGCTCGACGGCCTGATCGAGGGCCGCCAGGTAGGCGTCGACGGCGGAGTCGTCCACCAGGACCATGTCGAGCGCTGTGCAGGCCGCCGGGTCGAAGAGTTTGGAGTCCAGGGTCAGCCGTGCCGCGGCCTGGAGGTCGGCGCTGTGGTGGACGTAGATGTGGTTCACGCCGCCGCCGCTGGCGATCAGAGGAATCCGCGATGCGGTACGGCAATGCTCGATCAAGCTGGGACTGCCGCGGGGAATGATGACATCGATGGCATCATCGCGACGCAGCAGCTCTTTGAGCTGGCGGCGGTCGCTGCTGTCGAGAAGGGTCACCAGGCCCTCGGGGAGTCCGGCATCTGCCAACGCCGCACTGAGAAGCCCGCTGATCGACCTGGCGGTTTCGGTCATTTCCTTGCCGCCGCGCAACAAGACAGCATTGCCGGTCGCACCGCACATCGCCGCGCTTCGGATCGCGATTTCCGCCCGAGACTCGAAGATCATGAGGATGACGCCGAGCGGGCGTCGCACGCGGTGGGAACGTGCCGTCGCCGTGACCAGTGAACTGTCCTGGACAGTAGCCTGGTCCGGCAGGTTCCGTTCGATGGAGACGCAGGCACGCTCCAGGGATATGCGTTGGGCGTCGGTGAGACGCAGACGTTCCAGCAGAGCCTCTGACAGCCCCTGTTCCCGGGCGGCGGCCAGGTCGCGGGCGTTGCCCTCGAGGATGAAAGGCCAATGCTCGTCGATGCGTGCCCGGATGGCCTGAACGAACGCGCGGTAGGCGCCGTCGCCTATCGGGGGCGCCGCCATTCTTGCCGCAGACGTGCGGTCAAGAATCTGATCGATGTCCATGGTCGTGCGTGCTCCTTGGGCTCGAAAAATGATGGTCACGGCCGTCGTCCGCTATGGCGCGTTGGTCGGCTTGGCGCTGCCGTCCGCCAGCGCGGTCAGAGCGCGGCGGTCGACCTTGCCGTTGCCGTTGAGTGGCAGTTGCCGCAGACAGCGGTACCGGCTGGGCACCATGTACCAGGGCAAGGACCGCTGCAGATGCGCCATCAGGTCTGCTGCCTCGGACTCTGTACCGGTGTAGAAGGCCACTGGGTCCGCTGTGCCCTCGGGCACGACCACCACGGCTTCCTCCGTCCCAGGGTGGGTGCGCAGCACGGCTTCCACCTCACCGAGCTCGACCCGGTACCCGTGCAGCTTCACCTGGTTGTCCAGACGGCTGTGGTGGACGAGGACACCTGAGGCGTGCCTGGAGACCAAGTCGCCGGTGCGGTAGTACACCTCGGCCGGCGCTGAATCGGAGATCTGTACCGGATGCGCCCGGCCGTCGGCGATGCGGACGAACCTGTTCGTGTTGTCGGCCGGGTCGAGATAGCCGGCGAACCTCTGAGGTCCGCGCACGCATAGCTCACCCTCGTCCCCGACATGGCTGCCCTCGTCCACAAGCACATGGTCGACGAGCGGATGCGGGTAACCGATGGGGACGGTGCCGTTGCGGGTCTGCGGGCGCAGGGAGGGGGAATCGGGCACCTGGTAGCCGGTGCAGGTGATGGTCAGTTCCGTGGGCCCGTAGAGATTCTCCAACCGACTTGCAGGAGCAGCGCGTTGCCAGGCGTCCGCCTGTTCCCAGGTGAGCTGTTCGCCGGCGAAGAGCGACCACTTCAGTCCCGGCATGCTGCCGGCGGGAAGCCGACGCATCCTGCGGGCCAGTGAGATCACCGACGGCACCGAGAACCAGTGGGTGATGCGCTGCCGGTTGATGAAATCGACGGGGTCGTGAAGTTCCTCGCGGGAGGGGACCACGAGAGTGGCCCCGCTGCACCAGGCCACAAACATGTCGTAGACGGAGGGATCGAAGGTCAGATCGAAGGACTGGGAGAACCTGCTCCCCGGCCCGGAACGGCGTTGCCGCGCATGATGCTCGACGTATCCGCACACGTTGCCGTGCCGAATGGGGACGCCCTTGGACCTGCCGGTGGAGCCGGAGGTGAACAGGATGTACGCGGTGTCCTCGGGACCCACCACCGGCGTGTCAGGCAGCCCGGGCTCGGTCCGCTCGGCCGCTGCGAGGAGCTCCTGGCCGGCGACGGCACAGGCGGTGGGACGTCCCTCCCGGACCAGATGAGCACAGACGTCTGCATCCGACCCGACGACGGCGTCCGCCCCGGCGGCGCGGACGATCGCGGTGTTCCGTGCGAGGGGGAACTCAGGGTTGAGCGGAATCACGGTGGCGCCCAGTCGCAGCGCCGCCAGGTATCCCAGGTAGGTGACCGCGTCCCGGCGGGCGTGCAGGGCGACTCGGGCAGGCCGACTGCCACATCGGGAGACCAGACGCCGGGCCAACTGGCCGGCAGCCGCCCACATCTCGTCGTAGGTCAACGAGGTGCCCGCCACTTCCAGTGCAGGCTCGGAGCCGTGGCGCCGGACGGACGCGTGCACGAGAGCCGCGAGGCCGGTGGTGGGTGAGTTCATGGCTGGCTCCTCGACAACGGGGGCTGTGATGCCCAGGACGGCGGGCCGAAGTGGGGGGCGGCGCGCCTAAGGGCGTGTTCCTTCTCCGCGAGGTGTTCGAGGGTCGTGGTGACCAGTGCCGTGCGGGGGCGGCCGCGCAGTGCGGAGTCCGCGGCGAACCGCAGCGTCTGCGGCAGGTGTGCCCATGCACCGTCGGCCTCGTCGACCAGTGCACACAGGTCCGGGCGGGCGACGCCCTCCGTGGCGAGCAGGCGCGTGTAGCGGAACCGGTGGTGTTGGGAGGCGCCCCACAGGTCGTCGAGGAATCCGGGCCGGAAGCCGGCGGTCATGTCCTCGTTCAGTCTGCCGGCGAGGAAGGACCACACCTCCTGGGGCTCATACAGCCACCGACCCTGCGGCTCACCATCCCCTTCCGGGGCGTCTGTCCAGGTCAGCCACCGGTAACGGGTGGGTGGCAGTGCGACGGGGAAACCGAAGACAAGTTGGTTGCGTAGCTCCTGATCGGGTGTGAAGTCCGCCGGGCCGCACATGGCGTCCAAGAGGACGGTGGTGGTGACCCAGCCTTCGAAGGCTTTCTGCTCCTGCCCGGACGCCATCAGGCCCGCGAAGTGGTCCACAGCGTGCCAACGGCCCTGATGCGGATCGTAGGAGTCGACCAGCAGGAAGTGCGGGGCATCGTGCTCCGGCCCTGAGAGGGACCATGGAAGGTGCGAGCTGTGGGTGAGAATCAGCAGACACCCCCGCGACGCGTATTCCTGCCGCAGTGCCTCGGCTACTTCGTCGGGCCGGTCGCTCCCCCGGTAGACGAGAGTGCGGCCCTCCCGGGTTTGGTTGAGTGGTGTGCTGTGGTGGGAGAAGCCGATGCCGTCGGCCAGGTCGGTGCGCACGGCCAGGCGCACCGAGCGTGCGAGGGTGTCCGCCACGTCATCGGCGGGTCGGCATTCCTCCAGGTAGGCCGCGAGGTTCGCGGTGTAGCAGCTGAGTACGCGCCAGCGGCCGAGTCCCCCGTCGAGGGTTGTGCTCTGCGGGCGGCTCATCACGCACCTGCCGTTGCCACTGCCGGTACGAGCGCTTCGGAATGATCGGCGATCAGGTCCAGAAGAGTGGCGGTGGTACCGCCCGCGATCCCGAACATGGCGGTCTCCAGGCGTAGTTGCTGTATGCCGTCAGACTTGAAGCCGTCGGCTCCCATCAAGGGGCCGCAGGTGTCCAAAACGGTGTCCAGGGCTCGTGCGCCGGCGGCCTTGACCACTGCGGTGAGGGCCATCGCCTCATCCAGACCGCCGGGGTTGTCAGGGCGCGGTTGGCTCAGACGGTCGCAGAGCGCCCGGAGGGTCTGGTGGGTGAGGACCGCTTCCGCATAGCGCTGGCGAACCGCCGCGTTGTGCCACAGGGGTGCCCCGGCGATGCGGCGTTCGGACAGGTGGGTTCGCACCTCAGCGAGGACCCGGCCGGCCAGTGCCTCCGCCCACAGTCCGCTGGCGAGGCGTTCACCGGCCATCTGCCGGGCGAACAGGGCCAGCCCGCGCCCCCGTCCACCGATGACGTGGCCGGTGCCGAGCTGGACGCGGTCGAAGGTCAGGTCGCCGAGAGCGGAGCCGTTGAAGGCGGTGGTGTCGGCGGGGCTCCGGGTGACGCCGGGCGCGTCCAGCGGTACGAGGAGCAGGGTGAAGCTGGTGAACTGTCGCCCTGGCGCGTGCCGGGCCAGTACCAGCGCCCACTCGGCTGTCATGGCGTTGACAATCCAGCGTTTGGTCCCGGTCAGTTCGACCCGGTCGCCGGAGAACTCTACGGTGGTCCCCAGACTGGTCAGGTCCGACCCAGGGGCGGCCCCGTCGGTGGCAGCGACGCCGATCTGCGCCGTGCCATCCAGAATGTCCTCGGCCACGGTGGTCAGCCGGTGGGCGGAGCCACGCCAGGCCGCCAGCAGCAGCGGCAGGGCGTTCGCCACCTGGACGCAGACGCTGAGGGTGGAGCCCAATGCGGCACGGGCATCGACGTCCGCCAGCAGATTGCGTAGGTGATGCGGATCGTATCCATAGCGAGGGTCGGGTTTGGCGAACACATCGCGCAGCGTGGCGCCGCCGAGTTCGGCCCACAGCCAACGGGTGCGTTGCGCCGCCGTGTCAGACAAAGCGCACCTCGCTGTCCAAGAGGGCCATCGCACCGTCGACGGCGTGGAGCCGGTCATTGCTGTAGTTGAGCGCGGCCGACCGCAGGTCACGTACCGCGCGCTCCAGGCCCAGTTCGGAGTTCTTGAGGTAGCCGTGACGCATACCGACCAACTCGATCAGGTCGTTGACCGCGGCCAGGCACTCCTGTGACGCGGTGAGTTTGACGGCGTTCATCAGCAGTTGATACGGCGCGGCCTGGGGGGACTGCGAGGTCTTGTACACATCGGTGCCGTGTGCGATCAGCGCATGCACCAGATCCAGTCGCTGCCGGATGTGGGACAGGCGACTTCGCAGCAGGTCGGAGGTCATGTCCCGGTGCTTGCGTTCGGCCGGACTGCGCAGCCAGGCGACCGTCCGGGCCAGCGCTCCGGCCGCGGTGCCCAGCCAGCAGGCAGACCAGCCGAGGTGGGCCAGCGGCCCGAAAGTCTCGGTGACGATCTCCCTGAAGCGGCCTGACCCTCCGATCACGTTGCCGTGGGGGACCGCGCCGTCGAAGCGCATCGGGACGCTGCGCGTGGCCCGCATGCCCAGCGGATTCCAGCCGCCGAGTGGCTCGGCCGTCACGTCCTGGGCATCGGCGTAGACCAGCGACACCTGGTTCTCGGCCGCTTCAGTGTCCGCGCGCATGCTGATCAGGTAGCCGTCGGCGTATTCGCCTCCGGTGACAACGGGGGCCATCCGCTGCACTCGCAGGGTGTCGCCGAGGTTTTCCACCGCCTCACCCGCGCTGAGCAGGTATCCGCCATTGCCCACCTCGGTGGTGACGGAGGCGAGATAGACCTCGCCTCGGGCAATTCGGGGCAGCAACTGCTCGGCCAGTCGCGGTGGGCCGTAGCGGACGACGGCCTCGACCTGCTGACTGTGCATGGCGAAGATCATTCCCGAGGAGGTGCACTCCCGGGACAGGGCATGGCTGACCGCGAGGACGTCGTCGACCGTCCCTCCGGGTCCGCCGTAGCGCGTGGGAACGACCAAGCCCAACAGACGGGTCGTGCGCAGGCGGTCCATCACGGCGGTCGGGAAAGCGGCTTCCACGTCGGCGGACGGGGCGTTTTCACGGGCCGTGGCCAGCACGTCGGCCAGCGCCGCGGGATCGACCACGGAGGACGGTCGCAGGTTCAACGGGCTGGTGATGCCCAGTGCCGTGCGGCCCTCTAAGTGCCCTGCCGTGGCGGCCGGTTCTGGAGTGACAAGGGCGGTGCTCATCGCAGCTCGCCTGCCTTCTCGCGGGACTGCTCGACGACCTCCCACAGATTGCCTGCGGTCTCGAAGGTGTGGTCGTTGAGCTTGTCATCGGGTATCGCGGCGCCGTAGGCGTCCTCCAGCGCGAACAGGACCTCGATCGCCTGCATCGAGTTCAGACCCAGTTCGCGGAGCCCGTCGCCCGGGGCGAGCTCACGGTCGTTGGGCAGGTAGGGAAGGTGAGGGCGAAGTACTGCGGTGAACTGCTCGTCCATGTTTTCTCCTGTTGTGAGTCGATGGTCAACGGATCGACAGGGCAGCGTGGTCTGCCGGACCGGTCGCGGTGGAAAGGCTGACTTCTTCACGTCGGGTGCTCAGCTGGGTGGCGCCGACGAACCGGACACCGTCCACGATGATTTCGACGGGCAAGGGATGACTGAGAAACAGTGCCAAGCTGGCGGTCAGCCCGTAGGCGCCGACGTTGGGCACGGCCAGCAGGTCGCCCTCGGCCACCTCTCCGATCGGGTGTTCACCGGCCCAAGTGTCGAGGGGAGTGCACAACGGGCCGCAGATCCTCGCCGGTTCGGCTCCGGACGACTCGGCGACTCTGTGCGAGAAGCGACCCGTGGCGCGCACCACATCGGGCCGCAGCGGCGGGACACGCCGCAGGCCGGCCATGCCGCCCAGGTGGTGGATCCCGCTGTCGAGCACGACGATCCGCTTGCCATGCGTACGTTTGACGTCGAGGACCCGGGTCAGCAGCCGCCCACAGGTGGCAGCCAGTCCCCGGCCCGATTCGAAGGCCACGCGCGGACGGCCCTGGCGCCACCCCGGGAACGTCGTGTCCAGTTCGGCCGAGAGGGCCTCGGCGAGCCCCTCGTTCACTGCGGGCTCTCCGGCCACCGCGTAAGGAGCGGCGAAACCTCCGCCGAGGTCGAGCGTGCCGAACGGCACCTCGAGCATGTCCTGCAGACGCACCGCGATCGCAAGGGCGACGCGGAACTGCGCCATGAGGGCCTCGGTGTCAGGAAGGTTGGTGGCGAGGTAGAGCTGAAGCCCGTCCAGGACCGCGTGCGGATACCGGGTGAATGCCTCCGGCTCGGCGGTGATGGCGGCCTCGTCGGCGCCGAACTGCGAGGGGACACCGGTCATGGTGAGGCCGGCCACTGCCTTGACCCGCTCCGGGTTCACCCGCAGCAGATAGCGAGTGACCGTCCGGTGCTCACGCGCGGCCTCAGCCAACTGCCTGACACCATGGGCGGAATCGACGGAGAAATGACGGACACCGGCGCGCAGGGCCCGGTCGATGTCCTCACGGCGTTTGGCTGGCCCGTTGTAGAGAAACGTCGCCGGGTCCGCACCGGCCCGCAGGGCCACGTCCAGTTCTCCGGGCGAGCTGATCTCAGCACTGCAGCCCTGACCGAGCAGGGTGGCGACCACGTCCGGGTGCGGATTTGCCTTGACCGCGTACAGCAGATCCGTCGGCTGGGGGAGAGCGCGCCGCAGGGCCTGATAGCGCGTGCGGAGCTCCGCGAGATCGTACACATAGCAGGGCGTCGGAAGGGTGGACAGGGCCTCGTCGAGGGTGAGTTCAGACACCGTGTGGCTCCTTCGGCATCTGCGCCAGGCCTGTGTCGGCTCTCGGTTGGAACATCCGGCACAGGGCATCGATACTGCGCAGGTTGTGCGGGACGAGGTCCGGCGCGTCGACCTCCACACCGAGGTGCTGTTCGAGCGACTCCACGATGTCGAGTGCGCGGAAGCTCGTGTAGGTGGAAAACTCGGTGAGGTCGCCGGCCTGCGCAACGTCCTCCGGACGGACGCCGAGCACGTGCGCCGCAGTCCGGACCACTAGGACCTGAAGGGTGTCGCGGCTCATCGGACCACCGCCGGGGTCTCCTGCAGGCAGGCCTTCAGCCGCCTGCTGTCGGTCCGCAACAGATGTGCGATGCGGTCCAGTACTCCGCCCGGGACCGGACGGCTGCGCTGCGCCCGGCGCATGGCGAGGTAGGTGGCCTCCGCCGCTTCCAGCCACTGGTCCGCTCCCTTGTAGGCGGGACGGTCATCAGTGCCGGAAGCGGCATCGGCGGTGGCGAGCCAGCGGGCCTGCGCCATCCGCTGACGGGCCATCAGCCACACTTCCGTGGTCAGCCGCGACAGAGCCGCAGCATGGTCCGGGTGGCGGGCGTAGGCGTCCAGGTAGGAGTCGATCCGGCCGTCGTCCGTTGCGGAGGTGAGCTCACGCACCGTCGAGGCCAACGCCTCGGCAGGGCCGATGGGCATGCCTGCCGAACTTCTGGTCAGTCCCACCACGGTGAACGAGTCGACGTGGTCAAGAGTGGCCCGGAGCGCGGCGGGCGTGAGTGTCCATACCGACGGGCGCGCGGCGCCCCAAGGGGTGTCGTTGGTGTAGGCGTCCAGCAGCTCCACCGAGCCCTCCGTGGTGCGCACCACGAAGCTGTGGCCGGCGTGCTTGTGCTGGTAGTAGGGGACCCACGGCAGGTGAAAGGCGTCGGCGATCACCAAGTGCCAGACGTCCGCGGGCGCGTCCGTCAGCCGGTCGGGTATGGAGACCCGCTCGGGTGCGGTGTGGCGCAGCCCCAGGCTCCTGCCGGCGGTCGCCACCCGGTCCGCCAGCGTCGGTTCGATCGTCGGCAGCCCGGTCCTGTCCTGATCGTCCTCCAAGACGACGGCCCGCGGCCGGAAGGCGAAGACGGCGCCGAGCTCGTGCTCACGTCGCGTGCGGTGCATAGCGTTGCCGACAGCGGCCAGGTTCGCCTGAATGCAATCGAGCGCAGAGGTGTCTATATCGATTTCGGCTCGGGCAAGGTGCTCAATCAAAGGATTCCCCTTCCGGCGTGTGCCGTACCCGTCGGCCATATGGAAACTTCCGTAATATGGCAGGAAGTCGGCGTGCGAACCTCCAAGGAATTCACCGATCGCTCCGGCTGCTCTCGCCGTCCGCGAGATCGATGCTCGGGGTGCCGCGTCGGATTCTGGTATAGCCAGCGGCATGCCGAGGTTCTGTCGAGCTCACGCCGAAGCGATGAGGTCGCCCTGTTCAGACGCTTATCAAGCGTGACCTCGACGAGATCTCGACGCGAATTCGGCGTCGGCGTAGATATACCTGAGCCGTTTCCGGGCCGTCTGCGGTACATCGACGGTGGCCGTGGCCGGTGAGCCGCAGGACACACGATGTCCGAGTGCCCTGCCCCGGCTTCCCTGCGCAGACGCATCGCCCGGAAGACGACTCTGCCGGATCTTCCTACCGAGGTGGCACCATGCAGCGAACCATTCCGGAACTCCTCGAACATGCACGACGGTCGTACCCAGAAAGGCTTGCCGTGGCCTTCGATGGCGAACGCCTGACCTTCGCCGAACTGCACTACCGCGCCCGCTCAGCGGCCGGCCACCTGGCCGACCTTGGGATCGAGGCGGGTGACCGGATCGGCGTGTGCCTGCGACCGGGGCTCGAGCAACCCATCACGGTGCTGGCCGCGAGCTGCGCGGGTGCGGTGGTGATTCCGATGCACCCCAACCTCATGGCGACGAACGTCGCCCACGTGGTCCGGAACGCCGGAATCCGGCTGCTCGTCGCTGATGACTCCCGCGCTGACGAACTTCGCACCGCTCTGCCGGGAGTGACGGTAATCCCGCCGCTGACCGGAACCGATGAGAACACCGCGAGGACCGAAGGCCGGGCCCAGGACACGGCTCAGACGCTGGTCGTCGCCCGCCCGCAGGAGAACGACCTGGCGATGCTCATCTACTCGTCGGGTTCCACCGGACGCCCCAAGGGCATCATGATCACCCATGAGAACCTCGTGCGGGGCGCCGAGATCGTGGCCGAGTACCTGGGCACCCGGCAGTCGGACCGGATCGCCGGCCTGCTGACACTCAACTTCGATTACGGCCTGAACCAGCTGTGGCAGTCCCTGCTGACCGGAGCCTCCCTGCATCTACACGAGTTCGTCATGCCACGCACGGCCTTCAGGATGCTCGCCGAGGAACGCATCACGGTGCTCCCCGTCATGCCCGCTCTCGTCCAGCGTCTGTTCGCGGCACGCGTCGGCGGCGTGCCGGAAGGACTGGACCTGTCGTCAATCCGCTACGTGTGCTCCAGCGGCGGAGCCATGTCCGAATGGGCGATCAACACCCTGCAGACCGCCTTCCCGAAGGCGGACCTCTACCTCATGTACGGCTTGACCGAGGCCTTCCGCAGCAGCTACCTGGAGCCCGCCCAGCTCACCGTCCGTCCGACCTCGATCGGGAAAGCCATTCCCGGGGTCCAGCTGCACGTGGTCGACGACGAGGGCAACGACTGCCCGCCCGGTGAGGTCGGCACCCTCATCCACCGCGGCGGCTGCATCAGCAAGGGCTACTGGAACAACCCGGAGCAGACCGCCCGGGTCTTCCGCCGCCTGGACCGCTTCCCGGGGGAGACGGTGGTGTGGACGGGGGATCTGGCGACCGCCGACAGTGAGGGATACCTCTACATCCTCGGCCGAGGGGACTCACAGCTCAAGCGCGACGGATTCCGGATCAGCCCCAACGAGGTCGAGGCGGTGCTCAACGACCATCCGGCGGTCGCCGAGTCGGTGGTCCTCGGATTCCCGGACGGAGACCGCGGTCACCGACTGGTGGCGACATGGGTGGCCCGGCCCGGCCACACCGCGGACGACGGCCCGGATGACGCCTGGCTGGTGGCCAATCTGCCAGCACACATGATCCCCGGCGAACTGCGGTACATGAAGGAGTTCCCCATCACGGTGAACAACCAAGGGAAGGCCGACCGGATCGCTCTCAAGGAGCTGCTCACCGCGGAGTTGTCACGATGAGCGCGGGCGAGGGCCGAAACCTGTCACTCGTCCGCCGGCGCCCCCTTCCCGCCCTGGCCGGGGCACATCCGGCACACCCGATCGTGACCACGGCCGGTGAACCCCCTGCCTTACGAGACGGGGCGCGCAACCGGCCGCGCGTCATCGTGTCGAGCCTGGCGTCCGACTCCCACACCTGGAACCTGGTCTACCTGCAGCTCCTCCTCGAGGAACTGGGCCACGAGGTAACCAACCTGGGGGCCTGTGTCCCCGACGACGTGCTGGTCGCCACGTGCACACGGCAGAGCCCCGACCTGATCGTGATCAGCAGCGTCAACGGGCACGGCTTCCAGGAAGGCGAGCGGGTGATTCACGCACTGCGCGCACAGCCATCGCTCGCGGCCACTCCCATCGTCATCGGTGGCAAGCTCGGAACCGCCGGGTCGGATCCCTGCCAGTCCCGGACGCTCATCGACGCCGGGTACGACGCGGTCTTCGAGGACGGCGCCGCGGGCGTCGTCTCCTTCCGGTCGTTCGTCGCCGCACTGCCGGCCGGAGCACACTGATGCACCCGAGAAGGTCAAAGCCGCCCACCAGGCAGCCAGCCGGCCCGGTCAGCGGCCCCCGCGCCTCCTTCGGCGCCTTCGTCCAGCAGATGGAGCAGGCACAACGCCTGGTGGTGCAACCGCGGATGGGAATGAGCGACCCGCGGGAGATGCGCCGCGGGCTGCTCGCCACCAAGCATGCGGCAGCAACGACCGTCGGCACGATCACCCTGGACAGCTACACGCGGGTCGGTGCCCACGACACCGCCCGAAGTGCGCTGCATGTGGGGGCGCCGCTCAACGGATATCCCATCGTCGCGCACGAAACGGCGACCACCAGCGCGGTGATCGAGGGGATCGGCGACGCGTCCTTCCCGATTCAGGTGCGGCATGGCTCCGCGGCGCCGGAGGACATATTCCGGACCCTGGTCACCCTGGGCCTGGACGCCACCGAAGGCGGCCCCCTCTCCTATTGCCTGCCCTACAGCCGCCGACCGGTGCGTGACTCCGTGGAGAGCTGGGCACGGTGCACCGAGTTATTCGGACGGCTCCGGTACGTCGGCCAAGAGCCACACCTGGAGACCTTCGGCGGCTGCATGTTGGGGCAGTTGTGCCCGCCAAGCCTGCTCGTGGCGATCTCCGTGCTGGAGGCCATGTTCTTCCGTGAGCACGGGGTGCGCAGCATCTCCCTCAGCTATGCGCAACAGACCAGCCACGATCAGGACGTGGAGGCGATCTGGGCCCTGCGGCGGCTGGCGGGCGAACTCCTCCCGGACGTTCAGTGGCATGTCGTGCTGTACGCCTACATGGGCGTCTATCCCAAGACGCCGGAGGGAGCCCGGCATCTGCTGGAGGAGGCCGCCAGGCTCGCAGTCCGTGCCGGTGCGGCGCGACTGATCGTCAAGACGGAGGCGGAAGCGCACCGCATCCCCACGATCGAGGAGAACGTCCGCGCGCTCCAGACAGCCGCTGCGGCCGCACAGGGGCACGCACGCACCCTCGGCGGTTCGATGACCGACACCGGTCTGTACACCGAGGCCAGAACCCTCGTGGAGGCGGTCGCCGACCTGCATCCACGACTGGACCGAGCACTGGTCCTCGCCTTCGAACGCGGATATCTCGACGTTCCCTACTGCCTTCATCCCGACAACCGAGGGGAAACGCGCAGCTGTATCGCTCCGGATGGGAGGCTGGCTTGGTCCCGTGTCGGCCGGCTGCCGATCCCCGCACCGGCACAGCCCGCAGGGGGCGGGGCGATCACCTCGACGACCTTGCTGTCCGCGTTGTCCTACGTGGCGGACAAGTGCGATGCCCTCGCACTGGACCCGGCTGCGGACAAGGTCCTCACTGCACCACAGGGCTCCTGACCTGGGCCCGCGGACGCACTACCACACCGGGCGAGGTGGCAAGACCGCCTCGCCCGGCGCGTTCACCCCTCGTAGGCCACCGCCAGCGGTACCGGAGCGGATCCGCGCAGGCTTCTCCAACACAGAGATCCGATCCGGCCCGAGGTGGTGAACGGCGGAATGTCCAACGTCCAAGGACGGCCCTGCAACCCCACCCCGCGCGCTTTGACGCAGGCCTCCTGAACACTCCAGACCCACGCAATCTCCTCGTCCAATCGGTGGCTCGGCAACACCTCCAGGAGACCGGCGTAGCGGCCCGCGCAGCGGCGCACCAGCCGGCCCCCGGAGCCACCCACGGGAACCTGCACATCCACCCCCACAGCCCTGCCCCGCCCCACCGCGGCCGCAACCCAATTCCCGTCGTGCGACAGGCTGATGTGCACGTCCGGATGGGCTTCGATCACCGGGGCCCCCGCCGGGGTGCGCGCCAACCGCGCGTCGGCCGCCTCCGGTGCGACCTCCACCATCAGCTGTCGCAGCAGGGCACGCACGGCGTCCGACTGCCGGCACCGCTGCGCCCCCGCAGCGGCGATGGAATGTTCGATGTCGTCGCTCCTGCGCAGCGAAATCCACACCTGGGAAGCGATTTCGAATCCAGTAATCCCGGCTGCGGAGAAACCATTCCAAGCAATTCTCTGTGGTGACATGGGAATTCATCCTTGCGGCGGCCCCACCGGCAGTCAAGGGGACGGGCGTCGCCGGTCCGGGAAGAGTCGAAATAACCGCACCCCAGCGGGATCTCGGCGAGACCTCGGCAAGTAATTCGCTATACCGGATACCGGCGCTCGGGTTCCGGCACCGTGCGATGCGGAGGCGTGGCTCGTCACTTCCGGATCGTTTCACGGTCACAGCTGATGCGAGCAGATCCGCCTGGGCGCCGCCTACCGCTCACATACTCCGGGAGTCGCCATGGGAATCGGAATTCCCACGCACTGGTACAACGTCCTGGCCGACCGCGGCCTCGAACTGCCGGCAGAACGCCCGGCGCCCGCCCGTGATGACGCAGCGAGCGGCGGGATCTCGCTGGCCATACCGAAGGCCCTGATCCGCCAGAACATGCCACTGCAGTCCTGGGTGCCGATACCAGAACGGGTGCGGGAGGCGTACGCGGCATGGCGGCCGACCCCGCTGGTCCGGCTGCGGCACCTGGAGGCCGAACTCGGCACGACCGCACGGCTGTACATGAAGTACGAAGCCGGCAACGTGGCGGGCTCGCACAAGTACATCACCGCCGTGGCCCAGGCTCACTACTACTCGGAGTCCGGAGTCCGCACACTGGTGACGAGTACCGCGGCCGGCCAATGGGGCGTGGCGGTCGCAGCCGCAGCCGCACGGTTCGGCATGGACTGCGTGGTGCACATGGTCCCGGGCAGCTATGACCGGAAGCCGGGGCGACGAGCCACCATGGAGATGTTCGGCGCCAAGGTTCACCGGGGACGGCCCGCCGACCTGGCAGCGGACACCCGGTCGACCTCCCTAAGTGACGTGATGAGCGAGGCCATCGAAAGCGCCAACCGCACCGAGGGTGGCCGCTGGATCCTGGGCGGCAGTGAACCGTTCGCCATCATGCACTCCACCGTGATCGGCCTTGAGACACGCGAGCAGTTGGCCGCCGTCGGTGAGAACGGCGCCCCCGTCCTGATCGGCTACCTGGGTGGTGGCAAGAACATCGGCGGGCTGGGCCTGCCATTCCTGGCCGACGGTGCAAGCGCCACTATCGTCCCGGTCGAGTCCAGCGCCTATCCGCTCCTGACCCGGGGCGAGTACCGCTACGATGCCACCGACCGGGCCGGCCGGGGATCGGCAGCCAAGATGTACACCCTTGGCACCGACTTCGAGGGCGCCCCCATCCAGGCCGAGAGCATGCGCTACCACGCCGCCCCCAAGCTTCTCAGCACGCTACGCGCGCAGGACATGTTGCACCCGCTCGCATATGACGAACAGCCGGTCTTCGACAGCGCTCGCCGGCTACTGCGCACCGAGGGGTATCTGCCGTCGGCGGAGGCGTCTTATGCGGTCCACGCCGCATGCGAGCTTGCACAGCGGCCGGAGAACGCTGGTCGCCCGCTCGTTTTCTGTGTCTCCGACCACGGTTACTACGACGGCGACGCCTACCGTGCCTACTTGGACGGCAAGTTGGCTGCGATACCCGTGTGACGACGCCCGGGAACCGGTGGCGGGGTGCGAGCCGAACCGGCCCCGCCATCCAGGCCGAGCAGCGGGAGGATGCTGCCCCCGGCAAGCACGCTGCGGGGGCGCAAACGGAGGCCGAAACTTAAGCCTGTAAGCCATTTTTGAACTAGGGTATATTCCGGCACGCGGGGGCACCCACCACATCCGGCGGGGAGCTGCACGTAGGGCTCGAGCACAACAACCGTGGATGAAAGGGAGGCGAAGCCCTCTTGGATACTCAGCACGACGTGCCGGCGCGGCCCGTAGGGCGTCGCGAACGCAACAAACAAAGGGTCAGGCAACAGCTCTACACCGCTGCGCTGAACCTTTTCGCCGAGCAGGGGTTCGACCGGACTTCCATCGATGAGATCGCCGAGCGCGCCGACGTGGCGCGGGGGACCTTCTTCAACCACTTCCAACGCAAGGAAGACCTCATCGCCGTCTGGTCCGATCAGCGGCGAGAGCGCCTACTGGCCTCCATGCAGAGGGAGGAGGAGAACCTGGACGGATGCCACTCAGGTGCCGTCGTGCGGCTCCAGCGCTGCATGACGCTGCTGGCGAAGCTGAACGACGAAGAGCACGATGCCACGATCCCCATGATCACCGCATGGGTGAAGGCCGGCATGCCGCTCCAAGAGGAGCCGTACACCGCCGACATCTTCACGCGGATCGTCACGGACGGCTGTCAACGCGGGGAGTTGGCAGCGGACGCCGCACCTCGACACCTCGGTTACATGCTGCGCGACCTGTATCTCGGCGCGCTCTACCGCTGGTGTCAGCAGCAGGGGGCGAACGCCGCCATCGACTCCCTCACTGAGGACTTGCAGGCCAGTCTTCGCGTCTTGGTGCGAGGCATCGAGGCGCACCCCGAGACGCTGTCCTGACCGCGTCCGGCAACACCGACGTCTCCGGCCGGCATCGGAGCATTGCTACGGCCCCAGGCTGTAGGCCCAGGCTCAGTCGGCCAGGGACGCTGGTGCTGCCTGTGTGGCGTCGTTGCGTGGCGAGGCCGGTGCGAGCAGCTGGGCTATGCCGCGTCCGGCCTGACGGAACGGCTCTTGTGAGCCCCTGAGGCGTGCGAGTACGTGCGCACCCTGGCGGATCGCGAGGATGGAGACGGCCAGACTGTCGACGTCGATGTCCGGGGAGAGTTCGCCGCGGGCGACGCCCTCGTTGAGCACCCGGACGATTTCCGCCTGGATCCAGGCATAGGTCTCCGCGATCGGTTCGCGCAACTCGTCGTTGGAGGCGACTTCCTCGTCCTGGATGAGTCGGCCGAGGCGGCAGCCGCGTATCACGTGCTCGTCCGGCGCGAGGTACGCCTCGATCTTTTCGTAGGTGGTGGAGGCTGCGGTGAACCGCTCGGTGACCTCGCGCTTCAACTCCTCTCCCATGCGCTGCTCCGCGGCCAGCGCCAGCCGCGCCTTGCTCTGGAAGTGGTGGTACATGCTGCCCTGTCCGGCCTTGGCGAGGCGCTGTACGGCTGCGGGACTGGTGGCCGAGTAACCGCGTTCCCACAGCAGCTGCTTCATGCTGCCGATCAGCCGCTCGCTGGTTCTTTCGTCACTAACTCCGTTGATCCTGGCCATGGTTGCCAGTCTAGCGCCCCCTGAGTACAGTCTGTACTTCGAGGTACATTGTACTTTGAAGTACAACTCCTTCGCAGGCCGAGTCCGGCCGCATCGGGCCAGGGGAAAGGCACCATCGACATGACCGTGACGACCGAGTTACCGGGTACGAACACCCCTTCACAGACCCACGGGCGCGCTGCCGGGTTGGCGCTGCTGGCGGTGTGTCTGGGCTACTTCATGGTGCTGCTCGACGGCAGCGCCCTGAACATCGCACTGCCCTCCATCCAGCAGGACGTCCACGGGACCATGTCCACCCTCCAGTGGCTGGTCAACCTCTACACGATCCCGCTCGCAAGCCTGCTGCTGTCCTCCGGCGCACTGGCGGACCGCGTGGGCTCACGCAAGGTGTTCATGTGGGCCCTTTCGGGGTTCGCGCTGACCTCGCTGCTGTGCGCCCTCAGTCCGAACCTCGGCGTCCTCATCGCCTGCCGCGCCCTGCAAGGCGTGGCGGCCGCCGGAGTCCTGCCGACGACACTGGCGATCATCGCCCGCAACTACCCCGTCCTGGCCGAACGCGCCAAGGCGATCACCGTGTGGGGCGCCACCGGCGGCATCGCCCTCGTCGTCGGCCCGATCGGCGGCGGCCTGCTGACCCAGACCTTCGGCTGGCGGTCCATCTTCCTGGTCAACGTGCCCGTCGGCGCCTTCGCGCTCTGGCTCTCCTGGCGCTACGCCCAGGAAACCGAACGCCGCAGGGAGCGCTCCTACGACCTCCCCGGCCAACTCACCGCGATCGCCAGTCTCGGACTGATCGTGGCAGCCCTCATCGAAGGCGGGGCCCGCGGCTGGACCGACCCCTACACCCTGGTACTGGCCGGCGCCGGCATGCTCGCCCTGGTGGCCTTCGCGCTCGTGGAGAAGCGCGTGGACGCACCGATGCTGCCCCTGGCGATGTTCCGCCGTCGCGCCTTCTCCGCGGCCATCACCGCGGGATTTGCCTACCAATTCGGCGCCTTCGGACTGCAGTTCATCATCGCGATCTTCATCGAGGCCCAGTGGGGGTACTCGGCATCGCAGGCCGGCACCTTCCTGCTGCCCTTCGCCGTGCTCCTGACCATCGGCACCTCCTACCTCAACCGACTCTGGAAGGCCCGGGGGATGCGCTGGCTGATGCTCGTCGGATCGAGCATCGCCACGGTCGGCACCGTGCTCTGCCTGGCGGCCGGTGACGAGAAGACATGGCCCGTCCTGGCGATCGGCTTCGGTGTCACCGGTCTCGGCGGCGGAATCCTGGCACCGAGCATCAACGGCGCCGCCCTCGCAGAAGCAGACAGTCAGTACGCCGGCATCGCCTCCGGCGTTCTCAACACCTTCCGGCAGATGGGACTCGCCGTCGGCGTCGCCGTCCTCGGGGCGATCCTGGCCGGCGGCGACCACGTCACGGACCTCCGCATCGACCTGGCCATCGGCGCACTGTGCTTCCTCACCGTTGCCCTCCTGAGCCGACGCCACATCCACCGCTGAAGGCCCCCTCCCAGCCGCTCCCCGGCACCAGCGCAAGAGGGGAGCGGCTGGGATATAACAGCTGATGACCGCGCGCAGGATCCAGCCACTCAGGTTGCTGACATCGCTGCCGGTACCGGTCCGCGCCCCGCGAACGCTAGGGGACGAGTGCGCCTTCCGCGCGCCGCACGTACGGCACCGTGCTGGTCGATGTCGACGCAAGCCGGATCGTGGATGTCCTGCCCGACCGCACGTCCGAGACGTGCGCGGGCTGACTCAAGGGGCATCCCCGTGCGGAGACCCTCTGTCGTGACAGGGCCTCCGTCTACACGAAGGCGGTAAAGAAGCCTGCGGAAACGCGGTTCCCGGGTGACAGAATCTTCGGTGTCTTACGCTGATGAGCACGAATGCCGACAGTGGGGTTGTGGTCGTACTCCTGTGCCCTCGACAGGCCGGCGGTGGGTATCAGCCGCCAGGAAGGGGCTCGGGGTAGCGCTTGAGGACCTGGGCGGGGTGGTCTTCGTCGGTGGGCCAAAGCACTACGTGGTAGCGGTCCTCGCCTTCCAACCCATCCTCGGAGACGGTACGCAGACCGTGGGAGTAGATGCGCACGGCGTATGTGCCGGGGGTGAGGGGGATACGAGGCAGCCTGTCGTCGACGTCCTGCATGGAGATCAGCAGGCGTCCGGAGCAGAGCGCGAGACTGGCCTGAGTGACGTGATCGGCCTGTTGAAACTCTAGGTCGTCGCCGGCCGGCGACGTGCGGCGTACGTCTACGGTGACGGGAACGCTGAAGGGGCGGGCGGTTCCCATACTGACGACGCCGGGGGAGGCGTTGATCCAATCCGCAACCAGTGTGTCGAACCAGGCGCGTTCGGGTTCGTCCAGGTTCGCATCGTCGTCCATGATCAGCAGAGTTGAGTAATCAGCGCGGACCTCGAGTTCGTGGTGGGAGAGCAGGTCGGGGTCGCTCGGGGGCGGCGTGGCAGTCATCTGGAAGTGGGCTCCGTCGGGTAGCGAGTACAGGGCTTGGGCGAGGGGGCCGCGGATGCGCATGCACTGTGCGGCCTCTTTGACGGTGAGGTTGGCGTCCTCGTAGGTACCGCCGAGAGTGAAGAAGCGTAGTGGGATCAGGCGTTGGTCGTGTGTCAGGGCGCCATGGCGGTCCTGCCAGCTCGTGGCGAAGGCGTGGGTAGCGTTCACGTCGGGATCGGACAGGAGCCATTGCGCCCACTGTTCCAGGCTGTCACCGAGGATGGTGCGTTCGGCGGTTTCCGGATCGAAGCGCACCACGTGCCCCTCACTGTCGAGGGCGAACTGGGTGCCAAAGAGGTCTTGGGCAAAGCACAGCAAACCATCGGCCAGGCCCTGGTAGGTGTGCTTCCAGGTCTGCGGATCGTTCCAGGTCTGCAAGTCTGGGCCCAGACCTTCGGCACCAGCCCGAAAGATCTGCAGGCCGGCGTTGAAGGCAGTGAGGCCGTTGTGGCGCGTCAAAAGCGCAGCCAGCTCACCGTAGGCCCCGTCGGAGCGATCTAGTTCCACGGTCACGGGTGGCCCCAGGGGGTAGCGGGCTCGTGCGGTGAGCGCATCGAGGTACTGGGGATCGAAGGGCGTGGTCATGCAGTTATCACCGTCACATGCTCGCCGTTGTCGAGGCCCCTGAGCTGATTACCCATCGATCTGCCAGCCCCGCGGTTGTCGCTCCGATCTATGTACTTCACCGAGGCGCCGAGACCGCCTTCCGCGAACATCGCTGGCGGGTACTCGTCCCGGTCCAGCTTTTCAGCGCCTCGCTTCGGTATCCCGCGCAGGGACTCCTTTCGGTTGTCGTCAGCGCCGTCACGATCGATCGTCAGATCCGCGGGCTGCTGTTGCTCGCGTCGCTCGTCTCCGCGCCAGGAGATGCCGGATTGGGCCTCGTCGACGTGCTGGGCGGTCTCGGGGTACTTCACCTTGTCGATGATGACGTAGTGCCCACGGCCGCCAACATCTCTACCCCCACCGCCACCACCATGGCCGCCGCCCCCCTCGACGTCGGTCGCCTCCCGATCCGCCGTGTCCTCAACGTCTCTGCCTGCCTCCTCCGTGCGGTGTTCGACATCGTCGCCGGCGCCTTCGGTAGAGGTTTCCACGTCTTCGCCTGCAGTTTCCAGGTCGCGCGAACCGTCGCGGAACCCCAGGCCCGACAGTACGGATGCGCCGGCGTGCAGCGCTCCACCCGCAATCTTTCCGCCAGCCTTGATCTCCTCTCCGAGCAAGGTGCCGGCGCCCTGCAGGGCCATGTTCTCGACATGCCCCGCACCACGCAGCGCACTGGCCGCGCCGTGACGGAACCCGCCCGCGAGAGAATCCAGCCCCGTTTCCACCGCACCGACGGCTTTGTCCCACAGCGTTGGTTTCGGCGGTGCCGCTTCCTGGGCCTTGGCCACCACCCCAGCGCTGCGATGGCCTTCTGCCTGCACCTGGCCGCGGGCCTGAGCCAACAAGGACCGGGCCTGCTCCCGTGTTGCCTCGCCCGGATCCGAGAACGGGGCAAGTACGGAAGCTGCGCCCACACCGTTCTGCTGTTGGGCTTGCAGGGCAGTTCGTTCGTAGGTCGCCTTGGCTTGTTGCGTCTGCCTCTCACCCTGCTCCCACAACGCAACGGCTTCGCGCGCCTGCTCCTGGGCCCACGCAAGGGTGTTGCTGTAGGAGTTCAAGGCTTGTGCGGCGTCGTGGAAGGCGTCACCGCAGGTGATCCAGCGTTTCGGTTCCTCGTCGTAAAAATCGTGAAAGGCGTCCGCCGCTTTCCCTTTCCAGCCATCGTGGTCCAGGTTTCGCAGTCCCGAGCCGACTCGGGACAACGTCTGCCCGAATTGGGTCAGGAGGCGAGCCGTGGCCTGCACGGCCTTCACGTCGCCGGGCACCAGATCCTTCGGGTCCCGACTTTCCCCCAGCTCAGCCATGCACACCACCACGGGCGAGCTGAGTGATACGCGTCAGGTTTGCGGCGACCTGGTGGTCGACCTCCAGGTAGGCGCCTGCCGTGTCGATCAAATTGCGCGAGAGCCCCCGACCGTCCTTCGTCAGGTTCTGCACACCCACCTGCCACCGTTCGCAGAAGCCGGCCAGTGCCGCGCTCAGACCTTCATGACCCACGACATCCGCGTCACATTCGACGTCCTCGACACGGTGACTCTCCAACAACGCCATCAGATCCGCCGCCCCCAACCCGGCGTTCTTGAGCGCCTCTATGTCCACGGAGAACGACTCCGCCCCCACCCGCTGTCACTCCCTCAATTCGACTGCGCACACCAAGACGCAGCGGCACCGTCACCCAGTTGCAGCGCCCAACGTAACCCGAGCCCGTCGTGCGACCAACAGGAAACCAAGTCGCCGGCGCTGACGTCCGGTGCGACGGAGAACTTCCTCGATTCCCTGCGCAACATTCTCGCCGCTGCCCGGAAGGCCGCCGCGATGATGGGCACCGACGAGCTCCACGCCACCGGTGACTGGCGCCAGGTCTTCACTGAACGGCGGTGTGGAACGTCGCGTAATTCCCCAGCCGCAACGCCAAGCTGCTCCCCATGGGGCCGCGGAGCCGCACCGGAATGACCAGGGGGACGCCGCACTTCCCCGGGCCGCCCGATAGCCGGCTGAGCCTCAGGGACGCGGTGGGCAGTCAGGGATGAGCGCAGCTCACCGCGGTAGCGGCGCCGTAGGCGTCCTTGACGGCCCGGTGCGTTCCAAGACACTTCCAAGGCGGGCGGCCCGAGCCAGGAACCGCACCCGACTCGAACGCTTGCCTGGGGAAAGTGGCGCTCTCGGTGGGGAATTGCATGACCGTCGACAGTCGAGTTCGGTGGAGGTGTTGTCTATCGGCATCAGGTCGCACGGCCGGCAGTGTCAGGTCGGAGGCTGAGTCGGTGCTGGGGGAGACCAGCACGCGCGAGGGCGGGCTTCGTACGGGCATCTTCTAGCGGGCAGGCGTCAACTGGGGGAAAGTGCCCGGACATTGCTCGGTGTGCCTCTAGTATGAACGGTCTGCGCTGGCGGCTCACGCGCACCTTCTGTATGTGTTTTGCACGCACGTCTTACCCCTCCAGCCGGAGAGGGAGATTCGGAGCAGCTCGACCGTGTATCTCACTCGATTCTCCGCGAGCGGCTTCCGCTCATTGGCGCGTGTGGAGGACATCCCGGTCAGCAGTCCGACGATCCTGGCCGGCCACAACGACGGTGGGAAGAGCGCTGTACTGACCGCGCTTGCCTTCCTGTTGGGAAGCCACCGGCTGATGGACGAGGACCGCACCTACGAACAGGCGGAAGGCGCCGCGGGTGGCCGCTGCGCCCAGACATGGGTCGAGGGCATCTTCACTCTCGACGCCGGCGAACAGGCTGCCACGGCACTGCCGCCCAGCGTGCGGATCCGCCGCATTGCCGAGGATGGGCAAGCGGCCAGGTGGCAGTACTTCGGTTCCCGGCCTGCTGACAGCCGACTGCACGATCTGGGACGGCTGTTGAAGGGCGAACTCGCTGAGTTGGTAACCGAGTTCGGGCTGTCCCCGGCTGGATCCCTGAAGGGCGATCTGCTGCAAGCGCTCGCCGCTTATGCTGCTACGGCACCTCAGGTGGAGCAGTGGCAGCCGCTTCCGAAAGAGCTTCAGGAACGGCTGCCGCGGCTGCTGTCATTCGGCGGTAGGGATGAGAGCCCCGACGATACGGTGCGCACGGCGCTGAACGGCTGTTATGAGACATTCCTGGAGGATGAGACGCTGCAGGGACGGGTGCGGGAGATCGAAGCGGAAATCACCCAGCGTCTGGAGAAGGAAGCCGACTCCCTGTGTCAGCACATCCGCCAGCACTGCCGTGAATTTGTCGGGGTACAGGTCAAACCCGAGGTTTCCTTCAGGGGTGGCTTCAAGCGCGCTCCTCTGGAGGTCTCCAAGGCCGACGGGGAACCGGTAGACCTGACGCGCTCCGGGCAGGGCAGCAACCGCAGGATCGCCCTCGCGGTGTGGGAGTGGACCAGCAACCTGCTGGAGAACAATGAACTCGCTGCCCTAGACGGGGAAGATGAGCAGGAGCCGACCCAGACCATCGTCGTCTACGACGAGCCCGACACCCACCTCGACTACCGCCACCAGCGCACCGTGATGGACACCATCCGCAAGCAGTGCGCTCTGCCTCATGTGAGCGTCGTGGTCGCCACTCACTCAATGAATCTCATCGACGGTGTCGACATCGCCGACGTGGTCCACCTTAGGCTCAGCGACGGCGGCCGCACCATTGTCGAGCGCCTCGCCGACGGCTCCCATGACAGCATCGACTTCCACCTCGGGCAGATCGCCGCCGCCGTGGGCCTGCGCAACTCCGTCCTGCTTCATGAGCGCTGCTTCCTCGCCGTGGAAGGCCCCACGGAACAGCAGTGCCTGCCCCTTCTGTTCCGCCTCTCCCAGGGACTGTCCCTTCAGGCGGCAGGTATTGCCTTGTGGGCCTGCGGTAACAACGAGGGAGCCCTGATCCTGGCCGGGTACCTCGTCAAGAACCACCGCACCGTCATGCTGATGGTCGACGCCGACAGCCGCAGCAACAAACACTTCAAGACGGAAAAGCTCATCAAGGCAGGTCTTGACCTCTCTACTCAGGTCACCTACGTCGGTGAGGCCGACGGCTTCAACGAACTCGAAGAACTCTTCACCGACACACAGTGGGCCACTGCGGCGAACACCTACTGGCCCCGCCCCGAAGACAAATCGTGGACCGCCGAGGACTTCACCACGCACCGCGGCGGCAAGTTCAGCGCCCGCATCCTCACCATGATCAAAGAACAGGCGGCGCAGACAAGCCCCGACGGCAAGGGAGACATGCTCTACGCCCTGGTATCCACTCTCACCAAGCCCGAAGACGTCCCCGCCCAGCTGAGGAAAGCCTTCAGCGACGTGCACGCCCTGGCTTCCTGACTGCCTCGCGGGCGCGTCGCTGCAGCATGCGCTCCTTGCGCTGCTGCAGCGTCGGCGTAGTCCAGGCATGCCAACCCACGTCCGGCACATGCTGCCGGCCGTGCCCTCGCGCTTCGATCCCGCACCAGCGGCACCCGCCCGGGGCCACGATAGGCTCAGCGCCGGTAGAACGCGATAACGACATCACATCCTCCTTCCCCCTACCGCTCATCTTGCCTCCTGCCACTGACAATCACCCGGTGGCGCAGCCTCGCCCGCAGCCGCGGCGGCGACAGAAGAGAAACCATTCTTCGCCTGCCGTCGCACACCCACCCGAGGAACCGTTTATCAGAAAACCGCCCGAGGTCGCCCCCTCAGTGGTTACGGTCTGTGCCCATGCGGTTCTTGCACACCTCGGACTGGCATCTCGGGCGCCGGTTCCATGAAGCCGACCTGATCGACGCGCAGCGCGCCTTCCTCGCCCACGTGCACGACACGGCCCGCGACCACGCCGTCGACGTCATCCTCGTGGCGGGAGACATCTACGACCGGGCCATCCCCAGCCTGGATGCCGTACGCCTCTTCGACAGCGCTCTGAGCCAGCTCGCCGATCTGGGCATCCCCATCATCATGATCAGCGGCAACCACGACTCAGCACACCGGCTCGGTGTCGGCGCCAGCGTCCTGGCCCGAGCCGGTGTGCACCTGCGGACCGACCCGGCCACCACCGGCACCTGCCCCGTCCTGCTGGACGACGAGCACGGCACCGTCGCCGTCTACGGCATCCCCTATCTCGAGCCGTCCCTGACCCACGACGACCTCGAGGCCAACAAAAGCCACCAAGCCGTGACCACCGCAGCCCTGGACCGCATCCGCGCCGACCTCGCCACCTACCCGGAAGGCACCCGCAGCGTCGTGCTGGCGCACGCCTTCGTCGCCGGCGGCGAACCCTCCACCAGCGAGCGCGACATCACCGTCGGAGGCCTCGACTACGTCCTGGGCAGTGCCTTCACCCGCATCGACTACGTCGCCCTCGGCCACCTCCACGGTGCCCAGAACGTCAACGACCATATCCACTACAGCGGTTCACCGCTGGCCTACTCCTTCTCCGAAGCCCACCACACCAAATCCCTGACCATCGTTGACATGGCCGGCGACGGCACCGTCACCCTCACCCGCGTGCCCACCCCCGTCCCGCGCCCCCTGGCCCTGCTCAAGGGCGCCCTCGAGGACCTGCTGACCGACCCCGCCCACGAGGCTCTGGCCGACCACTGGCTGCAGGTCACCCTCACCGACCCCGCCCTGCCGTACGAGCCGATGGCCCGGCTGCGCCGCCGCTTCCCCCACACCCTGAGCCTGCTGCACGAACGCCCCGACAACCCACAGCAGGCTGCCGACCGCCCCACCTACACCCAGCGCCTGCAAGGCCGAAGCGACCTCGACATCGTCCACGACTTCATCAAGAAAGTCCGCGGCGACGACCCCACCCCCGCCGAACAGGCCCTACTGCGCCAAGCCGTCGAAGCCACCCAGCACGCCACACACGAGGAGACCGTCTAAAGTGCGCCTGCACAGCCTCACCCTGCAGGCCTTCGGCCCCTTCGCAGGAACCCACACCATCGACTTCGACTCCCTGACCAGCGAAGGCCTCTTCCTGCTGCACGGCGCCACCGGAGCCGGCAAAAGCACCGTCTTCGACGCCATCTGCTACGCCCTCTATGGCAAGCCGCCCGGCGACCGGGACCAGGTGCTGCGCAGCGACCACGCCGCTGACCACCTGCTCACACAGGTCATCCTGGAGGCCACCATCTCCGGGCGTCGCCTGGAGATCACCCGCATTCCCGCGCAGACCCGACCCAAGACCCGTGGCACCGGCACCACCCAGCAGAACGCCAAGGCACTCTTGCGTGAGTGGAAACACGACACCGCCGGTGAGGCCCGCTGGGAGGCATCCAGCAAGTCCCACCAGGAGATCGGCGACCACCTCCTGACGCTGCTGGGCATGAGCCGGGACCAGTTCTGCCAGGTCGTCCTCCTGCCGCAGAACCAGTTCACCCAGTTCCTGCGCGCCAAAGCGTCCACTCGCAAGGAACTTCTCGGCAAGCTGTTCCGTACCGGCCGCTTCACCGACATCGACCGCTGGCTTCAAGAACGCGGCCGCGAGACGGAAAAGGACCTCAAGGCGGCCCGCGGCGACGTCATCAGCCTCATCGACCGCATCCACGGAGCGGCCACAGGACTCGACCACGAGCAGGACGCCCCCACCGGCGACGATCCGCAGACCCTGACCGAGCCGGCCAAGGCGTGGGCCACAGCCCTGATGGAAGCGGCAGCCACACACCTGAAGACGGCAACCACCCAGGCTGAGGAAGCGGCCGCCGACCTCGCCGAGCAACAAGCACACGAACTGGCCGTGCGCACCCTGCACCAGCAGCAAACCGAGCACCGCACCGCCACCGAGCAACTGCAGCAGCTGGAGCAGCAAGCACCTCGGCAGCAGCACATCACCGGCCAGCTCGAACAAGCCCGCCGCGCCGGCAAGCTGGCAGCCGTCCTCCACGCTGCACACACCGCCGCAGACGCACACACCCGTGCCGTCGCCGACGAGGACAAGGCCCGCAGCGTCCTCTCCCCGCCGCACACCACAGCCTCGGCCGACGAACTCGCCACCGCCGAGCAGCAGATACGCGCCGAGAGCACCCGCGTCGAAGCACTACTGCCGAAGGAAGCCGCCGTACAGGAACTGACACGAGACCTGCAGCAGCTTGACGCCGAACGGGAGACGCTCGCAGCCGACCAACTCGAGGCCAAAGAATGGCTCGCTAAGGAGCCCGACCGCCGTACCGCGCTGACCGCACGTCTTCAAACCGCCCAGCGCGCCGAGACCGACAGCACCCACCAGCAGACCACCCTCGCCGAGGTGCGCCGCCGCCTTCAGGACGCACGGCAGCGCGACGCGCACCTCGCCGACGTCGCCTCGTGCGAACTCCGCCTGGAAGCCGCCCGCACCGCCACAGCCAAGGCAGCACAGGAACACATCGACATCCGCCGGCAGCGCACCGATGGCATGGCTGCAGAACTGGCCGCCGAGCTCACCGACGGCTCGCCCTGCCCTGTGTGCGGATCGTGCACCCACCCAGCCCCGGCTGCCCCGCACCCGGGACAGCCCACCCGTAAAGACGAGCAGGCGGCAGAGAAGCGGCACCTCAAGGCCGAGAAAGCCGAGAAAGCCGCCACCGCCGACCTCCAGCAGGCCCAGGAACGCGCCGCTCAGGCCCGGGCTCAGGCCGGCGATGCACCGCTGACCGACATCCAAGCCCTCGTGGACGCCACCCAAACGCAACTCGAGCAAACACTGAAGACCGCCTCCGACGCCGGACCCGCGACCGAGGAACTCACCGCCCTCGAACGCGAACACACCGCCATGACGCAGAAGTCCACCACCGCCGGCGAACACCTCGCGGCACGCAACGCCGAGTACGACCACCTCTCAACCCAGCTGACCGACCTCACCCAGCAATTGGACCAAGCACGCAACGGCGCCGCCTCCGTAGCCGACCGCCTGGCCGACCTCACCCACACCGCAGAGCAGCTCAAAACTGCTGCTGAAGCCGCCACCACCACCCTGCGCCGCGCACAAGAGCGGGATACGCGTCTCACCGAGGCCGCCACCGCCGCCCGCCAGCAGGGCTTCGAAACCCTCCAGGCCGCACAAGAAGCCCTCCTCGACGACGACACACTGCACGCCCTCGAAGGGGAGATCCAGCGCTTCATCCACGAGCGCGCGGTACACACCGCCACCCTCGAGCGGCCCGACCTCGCCCACGCCGCATCCCAGCCGTCCGCCGACCTCGAGGCCGCAACCCAACTGCACAAGAGCGCAGCCCAACACCACACCGACACCGTCGCCGCAACCACCGCGGCCCGCACCCGCCACGACAACCTCGCCGAGCTCACCACCGCCCTCACCGGCAGCATCGAGCGCCTGCACCCCCTGCAAGACGCCTACGACACCGTCCACCACCTCCAGGAAGTCATCCACGGCACCTCACCGAGCAACCGTGACCGTATGGAACTGGAGGCATACGTCCTCGCCGCCCGGCTCGAACAAGTCGTTGACGCCGCCAACACACGCCTGCTGCGCATGTCCGACCACCGCTACACCCTCGCCCACAGCGACGACCGCGCCTCCCACGGAGCCCGCTCCGGCCTCGGGCTGAAGATCACCGACGCGTGGACCGGCCGCGACCGCAACACCGACACCCTCTCCGGAGGCGAGTCCTTCTTCGCCTCCCTCGCCCTCGCCCTGGGCCTCGCCGACGTCGTCACCCACGAAGCAGGCGGACGCGTCCTGGACACCCTCTTCATCGACGAGGGCTTCGGCTCCCTCGACGACGACACCCTCCACCAGGTCCTCGACGTCCTGGATTCCCTACGCGACCACGACCGCACCGTCGGCTTGATCAGCCACGTCCCCGAACTCCGCCGCCGCATCACCAGCCAGCTCCACGTCCGCAAAGGCACTAGCGGCTCCACACTGCACCCGGTAACCCAGACCGCCGAGTGATACCCCCAATGCCACAATGACCTCGCCCTCAGCTCACGCCCCGGAGCAGCGCCCCCATGGCCACAGCCCCCCTCCAACTGCGCCCCCACCAAAAGGACGCCGTCACCGCGGCCACCCGGACCCTCGACCAACAGCCCCGCGCCAGCGTGATCGCCGCCTGCGGCACCGGCAAGACCCTCATCGCCGCCCGCACCACCGCCCGCATCGCCCCCCGCGGCCGTGTCCTGGTGCTCCTGCCAACCCTGGACCTGCTCTCCCAAACCATCCGCTCCTGGCGCACCGCCGGACGCAAAGGCACCACCATCGCCGTCTGCTCCGCGCGCCAAGCCCTCGACCACGAACCGCTCGGCGCCGACGTTCCCCTGACCACCGACCCCGCCGAACTAACTGCCCTGACCACCCCTTCCAGCCCCGGCCCGGTCACCGCGTACGCCACCTACGCCTCCCTCCCTGCGGTGGTCGCCGCCCACCGAGACCACCACCTGCCTCCCTGGGACATGGCAGTCGTCGACGAGGCCCACCGCACCGCCGGACGCCTCGGCAAGGCATGGGCCGCCGTCCACCACGACGACCAGGTCCCCGCCGCCCGCCGCCTGTATCTGACTGCCACCCCACGCATCTGGGACGCGGACGCCGACCAGGACGGGGACACCGAGGCGGTGGCCTCCATGGACGCTGAGAGCCTCTTCGGCCCGGTCGCCTACCGCCTGAGTCTCTCGGATGCCATCGACCTCGGTCTGCTCGCCGACTACCAGATCCTTGTCCCCGTCGTCACCGACGAAGACCTACGCGACTGGCTGGCCACCGGCCCCGGCGCCGGAGTCGACGGACTACGCCTGGCCGGCCGCCAGGTCGCCGCCCTGCGCGCCATCCACGACCACAAGCTGCGCCGCGTCCTGACCTTCCACCACCGCGTCGCCGATGCCCGCGCCTTCGCCACCACCCTGGCCGATACCGCCGCCAGCCTCCCCGCCGACCTGCGGCCCCCGGAACTGTGGGCGGACTGGATCAGCGGCAGCCACGCCCCCCAAGTCCGCCGACGCCTCCTGCTGGACTTCGCCTCCCACACCGACCCCCACACCCCAGCCGTGCTGTCCAACGCCCGCGTGCTGGGGGAGGGCATCGACGTACCCGCCATCGACGCCGTCGTCTTCGCCGACCCCAAGAACAGCCCCATCGACACGACCACCTGTGGATGCACTTCACCCGCATGTCGTCGTACGAGAACGCCCCCGTGCCCACCATCGTGCGCGGCGAGGGCACCAACATCTACGACGACAAGGGCAAGCGCTACATCGACGGCCTCGCCGGCCTCTTCGTGGTCAACGCCGGCCACGGCCGGGCCGAGCTCGCCGAGACCGCCTACAAGCAGGCGCAGGAGCTCGCGTTCTTCCCCGTGTGGTCCTACGCCCACCCCAAGGCCGTGGAGCTCGCCGAGCGCCTGGCCAACGAGGCCCCCGGCGACCTCAACAAGGTCTTCTTCACCACCGGTGGCGGCGAGGCCGTCGAGACCGCCTGGAAGCTGGCCAAGCAGTACTTCAAGCTCACCGGCAAGCCGATGAAGCACAAGGTGATATCCCGCGCGGTGGCTTACCACGGCACCCCGCAGGGCGCCCTGTCGATCACCGGTCTGCCCGGCCTCAAGGCCCCCTTCGAGCCGCTGGTCCCCGGCGCGCACAAGGTGCCGAACACCAACATCTACCGCGCCCCGATCCACGGCGACGACCCCGAGGCCTTCGGCCGCTGGGCCGCCGACCAGATCGAGCAGCAGATCATCTTCGAGGGCCCCGAGACCGTCGCCGCGGTCTTCCTCGAGCCGGTGCAGAACGCCGGTGGCTGCTTCCCGCCGCCCCCCGGCTACTTCCAGCGGGTCCGCGAGATCTGCGACCAGTACGACGTGCTGCTCGTCTCCGACGAGGTCATCTGCGCCTTCGGCCGTCTGGGCACGACCTTCGCCTGTGACAAGTTCGGCTACGTCCCGGACATGATCACCTGCGCCAAGGGCATGACCTCCGGTTACTCCCCGATCGGTGCCTGCATCGTCTCCGACCGCCTGGCCGAGCCGTTCTACAAGGGCGACAACACCTTCCTGCACGGCTACACCTTCGGTGGCCACCCGGTCTCCGCGGCCGTCGGCGTCGCCAACCTCGACATCTTCGAGCGCGAGGGCCTCAACCAGCACGTCCTCGACAACGAGGGCAACTTCCTCAGCACCCTGCAGAAGCTGCACGACCTGCCGATCGTCGGCGACGTCCGCGGCAACGGCTTCTTCTACGGCATCGAGCTGGTGAAGGACAAGGCCACCAAGGAGTCGTTCAACGACGAGGAGACCGAGCGCGTCCTCTACGGCTTCCTCTCCAAGGCGCTGTACGACAACGGTCTCTACTGCCGCGCCGACGACCGTGGCGACCCGGTCATCCAGCTGGCCCCGCCGCTGATCGCCGACCAGCCGGTCTTCGACGAAATCGAGCAGATCCTCCGCTCCGTCCTGACCGAGGCGTGGACCAAGCTCTGATCATCGCGTCACCTCCTGGTGCGCCAGTGCAGAACTGAACAACTGAACAACAGTGCAAAACCGAACATCCGACGGCCTGGATTCGCTCGTTCTCATCCATACGAGTGAATCTGGGCCGTTCTGGCTGCCGAGCCACAAATGACCGGGGAGGCGATTCCTTACCGTGCTGGTGACCGATACCCTCCGTGGTCGTTCCCCCGGCCGGGGGAACCGAGCAGCGAACAAGCGAGAGGTGTGCAGATGGTGGCCCCGCCTGACAACGACGTTCTCCGGGCTAGCGGCCTGCACCACACGCACGGAACCACCGTCGCCCTGACCGATGTCTCGCTCGATGTCCGCAGGGGCGAGATCCTCGCCGTCACCGGCCCCCGCGGCAGCGGCAAGACCACACTCCTCAAATGCCTTTCCGGACAACTCGTCCCGACCGAGGGCGAGGTCTGGTTCGACGACGCCCCCGTGCATGCCCTCTCCTCCCCCAGCCGCGAACGGCTGCGTCTCGACCGGTTCGGCTGGATCGACACCGAACCCCACCTCGTCCCCGAACTCACCGCCTGGGAGAACGCCGCCCTCCCGCTCCTGCTGCGCGGTACCGGCCACCGGGCGGCCAAGCACACCGCCGTCGAGTGGCTGGAGCGCCTCGACGTCGGCATGTGCGCCCGCCACCGCCCTGCCCGGCTCGACCAGTCCCAGCGCCAGCGCGTCGCCATCGCCCGCGCCCTGGCCGGCACCCCGCAGGTGCTCTTCGCCGACGAGCCCACCGCCCCGCTGCACAGCGCCGACGGCACCCAGCTGCTGCGCACCCTGACCACCGCGGCCCGCTCGCACCACATCACCGTGGTCCTGGCGACCTACGATCCCCAGGTCGCCGCGCTCGCCGACCGGACCCTCGCCCTGCTCGACGGCCGCCGCTCAGGCGCCGTCCCCGAGACCCCCGGCGCCTCCGATGAGGAAAGCAGGGCAGCGTGCTCGCTCTCCGTCTAGCCCGTGGCACTCACCCCCTCGTCCTGCTGCGTCGTCTCCTCGTCACCGGCGCCGCGGCCGGCACCGGCTTCCTGGTGCTGGCCGCCCTCGGCCACGCCGCCGCCCATCCCTCGGCAGACGGCCCCTCCCTGGACCGGCTCCTGTGGTGCACCGCCCCGCTCGCCGCCACCGCCCAGCTCGCGGTCGCGGTGGCCCGTACGGACCCGGCCGCCCGCCTCCAGCGCGGCATGACCGCCGCCGGCCTCGGCCCGTTCCGGCTCACC